>DATBHX010000001.1:0-3674 GCA_036557225.1 Candidatus Angelobacter sp.
TCGATCTTCTTTTCCAGATTGTTGATCTGGCGTTCGAGCGAACGCATGGAGTCGACGGTCTTGTTCACCTTGTCGATGAGCCGCTTGCGCTCCGGGTTGGTGAACTTCAGACCGCGTATCCCCGTGGAAACCATGACCTGGGCACGGCCCAGCGCCCAGCGATACTTGCGATGTTCTTTGGGCTTTTTCTTCTGCTGGACGGCCTCGAGCTTCTCTACCAGCTGCTGGACTTTTTTGTAGTGTTTGCCGACGTCATCGATCTGCCCGACAAAGTCTTTCAATCGGGCCTGGACAATTTCGTCGGTAATCTCCTCTTCGTCAAACGCGACCAGCTCTTTGATGGAGCGGACGCCGCGCTTCAGGTCTTCCCCCAGCTGCAGGATTTCCTTGATGACGATGGGAGAGCGTGAAAGCGCCTTGAGTACGCGGAGCTGTCCGCGTTCAATGCGCTTTGCGATTTCAACTTCACCTTCGCGGGTGAGCAGCGGAACCGTGCCCATCTCGCGCAGGTACATGCGCACGGGGTCGTTCGTTTTTTCGAGCGCGCCCGGCGTCAGATCAAGTTCAACATCCTCGCCTTCTTCCAGATCTTCAAACTTCTGTTCGGAAGGCAGTCCTTTGCTTGCATCCAGGACATCGATGCCCTGGGTCCCAATCGTGGTGAGCAGGTCATCCAGATCATCTGGGGAGTGGACATCACCGGGAATTAGGTCATTGACCTGGTCATAGGTGAGATATCCCTTTTCCTTGCCTGCATCGATCAGTTTTTTTATATCGTCAAATTTATCGTCTAGAGCCAAACCACGACCTCGTTTATCAGCCTCAAATTATTCGTGAGCAATACAGGGCCGTGTGCTCGTATCCACTAAAGAATACCGGCGGGATTTGGGTTGGTGTGAGCGCACGTCCCGAGAGTACTAACCTTAACACAACCCGGCCAAGAAGAAAAGCGCCTTACCATCCCACATGTCGCAAAACAAAGAAGATATCCCGCCCCAGCCTTGTGCATCGCTCCACTTATATAGATGCGGTTCGCCCCTTGGGGTTTCGCAAAGCTTCTGCGCTCGGATGCAAGAAATTCTGGCCTAGAACCAAGGGGTTAAGAAGAAAGGATAGCCGGGCCGGCTACTTTGGCTTATGAAAGCCTGTCCGACGGGAATACATTACGTGCCAGACCAGCGCTGCCCGATTTTCCGGGCAAGATTTCCCACTTCATTGCCGATCAACGGTATCCGGCGAAGCCTTTTCATCACGTTCCAGACCGGTTCCCGGCCCTTGGCGTAGCTCCATTTGCGCAAGTAGAAGCCCAGCGCCCTGAGTTCTCCTTCCCGGTCCGGCTCTGACCGCTGAAACTCCTGGACGACCTCTGTATACAGGCTGGTCCATCTCTGGGCGGCTGCTTGCAATCCAGCCTGCTCCCGCACCCGCTCTGCTACCCGCACGGCATCTTCGGGATCATACTGCTCAATTTCCGGTGTAATGTATTCCGGCCGCAAGGGGTTTACCAGTACTCCTGCTCCGAAATTCCAGCCGCGCAGGTGATCAAAGTTCTCGCTCGTCACCATCGGCCCGGCGCCGGCAAAGTCACACAGCACAACCGCGCTTCCGGTGGCCATGGCTTCCAGCGCGCATCGTGCTTTGGCAAACACCAGGTCATAGCGCGGCAACACGGTTTCCGGACGGTCAACACCTGTACCCGCAAGGGCGCCCAACACGTCGAACTCCAGACCCAGGCGACGGCACGCCCGGCGCACTGCCGGCAGATGCGTTGAGCGGCTGGCATAATTGCTGAATATCAGCGCCCGGCGCGGACGCGTGGGTAATTTGCCCCGCGCCTGAAATCTTCGCAAGTCAACCGCATTCAGCACCACCTCAATACGGTGTGCCGGAATCCCCGGAGTGCCTTCCAGCCGCGCACGACAGCGATTATCCACCGCCACATAGCGCAGAATCCGCGGGAAATAAAAAGGCTCATCGATATCAGCCCCGCCACTGTGACAAACATAGAGTGCGGGAACCGTCTGAAAGTGCAAAAGCGCTTCAATGACCTGGGCGTGGTGGTGGCCGTGAATCACGTCCGGTACCGTGCTCAGCTTCTCCAGATCGCTTACGGTTTCCACGCCATAACTGATAAGCTCCGCCGCGAGCGGCCCTGGTCTGGGCGAATAAACAAGCGGGATATGTCCCTGGCGCTGCAGCTCCAGCGCAAGATCTCTGACTACAACTTCAGTGCCGGTGTATCCCTCCAGGCACGTATTGGTGATCAGGATCTTCAATGTTTTGCCCGTTTAAGCGAGATCGCCATCCGGTCTATGCAGAATGCGCCCGATCTATTGTGGAAACCGCGGCAGGAAGCGCTTGACCCGTTGCTCGTCCCAGCGCATCCAGCACAGGTAGCATGTGCTGCTGGTAGCGAATCACTGATGTGTATCCGCCTTCGGCGACGCGCTGCTCGCCCCATGTTTCGTAGAAAGGCTTCTCCGCCGGTCCGTCTTCCATTGCCGGGCTCGAAACCTTGCGCAGGCATTCAATCCGGAAATATTCTTCGCCGCGGGAAGCAATGGCCTTCTCGACTTCGTCTTTCAATTCGCCATACGCAAGCGCGGCATCCAGTTTGCGGCGAAGCAAATCGTCTCCCAGGCGCAGATGCAGGCATTGCCGGTCATGGACATCCTGGCGGCTCTGCTCCCATTCCGTAAGACAAAATTCATAGTTGGGGATACGACGTCGTGTGGCCTGTTCTGCCATCGCCACAGCCGCATTCACCAGTGAACGACAGATGTCGTGCGTAGGGTTGAACCCCTCGGTGGCATCGCCGCATACAAAATCAATCTCGTTCTGTATGAAGGAATCCGCAAGTCTTTCCTGCAGGTCGAGAAAGAACGGAATGTTCGTCTCCAGCAGGGCGCCGTAGATTTCAGCGTCGGAAATGGATCCAAAAACCTCACCCGGCGTCGCTCCCACTCCCGCCAGCAATCTTGCCGTCGATGGCAGCCGTGAAACTCCGTGCCGGCCGGAGCCGTCAGTAATTACATGTACTTGAGGACGGTGCTCGGCAATCCACCCAAACACCTTGAGCTCATGGCCCGGGTGGCCAACCACCGCCGCGGGACGGCGAAACGACTCCAGTACCTCAGGCGTGCACAAACAAAACAACGACATATAAAGAGTTGAGCCCAACCTACCATCTTTTTAGCCGGCAGGATAGAACTCTGTTGGTACGTTAGGAGAGGGCCCGCGCAGGATCAAGGTTACTATGGTCTCGAGTCGTAGCTCCGCAGCGTCATCACGGCCATCATCAGAAGCAGTGCCAGCGCGCCATCGCAAACCAAAGTGGCCCATATCGCTCCTTGCCAGCCAAACCTGGGAATCCAAAGCAGGTTGAGCGCTACATTGAGCGCGGCCGCAACGCATTGCAATCCCACACGCAGCGCCTGAAAGTCGGCGCCGCTCAGAGCATCCGCCAGAAAATACTGGAAAGCTTTCAACAGAGGGAGCACCGCAAGCTGGCGCAGTACGATTGCGGACTGAGCATAGTCCGGGCCCAGAATCCGGGCGATCATCGGGGCCGCGGCAAAAAGCGCCACTCCTGCCACCAGCGAATATCCAAGAGCAAGCGGCAGCCAGCGGGCGGCAAAACGGGCCGTCTGACGCACGCCTTTGCTGCCCTGCTG
>DATBHX010000002.1:0-37477 GCA_036557225.1 Candidatus Angelobacter sp.
ACAACTGCGGCAAGCTTATCGAATATCTCGTTCCAGCCCTCGAATTGACCGCTATTTTTCGCGCTCTCCATGGGTTCATTTCCAATGAAAGTGAGTTTCGTCCGGCCATTTCCCAAGTCCTCAAAGATGGTCACGTCGTACGCACCCTCTAGGGCCTCATGTTCTATTCCTAGCTGCGCAGGATCAATCTTGTTTCCCTTCGAGTCGGAAAAGTACATCAAGGAAACGATCTTCTCGTGCGGAACAATCTCGTGGTATTCAACCGCATTCCAGAACTCCTGCCCATCCGGTGCTTTCGTGCAGCAGAGAAATTTCCCCCCAACGCGAAAATCCATCTGGCAAACGGTCGCAGTAAAGCCCTTCGGCCCCCACCACTGCATCACGTAACTCGGGTCGGTCCACGCCTTCCAAACCAATTCGCGCGGGGCATCAAAAACTCTGGTGACAACCATCCGCTCTGTCTCGTTAACCGTGTTTTTTGTCATCTCTGACCTCCGCTTTTTTCATTTGCTTCACAACCATATCCAGCCTGTCGAAACGCTCTTCCCAGAATCGGCGATAGCTAATCGCCCAGTCGCTAACTGTCTTTATCGCCTCCGGCCTGAGCGTGCACACGCTCTCTCTTCCACGCTTCGTCTTGATCACAATCCGCGCCCGCACCAGGTAGGCGATATGTTTTGAAATCATCTGCTGCGAGAGTGCAAACGGTTCCGTCAAGCCATGCACAGAGGCAGGGCCATGCGAGAGTCGTTCGATCATCGCCCGGCGGGTTGGATCAGACAAAGCCGCAAATGTTGTATCTAATCTATCCACAACCATATGGTAGTGAATTATCCGTCGATGTCAAGTGTGGGCTTTGGAGTTCCCGATTTCTGTTTCCGGATCTCTGAACCCTGACACCTGGGCCAATTTATCCTTCCCCATGCGCCGCGTAGCGCAGCTGGATGCATGCTCTAACAAATCGGCCGCATGGACCGATTGACATTCTTTCAACTTTTGTATATAAGTTTCAGCGTTATAGCTTGACGAGCCCTGATTTTTTGTTCCGATGATCATCGGACGACAGGAATTTGGCTCAGAGACGCAGTGGTCTCTGGGCCATTTGTTTTTTTATTCAAGGTCCTTGCAATGCGGCCGCACTCGCATTCCCAATCGTTCACACGCGCAGGGAGCCGGGAAAGGCGCCAAGCGGTTGATGAGAAGAGCTCTGATGTGTAAGTTCGTATAACCATCGTTTTTGACGTGAGCTGGGCCCCGATTGATGCCCCCGGGAACACCTGGAAAAGGCAGGAATTTGGCCTGGAGAGATTTCTCTCTGGGCCATTTTTTTGTTTACAGGCCGAGAGCACAAGTCGTTGTGCCAACTGGCACGCTCGATCAAATGGATCTGATGAGGAGGCAAGTTTCGCAGTGATATTCGGCAAAGCCATCATGCGTATTGCGCCGGCCCTGCTGATCGCAGTGGCTGGCGTGATGCACAGTGCGCTGGCCGCCGAAGACGCAAGCAGCGGAGTGAAATTTTCTGTTGAAGCGGCAGCCATTTTTGGCAAGCGGTGTACCGCCTGCCATACCTACGGCAAAGGCATCAAGGTGGGTCCGGACTTGAAAGGCGTGACCGAACGTCGCAAGCATGATTGGCTGCTTAAGTTCATCCATTCTTCTTCCACGGTCATCAAGTCCGGTGACCCTACTGCCACGAACTTGTTTGCCGAGTTCAAGCAACAGCGCATGCCGGATTGGACAGACCTGTCAGAAAAGCAGGTCAATGACATTCTTGATTACCTGGCCGTCGGTGGTCCGGACATCAAACCGGACGACGAACGCAATGCAGAACTGGCAGCTCCCAGTGAGATTGAACATGGGCGGCGGCTATTCTCCGGCCGGGATTCGCTGCAATACGGAGCGCAGGCCTGCATCACCTGCCATTCCATCCAGGGTCTGCCATGGGGTGGCTCTCTTGGACCGGAACTCACGCAAACCTACGTTCGCTATCAGGACCGCGCTCTCACTGAATTCCTCCGGCATCCTTGTTTTCAATGGCGCACGGCCAATCCTGCTGCCCGTTACCTTACCCCCAAAGAATCGTTTGCGTTGAAGTCGTTTCTTCGCCGAATGGCTCTGGAGCAAGCGACACGCGCCTCGGCTCAAGGCGTGGATTCGCAACGTGCCACGAATCCTACGAATGGGAATTCATCGGTTGCATCGCGATCGCCGCGGCAGGGAGAGGGACAAAAGCCGTGAATCGAACCTTGCTCTTTTCTGCCTGGCCTTATATCGCCGCGACCCTGTTTGTGACGGGTACTGCGGTGCGCTACGTTCTGGAGCGAAAAAATACAGCGGCTGTAAAAGAAGAAATGTCTGAAGCCTGGGCCGTGTTCCGCGGCTCTTGGTGGTGGCGCGTAAGCGTAATTGCCTTGCTCCTGGTACA
Organism: Candidatus Angelobacter sp.; assembly: GCA_036557225.1. Taxonomy (GTDB): domain Bacteria; phylum Acidobacteriota; class Terriglobia; order Terriglobales; family Acidobacteriaceae; genus Angelobacter. The sequence goes on from DATBHX010000002.1 coordinate 2,429, forward strand.
CGCTGGCGCCCTGCTGTTCCCGCAAACGCTTCTTGCCTGGAACCGTCGTCCGGAGCGGCTCTACGTGCTTGAGGCGTTTGCGTTGACGGCAGCGTTTACCGCAATGGCTGGAGCAGCCACTCTCTTGTGGAGACATCTCAGCCGTTCCAACCGGTCTCCGATCACCGAACTTTCAGACACAGCTTTCATTACTTTTCTGCTGGTGGGGATTCTCTCCGGCATACTGATGGCAATTTTCTATCGCTGGGCATCATCCTGGGGCGCCCTGATCTTGACCCCATACGTTGTTTCTCTCTTGCGCGCCGATCCGGCTGGCGAACTCGCGGCGCAAATGCCCTTTGTGGTGCGCCTGCATGTCTTTTCGACCTTTGCAGCCATCGCGGTCCTGCCGCTTACTCGCCTGGCGGCGTTCCTTGTCTTCGGGATGAACGCCGGACTGAAGTCACTTGCGCGGCCGATTTCAGCGATTGGGAGCGGTGCGGAGGAGTGGTTGCGGCGGCACAATCCAGCGCGGTGGCTCTGGCCGGAGGAGGACTAGCGACCCATGCGAGTACAACTGGCGCTATTGGCGTTGCTGGGAGCGGTTCTTGCCGCTGGAGCAGGGGCGTGGCAGCTTTCGCGTATCGGCATACATCAAGGCTATTCGCCTGCACAGCCCATTGCCTTTCCTCACAAGGTACACGCCGGCGATAACCAGATTCCTTGCCTCTATTGTCACTTTGCCGCGCGTACCAGCCGCCACGCTGGAATCCCGCCCGCCAGCGTATGCATGAACTGCCACAACGTTCTTGAGAAACAGACCGTCGAGATTGAAAAGCTCAAAGAGGCCGTCGATCTTGCACAGCCCATTCGCTGGGTGAAGGTCCACAATCTGCCCGACTTTGTTTATTTCAATCACAGTCAGCACGTGCAGTCCGGCGTGGCCTGTCAGAGCTGTCACGGAGCAGTGGAAAAAATGGATCGCGTTGAGCAGGTCTCGCCTTTGACCATGGGCTGGTGCCTGCGCTGCCATCGTGAACATGCCAAGGTGCCGGTCAACGATTTTGAGCGCGCAGCGCTGAGCCTGAAACAGAAGCAGAAACCCACAGCCGGCCTGGATTGCGCCAGCTGTCACTACTGAGCTGGCGAAAGTTCGACTGCAATGCGGGTTGGAGATATCGATGAGTGATTCAGACAGTCACGGCCATTACGCCTCGTGTAAGAGCGCGAAGGAGCGGCTTGTTCAGATTCAGCCTCAGGAAGCGCCTGCTTACTGGAAGAGCGTAGCCGAACTTCAAAACGGTCCACGCTCTTCAGGAGAATTTCCCGGCGGGCTGCCGGCCGCGGGCCAGTCCGGAACCACACGCCGGGACTTCCTCGCCCTGATGGGTTTTACCCTGGCCGCAGCGGGCCTTTCCGGATGCCGTGCACCGGTGCAGAATGCCATCCCTTTGCTGGTCGGAAGTGATCAGTTCGTTCCCGGCGTCGCCAACTGGTATGCAACCACGTGCCGCGGGTGCGCCGCATCCTGCAGCCTGCTGGCCAAGCAGAGAGACGGGAGGCCAATCAAGATCGAGGGCAACGCCGAATCGTCGTTGTTCGGCGGCGGCACCTGCGCAACCGGACAGGCGATGGTGCTCTCGCTGTACGATGACGAGCGCCTCCGCGGCCCGCTTTGGCAGGGGCAACCAGCGGGTTGGGAGGAGCTGGACCGCCGCGTCGCAGAATCGGTCGCAACCGCGAAGGCAGGTTCGGGTTCCATCGTGCTGCTTTCCGGCACGATCAACAGCCCCTCAACCCGGGCAATCATCTCGGAATGGCGAGCAAGCCATCCAAATTTTCTTCACGTTGAGTACGACGCAACTTCGTTGAGCGCCATGCGTGCCGCCAATCAAGAGTCGTTCGGATTGGCGGTGGTTCCACACTATGCGTTGGACCGTGCGCGGGTCATTGTTGGTCTCGACGCGGATTTTCTGGGCACATGGCTCTCTCCTGTGGAATTTACCCGTCAGTATGCGAACGGACGCAAGCCAGAAGACGCGCCTTCACTCCACATTCAATTTGAATCTGGTATGTCGGTCACCGGCAGCAATGCCGACCTTCGCATTGCGGTGGCCCAGTCTGATCTGGGCCCGGTTGCGGCAGCTCTGCTGGCGCGCATTGCACGCAGAGGCGGCCATGCCGGGATCGGCCCGATAGAAGATCCGATCGATTCCCGCAAACTCGATGCTGTTGCCGAACAACTCTGGAAACATCGTGGCGAATCGCTGGTCATCAGCGGCTGCAATGACGTCACCGTGCAAATCGTCGTGAACACGTTGAACGTCATGCTGGGAAATATCGGCAAAATCATTGACTTGACTCGACCCTCCCTGCAACGCAATGGCGACGATCAGGCGATGTCGGATCTGGTCGAGAAAATGAACCGGGGAGAGGTGCATACGCTGTTCATGCTGGGTGTAAACCCTGCGTATGACTATCACGATCCAGCGAGGTTCCTGAGCGGCCTGGAAAAAGTGCCGCTCTCGGTCTCCTTCTCTGATCGTCGCGATGAGACGAGTTCGCACGTTCATGCTGTGTGCCCTGACCATCACTTCCTGGAGGCCTGGGGTGACGCGGAACCGGTAGCAACGCATTTCAGCCTGGCCCAGCCACTGATCGCCCCGCTTTTCGGCACACGCTCAGCGCAGGAGAGCCTGCTGAAGTGGCTGGGGCACGAGCCGGCTGACTACTACACCTATCTGCGCGATTACTGGCAGAAGAATATTTTTCGGCGGCAAAGAGGAGTGCCGGATTTCCAGAGCTTCTGGGACCGTTCGCTGCAGGAGGGGCTGGTGGTCTTGCCGCTTTTGCATCCGGCGACTGAACCCAGGATTCAGGGTAATTGGAGAGCAGCGGTTCATTCAATCCGTGAAGATCAAGCAAAACACCGGCAGGCAGGTTCCGCAGATCGCTACGAACTCGATCTCTATGAGAGCGTCGCACTTCGTGACGGCCGCCACGCCAATAATCCATGGCTGCAGGAACTCCCGGATCCCATCAGCAAAGTAACCTGGGGCAATTGCGCTGCGATTGCGCCGGCCACGGCTGCAAAACTCAAACTCACCGACGGCGACGTTGTGCGGCTGAGAACCGTAACACAACAAATTGAAGTCCCGATATTCATCCAGCCGGGACAACACGCGCAGACGATCTCAGTCGCTCTGGGCCATGGAAGAAACAAGGTCGGCCGGGCCGGGCAAAATGTCGGCGTCAACGCGTATCCGCTGCTGCGAGTCAAAGACGGTTATCGACTCCTGAGCGCACGCGAAGTCACGCTGGAAAAAACTGGACGCAGCGAAAAACTGGCCACAACGCAAACCCATTTTTCCATGGAGGGCCGGCCAATCGTGCTTGAGACCTCATTGGAAGAACTCCACCAGAGTAGTGAGGTCGGCATTGAACCAGCACTTCCGACGCTCTGGGCGGCACGTCCCGAAGGAGAGCACGCGTGGGGCATGGCGATTGACATGAACGCGTGCACCGGATGCTCAGCATGCGTGGTCGCATGCCAGGCGGAGAACAATGTTCCCGTTGTCGGGAAAGACCAGATCGAGCGCATTCGCATCATGCACTGGATCCGGCTTGACCGCTATTACAGCGGGCCTGAAGAAGATCCGGTGGCGGTTCACCAGCCCATGATGTGCCAGCACTGCCAGAATGCGCCGTGCGAAACCGTCTGCCCCGTGCTCGCCACCACAACCAGCTCTGAGGGTCTCAATCAGCAGGTCTATAACCGCTGCATCGGTACGCGTTATTGTGCGAACAACTGCCCGTACAAAGTGCGCCGCTTCAACTGGTACAACTACACGGACAACCCGCAATTTGATTTCAACATGGAAAGCCCTCTCGGGCGCATGGTGTTGAATCCTGACGTCGCCGTGCGTTCACGCGGCGTGATGGAAAAGTGCAGCATGTGCGTGCAGCGTATTCAGCTCGCCAAGAACGTTGCGCTTCAGGGCAGGCGCGAACTGGCGGACGGCGATATCCAAACCGCATGCCAGCAGGCTTGTCCCACACAGGCGATTGTCTTCGGCGATCTCAAGGAACCCAACAGCCGCGTCGCGCAATTGCAACACAGCCAACGGCGTTACCAGGTGCTCGACGAACTGGGAACACGGCCCAACGTCAGCTATTTGAAAAAAGTCCGTAATCCGGTCAGAACCACGTAAGGAGCACGCATGAGCAGTACGGTTATCCGAGTCAACGGCAAGGCGCCGGCAGAAGTGTCCCAGCACCATGTTCCCATGCTGCCGCCGCCCGTGTGGGTAGATGGCAGTCCCTCACTACGCCAGATCACTGACGATATCGCACGGCCTCTTGAGATGCGTCCGGGAAAGGGCTGGTGGATCTGTTTTTCGATTGCCTTTGCCGCGCTGTTGAACCTGGGTGGAATGGTCAGCTATCTCTTTGCCAAAGGGATCGGCATCTGGGGGTTGAACAACAGCGTCGGCTGGGCGTTCGACATCACGAACTTTGTTTTCTGGGTCGGAATCGGACATGCAGGCACGTTGATATCGGCCATTCTCTTGCTCTTCCGCCAGCAGTGGCGCACCTCGATTAACCGTTCCGCGGAAGCGATGACCATCTTCGCCGTCATGTGCGCCGGGATGTTTCCGGCCATTCACATGGGCCGCCCCTGGGATGCGTTCTTCATCTTTCCCTATTTCCCGAACCAGCGCGGCCCCTTATGGGTCAACTTCCGCTCTCCGCTGGTGTGGGATGTCTTTGCCATCAGTACTTACCTGACGATCTCACTCGTCTTCTGGTATCTCGGCATGATTCCCGATCTGGCCACGTTGCGCGATCGCGCTGCCGGCGGAATCAAGAAGTTCGTTTTTCATATTTTGAGCCTCGGGTGGAGCGGCTCACAGCGCACATGGTCGCGTTATGAGATTGTGAGCCTGGTATTGGCTGGGCTGGCGACGTCACTCGTTCTCTCCGTGCATTCCATCGTCAGCATGGATTTCGCTACGTCTCTGCTGCCAGGCTGGCACACGACGATCTTTCCTCCCTACTTCGTCGCTGGTGCGATTTATTCCGGGTTTGGCATGGTGCTCACGCTGCTGATTATCACGCGCTACACCATGAACCTGCAGAACTACATCACGCTGCGTCATCTGGACAAGATGGCCAAGGTGACCATGCTGACCGGCATGATTGTGAGCTATGCGTATCTCACGGAGTTTTTCAGCGCCTGGTACGGCGGCAACCTGTATGAGCGCTACCACTTCATCAATCGCGCGACTGGTCCTTACGCCTGGTGCTTCTATCTGATGGTGCTTTGCAACGTGGTCACGCCGCAACTCCTGTGGTTCAGGAAAGCGCGGACCAGCGTGGTTTTTCTTTTTGCAGTCTCCATCCTGGTGAATATCGGCATGTGGTTTGAACGCTTCGTGATCATCGTGGTCTCGTTGCATCGCGCCTTTTTGCCTTCCGGGTGGGGCATGTTCTACCCGACGGTATTCGACGTCGGCATTCTCGTGGGAAGCTTTGGGCTGTTCTTTACCTGCTTCCTGCTGTTCATACGCTTCCTGCCCATGATCGCGATGTGGGAGATCAAAGGGGTGGTGGGACATGGAGCCCACAAAATGGCCCTCAGCAGCCAGGAGCAGGAGGAGCCCGTCAGTGTCTGACAAGTTTCTCGTCGCAACATTTACGGATACTGAGGCGCTTCTGGCTGCGGTGCGCGCCGTTCGCCAGGACAGTTTTCGAATCTATGACGTTTACGCCCCTTATCCGGTACACGATCTCGATCATGCCATGGGCGTAAAGCGCAGCCGGCTGCCATGGGTTACCTTCGTCGTTGGTGTTCTGGCCCTGGGCTTCGCTCTAACTTTTCAGTTCTATACATCAGTGCTTGACTGGCCGCTCAATGTCGGTGGAAAGCCAGATAACTCCAGCCTGGCTTTTGTGCCTATCTGCTTCGAACTGACGGTGCTTCTTTCGGGGCTGGCGACGGTGGCGGCGCTTTTCCTGCGCGCACGCCTTTATCCCGGCAAGAAGGCGCCGAAATTTGCCGATGACATCACCAATGATGCGTTTGCTCTGGTCCTGCGCTGGCGTGAGAACGATTTTGATGCGCTTCGCGCCCGCCGCATTCTCGAGCAGAGTGGCGCGGACCGGATCAGAGAGAAAGAGGCGAGCTCATGAGCCGCGCATCCAACTTTCTTGCCACGTTGAGCGTTATCGCATGCCTTAGCGGTTGCGGTGCTACGCCGGAGCGGCGCGCATTTGAATATATGCCCGATATGGCGCGCGGCCCGGCCTACAAGGCTTACGCCCCCAATTCCATAACGCGGGATGGACTCACGCTCCAGCAGACTGTTGCTGGAACCATCCCGCGAGGCTTCCATCCATTTCACTATGGCCCCGGCGAGGACGAAGCCGCTCGCGCAGGACGTGAATTGCAGAACCCGTATCACGCTGTGCCGCAAACTCTGGAAGAAGGGAAGGCGCTCTTCCAAACCTACTGCGCTGTTTGCCACGGAGCACAGGGCAAGGGTGACGGCCCGATCTCGGGCAAGATTCCTCCTCCACCTTCCTACCTCTCAGACCGGCTGATGCAGTTTCCTCCGGGGCGGGTCTTTCACGTGATCACTCTTGGAACCGGCAAGATGCCTTCCTATGCGAGCCAGCTTAGCCTCGATGAACGCTGGAAGATCGTGACCTACGTTCACGGTGTGCTGCAGGGATTCAATGACGCACAACAAAGTGCACGGAAGGAGGCCAAATGATGCAGGATGCCTCCGTCCAGCTTTCTTCGCGCGGACGTTTTGCCGCCGGCTTTCTGATTGGGACTGGATTAGTCTGCGCCGTCTACGGTGTGACGGTCTCGCCGCAACGCATCTGGCCCAATCTTTTGCTGGACAGCTTCTACGTAGTTTCTGCGGGTGTCTCAGCCATGTTCTTTCTGGCTACACAACGCGTCACCGGCGCTCGATGGTCGGCCAGCCTGCGCAGAATCCCTGAAGCCTATGCCGCTGTGCTGCCGGCTGCGATCTTGTTGGTCATCATGATTTTCTTCGGCCGGGAGATTTTGTATCCCTGGACCCGTGCCGCCGCAATGGCTGGGGAGCCACGCTTCGCCGGCAAACTGCGCTACCTGCAGCCGCAGTGGGTGTACGCGCGGGCCGTGATTGTATTTGCCGCGTGGCTGATATTTGCCTGGCTGTTTCGCCGCACATCGCGCCAGCAAGACGCCCTTCCCGGCAAGAGCCTGGTTTTGCATCAGAAACTTACGACCTACTCCGTGTTGTTCATTCCTGTCTTTGCCCTGACGCTCACGGTCGCTGCCTTTGACTGGCTGCTTTCCACCGATCCGCGCTGGTTCAGCACGATGTATGCGGTTTATGTTTTTGCCGGGACCTGGGTCCAGGGCATCGCTGCAGTTACGCTGGTTGTGGTGATACTGAAAGAGCGTGGGCCGCTCGCCCACTCCGTAAGCGATCACCAGCTTCATGACCTGGGAAAATTGCTCTTCGCCTTCAGCACCTTCTGGGCCTACATATGGGTCTGCCAGTATCTGCTGATCTGGTACGGAAACATTCCGGAAGAGGTGACCCACTATGTTTCACGCACGAACGGTCCGTGGATCTATCTCTTCGCGCTCAATCTGCTGGTGAACTGGGTCGTCCCCTTCCTGGCCTTGCTTTCGGTGCGAGGCAAGTGCACGGTGAGGATCCTGAAGACAATCTCCATTCTGTTGCTGTGCGGACATTGGCTGGATCTGTATCTGCTGGTGATGCCGGCGGTGTGGCCGGCGCCGAAGATCGGTGTTCCTGAAATTGCGATCGCCGGCGGCTACGCCGCCTTGCTCTTCCTGATCTTCACGCGCAGCCTGGGCAAAGCGTCGCTGGTTCCGCGCAATGACCCAATCCTTGCATATGAACGCTGGCATAGCCATTCAAAGAAAGAACAGTTTGCAGCTGCCGAACTTCGCGAGGTCGAGCCATGATGATCAACGGCAACGGGCGGACGCTCAAGCTGGCCGTTTTTTTCGCCACCGCGCTGGCCAGCAGCGCCCTGGTCTACTACCAACCCGACCAGAACAAGCTGAATGACATTCCTAACCGGCTTCCCGAAGCCGCGCCTTACGTCGTGGCAGAAGCGCAGGCGTATCCACCGCCTTTCCACGATCACTGGGAGCAGGAAGACAGCCCCGGCCAATGCCAGACCTGCCATCAAAAGATTTTCGATGAGTGGAACGGCTCCATGATGTCGAACTCGTGGCGGGACCCGGTATGGCGGGCCGCGTTTCTGGCCCTGGCGCGCGCGACCTCAGCCAATGGTGAATGCGACACACCTACGCCGCCCGACGGCACGGCCAAGGCCGCGCACAATCCTTTTGCCAGCAAAGATGAATGCTCTTCCACATTTGATCTCGGGACAGGTAAATACAAAGTGTCGAGGCCTGGGTCATTGCTTGATTTCTTCTGTTCGCGCTGCCATATGCCAACAGACTATGTGGACAATGTGCCGCTGAAGTCAGTGCAATTTGATCCGCAAACCCATCTGGAAAATGCACCGGGCGATCCACACTTCAATCCCACATCAGACAATGGAACCGGGATTGCATTTGCCACGCTGTTGTCGCAGTATCGCAACACCGATTCAGGCAAGAGTGGAATCATTTGCGCTGTCTGCCATACCTATGCCGAGACGCGTGCCACTCCGTTCCATAACTATGTTCCCGGCGCGAGTGCTTACATACCCGCGCCTGGTATGAAGCCACGCTCGGAGCTGCTGGATCCTGAGAAGCAAGACATCTTCAATGTGCCGGACAAGACCAAACATAACCTGGGATACAGCATTGGCGCCGGCGCTTATCGGCTGTCGCCGCATGCGATCGGATCGCCGGAACGCTTTGGCCCCCTGGCCACCAACACTCCTCCAGCAGAAAAAGATCTCTACACCAGCCAGATTTTTGGGCAGGACATTTCCTATCAAAAGATCGACCCTGCGAAGCATAAAGGCTATCACCAGGCGATGTTTGTACGCGCTGAGATGTGCGCCGCCTGCCACGACGTAACCAACGCGTTACCGATCAAGAATCCAATCGGAAAATGGGTGGGCGGCTTCCCGATCGAACGCACCTATACGGAATGGGCCAACAGCGCCTACGCGGATCGACCGGGCAACAAGAATTTCGATCCCAGATTCAAGCGTGATTGCCAGAGCTGCCATATGCAACAGGATTACGGGCAGCCGGGCACGGCGCAAACTTTATATAAGGATGGATGGCCCCTTCCGCCGCCGATCGACCGCGTGGCCAACGAAGGTGGTTCGCCGCATCCGTTCTTCACGCATCATTTTGTAGGCGGCAACGCGTATGTGACCGGCTTGATCGGAAAGGATGTCGGCAACAGCGGCAACGTCGCGCCGTATCCGGAACTTTCTTCGTTCAGCTTTTCTTCAGCCGATGAAAGGAGCCCTTACTCTCGCGGGTTCTGGACGCATACTGAACGCAAAGGCGCCTACTCACAGCAGGCACGGCTGGCGTGGGACCGGTTACGGCATGTGCTCAGCATGGACCTGCATGGGCCCGCTATCGCCGCCGGGAATAGTTCTGTTCCGCTCTCCATTACCATTGCCAATACCGGCAGCGGTCACAACTTCCCTACGGGATTTCCTGAAGGTCGCACCGCCTGGCTCGCTCTTCACGCCTATGACCTGGCGACAGGCAGGGAATTAGCGATCAAGGACAAGGTCTGGAATCGCATGTCGATTGGGGTCGGCAACCTGACAACAGAAGAAATGGTAGATCCCAACTTTCCTGGTTGTAATTGGAAGATCCCTGCCGGCTCAGTTGATCCATATTCCATGCAGTTCAAAGCGGTCGCTTCCCTGGGCGATGGGTGTCCGACCCTGGATTTGCCTTACGCGACGCCGCTGAATCTGGTAGTCGACGAGCACGGCCTGCCCGTCGACAAAGATGGCAAGGCGATTGGTCGAAACAATTCTACGGCCCTGCCGCAGTTTAAAGACAACGACGGTAACGGAGATCTGTTTGACGACTCCTTCCTGCGCGACAGCCGCTTGAAGCCACGCGGACGGCCTGAATACGAAAAGAACATCGATCGCTATGAAGTAGTAATTCCATCCGGCACCGTAGGACCGGTTGCGGTAAGCGCGACGGTCTACTACCAATCCGTTGAAGCCGTGGTGGCCCTGCATTTCCTGGGAAACATGGCAGACACAAACCAGAATTTTGTTCTTGAGCCTTGCGTGCTTGGTGGTTTGTGCGACGGTCGCAAGCCTTCTACGGAACCACCGGTGGTTGAGGGAGCGCCGCCTGTTCCCATGGTCGTGGGCAACTGGCTGATCTCGATTGCCGGCGCACCACAACAGCCCAATGAGTTGCGGGTGGCCTCCTATCCACTCGCCGGAGCCCGCGGCGCGTACCAGGATACCGTGGTCAAAGTTTCTTTCTCGGCGCCCGTTCGCGGCTTAGATCATCGCAAATTCTCCCTGAGCGATTCGCGTGGAGCGCAGGTCTCCGCATGGATCGATCAGATCGGGGATGGGACCTGGGGGCTCTTTCCCAACTCCGTGATGCTGAAGCCGGGAGAAACCTATACCGCACGATTGAAAGCGGGCATTTGCGATCTATCGAGGAACTGCACAAGACAAGATACCGTTTGGAAGTTCACGGTGAGCAAAGATCCAGGCGGTGCTGCAGGGGATACAACCATCCCTGCGGGATTCAAGGTGCATTGAGCCTTCTCGGCGACCCGGCGCGCCAAAAATTGCAAACGGTGGCGTCGACAATGCTGCTCCACGGGGCGGAAGCCGCCCCGAGCGGAGAAATGGGAGGCTCTTCTCCTGCGCAGAGCGTTTGTCACGCCAGCTATGCCGCGCTTACAAATGGCGCTTCCGGAACTTCCGGCGCCTCGCTCTTGCTGAACCTATAGACTGCCCTGCGTTGCTCCTGGGCAAAAACGTTGTGTGCAGCTGCCATCAGAGCGCCGGCTGCAAACCCGAACGCGCAGCTGAGCGCCGGGGCCGCCACGGCAAAGAGCATGATCCTATCGATATTTAAGTTGGCCGGAGCGGTTGAACACAGAACAATGGCCAGGATCGGGGCCACGATAATTGCAACCACTCCGTGGAGGGCGGCGCACGTGAGAGCAACAACATATGCGCTGATGGGTTGGGGCTTTGACATTGCCATGGGCATTCCCTCGCTGTCTGTAATCTCAAGAATCAGCTATGCGAGTCACCGACTCGCTCTACATGCAAACAAAAAGGCCCAGAGAATATTTCCATCTCTGGGCCAAATCTTTCGTCAGGGCTGAAGAACTGCTTCAGCAACGAAAATCAGGGCCTTGCAACTCAGCTGGCGTCCGCCGGCTAGGGGTAACTGCTCAGTGACCGCGATAGGTCTTTTTTGCCACGGCCTCTACGCAAATAATTTCGCCGCCGCGGAACTGGATGGTAATGGAGCCTGGGCACTTTCGCGTCTTCATAAAGTCGGCCAAAGCCACGAACAATTCTTTGGGAATAGGTAGCTGTTTTCCGCCGGGCGACGTGGCTACATACGGGCCTTCCGGAGCCGTCCACGAGCGGCCGTCGTCTCCGGGGCCCTTGGCTTGGATTGCGATGTGGTCCTGCGCGGGACCACCGGAATTGGCGAGCGGGACCGCTCTACCCAAAAAAACTCTGGAATCGGACATACATACACTCCTTCGCTGTTTGCTTCCAGTCCCGCGCCGACCGAAAACATCAATCAGAATTCTCTGTAATCGTTAGAAATTGATAGGACAACATCGGAGTGCGTCACGATCCGGGTAACAACATAGCATGATCATTGTTATCCGCGTTGATGATAGCGCTCGCGTGGCGGCGAACGGCAGACGACTACCAAAGAAGTCTGGCGTCAACGTTCTGTAGTCCGCGCAGGGGATCCGTCTCATTTTTCTGGCTCCTTGGTGTTTAGCCCATTGGGCGATTTGAGGCTGCGACCCTCCTGCTTCAGCCCGGTAAAAAGCATGCAAAAATAAAGGCCCAGAGAGCAATCTTCTCTCTGAGCCAAATTTCTTGTCTGCTCCGGGAGTTCCGGGAACTGAAATCGGGGCTCGCCGCCTAACTTCCAAATTCTTAACCGCCAAACATCACGTGCACTGCATGAAAACTTGTTTCGAACTACCTGTACGTCTTCTTGATCACTGCTTCGAGTCCTGCGATGCCCCCATTTCTGAACTGAATCACAACCGAACCTGTTGGTTTGTTGCCGAGAGTAAAATCCCACAAAAGTCCGAACAGTTCTTTGGGGATCTCAATCTGATTGCCGTCCGGTGCGATGACCAGATATTGCTGCGGGGGGTGCTGGAACGCGACTACTGTAGGCACTTGTGCCTCCGTGCTGTTTGGAACATTTTTTGTAACTGGAAATTCGTCCAGGCTCTGTTCGCCAGCTTGGGCAACCAAAAGACCGAATCTCTCCTCCGGCTCTGGTTAAGCCAAGCGAGCTGCCCCTATACGCCCGGAAAAACTTTTCACACGGAATTATCACATAGGCAACCTTGGCAGATGAGCTTTTTTTAAGTATTTTTCGGATTCCGGAAAACCTGATACTTCCGCCAAAACATTGGTAAGCCTTGGTTTTGCCGGGCTCCGAGTCGTCCCATTTTGAAACTATGGCACCCATTAGAGGAGAACAGCCATATTGGTGTCTTCGGGTGAACGACCCGTACTTTGGGCAGTCCCCGGGTATTTGTTAGATTGTTATAAACCTGATACCACTCCGCAACACCGCCGGACGCTTCATCTGCCAGCCACGAGGAGATTGTTATGACACTCAACAAAGATACCGGCATCATCCATGTCCCCAGCCATCATTCTGTGGAAGAGACGGTGCAGAAGTTGAAAACGGTCCTGGAAACGAAGGGTGTAGAGCTCTTTGCTCTGATCGACCATAGCGGCGAAGCGCAGAAAGTAGGCATGACGATGCGCCCAACCAAGCTGCTGGTTTTCGGTAACCCCAAGGCGGGCACACCTCTGATGCTGGCGGCACCCAGTACTGCGATCGACCTGCCACTAAAAATTCTTGTCTGGGAAGATGCCAGCGGAAAGACCTGGCTGAGCTACAACAGTCCTGCGTATCTTCAGCAACGGCATGGCTTTCCTCCGGAACTGCTGCAAAACATTGCGACGGTGGAGATGCTTGCGGCGAAAGCCGGGGAATAGCAACTGCGGAGTCACTCGTCAAGCACGGACTTGACCAGGGAGCGTGGCCGGTCAACGTTGTTTCCTCGTAGCGAGGCCAGATGATGTGCCAGCAGTTGCAAAGGCACAATTTCGATGATCGGCAGCAGCATTTCCGGCGCGCGCGGAAGCAGCAAAATATCATCGGCGATGGCAGCAGCCTGCGAATCCCCCTCACTGGCAAGGGCGATGATCCTGCTGCCCCGTTCCTTGATTTCTTTCGTCGTGGCCAGGCTCTTTTCATACCGGATCACCGACTCCGCATCCTTGGAATCGCAGGTCAGCAATACGACTGTGACCACGCTCTCATCGATCATCGCCAGCGGACCATGTTTGATTTCACCCAGGGGAAAGCCTTCAGCGTGAACGTAGGCTACCTCCTTGAGTTTCAGTGCGCCATCCAGTGCGATGGGGTAGTGAATGCCGCGTCCTGCAAACAGAAAACTGTCTGCGCGAAGGTATTTCTGGCTGATTTCGAACACAGCCTGTCCGGCATCAAGCGCCAGGTTGAGCTTCTCCGGAATGGTTAGCGTCTCGGCTACTTTCGCCTGTGCCTGCGACTGAGAGAGGCGTCCTTTGCGCTCTGCCAGCCAGAGCGAAAATAAATACAGCGCCGCCATCTGCGCGGTAAAGGCCTTGGTTGAAGGAATGGCGACTTCTGGTCCGGCTTTGGTCTCAACTTGTGCGTCGGCTTCGCGCATGATCGAGGAGTTGGCAACATTGGAAACGGCCACTACGGATGCTCCCGCTGCCTTGGCTTTGCGAAGCGATGCCAGTGTGTCGCCTGTCTGGCCCGATTGGCTGATGACTACCACGAGGGTTTCCGCTCCAATGCGCGCAGGTGAATGCTGAAATTCACTGGCAAAATCCAATTCCACGGGAAGCCCAGTCATCGACTCCAGCATGAAACTGCCAACCATGCCTGCGTGCCTACTGGTTCCGGAAGCGGTGATAAGGATTCGGCTGACACCGGTCAGGATGGGCGCAATCCTGTTGGCGCCGGCAAACGTGATGCTGTTCGATCCGTTCGATTGGAAGGCGAGAACAGTCCGTCGCACAGCATCCGGCTGCTCAAAGATCTCCTTGAGCATGTAGCTGGTAAAAGGTCCCTTCGTCACCATTAACCGCCTCTACTCGCCCTGTGCCGCAACATGTTTCACCGCGGCCTGTGTGAGCCAGAGCGCGGCTGCTCCGGCAAGACCAGAATCGGCGCCGTAGTGGGCTGGCGCCAGAGGTATCTCGGCGGCGCGCGGATTGATGCTCCAGCGCGGAATGCCCACGGCAATCCTTGGCAGCCAGTTGGTAAGCCTTGTTCCAACACCGCCGCCGATCACGATGACATCGGGCTCGATCAGGTCAACAATGTTTCCCAACCAGACGGCCAGAATGTCTGTGGTCTCGTGAATGATTCGCGTTGCCCGAGGATCGCCGGCATCGCTGGCGTCAAAGACCGCCTGCGTGGTGATTGCCGCAAGCGCTGTGGCGCTGCCATCCTGGGTGCCGTTCTCTGATGACTTGACGCAATCGCGAAACCGTTGTGCGATCGCAGGCCCTGAAGCCAGGCTCTCCAGGCACCCGTGCTTGCCGCATCCGCAGCGAACCGGGGCGTTCAGGTCGATCGTCATGTGACCGCCTTCAGCCGCCGCTCCGGTGCGTCCGTGGAAGATGTGCTTGTCCAGGATGATTGCCGTACCAACCCCGGTTCCGATGGTGACATAAAAAACATTGCGTGCTTCTGCGCCGGCGCCCCAGATCGCCTCCGCCAGGCCGGCGGCATTGGCATCATTCTCAACTCGTGTGGGCAAGCCATACCTCTGCTCAATTTGTTCGAGCAAAGGAAAATTTCTCCAGCACGGCAGGTTGGGAGTTTTCAGAATCACGCCGCTGTAAGGATCGAGAGGCCCGGGCGACGAAACGCCGATTGCACCGAGCGGAGCGACGCTCGACTGCAAGGCTGAATCGATGACGCGGCAGACACTGGCAAACGCGTCTTCAGCGCTACTGTCGGCTACCATGGGCAGACGAACCTGGGAGAGGATTTTGCCCGCATCATTCACCAGACCAGCCGCTACCTTGGTGCCGCCAATGTCCACTCCCAGTACTAACGATTTCATCGCTCTCCCTGACTTTTCTGGTCCTACTGTGAAGCCACATCAAAAGAAAGGCTCTTGCGAAAGCCCTTCGTCTTGTAAACGCCGTAGAGAATTCCCACCGCGAGCCATATCACCCCGGCCAGCTTGGCCTGCCATCTGAGGTTCCACCAGATGATCAGGCAAACCACGAACCCAAGCACCGGCATAAGGAAGTTGGCCACGGTGCGTTCTTTTTCACGGACAAAATAGTGAACAAACGCCGCGGCATTGACTCCCATGAACGCGATGAACGCGCCGAAGTTCAAGAGCTCCGCGCCCAGCTGGTAGCTGAGCACCAGCGCTCCAAGCAACGCCAGAACGCCGACAAAGATCACGTTATTGCGGGGAATTCCGTGTTTGGGTTCGACTGCGCCAAAAAATTTCTTAGGGATGGCATCGTCGCGCCCCATGCCGTAGAGCAGCCGGGCCGCGCCCAGATGCGCAGCCATTCCGGAGCCAATGTTTGCTACCAGCAGGGTGATATTGACGATCTGAAACAGCGCTGCGCCGCCCGCGCGTCCGGCGACGTAGACGTATGCCGTATCTACATCAGGAAATTCGGACGCCGGCCAGACCAGCTGCGCGATGTACGCTTCCACAGAAGCCAGAACGCCGGTGATCAGGCAGACCAGTACGGTCGCCAGCAGGATATTGCGCCGCGGATTCTCCGCTTCTTCTGACAGCGTGGAGATCCCATCAAATCCGAGATAGGTCAGCACGGCAATCGAAGTCCCGGTCAGCACGGCCTGCCGGGAAAATGTCTCCGGATTGTAAAAAGGATGGGTAAAGAAGCTGAGCGAGGGATGCGCCGTTCGCAGCAGGTAGCGTGTCGCCGCGATCAGGAAGAGCACGATGACCACTCCCATCGCCGCGGCCAGCCCCTCATTGATGCGCGCCGAAGTTTTTACGCCGCGCAGGTTCAGAAAGGTAAACAGCGCCGCGAATCCCAACGCCCATACAACGTAGGGAACTTCCGGGACCACGTTGCCCGCGGCCTTGCTGCACCAGATGATGCAGATCAGGGGATTGAGCAGGTAGTCCATGGTCATGCTCCACCCCGTGAGGTAGCCAAGAGCCGGGTGAAGTTCTCGACCTACGTAGGTGTAGGCGGAACCGGCGACGGGATAGACGCGGGCCATCTTTCCATAGCTCACCGCGGTAAACAGCATGGCCACCATGGCGATGAGTAGCGCCGTCACTACGTGACCATGCGCCTCTTTGCTGATCACGCCGAAGCTTGGCATGGGCGCTGTGGGCTGCACCACAATGATGCCGTAGATGATCAGGTTCCAGAGAGTCAGCGTTCTCCGGAGCTGGCCGCTGTTCGCGCTTCCGCTTATCGTCTGGGTGGTTGCCATGTTTGGGGCCGTTTTACTGCGTAGGAGCCTCGATTCTCGGTTTCACAGACGATCAGAAATTCAGCTTCAGTCCGAGCTGTACAATGCGCGGGTTGTGCACGCCTACCACCTGGCCAAACGTGCCGCTAAACAGGTTGGTATCGATGTCCTGGAAGTTGGTGTGATTAAACACGTTGAATGACTCCAGCCGGAACTGCATCCCTACGGATTCCTTTATCTTAATGTTCTTGAACAGCGAAAGATCGTAGCGTTCAATGCCTGGGCCTTTGATGCTGCCGGGAGGCGCACTACCCGGCCGCAGATTGGCGGGATCCACGTCAGTGAACGCGGCGGTGTTAAACCATTGTGCCGCGGTATGCGGCGCTCCTTTGTTCGGATCGCTGATCTGGTCAGGACGCGCAGCCGCATTGGTGTTCGGGTCGAGCAGACCGAGGCCCGCAGGATCAGCAGAAATCCCGGTCACGGTCAGCGGCAAGCCGGTGTTGTAGGTGATGATTCCGGAGAACTCCCATCCGCCCAGCAAGTGTCCCACGAAACCTTCTTGTGACTTCTGCCACGGCATCACCCAAACGAAGTTGGCGTTGAAAATGTGACGTCGATCAAACGTCGCCGGGCCGTAATCAGAACGGATGTCCAGGTTGTTCTGAGGCGTGGAAAAGTCACTTCCTGCGTCGGTCAACGCGTGTGACCAGGTGTAATTGAAGTTAATCAATGATCCACCTTTGATCCGTTTTTGCAGGCTCATTTGCAGCGAGTGGTAATTGGAATCAAAAACGGTGGAGGAAAGATTGATGGCGCCAAAACCCTGGAACGGACGTACAAAATTAAGCTGCGTTACCGCGTCAGGATTGTTGTTGCTGGGCGTGGGAATCCCCGCGGCGATGTAAGCCAGCGGCTTGGGCTGATTGATGTCGACGATTCCCAGCAGATGATGCCCGACGGTTCCGTAATAGCCAACGTCCAGGAGGAATTCGTGCGGCAACTGTTGTTCGATATCCAGACTCCATTGCTCGGTATAGGGAAGCTTGAAGTTGGATTGAACTCCCTTGAGGGCCTGCGGCGACAGGTCGACTTCAGCGGGAATCGCCGCGGGATTGTTCATGCTGGTGCTGGTAATGGTTACGTTGCCCACAAACGGCGGATTGGAGAAGAGATTGTTCTCTACAAACCCGACCGCCGGTGAATCGTAATAAATCCCAAAGCCGCTGCGAATTGAAGTCTTGCCCTTGCCCGTTGGGTCCCAGGCCACGCCGAGCCGCGGCGCAACATTGATTGTTTGCTGATCGACCACAGCCCGGCCAAACGGTGAATTCTGGTTGGAGATGATGACTCCGTTCAGAGGCACGCCGGTTCCGGAAACGATCAACCCGGTAGCCGGATCAATTTGCTGCGCTTTGTTCGCGTCGTAAGCGGAAGGCAGGAAGCTTGTGTTCCGGTCCTCGGCATCGAATGGCTGGCCGTAGTGCGTGAACCGTGCTCCGTAGGTCAGCGTCAGGTTAGGACGGATTCGATACTCGTCTTGGGCAAAGAAATCAAGCGAGCGCTGCCGAATCTTGGTGGCGATGTCCAGCTTGGTCTGCCGGAACTCGCTGACATTGCCCAGAAGAAAGCTGGCCCACTCCTGCTGGAACGTCTCGTCGCCATTTGGATCAGTGCCAAAGAAGGTGAACTGGCCGTTGCTTGGGTTGGCTCCCGCATCGTTTTCGTTCTTCTGGTAGCGGTGATAACTGAAGCCAAACTTCATGGTATGGAGGCCATGAATCCAGGTGAGATTGTCAAACCAGTTGTGGTTGCGGTTGACGTCGGTATAAGGTCCGAAGCCAAAGAGGCCCGAGCCATTGCCGTTCTGGAAGTTCAGGTTGGGAATCCTCTGCAGCGTCGGAACAAACGGCAGAGTGATGGCCGACGCGACATTCGGAGAATTCGCAAACGTGTTCAAGCCGATCGGTGTGGAGAGCAGCGCGCCATAGGACCAGGCGTAACCGGCCTCATTCAGCAAATGAGGATTTACGGTGACCAGTCCCCGGATAAGCAGGTTCTTGCCCGGTGATTTCGTGTCGGTAGTGGCGAACCCTGGAACACTTGCCTGTGAAAACAGCCCGGCGGGATTGATGGTAGGAATCGAATCATTGATCCAGCGCCCCAGCAAGCTCACCTTGTCATTGACAATGTGGTCCAGCCGGATGATCTCCTGACGGTAGTTAAATTGGTTTCTGCCGCTTGTAATCAACTGGTCTGTATCTGGATCCTGGGGCAGGGGGAACTTGGAGAAAACATCCTGAATATAGGCAGTGGCCGCGGGATTAAAAGATCCCGGACTAATCGTGGTGGTCGGGTTCAGGCAGTTGCCGCCGCTGTCGTATCCTGTGCACACGGGGTTCGCGAATATCCCCTGGCGCTCTTGCTGATTCGGCACCGTGGCATTGAAGGTCGTGAATGTCACGATGCGGCGAATTTCCTCAGAATAGAAGAAGAAAGTCTTGTTTCTCGACTCATTGTAGACGTGCGGGATGAACACCGGGCCGCCCAGGGTCCACCCGAAATCGTTGTAGCGCAGCGTATCGCGCGGAATGCCGGCCTGTTTGTTGATGAAGGAATTGGCGTTCAGCTTGTCATTGCGCAGAAATTCGTAGACGCTGCCGTGAAACTTGTTCGTGCCCGAGCGGGTGACCACGTCAATCTCCCCGCCCGCGCCGCGGCCCGACTCCGCGCCATACAGGCTGCGGAGGATTTTGAACTCAGAAATGGCATCGACGCTGGGATAGTTCAACAGGCTGAAATTGCCGCCGCGGTCCACATTGTCCGCGCCGTCAATGGTCCAGTTGTTCTGGGAAAACCTGTTGCCGTTGATGGAGAAGTCGATTTCATTCGTACCGCCGCCGGGAGTCTCCACGCCGACAAAAATATTGTCCGACACTCCTGACGAGACGCCCGGCGCCAGCGCCACCAGTTCTTCATAGTTGCGCTGGCTCAGGGAGAGCTCGCGGATCTGCGTACCGTTGATGAGGCCGCTCGCCGTGGCCGATTGTGTGTCTACCTGCAACGCGTCCGCCTCTACCGTAACCGTTTCCGTAACGCTGCCTGGAACGAGGCTCGCGTTCACACGGTACTGGTCACGGATATTCAACTCGACGCTGCTCTTGGTGAAGGTCTTGAAGCCCTTGGCTTCCACCGCGACCGAGTAATGTCCCACCGGCAGCAGCGGCGCGACAAAACTACCGTCCTTCCCGCTGATCAGTCTGCGAATCACCGCATTCTGGTCCGTGTTGGTGATGGTAATGGTTGCTCCTGGAAGCACCGCACCCGAGGTGTCAGTCACAGTTCCCAAAATGGTGCCGGTGGTTTCCTGTCCCACGAGGGGGAGTAGAGAGCAAAACATGAGGGCAATCGTGAGGAGAGAGGCCTTGCGCAATGACATGGTGGTTCCTCCCAGAACGGCGCTCGCCTGAAGGCGTGATCTTTTTAAAACGTTTTAATAAGCTTTGTCAAGTGCATTCCGTGAAGACACGCCGGAGAGCGGTTTTTCAGGAGATGGAGCGCGTGGACTCGCGCACGACCAGTTCGGGCGACATCTTGCGGATCTGCACGTTCGCATCCGGGTTCTCCGGTGCAGCACGCAGCGAGTCGATAATCATAGCCGCGGCAACATCACCCATGGCTTCCATGGGCTGGCGCACGGTGGTGAGAGCAGGAACGGTAAGGATGGCAGGAGGAACATCATCGAAGCCAATGACCGAACACTTATCCGGAACCTTGATGCCGGCAAGCGTGAGTGTTCGCATGCAGCCGATCGCGCTCATATCGTCGAATGCCATGATGGCGGTGAATGGCCGGCGGCGACGGAGGAGTTCTTCCGTCGCTTTGATGCCGGCCTCAAAACCGGAATTCGGTGTGCGGAGATCGGGAAGGTCGACGACCAGGCGGGGATCGATCTCAAGCCTGGCTGCGCGGGCGAAAGCGCGAACGCCTTTCCAGCGCCGGCCACTGTCCGGCAGCAGCTTGGGTCCGCGGATGAATGCAATTTTTCGATGGCCCAGCGAATGCAGATGCTGCAGGGCCATGTAACCGCCGGCTTCATTGTCGACGAGCACCGAGTGTACGGAAGTACGTTCCAGGTCGCGGCCGATAATTACTGTCGGGACGGCATGATTTTCCACATCGGCGAGCAGGTCGATATCGGCCAGAATCCAGTTGGCGATCACGATCAGCCCTTCCACACGCTGGCCCAGCAGAATCTCCAGATGCCGTTCAAAGCGCGACCACTCGCTCTGTGCGTCCGCCAGTACGGAAAGGTAGGAAGCCTGGTAAACCGTATTTTCAATACCTTTGAGAATGGGTGTACAAAAAGGATCGGAGAGATCGAAACAGAGGACGCCGAGAATGCGATTTCTGCGGCTGCGCAGCGACCGCGCCAGAAGATTGGGTTGATAGCCGAGTTTCCGCGCCGTCTGCTCAATGTGCGTGCGCGTCTGCTCGGATATGTAGCGGGCCAGCGGCGCCTGGTTGAGCACGATGGAAACCGTGGCGGCGGAAAAGCCGCTTTGCTGGGCGACATCTCTTAGCGTCGTGTTCCTGCCGGTTGTTTTGCGGGGCTTCATGGCCGGTGCCTGATTGTAGCTGTGAACCTCGTTTTTGCGAACCAGGCATTTCGGCGCTTGACAATCCGATTTGACTTGAGTTATTAACTAAAACGTTTTAATAGAGCCACGGAGAGATTGCGATCGTGGCCGCGCTTCCTCGGATTGATATGCGTTTTCTCTGCCGCGCATCGATATGGTTCCTGCTGGTGGGAACAGCCATGTCTGCCCCAGGTCCGGGCACTGGGCGTGTGGAGAAACTAAGCCTGCAGCAGGGCTGGGCGCTCCAATCATCGTGCAAAGTCAATGAGAAGGGCGAACAGATCTCCAGCACCGCGTTCAAACCAGCGGGCTGGCACAGAACGCAGCTTCCAAGCACGGTGCTGGCTGCGCTGGTGGCGGACAAGACCTACCCCGATCCGTACTTCGCCATGAACCTACGCTCCATTCCCGGCGCAACTTATCCCATCGCGACGAACTTTGCCCATCAGCCGGTGCCGGATGACAGTCCGTTCAAATGTTCCTGGTGGTATCGCACCGAATTCTCTCTACCCGCCAATTTTCGTAATCGCAACGTGTGGCTGCATTTTGCCGGCATCAACTATCGCGCCAACGTGTGGCTGAACGGCAAGCAGATTGCCGACTCCGCTCAAATGGCCGGCGCCTATCGCCAATTTGAATTCAATATCTCGCAAGCGCTGAAACCTGGATCTGCAAATGTGCTGGCGGTTGAGACCTTTGCTCCTGAGCCGAACAATCTGGCCATCAACTGGGTGGATTGGAACCCCATGCCTCCGGACAAGGACATGGGTCTATGGAGAGACGTTTATCTGACGGCCAGCGGCGCGTTGTCACTGCGGCACGCCTTCGTCACCAGCAAGGTTGCGCCCGATTTAGATAAAGCCGCATTGACGGTCTCCGTGCAGGCCTCCAATCCCTCAGATCACCCAGTGCGAGGCGTGCTGAAAGCTTCGTTCGGCAGAGTGCACGTTCAGCAGACCGTGGAACTCGCGGCTGGCGAAACCAAGAATGTGAGTTTTGCACCCGATCATTTCCCTGAGCTGAATGTCGAGCACCCGCAGTTGTGGTGGCCCTACCAGATGGGACCGCCTGCGCTGCAAAAAGTCGATCTGCAATTCCTCATCAACGGGCAGGTTTCTGACTCACTGAGCACGCGCTTTGGCATACGTGAGATTACCTCAGAGCTCGACGAGCGCCAGAACAGGGTCTTCAAGATCAACGGCAAGCGTCTGCTGGTTCGCGGCGGCGGATGGTCGCAAGACATGCTGCTGCGCCAGACACCGCGTCGCCTGCGCCAGGAATTTGCCTACGTCAAACAACTCCATCTGAATACCCTTCGTCTGGAAGGCAAGATGGAGACAGAAGAGTTCTTCGATCTGGCCGATGAACAGGGATTCCTGGTGATGGCCGGCTGGTGTTGTTGCGATATATGGGAAGAATGGGACAAGTGGCAGCCGGAAAATCATCAGGTGGCTGTGGAGTCGCTGCGCAGTCAATCTCTCCGCCTGCGCAGCCATCCCAGCCTGCTGGTGTGGCTCTATGGCAGTGACAATCCTCCTCCGCCTGAGGTCGAACGAGAATACCTGAATGTGTTGCAGGAAACGGGCTGGCCGAATCCAGCCATCTCCTCGGCTTCACATACGCCCACAGAAGTCACCGGTGTTTCCGGTGTGAAGATGACCGGGCCTTATCAGTATGTTCCGCCTTCGTACTGGCTCAACCCGGATGCCACCTCTCTTAAGCTGGGCGGCGCTTTTGGTTTCAACACTGAAACCAGTCCCGGGCCTGCGGTGCCGGCGCTTGAGTCGTTGACAAAGATGGTGGGCAAAGATCATCTGTGGCCCATCGATGACGTATGGAATTATCACGCGGGCAGCCAGGAGTTCAAGAATCTCAATATCTTCAACACGGCCATGGAGTCAACGTACGGTAAGCCGGGCGATCTGGGGGATTATCTGCGAAAAGCGCAGGCCATGGCTTATGACGGTGAGCGCGCGATGTTTGAGGCTTATCGGCGGAACAAGTACACCTCGACCGGAGTGATTCAGTGGATGTTGAATAACGCCTGGCCTTCTACGATCTGGCATCTCTATGACTACTATCTGCAACCGGCCGGCGGTTTCTTCGGCGCGCGCAAGGCGAATGAGCCGGTCCACATTCTGTTTTCTTACGATGACCGAAGCGTCGTGGTGGTGAATGGCTCGCCGCGGCCGGTGCGCGGGCTCAAAGCCAGCGCGGAGCTGTACGATTTCAATCTGCGAAAGCAGTTCTCCAAAGAAGCGCCAGTGGATGCTGCGGAAGACAGCAGCCAGAAACTGTTCAACATCCCCGAGTCCGATCAGCAGTCAGGCATTTCATTCGTGCGCCTGAAGCTGGAGGACGATAGCGGCCATACACTCAGCTCAAACTTCTACTGGCTGCCGGCAAAATACTCCACCTTTGACTGGGCCGCCACAACATTTGAATACACGCCCTCTCCCGCCTATGAGGACCTGACGCAGCTCAGCGGCTTGCCGCCGGTGAAGCTGAAAATCAATGCGTCCAGGGCTTCTGGGCCGGCGATCAGTGTGAACGTGAGCAATCCGTCGCAATCACTGGCGTTCAAGGTGGTATTGACGATTGTCAACAAAAGAGATGGCCGGGAGATTCTTCCGGTGCTCTGGGACGATAACTACTTCGAGCTTATGCCGGGCGAATCGAAGACGGTGAATGCGCGGTATGAAAAAGCCCAATTGCAGAACGTTCAGGCAGCGGTCGAAGTGGGCGGGTGGAACGTAGTCAGGCAGACGGCTGTGGTGTCCACGCCGGCAAAGAAGCAGTAATACGGGCAAGGTCGAAACCAATGTATCGCGGACTCACAAAGCTTTTACTCACAACTCTTCTCGCATGCGGCGCGTGGGGACAAACGCCCGATCCTGCCCCACAGACAAATAATCCGCCGTTGCCTCCGCTCCATCCCAGCGTGCAGGAGCGTTTGGGCCATCCCGTCGCGGCCCGTTTGCTTATCATTCATGCGGACGATCTGGGAATGTCACATTCGGTGAATCGTGCCACGTTCGAAGCGCTGGAAAAGGGCTGGATCACCTCCGCCAGCATTCTGGTTCCGTGTCCCTGGTTTCCTGAAGTAGTCCGCTTCGCCAAATCTCATCCCGACGCAGACCTCGGGATCCATCTGGCACTGAACAGCGAGTGGACTGATTTTCGCTGGCGACCAATCACAGGAGAAGAGAAAGTCCCCAGCCTGCTTGACGAGCAGGGCTACCTGCCTACGGATGAAACCATGGTCGCCAAACAGGCCAAGCCGGCAGAAGCGAGCCTGGAAGTGCAGGCACAGGTGGACCGGGCAATGAAAGCAGGGATTTCACCGAGCCATCTCGACACTCACATGACTGCGCTGGTGGGATCGCTCGAGCTTTTCCATGTCTATCAAGCCGCCGGACGCAAATATCATCTCCCCATCCTGGTTGGGGATTACAAGGTCCCGGCCGAAGCCAGGCTTAAAGTCAATGAGAGCCTGGTGCAGCGAGTCATCGGCATTGATCCAGGAATTCCTCCGCAAGACTGGGCGGACTGGTACAAGAAAACTTTGGCGGCCCTGCCTCCTGGTGTTTATGAATTGATTGTGCATCTCGGTTACGACGATGACGAGATGCGCGGCGCCACCTGGGACCATCCCGACTGGGGCGCGGCATGGAGACAGCTGGATTATGAGATGGTCCGCAGCCCTGAGTTTCAGAAATTTCTCCACGACCAGAACTTCATCCTGATCACATGGAAGGACCTGGCACGGGCCACGAGCGCGGCAAAATAATCCGCCGCTTCAAATTGGCACGCGTGCCCTGGAGCTAGACACTCGGCTTGGGCTCGGGCGGGTCGAGAGGTCCGAAGCCGCCGCAACGTCCTCCCCAGCGCGCACGTGCCCTTTCGCGTTCTTCCGGCGTCATCTGTTGCCAGCGTTCTTCCATGCGCCGCCACATACGTTCATCCATGCGGCGCCGGAAACCGGAGCGATGCCCGCCACGAAAGCCATGACTCCCAAACAGGATGCGGCAAAGAGCCAGGATTCCGACGGCCTGCCAGAAGCTGATCTGCTTCCATCCGAACAGCATGGGCGTCAGCCAGTTCCACAGCAGCCGCACGATCTCGCCGCCGATGGCGATGAACAGCGCGATTCCCACAATCGCGGCCGGGCCAATCCACAGCAATTTTCTCCATCTCGGTCTCATGTTCAGTTCCTCACGCTTTCCTGAGTTCGTTGTAAATCTCCCGCAACCGTTCGCGCAGATGCAGTACGGCAAGGCGCTTGCGCGAAAGCAGTGTGTTCACGTTCACGCCGGTTTCAGCCGCCATTTCCTTGAAGCTGCGTCCTTCCATTTCGTGGGTGACGAACACCTCACGCTGTTCGGCGGGCAGTTCGTCGAGCGCAAGCTCAAACTCATCGAGCAGCACGTGGCGGAAATACAGCGCGTCCGGCCCGGCGTCAGGAGAAGGCAGCAGCTCTTCGATTCGCAGCAGTTCTCCTTCTTCGCTCTCGAACGTCGCATCACTGAGTCTTTCCGGCTTCTTCTTGCGGAAGAGGTCGGTAATGCGATTGCGCGCCACCTGAAAAAGCCATGCGGTTACGTGCTCAATCGGCATCAGCAGGCGATTGGCCTCCACCAGTTCGTAGAAGACCTCCTGCACAATGTCCTCAGCGTCTGCAGGATCGGGCACGCGCCGGCGGATGAAACTGCGCAGCCGGGACCGCTGTTTCGCGACAATCTCAGAGATTTGACGGTCTTGATCGGTCATCCAGGTGACGCTCTGCGGCTCGTCCATCCGGTTTCTGGTATTCCTATTGCTGTAGACGAACGAGGGCCGCAAATATTGTAGAGATTTGGTCCGGCGGAGCCTCTGTTATAGGCAAAAGCCCTGCAGTAGACGGGCCGGACAGAGAAGAAATCGTGCTTCAGCAGCCCTTCTAGGCTAATATCATTGGCTAAGCAGCACATTGTCCGGTGCGGGCATCCAACTTATGCATTCAGAGCTTGAACTTTGCGCGCACGCGAGACGTGAGCCATGCTGTTTTTCCGGGTGATGAAAGTACGTTTCCAGTCCCTTTCCGGCATATTTTGGATTTGCTCTCTCAGATACAGCAGCGCCATGTTCCGGCGTGGAGTCATGACATGGAGATGAACCTTGAAGCAGGTATTTAAAGATAGGCCCCGCGCGCCGGAGCGGGGAGCAGCCGTCAATCCCGATATGGCTGCCCTCCAAGAAGCTGAGAAGGCACGCCGCCTCCTGGCTGCCATTGTGGAATCGTCTGACGATGCGATTGCCAGCAAAGACCTGAACGGCGTCATTACCAGCTGGAATAAGAGCGCCGAACGGCTATTTGGCTATACGACAGAAGAGATGGTCGGCCAGCCGGTCACCCTCATTATTCCTCCTGAGCTTCACGCGGATGAACCGCAGATCCTGGCGAAGATCAGAGCCGGGGAGAGGATTGAGCATTTTGAGACCGTGCGCGTGGCAAAGGATGGCCATCTCATCGACGTGTCACTCACCATCTCACCTGTACGGGACGAAAAAGGAACCATCATCGGGGCGGCCAAGATCGTCCGCGACATCACGGAGCACAAGAAGATCGAGCGCGCCCTGCGTACTACGGAAAAACTGGCTGCCGCAGGACGGCTGGCTGCCACGGTGGCGCACGAAATTAATAACCCGCTGGAAGCGGTCACAAATCTGGTTTACCTGGCCAAGCGTGACTTGCAGGACGCACAAAAAGTGGGAGCGTATCTTGAATTGGCCAGCCGCGAGCTTGATCGCGTGGCCCATATAGCCCGCCAGACGCTGGGGTTTTATCGCGACACCTCCACGCCAGTCCCCTTTGACGTCACCCAGACTCTGGACGATCTTGTGTTCCTGTACGAAACCAGGTTTCAGACGCGAAAGATCAAAGTGGTAAAGCAGTACGACCAAGGGGTTGCCGTTACAGCTCTCGCCGGCGAAATTCGCCAGGCCTTTTCCAACCTGATTACCAACTCCATCGACGCCATGTCCGCCGGAGGAACCCTCGTGATCAGGGCGGCCAGATCTCATTCCTGGGACAGTGCGCGCCTTCCCGGCGTTCGCATCACCATTCTCGACACCGGTTCCGGAATTCCCCCGCAGCACAAAGCCCACATCTTTCAACCTTTTTTTACCACCAAGGCTGATATTGGCACGGGACTCGGGCTATGGATCACACGCAACATCGTGGAAAAGCATGGCGGAACGATTCGCGTCAGGAGTAAAGCCGGACTGAAAGAACATGGGACTGCCTTTTCCATTTTCCTTACGCTGGAAGGCCGCCTCGCCGGCACGGAAAAAGACGACCAGGCTGACGCGAGTAGCCTCAGAAGTTCAAAGCGAATGGTGGTTGCGTGAAGATCATCGTCGTGGATGACGAGCCAATCATCGTGGATACGCTGGTCAATATTTTGACCGGCGAAGGGCACGATGCGTTGGGACTATCGGATGGCAAATCAGCAACAAAATGGGCGGAAATGATGCGCCCGGATGCCATTGTAACCGACGTGCTCATGCCCGGCATGAATGGCATTGAAACCGCAAAAGCCATCATGCAGCTGCTCCCCAAGTGCCGGATCATTCTTTTCTCCGGCCAGGCAGCCAGTACTGATCTGCTGGCCAAAGCGCGAGCTGAAGGCTACTCGTTTGAGGTGCTGGCCAAGCCCATTAATCCTGACGTTCTGCTGGAAAAACTCAACACGCCAGAGAACTCGTCGGGATCATAGGCGCGCCTTGTCGCGCAGTATTCCCATCGTACGTAAGATTCCTGCCTCAATTCTCTGTTGCCGGCAGTTGTAACGTTTTCACCCTCCTCTTCACTAACCAGGCAGAGCCATTCTTGCATTGCGTATTTCGACCGCGCTGAAAAGGATACTGCTTTGAGCGGCGTTCTATATGTTTCAGACAGGATTGGCCAGGGGAAGGCTTGCTTTCTCTGATGTGACGGTCTAGACTTTGGCCCTCAATCCTCCCGGCCAAGCAGATGTTGGTGTTGTTAGTGCTGAATGTTTTGCAGGTTTTTGGCGGGACGAACCAACAAGTTCCCGCCCTGGAACGGCATTCGTATGATCAACAAAAGAGCGGTGGATATATTGCTGGTCCTCTTGATTCTCCTGGACGTCATTTATGACGTTGTGATTTTTTCCTCCCCTCAGACATGGTTTCGCGTGATCCATGGCACGCCGCTCGACGATCCGGAGGGCCTGCTGCGCCGGACCGCAGCCGGCTGGGCGGCCTTCGCCCTGTGGCAGATCGTGGCTCTCATCCGCTGGAAAGAACACCGCCACTGGCTCATGCTGGTCGCCGGCATCCGGTGGACGGAGATCTTTGCCGATTGGACGTACGTTTATTTTGCGCAACATCTCACCACGGTCGGGCGTATTGGGCTCCTTTCCGCCGGACCAATTAATTTTCTTACCGGATGGTTCTTTTATCGCAGCTATTTCAAGGCGGCGCCATCGGATGCCAATCGCGTCTGAAGCCTGGCGCTGACCACGCGCGGAGAAGCTGCATTGCAAAGGCCCGGCCTGGCGATGGCGGGCGGGTAGGGCTTGGACCGGGATGAAATATTTCAGGCCAACGACAATCAATGAAGCAGTTACCGGTCTGGCCGCGGGCGGCCTGGCGCTCGCCGGAGGAACACTACTCGTCCCCAGTCTGGTGAGCCAGCCCGATATCGGCAGCACACTTTTCGACCTGCAGCAACTCTCTGTTCTGCGCGTGATCACGCCTGAGGCGCAACTCGTCCGCGTAGGCGCTCTGGTCTCGCTCGATGCACTCCATTCTTCTTCCGTGATCACCGCTGAGTTCGCCGCGTTGGCTGAGGCTGCGTTAGCTGTGGGCAATCCACAGGTCCGCAACGCCGGGACAGTGGGAGGGAATTTAGCCTCGCCAGGCACGGACCTTCCACCTGCCTTGCTCGTATTGGACGCTGAGGTCGTTGAAGCACGGCCTGAAGGTGAGCTAGTCCAGCCTGTGGAGCAGTTGCTGGCCAATGGAGTCGAGGGGCTGATTACTGAGGTACGGCTCCCGCGCAGATCGCAACGCTCGCGCTTCATCAAGTTTGCCTGGCGCGCCGCTTCCGGACGGACCATTGTGAGCGTTGCCGCCGCTCTTACGATCGAAGCTGGAATGATCGCAGATGTAAAGCTTGCTTGCGGCGGCGTCGCGCCGAGACCTGCAAGGCTTGCTGCGGTCGAGCAGATGCTTACAGGGCAAGCGCCGGCAGAAGCGTTGTTCCAGGAAGCGGCGCATGTGGGCGCAGCAGAAGTTGTGGTGAGCACAACGCAGCCTCCCGGAGAACAGTATCGGCGGCATCTGGTAAGGTCGGGAATTTTGCAGGCACTCAAGGATATGACCACGGCATGAGCAGCGCAGACAATTCCGCGGTCGAGATCAAGTTGCGTGTCAACGGCCAGGAAAGGTCGCTTTCCGTATCAGCGCTCACGACTCTGCAGCGGGCCTTGCATCGCGATCTG
The DNA here is from genome assembly GCA_036557225.1 of Candidatus Angelobacter sp. Taxonomy (GTDB): domain Bacteria; phylum Acidobacteriota; class Terriglobia; order Terriglobales; family Acidobacteriaceae; genus Angelobacter. The sequence goes on from DATBHX010000002.1 coordinate 32,272, forward strand.
GGACTGCGCGAAGTGCGCTACGGATGTGGAGAGGGCGTGTGTGGCGCCTGCCTTGTGCTTCTCGATGGCAAGCCTACTGCCAGCTGCATCAAGCTGGCGGTGCAGGCCGGTGGCTGCAACGTGGTGACGGCTACGGCGCTGGAGACCGCCCTGCCGGAAGCGGCGCGCGAGCGCTACAGCTGTTTGCGCTCCAATTTCGAAACCTGTGCTGCCTTCCAATGCGGATATTGCGCCTGCGGTTTCCTGGTTTCGGCCGCTCACTTTCTCGGCGAAAATCAAGGTCCTGTACAAGAAGAGAAGCTGCGAACCGCGTTGTCTGGAAATCTTTGCCGCTGTACCGCCTACCGCCAGATCATGGAAGCGTGTTGTGCGGCAGCAGAAGGAAAACAGGCGGGCGATCTGTCTTCGCGGCGGCCGGACATCGTAGAGAAGATGGGCGCCGACGCCGGTTATCCAACCGATCGCCACAGCAAAGAAGCTCTGGTTGGGCGGATTCTCTGGAGTGAGCAGCCTTCAGCCAAAATTCAGGCGATTGACACTGCTGCCGCGCGCGCTGTGCCGGGTGTAGTCGCGGTCCTGACATCGCAGGACATTCCCGGCGACAACGTCGGTGGCACCATGACGTTCGCGGAAGACCAGCCGTTGCTTGCTGCCGGACAGGTCCGCTCAGTGGCCGATGCCATCGCCCTGGTGGCAGCGACCAACGAAGAAGCGGCTTTGGAGGCGCTCGAGAAAATCGCTGTGACGTATTCGCCGCTGCCCCAGCTCTCCGGTCCGGCAACAGCGCGAGTCGCCGGCGCGCCTTCCCTGGGGCGGCATGGAAATCTGGTCTCGCAATTTACCGAAAAAGCCGGGGATGTTGACGCGGCATTTGCCGGAGCGGACCTGGTGGTCGAGGGCAACTACCGCTGCAACAGCAATGACCACACCTGCATGGAGCTTGAGGGCGGCTCCGGTTGGATGGAGAACGATACCGTCGTGATTGAACTCCAGTCGCAAAGCCCCTACGGGGCCGTGAGCGCCGTAGCGCGACAGCTGGCGATCCAGGAAAGCCGCGTGCGGATCGTTTCCAACCGCATGGGCGGCTCTTTCGGCAAGTACCTGGTGGCGGGTCTTGAGGGTTTTCTCGCCCTGTTGGTTTACAAAACGCGACAGCCGGTGCGGCTGGTGCTGAGCCGCGAAGAGTCATTTGCCCGGCGCGTCAAACGCCATGCCACGTTCGCGCAATACAAACTCGGTGTGAAGCAGGACGGCTCTTTCACCGCGTTGGATGCCCAGATCCTTGCCGATGCCGGCCCGTATGTGTCGCTCACGCCGGCGGTCATCTCGCTGCTGACTACTGAAGCGCCGGGAGGCTATGAGATCGAGAACGTGCGCGTGGATTGCCAGGGCATTCTGACCAACAATCTTCCTGGCGCGCCGATGCGCGGCTTCGGCTCACAGCAGGCCAATTTCGGCATCGAGTGCCTGGTCGACAAGGCAGCGCGCGAACTGAAGATGGACCCGGCCGAGCTTCGCCGGAAAAACTACAAACGCGAGATGGCGGCAGGAAGCCAGACTGAAATCCCCAATCCCTGGCTGACCAAGACCATGGAAGCTGTTACCGCCGGCCTGGGGCAGCGCCCGGTCGCGAGCGATGGATGGCTTTATGGCCGTGGCGTGGGTTCGGCGCACGCAAAGTATGGTTATCCTTCCGGACTCACAGACCGTTTTGTCGCCCGGCTACGGGTTGACAGCTCAGGCCAGTTTATCGTCGAGTCTGACATCGCCGATGGCGGCAGCGGCAGCACGCGCGGTGTATGCCAACTTGTAGCGCGGGTTTTGAACCTCAACCATCTGCCTGCTTATTCTTTCAGCCAGGATTGCATCGCTGATCCAACCGGCGCGCTGATCAGCACCGGACGGGCCTCGTCAAGTTTCAAGATGGGGCTGTTCAGGTTCATTGAACGCATCCAGACGACGTTTTCCGGACGCCTGCATGCCCTGACTTCGCGCTTCTCTCCGAACGCGCTCGCCCGCACCATGCAATGGACCGGCTTCGCGACCAATTGGTTCAACGCTTCGCTGGGCTGGCTGAAATCTACTTTGTTTCCATACTCCGTGGATACTTTTAACCCGCGGATCAGCGGCAGTCGCGGCATCTTCATGCTCGGCCGGGCAGCGCAGCAGGCAGCCGAGCGTCTGCGCGAACTTGCTCTGGCACAGGCGGCCAAGTCGCTTGGCGCTGATGTTGGATCGCTGGAACTAGGCAACGGCGGAATCTTCAATCGCACAAACCCGGCGAGCCGGATCACATGGACCGAACTGGCGCAGCAGCAGGGAAGCAAGCTCGAGGCGGTTGGAGAGAGTCATCTGCCCAAAGGGATGCTTTTCCAGGCACGCACAGGAAACCAGGTGGGGCCGGTAGATTTCGTTTATGCCTCTCACGGCTGCGATATCGCCATTGATCCGGCGACCGGTCAGGTCAAGATTCTGCACTACGTCGCCAGCCACGACGTGGGCCGCGTTCTGGACGCGGAAGCAGTTCGCGGGCAGCTGCTGGGCGGCATCGTAATGGGAATTTCGCAGGCCTTGCATGAAGTTCTGGCGGTACAGAATGGCCAGGCTGGGATCAAGGCGCTGCATGACTATCTGATCCCTACCTGTCTGGATGTGCCGCAGAACATCGATCTCCACATTCTTGAATCAGGAACTGGTTTGGGCCCGGGCGGGGCCAAGGGCATCGGCGAGATTGCCGCAGTGGTTGCGCCGATTGCAATCGCCAATGCCGTCTATGACGCTCTGGGCGTGCAGCCCACAGCCATTCCAATAACACCGGAGCAGATTATTTGTGAGCTCATGAACCGCCGTGGCGCTTCCGCCACGGTGTGAGCAAGAAAGGAAAACTATATGGCGCCTAACTATGATGTGTTGGTAATCGGCAGCGGATTTGGTGGAGCGGTCACAGCCTGCCGCCTGGCCGAGGCGAAAATGAAGGTCCTGGTGCTGGAGCGCGGGCGCCGCTGGGAAGTCAAAGATTATCCCAGCCAGAGCGGGGAGAACTGGCTCTATGACAATGAAGCACCCCAACTCGAGCAAGGCTGGGTGGATTGGCGTTTTTGGGGCAACATGACCGTGGTGTGCGGCGCGGCCGTGGGGGGCGGATCATTAATCTATGCCAACGTTTCAGCTCCTGCCCATGCGGAAGCCTTTGACAAAGGCTGGCCGCCGCAGATCAATCACAAAGAACTGGCAAAGTACTATCAGCGCGTAGGCGACATGCTGCTGGTGCAGAAAATCCCCTACAACCAATTGACTCCACGCTTCAAGTTGATGAAGGATGCCGCCGAAAAAACAGGCTACGGCGAGCAATTTCATCGGTTGCCAATCGCGGTTTCATTCAGCGAGAAATACCCACTCCATCCAGACGATCCGTTTAACAACAACAACAGTGTTCCTTTTGTTAATCCGCAGGGAGTGGAGCAGGGAACCTGCGTGCACTGCGGGAACTGCGATTTCGGTTGCCAGGTGCATGCCAAGAACACGCTAGACCTGAACTACATTCCCCAGGCTGAAAAGAACGGCGCCGTTGTTCGCCCGTTGCATTATGTCCGCTATATCGAGCCAATTGATGGCGGGTACCGAGTGACCTATGACGAAATCATTCCCGGGCCAGGTTGGGAGGAAGGGACCCTGAAGCGCGGCAGCGAGACCGCGCGCAAGGTAATTGTTGCTGCTGGTTCACTCGGCTCGACTGAGATTATGCTTCGCTGCCGTGATCAGTTCAAAACCCTGCCCAATGTCAGCCAGTTCCTGGGGCATAACTGGAGTTCGAACGGAGATTTTTTGACGCTGGGCCTGTATCCGTTTGACAAGGTGATTTCTCCCAGCAATGGGCCAACCATCACGTGCTATATCAATTTTCTTGATAAGCCATATCTGGGGCAGCGGATTGTAGTGGAAGATGGCGGTTTTCCGCCGCTATTGAGCGACTATCTTCAGGAAAAACTGAACCAAGCAGAACACGGGATCAAGCAGCCTCACGTCAAAAAAATACTCGATGAGATTGGCATGGATTTGCGAAAGGAAGACCCGCTTCGCAACATCATGCCATGGTTTGCCAACGGGGTCGATGCCAGCAACGGGCAACTCTATCTGGGAACCAATTGGTGCCGTCCGTGGCGCAAGAAGATGAAGCTTAACTTTCCCAAGGACCTGGAACCAACGGAAGCGATCATCGACATACACAGAAAACTTACCCTGGCCACCGGAGGCAAACACATAGTTCCTCCAACCTGGACCGATCTGCGCTGGCTGATTACACCCCATCCGCTCGGTGGCTGCAATATGGGCACCGATCCGTCATGTGGCGTGGTGGACCACACGGGCGCGGTCTTTGGCTATCCCGGTCTGTATGTAGTCGATGGCGCGATTGTGCCGGAAGCGATCGGCATCAATCCTTCGCGCACCATCGCTGCGTTGGCTGAGCGCAGCGCGGAAATCATCGCCAGGGACGAGCAAGGCCGCACTGCGTCCACGGTTGCGGTGAAGTGATCGCAGAATCGATATGGAGACGAAAGACCTGCAGGAAGCGTTCCGGCGCTGTGACGAGGCGGAGAACTATGGCGATCCGCTGGTGAAGATCTCGGCCAACGGCGCCGAAATTGTTGTGATCAGTGATCTGCATCTGGCGGCGGGAAGAATGGCCGATGGCCGCTATTCCGGCACGGAAAATTTCTTTGCCGACTCGTCGCTTTACCGCTTCATCCGTTCCATGCTCGCGCGCCTGGATGGCCGGCGGGCGATTCTGGTGATCAACGGAGATATGATCGATTTTCTCCGCATCATCGAGCTTCCGCAGAGCGAGAAAGAACTGCGGGACTGGCAGAGTTTGCTGGAGGAACTTGGCATAGCCAAAAGCGTTCAGGAACTCCAGAGCAGCTTCAACAATTGGAAGGAAAAGGCCTTCGGTCTCAAGGCTGACGACTACAAATCGGCCTGGAAGCTGGATAAGTGCGTGCACGGACATCCAAAGTTCTTTCTAGCCCTGGCCGAATGGATGGAGTGCGGCAATCAAATCATGATCACCAAGGGCAACCATGACCTGGAATGGTATTGGCACGCCGTGCGCAACGGCCTGCGCCTGGCGCTGGCGAAAAAACTGCACGGCCTCCTGCAGCGGAAAGGTTCCGGTTTATCTGTCATCGACGTTCTGACACAGCACATT
>DATBHX010000003.1:0-6672 GCA_036557225.1 Candidatus Angelobacter sp.
TCTTTTTTCTTCGGAATAGAATGGATGTTTAGCACACTATGCCCTTCGAAATCCACGTTCGGGTTGCAGTTCCCGCAGATCTCCCTGCTCTACGCGAACTGATTGAGCTTTCCGTGCGCCGGCTGCAAGCCCAGGACTACACACCGCAGCAGAGGGAAGCGGCGCTAAGAACTGTTTTTGGCGTGGATAGCCAGCTGATCGCTGACGGAACGTACCTTGCAGCGGAAGCATTTCCTTCCCACGGCGCTGACGCAGCAACTCCCCACTCCACAAATGATGCGATTCTTGTTGGCTGTGGCGGCTGGAGCAAGCGCAAGACCCTTTACGGCGGCGATCGCTGGCATGAACGGCAAGACGATCTGCTCGATCCACGCCACGATGCCGCCAAGATTCGCGCCTTCTTTATCCACCCGGAGTGGGCGCGTCAGGGCGTTGGGACAAAAGTCCTTGACGCCTGCGAAGCCGCTGCCATGGCTGCGGGTTTCACCTGTTTTGAAATGGGCGCAACCCTGACCGGAGCCAAGCTCTTTGGTCAGCGCGGATACGTTCCCCTGCAGCAGATCGAGCTGCCGCTGGAAGACGGCATTACCCTGCCGATCATCCACATGCGCAAAGAAGCACAGTGATCGCACGCGACGCTTGAAGAACGTGTACACTGTCTACGAAAAATGAATGGCGATTCATTTTTCTGATGCTGCAATATTCCACACGCTGATCTCTGGAGTTTCTATGGACCTCAATCTCAGCCCGGAAGAAATCAAATTTCGCGACGAATTGCGCTCATGGCTCAAAGCGAATGCTCCCCAAGACTGGGATGAGCGGCGCGAAGAATCGCTTGAATCACGCTTCGACTATCTCAAGCAGTGGCAGCGCAAGCTGTACGAAGGAGGCTGGGCGGGCATTTCATGGCCGAAGGAATACGGCGGCCGCGGCGCCGGCCTGATGCAGCAGGTGATCTTCTGGCAGGAGATGGCGCTGGCCCAGGCCCCGCCGTTGGCGAACGTTCTTGGGCTCGGCATCATTGGCCCAACCATCATCGCCTTCGGCACGGAGGCGCAGAAGAAGCGTTATCTGGCGAAAATACTAAGCGCGGAAGAAATCTGGTGCCAGGGCTTCTCTGAGCCCGACGCCGGTTCTGACCTGGCCAACGTCCGCTGTGAGGCGCGGCTCGATGGCGATCACTACGTCGTCAACGGACAAAAAGTCTGGAACAGCTATGGCTGGGCCGCCGACTGGTGCGAGCTGGTGGTGCGCACAGATCCGAACGTTCCCAAACACAAGGGATTGACGGTACTGCTGGTGGATATGAAGTCGCCCGGCGTCGACGTGCGCCCACTGCGGCAGATGACCGGCGAAACCGAATTCAACGAGCTCTTCTTCCACGACGTGCGCGTGCCTGTGGCCAATGTTGTAGGCAAGGTGAATGAAGGCTGGGGCGTGGCCATGGGGACGCTCATGCATGAGCGCGGGACATTCGGAGCCGGGCTGCAGATCACCTACAAGCGCAACATGGAAAGGCTGATCGATCTGGCGCGGACCACCGAGCGCAACGGCCGGCCGGCAGCGGAAGATCCGATCATCCGGCAAAAGCTGGCCCAGTGCTATGCCGAGATCGAGATCATGCGCTGCAACCAGATGCGCGCCTTCAGCCGCATCAGCGCTACCGGTGTGCCGGGACCGGAGGGCTCAATTCAGAAAATCTTCTGGAGCGAATTGAACCAGCGCTTCCAGCAGATCGCCCAGGAGTTGCTGGGACCGTATGGGCAGCTTGAGGCCGGCGATGCTCACGCGATCGACAATGGCATGTGGGCCTACGGCTACCTGCGATCACGCGGCAATACGATTGAAGCAGGCACATCAGAAATTCAGCGCAACATCATCGGGCACTTTGTGCTCGGCTTGCCGAAGAGCTATTGAGGGCTGCGCAGAGATGAAAGTATTCATCGAAAACGAGGCTGGATCGCGCATCAAGCATGAGCACAATGAGAAAACGCTCGAGCCTATCGGAACCTCGGTTGTTTCGCGCGCTTTTCCCTGGCCGTACGGTTTCATCCTCGATACCACGGGTGAAGACGGTGACAACGTGGATTGCTTCGTCCTCACCGAAAGGACTCTGCATACCGGTGAGATCGTGGACTGCGAGGCGATTGGCCTGATTGAGCAAATCGAGGACGGCGAGATTGATCACAAGATCTTTGCGCAACTTGAAAATGAAAAGGCGGTCCTGGACGCCGTCGCGCAGGAAAATTTCCAGCAATTTGCCATGCACGTCTTTGAGCATATTCCCGGCAAGACCATGAAAATCGGCGGCTGCTTCGGACCGCAGGCAGCTGTTGAATACATTGCGAACCACAAAGATGTGTTTCCGCAGGAAACGCAAGTTTAGGGAGCGATTATGCAATTCGGACTATCGGAGAGCCAGCAAATCTTAAAAGATACCGCACGCAAGTTTTTTGCCGGCGAATGCCCTGTCGCCGCTGTCCGCAAGACCATGGAGACGGAGATGGCTTACGATGCGGACCTGTGGCGAAAGCTGGCTGAGCAGGGCTTCACCGGAGTGATCGTGCCGGAAGAGCATGGCGGCATGGGTTTGGGAAAAGTGGAGCTCATCCTGCTGATGGAAGAAGCCGGATGCGCGCTTCTGCCCGGGCCCTTCTTCTCCACTGTGGCTCTGGCTGTGCCGGTGATCGACGCGCTGGGGACTACGGCGCATAAGAAGAAATATCTGGAGCCGATCGCCGCCGGCCACGCGCGCTCGACTCTCGCTCTCGTAGAATCGAGCGGCGGTTGGGACCCGGCAAGTCTTCAGCTTTCTGCCCAGGCAGATAAGCTCACCGGCACAAAGCTGTTCGTGACTGACGCAGCGGTAGCGGACTTCATCATCGTGGCTGCTCGCAACGGCGTGTTTGCCGTGGAAGCCAAAGCTCCCGGTCTGCACATTGAGCCGATGAAGGGCATGGACTTGACGCGCAAGATCTACACGGTCGAGTTTAAGAACACGCCGGCAGAAAAGCTTGGCGGCAGCGGCAGCCTGAATCATGCGCTCAACGTGGCCACCGCGGCGCTCTGCGCAGAGATGGTGGGCGGAATGCAGCGTACGCTGGAGATCACGGTCGCCTATGCCAAGACGCGCAAACAGTTCGGCAAACCGATCGGCATCTTCCAGGCAGTGCAGCATCTCTGCGCCGACATGTATCTGGAAACCGAGAGCTCGCGCTCGGCTGCCTATTACGCTTCATGGGCACTGGAGGAGAACGCGCCTGACGCTGCTGCCGCCGTATCAGTAGCCAAGATGTACGCCAGTGACGCCAGCCGGACCGTTGGCAATCGCGGCATACAGGTGCACGGCGGAATGGGCTTCACCTGGGAAAACGATCTTCATCTTTACTATCGTCGAGCCAAGGCATCAGAGACCATGCTGGGCGATGCGAGCTTTCATCGCGAGCGGATCGCGCGTCTGGTGATGGATGGGGTGGCGACAGAAAGCTCGCAAGAACAGGAACGCATTGTCGCGGCAATAAAATAGCCGTTACAACCAGAAGATGCTCCTGCTAATTGCCAGGTGCTATTTGCTAGCTGCTCATTTCGCCGGCGCTGCACCGCCGCCCTTTTTGGTTTCAGCCAGCGACTGGTAGTAGCCATCAAAGAAATCCAGGCCAGCCTTGTTGATGTTGGCCCGAATGGCGATCTGGTCGCCGAATTCCAATGCCTGGTCCTCGCCGGCATTGTAGACGGGCCACTTGGGCAGGCTGCCGCCGTTCGGATCTCCCGAGCGGGCAAAGTTTACCCAGTAGCTGGTCATGGCGTCGCTGAGCTTTTTATCTGTCTCTTCCCACGGAAACGGCCAGACGAAGGTGCCGAACACGTAGGCAATCTCCGAAGCGTGGAAGGCACGAAGTCGTTCACTCTGGGGCCCCGGCGGACGGCGGCTGAAGTAGTAGAGATACGCCGGTTGGTGTCCGGTTTTGATGGACATGCGTGCCCAGGTGCGCATCTCCCAGCCAAAACTCTGGTCGCGGAAAGCGGCATAGAAGGACTTGACCGCCTCTTCGTCGGTTGCTGCGGGATAAATCTTGAGCATCTGCTCAGCCTGCGCGCCGTAGCGCTGCTGAACGCCGGTAGTGAAGACGATGGCTTTCATGTTGGCCGCTTGCGGCGCCAGCGTAGTGCCCTCATCGGCGTTGTAGCCGGCAATCAACGGCACGTCATTCTGCTTGCCTTGAGCAAACGTTGTAGCGATGTCCTGCGTTAGCACGTAGCCATCGATAATGGGCCTGACGGTTTCTGTCTCTCCGGCCTTGAGCAGGTTTTCTGCCGACATGGCGCGCAGCTCTTTCAAAACGTCTGCATTTGCCGGTCCTGCAGGTCCGGCAGATTTCTGCGACGGATCAGGTTTTTGCGGCGCTGAGTCCGGGGCGAGCAACCGCCCCAGCTTTGCTCCTTCTTTCTCCGCGTCATCCAGCGACTTCATCGGTCCAAACGAGCCGCCGCTTTCGCCGATCGCTCGCTGAAACAGCCCCTTTGCCAGCGGACTCGCCATGAGCGCGTTCACGGCCCATGAGCCGGCTGATTCGCCGAAGATGGTTACCTTCCCGGGATCGCCGCCGAAAGCCACGATGTTTTTCCTGACCCACTCGAGCGCTGCGATCTGGTCTAGCAGGGCATAGTTGCTGGATGCATGATGTGTGGACTCGGCACTCAGCCCGGGGTGGGCGAAGAATCCAAAGATCCCCAGCCGGTAATTGATAGTGACGATGACTGCGCCTTTGCGGGCCAGCGCCTCACCGTCATACGCGCGTGTGTTGGCAGTGCCGCGGGTAAAGCCTCCGCCATGGATCCAGACCATCACAGGTAACCGGTCTTTCGCTGACTTGGCCGGGGTCCAGATGTTCAGGTAGAGGCAGTCTTCACTGAGCGGCGGAAGTTTGGATTGGTAGATGGCCGCAGCTGGTGGATACGGCATTTGCCAGCAGGCATTGGAAAACTCCGTGGCCTGGCGCACGGCCTGCCATGAAGCTGGAGGCATTGGCGCTTTCCAGCGAAGATCGCCCACCGGCGGCGCAGCGTAGGGAATGCCGCGATAGACTCGAATTCCAGGCGATGCGCCGTTGGTTCCCGCAAGTAAACCCTGTTCCACGCGCACCGGCGCAGGATCCGTTGCTGCAGCGTTGATGGTGAATGCGGTTAGGGAACTGAGCAATAGAACCAGATAAATCCAGCGGCATTTCATAACCCAAAAGCGCTCCTCGAGTAGACGCTGAACGCGTGAAGGCGCGTTATCGCCTCAATAGTCTACTGTATCGTGAGGAACTGGAACCTGATTTGCAGGTTGCCAAGGAGAGAAGCCGGACGACTGAAAATCAGTTGAACGAAGGAATCTGTTGCTGGCCTTTGCCCGTCTGTGGTTTCGTGCCTTCGGGTTTGGTTCCTTCGCGCGATGCAGCCACCACCTGCTGTTGCTGGGCGGCGGCCTCAGCAGCCTTCAGGTCAAGAATGCGGGTTTGCTGGTAGGTATAAGCAATGCGGTGGATGATGGTGAGGGTGGATAGTATGGCCAGCACCCAGAGCACAGGCGCCATCGCGCCCCAACGGGCAAACAAGGCGCCGATAATCACCAGTACAATGCGCTCCGGCCGCTCCATGAAGCCGACCTTGCACGAGCCGATCAAAGATTCTGCCCGCGCCCGCGTGTAGCTGACCATCACGGAGCTGACCATCACGAAAGCAACCAGCACCAGGTAAAAGAAATGATTGCCGCGGGCGTAGTAAACGAGTAGACCGAAGAACAATGCCACGTCACTGTAGCGATCGATGACTGAATCAAAGAAGGCGCCAAACGTTGTTACCTGGCCGGTAGCTCGCGCTACGCGACCATCGACCATGTCGAAAATGCCGGCGCCAATAATGACCAGGCCGGCATAGAGGAACATGCGGACGTGATTTTGCGGATTGGCATAGCCGAAGAGGATTGCTGCGATCGTGTTGATGACCAGTCCCAGGAAGGTGAGTACGTTGGGCGAAATCCGGGTAAGCGCAAGGCCGCGAACAATAGCATGCAACAACACGCGGCAAGCTCTTCCAAACGCCCCGGTCCAGGTCATGAAGCCTCGTCGTGAATGGTGATCAGTTGCAGTACTTCCAGTTCGCGATTTCCGTTGGGAGTTATCACGGTCGCCGTATCGCCCACCCGCTTGCCCATCAGAGATCGTCCGATCGGTGATGTAGTAGAGATGAGACCTTTGGCAACATCGGATTCCTCACTCGTTACCAATGTGTAAACAATTTGTTCTTCCTTGGTATTATCAAAGACGGTAACTTTGGAGCCGAAGGCGACGCGGTCTTTGGGAATGTTGGTTAGATTGACCAGGGCCAGTTCTGCCATCCGCTTCTTGAGCTGCCCCAGACGTGCGTTCACAAATTCCTGCCGTTGCTTGGCCATGTGATATTCGGCGTTTTCGCTCAAATCGCCCATGGCAACGGCTTTTTTAATTTCTTTAGGAAGCTCGTGGGCCAGCTCGTGTTCCAGGGCACGAATCTCCTCTTCCAGCTTCCTTTTGATGTGTTCTGGCATGTCTCTAGGAAAGAATACTCCTCTGCGATCAAAATCGTCGCCTTGTAAAACGCTAATTATAAACCTTTCGTCTTGAATACGTTAACTCGCTCCGGAAGGTC
>DATBHX010000004.1:0-24620 GCA_036557225.1 Candidatus Angelobacter sp.
CTGGAGGAGGGCCTGCGCATCCTGCAAAAAATAAGGAAAGAGACTGGGGTTCCTGTACTGACGGATGTTCATGAAGCCAAAGACGTAGCTGCAGTAGCCGACGCAGTCGACGTGGTGCAGATCCCGGCCTTCCTCTGCCGCCAGACGGATTTGCTGGTAGAAGCCGCGAAACATGCCAGAACCATCAACATCAAGAAGGGCCAGTTTGTATCGCCCTGGGACATGAAGCACGCGGTGAAGAAGGTCCGCGAGTCGGGTAATGACAATATCTTTCTCACCGAGCGCGGCAGCTCCTTCGGCTACAACAACCTTGTGGTCGACATGCGATCGCTGGCCATCATGCGGCAATTTGCGCCCGTGGTCTTTGACGCCACGCATTCCGTGCAGCTTCCGTCTTCTGGGGCTGGAGGGAAGGCGGTCTCGGGCGGCCAGCCGGAGTTCATTCCATTACTCTCCCGCGCCGCGGTTGCGGCAGGCGTGGATGGCGTGTTCATGGAAGTTCACGACAATCCCGCTGAAGCCAGATCGGACGGCGCGAATGCGCTGCCGCTGAAAGATCTTGAGTCAGTTCTGGCCGAACTGCTTGCAATCAAAAACGCCTTGCGGCCGAAATAACCGTCAAAAAAGCAGGCGGCCGAAGCCGCCTGCATCTATGGTGCGCAAATATGTTTACCGCATGCTTGGGCCTGCGCCCTTGGTCTCGGCAGGCTTCTCTCCGCCTGAGGCTTTGTCGCCCGCTGCGGGCTTGTCTGTGCTGGAAGCGGCCTTGTCCGGCGCGGCACTTTGGCGCGCGAGGAAGTCCATCAGGTTCTTCAAATCCACATCAGCCATGTTCAGATTGGGCATTCTGACCTGTTTGTACTTCTCAAATAGCGCTACCGCGATTGGATCTTTCTCCGCCAGCACTTTGTCCGGCGTGTTGATAAAGCGCTCCAACCAGGCCTTGTCGCGCACGTTGGTGATTCCCTGCAGGTCTGGGCCGATCTTGTCACCGTGGCCAATCGTGTGGCATGCGGCGCAGAATGTAGCAAAGATATATCGCCCCTTGTCGCTCAGGTCGATCTGCGCTGCTTTGGCGTAGTCCACATTGGTCGCAGCTACTGGCTTGGAGTTTGCCCAGCCATTCAGCCAGTTCCCGATCATGTTGGCCAGAAACTTGGGATTATCCGTAGCTGTATTACGCATCCACTGCCCGCCCGGCTCGTTGCCAATGAGCACGCTGGGCGTATGCCCATCGGGATTACTCGGGTCGGGCTCATTGTTCCATAAGCCGAGCTTTTTACCGATCAGTTCGATGTCAGACTTCTTGCCGGTTAGAAAAGTCCAGCCCGGGCCGATGTGATATTTCTCCATGTAAGCCTTAAGCACCTTCGGCGTGTCATGGGCCGGATCAATGGTGATGGAATAGAAGAAAATGTCTTTACCCACACGGTCGCCCAGAGTCTTCTGCACCTGGGCCAGGCGCGCAGTCTCCAGCGGACAGGCATAGCCACAGGTCGTATAGATCATGTCAATAACTACGCTCTTCCCCTTGAGCACGTCGTCATAAAAATGGACCTTCTGTCCATCCTGCGTGGTGAGCACTACGTTGGGAAAATAATTTGCGCCATAGCGGCTTTGCGCTGCTGCAGGCCTGGAATTTGCAGTAAGAAAAAGAATGGCAATAAGAGAAATAGCGGCGCTTGCAGAGAAGCCCGCCCGAAGCTTCCGTCGCATGATCCTAACTCCTTGTAGCCTTGACCCTGTTTACCCGGAATTTGTAATCAGGCTTCGGCGGCCCACATCTTGCGCTGCGGACCGCCGGCCTGGTTTGTTACTCCGCCTGCTTAGAAAGCAGTCGGAGCGATGTCATCTGGCGCCACGAAGGTGACACCTTGCGGGGTTGCGATCGGCGTCGGCAACGGCCGCATGAACGGCGCGCCTCCGTTATCGATCTCCCAGCGGACCAACATCGCGTTGTCTTCGTGAACCGTGTTGTGGCAGTGTTCCATGTACATCCCACCCCAATCACGGAATTGCATGGTGATGGTTACGCTTCCACCCGGACGAAGGCGGTATACGTCTTTACGGCCCTTCTCCCATGCCGGAACATTTGCAGCGCTGCCGTTCCGGGCCAGGATCTGGCCTTCTTCAAAGTGAATGTGGATCGGGTGATCCCATCCGCCGCCACCGTTTTGCAGCGTCCAGACTTCACGCGTGTTGAAGCCAGGAGCAGCCGAGACACGGCCGAAGCTGGCGTTCAGCATCTGTCCTTTGTCGGTAATCACACCCCACGGTCCAGGCTGATTGCCAGCGCCCAGTGTGAAGGCTGCCGGATCATCCGGAGAGAGAGGCTGTGATGCACCGCTGCCGAAGGTGAAAGTACGCTGACGTGCAACCGGGATGTTCGACAGATCGGGGTTCGGAATCAGCACAGCAGGAACCTGGCTGACGTCCGGCGTCGCCGGGTTGCGCACAATGCGGAATTCCAGGAACTTGCCTACGCACGGATCGTTCGATTGTCCAGCAAGCGCCTGAGCGATCGTGAGATCGGAGTTCGGCTTCTTGCCGTTTCTGTGCTCGGCCACGTTCACCATCCACACCTTGTCGCCGACGTTATAGCGTGAGAAATCGATGACCCAGTCATAACGCTCAGCGATGCCCTGCTCGTCAGAGACAGCCTGCACTACCGGTGTTGGCAGCAGGTTGCCGTCATTGCCGATCTGGATCATCGGTGATCCGTCCGACAGCCCGTACTTGAAGAAGCGCGACACGCTGGCATTCAGAATGCGGAAGCGATACTTGCGACGCTCAACTTCAAAGAATGGCTTGTAGGTCAGGTTGACGCACATCAGGTCGCCCAGGAAGCCGTCAAACTGGAAGATGTCCATGAAGAGCTGGCCATTCGCGTCGAAGGCCTTCTCGTTGAACATTAGGTTCACGTCGTAGTCCAGGTTGCCCCAACCCTTGCCGTTGGAAGAGCCGCTGGGCAGCCGCAGATTCACGCCGTCATTGACGGTTTCATCGCCGCGATCGAGCGCGCTGTAGATGTTGAACATCGCAGCGTTGCCCTTGTACACGTTCTGTGAAGTGAACGTGAACATGTGATCGTGGAACCAGTGAGTTGACATGGTCTCATGCCAGTCACCAGGCACCTTGTTGATTCCGCCGTTGTCGGCCGGGCTGCCGGCGCGCGGATCGGTGGCGGTTTCATTAATGCCGCTGAAGATGCCGGCCAGCACTACCGGCCAGTGATAGTCATAGAACTGGTTGGGGAAGAAGAACGCGCCGGTAAAGCCGTCATTCTCCGCGCCGTGGTGGCCGTTGTGCTCATGCGTGGAGATGGTGTTGCGGCCGAAGCCGTTGTTCTGCGTCACATCGGCAGGCAGCCGGTTGTGGTGGCGGAACAGAAGCGGTTCGCCGTAACGCGCCATGACCAACTTCGGCGGAATCGTTCCGTTGAAGGTCCACACCGAGTTCGGGGCCTGCGTGGGAAAGCCAGGGTGGAATTTCAGCGGCAGGGGCTGCGTCGGATCGATGCCGGAGTTAAGGTTGGAAGCCACGCCAGGGTTATAGACCGTGTTGGTCTGTGCCTGGGCCTGTGACATCTCCACGGAAACCTGGGGTGTGAACTGCGTGAATCTCTGGTGCGCCCAGATTGGTCCCGGGGGACGGCCTTCAATGGGGCCAGTCAAGCCGGTTTGTCCGCCGACCAATGCCGGATCCAGAGGCTGCTGGGTCTGGTTCGACTGGGCTTGCGGTACCGGTGTCAAATCGCCGCCGAGCGGATTCGTCCCGCGCGGAATCACGTCAAAGCGTGGCATCGGCGTCGAGAACGGCTGCACGCCGAAGAGCGGGCTCGGCGGTGCTCCGGTAGGAATATCTTGACCACCGCTGCCGCTGCCGCCGGATGCGTATGCGCTGTTAACAAATGGGTTGAGGCCGTGGATCGGGGCGAGTGCGCCACCGGCTGTAATCAGACCCCATTTAACCAACTCGCGGCGGGTAACTTTGCCCTGGGAGAAGGCTTTGAGGATTTCTGCCCGGTTCTTCCGTGCGTTCTCGGCTTCCCGGATTCGTGCCTTGGAGGCTTTTTCAGACAAGAAAAAGCCATCTTCTCTATGACTCATAGCTGCGCTCCTTAAGATGTGTTGCAGACTTGCAGATGCGGACATATCAACTGCATCTCCGCGGGAAGGCACGCTTTGCGGATGGAAGCCCGGAAGTATCGTAGAGTGGTTCTGTCCTGGCAGAGCCTATCAATTACGATAATGGCCTGCACAACACTCTCAATTAACGATTAGCAAATCATTAGAGCTAGATTAGAATTTCTAAGATTTGGTTTAGGTTTGGTGAAATATGTTTATTTTCAATTGTTTACTGGTTTACTCGCCGAAGCGTCTTGATAAATCTTTACAATCAGATCGCGGTTTGATGGCCACGGCACCGCCCATCTGCCTTTCCAGAATCTTCAAATTCGATTTAGCATCTAGTTAGCTATGAACAACGTAAAAACATTCTTTCTGCTTACCCTGCTGACCCTACTGGCCATCGGAGTGGGGGAATATTTTGGCGGACGGAATGGAATGATCATGGGCTTTCTCTTTGCCGCTGTCACCAACTTCGTCTCCTATTTCTTCTCTGATAAGATTGCGTTGGCCATGTACCGGGCGCAACCGGTTACGCGCGAGCAACTGCCCCGCATTTATTCCGTAGTGGAGCGGCTCACGCAAAAAGCCGGTCTGCCCATGCCCAAGCTGTTCGTGATCCCCACGGACTCGCCCAACGCGTTTGCCACCGGCCGTAATCCGAATCATGCTTCCGTAGCAGTCACCCAGGGCATTCTGCAGTTGCTGGACGATGAAGAGCTCGAAGGCGTATTGGCGCACGAGTTGGGCCACGTACGCAATCGCGACATCCTTACCAGCTCAATTGCGGCTACGCTTGCCGGCGCGATTTCCATTCTGGCACGCATGGGCTTCTGGTTCGGCCTGGGCGGAGACAGCCGCGATCGCGACCGGAGTGGCGGCATCCTGATGATCTTGGTTGCGCCGTTTGCTGCCATGTTGATTCAGCTTTGGGTCTCACGCACGCGCGAATATGAAGCGGACGCCACCGGAGCCCACATTACGCACAATCCTTACGCGCTGGCCCGCGCGCTACAGAAGCTGGACGCATATTCCAAACGTATGCCGATGGTAGCCACACCCTCCACGGCACATCTTTTTATCGTGCAGCCGGCGATCGGCGCGAGCCTGGCGGGCCTGTTCTCCACGCATCCGCCGATTTATAAGCGCATTGAGCGCCTGACGGGGCAGCCGCAGGAATACCAATAAACCTGGACTCACCACTGATCGACACTGATTCCACTGATAAGAAAAAACCAGGGACCGATTCGGAATCAGTGTCATTGTGGTTTTCCTGCAACTTCTTCCACCTCAAGCGATCTACCTAGAGGAGCTCAGATGTTACTTTGGGCATAGGTACCAGCCCTTTCGTCGCTTGAGCAAATGGCCCGAGCAACGCATAGTAGTAAACAGTACGGGCAACAGGATGGACGCCGCAGAGATACAATTAAGAAGTCAGTGTCGATGACCCCAACCCAGACGCAATCAGCAGCTTTTGCCGGTAACACGACTCGCGCCGCCGCGATTGAACAGTCGTTGCGCAGCATTATCCGTGGTAATGACGAAGTCCTGCGCCTGGCGCTGGTGGCGGTGCTGGCGCGAGGCCATCTACTGATTGAAGGCGTTCCCGGAGTCGGGAAAACTACTTTGGCTCACGCTCTGGCGCGCGCTTTAGACTGCACCTTCCAGCGGCTTCAGTTCACCAGTGACATGCTGCCCTCTGACGTGCTGGGTATCTCTGTCTATTCCGCCGCTGAAGGCCAGTTCGAATTCAAGGCCGGGCCGATCTTCACCAACGTGTTGCTGGCCGATGAGATTAATCGCACCACGCCAAAGACGCAATCCGCGCTGCTGGAAGCCATGAGCGAAGGCCAGGTCACCATGGATGGCCACTCGCATCCGCTGCCGCAACCCTTTCTCGTGATCGCTACGCAGAACCCGATCGAGCACCACGGAACATATCCATTGCCCGAGTCGCAGCTGGACCGTTTCCTGTTGCGTGTGCAGATGGGCTATCCGCAGGCAAGCAATGAGCGCGAAATCCTGCGCTCAGAAGCCGGCGCCGCCCGCCTGGATACAGTCCGGCCGGTGGCGACGGGCGCAGACATCATCGCCATGCAGGACGAAGTTACCCAGATCAAAGTGGACGATTCGCTCATCGATTACGCTCTGCAGATCGTCAAGAAGACGCGTGAAATTGAAACGCTCTCGCTGGGCGTTTCGCCACGCGGATCGCTCATGCTCTATCGCGCCGCGCAGGCCATGGCTTACCTGGAAGGCCGCAGTTATGCTACGCCGTCCGATTTCAAATCCCTGGTAGTGCCAGTCTTCTCCCATCGGCTGGTCGTCAACGCCCGTTATTCCTCGACTCTGAAAAAGTCTGACCAGGGCGAGACCATTCTCCGCGACATCATTCAGTCGGTGCCGATCCCGGTATAGCGCCGGTAGGCCGCCCTTAATATTCAACCTGCAACTTCCTCGCAAAAAGGTAGAATAACCGCGTTCTTCCCAACGAGACCTCTATGAATGCCTATCAACGCGCGGTTGGTTTGCTTTCGTTTGTCCCACTCTTCTCTGCGGTTCTTGCGCTTGGACAAGCCTCAAACGAACAAACAAAGTTTGCGGAAACGGCAAGCACCACCGCGACCCTTAGCGTGACAGACCGCGACCATCGGCCGGTCACCGGGCTCAATGCGGAAAACTTCACGCTGTATTTGGACGGCCAGCGACAAACCATCAGTTCTGTAGCTTCCGGCGATGTGCCCGCCTGCGTCGCCATTCTGGTGGACAAGTCAGGCTCCATGCGGCGTCAGCTTCCCGCCATTGCTTCGGCGATGGGAGCTTTTGTGGCTGCGGGAAATCCAGGCAGCAAGACATTTGTGGTTACCTTCAATGACGATCCCGTCCTGGAACAGGACTTCACCTCTGACCCCGCTGTAATTGAGAGCGTTTTGGTCCAAGTTGATGCTCGTGGCGGCACCGCTTTCTATGACTCTCTGATCGCAACAGCGGACCACCTGGCAGAGGCCGGCGGGTGCAACAAGCGCGTATTGCTGGCCGTAAGCGATGGCGAGGACAACGAGAGCCGGAAGTCGCTCGAGTACACTCTCACGGCTCTGCAGCATGATTGGAACCCCCTGGTCTATGCCATTGGATTGCCGAGCAATAAGCCGGGAAGCCGCTCTCATCGGGTCCTTGAGACGCTCACCTCCAATAGTGGAGGGCTGGCTATCTTCGTCAACGATCTTGGCGACGTACGCAAAGCCGCGCTCAAAATTGGCGACGTGATCAAAAACCAATATGTTGTCACCTATGCGCCTTCGCAGCCAGTCGGCAGCGGCGATCGCGCGATGAAAGCCGAACTTCGCGCCGCTGGCCATAAAGACCTGACGGTTCGTCTGAATATGGCCACCAAAGTGGATCGGCCGGCCCCTGCGGTGGCAGGCACGACACCAGGCTCGAGTTGCGTCTCCGGGATCGTTATCGACGAAAACGACAAGCCGGTCGCAGGCATCAACGTTGTGGCTTGGCCCACATTTTCGCCCAACTCCTACGCGAAAGATTCTTACCCCTCCACCGTCAGCGATGAGCACGGCAAATTCAAAATAGAGCAACTGGAAAAAGGCTTATATCAGCTGTACACAGACAAGGAGAGCGCCGGATATGCGCCTACCAGAAACTCGTTCTACCGGTACGCGACGCTGCCTTTGATACAGGTCTCGGAAAAGTGCGCGAAAGTCGCAGTCAGAGTTGGCCCGAAAGCAGCCAGGCTGCGAATTCATGTGGTCGACGCCGGCACAGGAACGCCTCTTCCACGTTTTGGCATCTCATTTCGCGACCGGTCGGGAGTGCTGGTGGTCAGCCAGGCCAGCCAGGGTCAGGAAGTCATGGTGCCGGCTAATACGGATTTGACCATCTCGGCTTGGTCGTACGGATATCCCAGAAGCCAGCCCAGTTCTGTCACCTCGCCGGGGCCTGAAGCTGCGCAAGATGTAACCATCCAGCTGTCGCCGCGCGCTGCAGCCTCCGCCGGCAGCGATCACTAGATCGGCGATTCGCGGAGTGGCGCTGTCAGCGATCGCAACAAGTTATACTTGGCGCGTGGTCTCGTTTCTGCGATTCCTTATGCTGCTGGCGCTGATCGTTTGGGTCGGCGGGATTATTTTCTTCGCCTTTGTGGAAGCGCCTACGCTGTTCCTGGTTCTGCCGACGACGCGGATGGCCGGCGATGTCGTGAGCGTATCGCTGACCAAGCTGCATTGGATGGGATTAGTTTCGGGCGTCATTTTTTTGATCTGTTCGCTGGCTTATAACCAACTCAAGCACGCAAGGCTCAAAGCCTTCTCCGCCAGCCACATCCTCATCGTGCTTATGCTCCTGCTCACCGCGTATTCGCAGTTCAGTATCATGCCGCGCATGCGTCAGCTGCGCGCTGACGTCGAGGCAGTCGACAGGCTACCAGGAAGCGGTTCTCGCCTCGAATTTGACCGGCTCCATGAGTGGTCCACTCGTCTCGAAGGTGGCGTACTGTTTCTCGGCGTCGGCGTTGTGATTTTGACCGCCCGGCGATTCTGAGATAGCAATTAGCAAATGGCAACTAGCCGGAGCGAGCACGAACCCGCAAGCCCTCCCCTTGATACAATCGGTTAGGGACTTCTGCACTCAAGCGAATTGCTAACTGCCAATTGCTAATTGCTGAAAAACAAGGGCGAGGCCGACCACGCGCCGAGCCCGCGGCATAAGGTTCAAAACAAAGCCCGCAAGCGCAAGTCTCGTTGGCGGTTTGGAGCGAAGCGACATAAACCATGAAATCAGGAATTATCGGCCTACCGCAGGTGGGCAAGACATCACTGTTTAAAATCCTCACCAAGGTTGACGTTTCCGCTCGCGGGCACTCCAACCCGCGTGAAGCCCATCTCGGCATCGCCAAAGTTCCCGACGATCGCCTGGATCGCCTGGCTGCGCAATACAATCCCAAAAAGCTCACGCATGCCACTGTGGAATACGCTGACGTTGCCGCGATCGGCCAGGAGGCGCTCAAGGAGACGGCGTTCCTCACCAACCTGCGCACGGTCGATGCGCTGGCCCACGTTTTGCGCGCCTTTGATGATCCCGCCATACCGCACGTCGGCGACATCAACCCGCTGCGCGACGCCAAGAGCGTGGACTTTGACCTGATCGTGAGCGACCTGGGCCAGGTGGAAAAGCGCCTGGAGCGCCTGGAAAAAGATCTCAAGAAGATGAAGAACGCGGAGCTGGAGCGTGAGAACGATTTGATCCTGCGCGCCAAGGCGCATCTGGAGAAAGAGCTTCCGCTGCGCGAGATGGAAATATCCGCCGACGACGAGAAACGCATTCGCGGCTTTATGTTCCTGAGCCAGAAGCCGATCCTCTACGTGCTGAACGTGAATGAGTCGCAGATGCTGGGCACAGATCTGGAAAATGCAGTCACGAAATACGGCCTCACGGAGATTGCCGCGCGTAAAAACGCAGGGGCCACGGCGATCTGCGGCAAAGTGGAAGCCGAGTTGGCCGAGATGAGCGACGAAGAGGCCCAGGAGTTCCTTTCCAGCTACGGTCTCAAAGAGAGCGGCCTGACGCGGCTGATCCGCAAGACTTATGAGTTACTGGGCGTGATTTCGTTCTTTACCATTGGCGAAGACGAGTGCCGCGCCTGGACTGTGCCAAAAAATTCACGCGCCCAGGCAGCCGCGGGCGCTATCCACTCCGACCTGGAAAAGCACTTTATCCGTGCTGAGACCATTCATTGGGACACCTTGCTGGAAGCTGGCTCCGAAGCCAACGCTCGCGCCAAAGGCCAGCTGCGGCTGGAGGGCAAAGACTACATTGTGCAGGATGGCGACGTGCTGCATATCCGTCACAGCGGCTGACCCGGTTTCAAAATCGTTCTGAATAGATGCGGAATAGAACCCCCCGGCCTTGTTGGCCGGGGTTAGTGTTTATGAGCCGTGTTACTAAGCTGCTTCCTGGTCAGGGAAATGGTCCCGTCCCAGATTGGTGAGCGTCTCGGTGAAGAGAATTGGAGTTGAGTAGCCACAGCCTACTTCCGCCATTTCCGCTTGCGTTAAAGTGCGTGCGCCTTTGCGGGCAAGAACTCTATTATTCTGTTCGGTCATAAGGTCCTCTTTCAAAAAAGATTCAACCACTCCAAATGACCCGGGCTGGCGAAAATTATAGCTCCGAAGAATTGTGGTGAAGACGTTGCCGCAACGTTAATTGAGCGGTTGGAATGCCGATTTGGAACCAGCAATTCTGCTATTCTGATGGATTGCATCATGGGGCCAATTACCACAAGCATATTGCTCGGAATCACCGCCGCTCTGGCCAATGGTCTGGGCGGAGCTGTCGTCGTAAAAAAAGACTGGGAGCGGCGCTATCTCCGCTATTTCGTTGCGCTGGGCGCCGGCTTCATGCTGGGCACCGCTTTCCTGGAGATGTTGCCGGAGAGCGTGGAACTGGCCGGCCCCAAGGCGCCGTTGCTGTTGCTGGTGGGATACTTCATTGTCCACTTCTTCGAGCACACCATCACCGGCCACTTCCACTTCGGCGAAGAGACGCATCATGAGGAATTTTCCGACCGCCATAAGAGTTACTCAGTGCTGTTCGGGCTCGTGATCCATACTTTTTTTGACGGCATCGCGATCGCCTCCGGTTTTCTGATTTCCGGATGGTTGGGCTGGATCATCTTCCTCGCCGTCATTCTGCACAAGGTCCCGGAAGGCTTTACCGCTTCGTCGGTGATGCTGGCCAGCGGCAGCAGCAAGAAGGTGGCGTGGCTGGCCTCGGCTGTCCTGGGTGTGGCCACCGTTTTCGGCGTGCTCACCATCACGGTCTTTACCCGGGAGATTGCATCCGCGCTGCCGCTCTCAGCCGGCGTTACGCTCTACGTTGCTGCTTCTGACCTGATCCCAGAGGTCAACAAAGAACCCGACATTCGCATTGCGATGGTGGTTTTCTTCGGCGTGGGATTGCTGGCGTTGCTGCAGCACTACTTCCATTAAACAAAATTGGTAAATGAGTAAATTGGTAATTTGGTAAATGGACATCTGTAGTAGACCGCCGCGTAATGTGCGGAGTCACATGTAGGGGTCTTCCGTTTACCAACTTACCAATTTACTCATTTACCAATTCGCTTCATTCCACCTGCTGCTTCGCCTTATACCCGTCACGCGCCACGATCGTGTATTTCAGGTCTTTGCCTTTTTGGTCGCGCAATTTCAACGGGTGTCCGGTTTCGTCCACCAGTTCCACTTTGATCTTGCGGAAGCTTCCATCGAGGGCAGTGTTGGTGGGGTGATAGGCGATGGCGTACTGATTACGGATCGTATCTGAGATATCGCTGTAAATCTCTCGCAATTGCCCATCGAACATCGGTTCATAGAATTTTCCGCCAGTCATCTTGGCGATGGTCTTCATCTGGTTGTCACCCTGCAGGAAGGTCATCTCGCAGTTGAACTCGGTGATGGGACAGAGATAGCGCATCAGGCCATGTGTCTGCGCGTATTCCAGCAGGAACTTGCCGGTGGCGACGACGTAAATCGCGATGTCTTTGGTGCCCTGAACTTTCTTGTACATCTGGTCGAGGGTGTGTTTGCTGAAGCTGTCACGCCCACTGGTGACAAGCACGACGTACTTGCGGCCTTCCACGCCTTCGAGGCGGTCCAGGGTGTCATAGAGCGCGTCAAAGAGATTGGTCTCCTGGCTCATCGCCATGCCTGGCTGCAATGAAGCCACAGCGCCCACAATGGCCCGCTTATCCTGTGTGAAATCCTCCAGCATATGTGGTTTCAGGTCATAGGAGACCATGGCGATCCAGTCTTCTTTTTTCAGCGTCTGGGCAAACACATAGGCTGATTTGATGGAGTCGATCTGGAAGCTGTAAAAGTACTGGTTGTTGGAAAACTCCACCAGCAGCACGGCGGTGATCGGCGCCTGGATCTGGCCGAAAGTGGAGATGGTTTGGGGGACGTTATCTTCCAATACGCGGAAGTATTCTTTCTTCAGCCCGGGGATGAAAACGCCATCTTTGGTCATGACGCCTACATCCAGCGTGACCAGCTGCGACGACACCTTCATGGAGAAGTTGTCCAGCCCTTCCACTTTCTTGGGATGGGGAGGTGCTTCTTCTTTTTTGGGTTCGTCTGCTTTCTTCTTCGGCACCGCGATAGGGCCGATATCTCCCGAAGGCCCGCCAGCGTCAGCCGGTGCGTTGGAGCTGGGCGTGGGCGATGGCGAGGCTTGTGGTTGCTGGCTTTGGGCCTGTGCCGCCAGTCCGCCCGACCATAGAACGCCGGCGAAACCAATCGCCAGGAGCAGACGGCAGCAGGCATTTACCCTAGAAATGATTTGCATGAAAGCTGATTGTATTAAGAGCATTTCTGGCTGCCTTTTTATGAGTTTCTACATTAGTATAGATGCACGAACTCAGCTTTTCAGTGGCTTTTTCGACCGTCCACAAAGCGGGTTCGTGCCATTGTAGTCGCAGGACCTGGTCAAAGCAGTATGAAAAACACCGTCCTTTTGTTCGCTATCTTCGTCGTCTTTCTGGGCCTAGCCCCCGCCCAGGATCCCCAGCAAGCGCTTTTCTCCGCTGAGGGAGTACAAACCCAAAACTCCGCCACTGCCCCGGCTCTCAAGCAGCAGCTACCCCAGACCCAGATCATGAGGGTGGATGACGTGCGTCCGGGCATGAAGGGTGTTGGCTACACCGTGTTCCAGGGAACCAAACCCGAGCCTATGGGCGTTGAGGTGCTTGGCGTTCTGCGGAACCTGAACGGCCCCAAGAGTGACGTGGTATTGGTGCGCCTGCAGGGCGAGAAAGCCGAGTTCACCGGCGTAGTTGCCGGCATGAGCGGCAGCCCGGTTTATATCGACGGCAAATTGCTGGGCGCAATCGCTTATCGTATCGGCCAGTTTTCCAAGGAGCCTATCGCCGGTGTAACGCCGATCGAGCAGATGCTGGAGATTAACGAATTTGATCAGAGCGTCCCTGCGGCAGGGACTGGAACTTCGGCCAAACCGATGGTCGCCACCAAGACCAGCACACCGGGCGAGCAGGACGCGACGCCGCAGCTGGGCTATGCGCAATACCTCCAGCCGATTGACGCTCCGTTCGTATTCAACGGCTTCAGCGAATCGGCCATCAAACAGTTTGCTCCCGATTTCACCAAGGCAGGCATTACGCCGGTGATGGGGGTAGGTTCGGCCAGCACGGAGAAGCAGCCGGAGCCAATCGTTCCCGGCTCAGCCGTGAGCGCCATTCTGGTTCGCGGTGATATGGATGTTGCCGCCACCTGCACCGTGACTTATGAAGACAAAGACCATCTGCTGGCGTGCGGGCATCCGCTTACACAGTACGGCATGGTCGATATGCCGATGACGAAAGCCAATGTGGTCGCCACGCTGGCTTCGCCGTTGAATGCCTTCAAGATCATCAACACCACGGAGCCCGTTGGCGCCTTTGTCCAGGACCGCCATACGGGGATTCTCGGCCGCTTTGGCCGCGAGCCGCAAATGATCCCCGTGACGCTCAGCATTCACGGACCCAGCGGCCCGCGCGAGTACCACTACGAAGTCCTGAACAACGCCAAGCTCACGCCACTGATGATGATGGCCACGGTTTACAACGCGCTGATGGGGATGAACCAGTACGGTGAAGAGACCACCTACCGCATGAATGGCCGTATTCACGTCAATGGCTTCTCTGATGTGCGCATGACCAACATGTTCTCGCCGGTTGACGCCACGCCCACGGCGTATGCCGTTGCGATGTCCCTGGGCGACCATTTTGGCCGCATCTATGACAATCCGTTTGAAGCTCCCACCGTCAGCGGTGTCAATCTTGAGTTCGATCTCGAGCGTGAACGCCATTCCGCTGTGCTGGAGAGCGCCCGCACTGACGTGACCGAAGCCCGCCCCGGTGATGAGATCACGATTGAAGCCGTGCTGCGCCCGTATCGTGGTGAGCGCATTGTGCGCCGTATTCCCGTGCGCGTTCCCACATCGGTTCCCAAGGGAACGCTGCGCATCCTGGTGAGCGACGCGGAGACGCTGGACCGTTCGCGCCGGGTGAGCCCCGCCATGACGCGCCGGCTGGACCTGAATTCGACCATCGAGCTGCTCAACACCGAACACTTGAATGATCATCTCTATGTCTCGCTGCTGGAGGCCAACCCGCAGGCCACGGTAGAAGACAAGGTGATGCCTGCTGTGCCTCTCTCCGTAATGAACGTGATGGAGGGCATGCGCGCCACGCAGGAGATGGTGGTGTTCAACGAGTCGGCAGTCAATGAATCGTCAACGCCGGTGGGATATGTGGTCAGCGGATCGCAGATCATCAGCCTGAGCATTAAATAGGTTTTTCTGAAATCCCGAGCGTAGCGAGGGATCCCTATGAGCGCCTGCGCTCTCCGGAACGGAGTGTCATTTTTACAATAGAATTAATCATTCAGAATCAGTCTGAAAAATCTATGAAATAACCCAGGGATTCCGCCCGCTGATAGCGTTCCCTCGCTACGCTCGGGATTTCAGAAAAAACCCTGTTACCCTTGAATGTGATGAAAAAAACGCTACTCGTCTTATTTGTATTTGCTCTTGTTTCTGCGGCCTTCGCTGAGGGTACGCGCCAATGGAAAGAGACCGGTTACGACGATTTTGAACGCGGTACTGCGCGCGGAGTGGCCATCCGCAGCAGCGGCCAGATCGAACTGGCGCCGTCGTTCAAAGCCATCTATACCAGTCCTTCCACTTTCATCTGGAGCATTGCCGCCGACAAGGACGGCGTGGTCTACGCCGCCACCGGAGCGCCGGCACGCGTCTATCGCATTACACCTGACGGCAAAGCCACGGTGATCTTTGAGCCGAAAGAATTGCAAGTACAGTCCATCGCGCTGGGGCAGGATGGTGCTGTGTATGCCGCGACGTCGCCTGACGGCAAGGTGTACCGCATCACACGCAAGGCCGGGGGTACAAACGCCGCGCTGGAATTTACCGCTGAAGATTTCTTCAATCCCAAGACCAAATACATTTGGGACATGGCTTTTGACGCCCAGGGGCGTCTCTACATCGCCACGGGCGACAACGGGGAGATTTATCGCGTGGAGAAAAGCGGCCAGGGTTCGGTCTTCTTCAAGTCCGATGAGGCGCACATTCGCGCGCTGGCTTTTGATCCACGCGGAAACCTGATTGCCGGATCCGATGGCAGCGGGTTGGTGTATCGCATCTCCCCGGCGGGCGAAGGCTTTGTACTTTACAGCGCCGCCAAAAAAGAAATCACTGCGCTGGCCGTGGATGCCAATGGCAACATCTATGCGGCCGGAACCGGTGAGAAGCGGCCGGCTCAGCCTGCCATTGTGCAACCACAGCCCGGGCAAGGCGCGACGCCCCAACCAGCGCCGCCGGCTGGTGTCCCCTTTGCCGGCAATGTGAACCTGGCAGGATCAGACGTTTACATGATCGCCCCGGACGGTTCGCCCAGGAAGATATGGTCTTCGCATGATGATATCGTCTATGCGCTGACGTTTGACTCCGCTGGCCGGCTGATTGCTGGAACCGGCAATAAAGGCCGTATCTACGCAATCGAGAAAAACGGAGACTACGTTGACCTGCTCAAAGCCAGCGCCAACCAGGTGAGCGCCTTCAGCAAAGCGCCGAACGGCGGCATTTATTGCTCCAGCAGCAACCTGGGCAAGCTCTTCCTCATGGGCAACGGCACAGAGCCGGAAGGCACGTTTGAGAGCGACGTACAGGATGCGCGCATCTTCTCCCGCTGGGGGCGCGTCGAGGTACGCGGCCGAGGCAATTTTGAGCTGTTTGCCCGCAGCGGCAACGTCGACAACCCTGATCGCAACTGGAGCGCCTGGACGCGCGTTGATCTGGCGAAAGACGCCCGTGCTGATGTACCGGCGGCGCGTTTTATTCAATGGCGAGCGGTGCTCAAGCCGGCCAACCCTGCGACGATGATTGACGAAGTGGCGATCAACTATCTCTCCAAGAATGTAGCGCCCGTGATTGACGATATAGCGGTGCAAGTTGGGGCGCGCTTTACGCCGTCGATACGCGTAGCCGGCCCGGAGAACATCACCATCAACCTGGGAACAGCCCCGCAGCCCTACACCGGCCCGCGCATTGACAATCCTCCGACTGCGGTCAAAGACCGTGGCTACGTGGCCGTGCGCTGGGCGGCGCACGACGACAACGATGATGATCTGGTCTACTCGGTCTTCTATCGCGGCGACAATGAACGCGAGTGGCGACTGCTGAAATCCGGCCTGACAGACAAGTTTTACTCCTTTGAAGCCGCGCTGCTGCCCGACGGCGGCTACACCATCAAAGTCGCCGCCAGCGATGCTCCGTCGCACAGCCCGGAAGACGTGCTCACCGACGAAAGAGTGAGCCAGCGTTTCGAAATCGATAACACCGCGCCGCGTATTGAGAACCTGGCGGCGCGCGTCGAAGGCCAGGAGCTGCATGTGACCTTCCATGCCGCTGACGATAGCTCGCCCATCAAGCGGGCTGAGTATTCCATCGATGCCGGCGAATGGCAGTATGTGGAGCCCGTAGGTGCGCTCTCCGATTCCAAGGCGGAGAATTATGACTTCAGCGTGCTCCTCGGCAATGCTCCCGCGGCCGCGACGGAAGAATCGGCAAACCAGAAGCCGAAGCGCGGCAAACAACCAGCGGCGGCTGCGCCAGCAGTTGTTGGCGCTCCCACGCCTGCGCCGGAACATGTGGTTGTGGTGCGGGTCTATGATCGTGCGGACAATATGGCGACGGCAAAGTATGTGACGCGATAAATCCACCACGGAGACACGGAGGGACGGAGAAGGAGGAATTGGAACTTTCTCCAGAAATGCCGACCGCTAGTCTTCGCGGCCCCAGGTCAGTGGGAGATATCTGACCTGAGAGACACTCTTCACGACGTAGTCCGGCTCTTCGTCCTTGTTCACTGGGGCTTGCGACCGGAACTCGCCGCGATGGATGCGCACGGTGTGCATGCCCAGGTCATTGCCCGCGCGAATCTCCCGCGCCGGACGGTCGCCGACAATCAGGATCTCTCCCGGCCGTAAGCCAAGCTGCTTCTGGATCTTGTGAAACGCAGCTTCCTTGGTGAGGATGTTGTCGCGATCGGCATAATAAATCTTTTCTATCGCAGGCTCGCCGTCCAATCCAAGCGCGCGCACTTTCGCGTGCTGGATCTTGGGCTCGCCGAAGCTGACAATGAAGTTCTTCACGCCGCGTCGGGCCAGAAAGCGAAGCAGAGGCAACGATCCGCGAAACAGCCTGAGTCTGCCCACCGGACAAGTGAAATAGGCTTCACGCGCCGCAGCCGTTACGACCGTTGGATCGGCGACCTTAAATTTCCGTGCCACTTCCGGATCAATGTAACGCAGCATCGGATCATGGCGGAAGGCCCGCATGCGCGCACGATAGACGGCTTCAGCCCTGCCCTTCAATCCTGCTTTCACCATGGCTTTGGCAGCATGTTTGTGAGCCGCGGGCACGCGCTGGCGCAGGCAGTCATAGAGCGTGTCGTCCAGGTCGAAGATTACACAACGGATCAGCGGCAGCCTGCCGGCCGCATGCTTGCGTGTGGCTTTGGATTTTCGTGGCGAGTGCATGAGCTGGAGATAATTCTCCATTGTAACCAGAGAAGGTCCTGGCGCCGCGACGTGGCAGCCCACGCCTCCAGCATGTTACTCTGCGGAATTCATCAGGAGCCTGACCATGGAAAAGCGGTTTGGTGTCGGCAGCGCAGTGGTGTGCTGGTCGATGGTTCTCAGTTTCGCTTTGGCCGTTATCGTTCACGCACAATCCCAGGGAAACAATCCAGCGCAGAAGGGAACGGCCGTGAACCACGCAACGGGCGCATTTGAGATCAAGATGACGCCGCAAAAGCCCGACAACTTCGCCAGAATGACGAGCGACAAGCAGTGGCGGGGCGATCTGGAAGGCACCAGTAAGGGCGAGATGCTGGCCATTGTGCCAGATGCCAAAGGCTCGGGCGTCTATGTTGCGCTGGAGCGTGTGACCGGCACGCTCAAAGGCCGCAACGGCTCATTTGTGTTGCATCACACCGGAATCATGAACCGTGGCGCACAGGAGTTGACGATTCTGGTTGTGCCTGACTCAGGCACCGACCAACTCACAGGCATCGCCGGCAAATTGATGATCCACATCGCGCCGGATGGAAAGCACTCTTACGACTTTGAGTACACGCTGCCGGATGCGCAGTAACGAAGCGTGAACCGGAACGCGATCAACGAAGCCCTCTCGACAACTGCAGCAGTATGCCGCGCTGATACAATCAACTCATGGCGGCAAGGTGCTGCTCATCCATCAGAGACGGGTTTCTAGGAGCTGAAGCTCCATTTCCTTTGCCAAGCATCAGCCACAATTCTTCCGACGATCCATACAAAGTGAGTTCCAGGGGCCGACGTGAGGTTTGAGCTCTTCGTCGCTGCGCGTTATCTGCGGGCCAAGCGCCGGCAGGCGGTGATCGGCGTGATCACGGTGATTTCGGTCATCGGCGTGACGGCGGGTGTGGCATCGCTGGTCATTGCTCTCTCCATCAACGCCGGATTCCAGAAGGACCTGCAGGACCAGTTGCTGGGCTCACAGTCGCACATCAATCTGCTCCGCGCGACGGACGACGGCATCACCGATTGGCCAATCGTTCTTGATCGCATGAAGAGACAGCCGCATGTGGTGGCGGCAGCGCCGGTGCTCTATGGCGAGGTGCTTGCCTCCCAGGGAGCCCGAGGAAGCGGAGCTCTACTAAAAGGCGTAATACCTGAATATGAAAATCAGGTAAGTGAACTACTGAAATCTGTAAAATTCGGTTCTGCTTCCCAACTGGCTCCCTGCGCACCCACCGATGACGACTGCAAAAATGGCCAGGCCTTGCCTCCTGTGGTGCTGGGCAAAGACCTGGCAGAAACGATCGGCGCAACCGTCGGGACGGTCATCAACGTTACCAGCCCGCAAGGAGAGGTGAGTCCTTTTGGTCTGTTGCCCAAGTATCAGCGCTTTAAAGTTGTCGGAATCTTCCACTCCGGATTTTATAACTATGACAGCGCGTGGGGCTTTGTCCGGCTTTCTGACGCACAGCGGCTGTTCAGCTTGCCGCAAGATGTGATCTCCGTCATCGAGTTCAAGATTGATGACCTGTATAAAGCAGAGCAGGTTGGCGAAGAGCTGGAAAAGGCCGCTGGTCCGGGCTTTGTTGCCAAAAACTGGATGGAAGAGAATCGGGCCCTGTTTCGTGCCTTGCGCCTGGAGCGCGTTGTGACATTTGTGACCATTGGATTGATTGTTTTTGTCGCAGCCCTCAATATTCTGATCTCGCTGATCATGATGGTGATGGAGAAAACAAAGGACATTGCGGTCTTGATTTCCATGGGCGCCCGGCGCGGCCAGATACGTAAAATTTTTATGTTTCAGGGTGTATTAATTGGGGTGATAGGAACGTTGGCAGGGCTCATTTTGGGATATGGAATTGCAATCGCAGCGACCAAATACCACATTCCTTTGGATCCGGAGGTGTATTCCATTGATTACCTCCCCTTTGCGCCGCGGGCAATAGACGGTGTACTTGTGGCCGTAGTGGCGCTGTTTATTTCGTTTGTTGCCACTCTGTATCCCTCCTGGTCAGCGGCGCGCGTTTTACCGGCGGAGGCGTTACGCTATGAGTGAAAAACCCCATTGCTTCGCGAACCCAACGGATGGAAGATTGTTGGCAGGGGGCGAAAGGTTGTTGAGAAAGATTAAGAACTTTAATCAAATCTTCAGACGTTTCGCCGGAGAAATTTTAGAGATTAACGCAGGCCGAACGGGTTCTATTAAGCAAGGGTTTCCCGTGAGGAAAAGGCAATGAAAATGCAGGTAGAGATGGATGTCTGCACCGTTAAGGCGGGCCAGTGCATCCAATAGATCAACGAGACCTGCAGCCCGAAATCCTTCGCGTGGATAGACTTAAGAAGGTTTACAAGTCGGGTCAGACAGATTTGGTGCTCTTTGAAAACTTGACCTTCCAGGTGAGGAAGGGGGAAATGCTCGCCATCGTAGGCGAATCTGGGGCCGGAAAGAGCAGTCTTTTGCATATATTAGGCGCTCTTGATCGTGCTTCCGCGGGTGACGTATACTGCGCCCAGATTCCCGTAGCGAAGCTAACTGACGATGCCGCCGCTGATTTTCGCAATCGTGCGATCGGCTTTGTCTGGCAGTTTCACTACCTGCTTCCGGAGTTCTCGGCGCAGGAAAACGTGGCTATGCCGCTCCTGATGCGTGGGATCGGATACCGGCCGGCGATGGAAAAAGCCGGAGGGTGGTTGCGCGAAGTTGGATTGGAAAACCGCAGCCATCATCGCGCGGGAGAGTTGTCCGGAGGCGAGCAGCAGCGGGTAGCTCTGGCCAGAGCGCTGGTCACCGGTCCTGAAGTATTGATGGCCGATGAGCCAACCGGCGATCTGGACAATCGCACTGCGGAAATGGTGTTTGACTTGGTACAGAGACTGCATCGAGAGTACCGGCTCACTTCCCTCATCGTCACCCACAACCTTGAGTTTGCGCGACGTTGTGACCGCGTGTTGCGGTTGCATCACGGCCAGACTGAGGAGGTGTCTCCCGCGGCCCTGAATTAGCGCATACGGGAGAAAGAGGTTTCAGGTTTAAGTCTGCCGGAGGTTCGGCGGATGGTAGGTTTGTTCAGCGCAGCATTTGCTGCTTCTGTGACGGAGGCGCTGGCTGGACAGAAAGGCTTCTTCCCGGGAGAGGTCGCAGAGTTGAACCGGGGAGGGAGAGAGATGTTTCCGGCAGAGGTGACTGGGAGCATCTGGGTGAGGGGCTTATGTTCGAGCGGTATACAGAGAAAGCAAGGCGCGTTATCTTCTTTGCAAGATATGAGGCCAGCCAGTTTGGTTCTCCTTATATAGAGACGGAGCACCTGCTGCTGGGCCTGCTGCGCGAAGACAAAGCGTTGACCAACCGCTTTCTGCGCAATCATGCGTCGGTCGAGTCCATCCGCAAGCAGATCGAAGGACACACCACCATTCGGGAGAAAGTTTCCACTTCCGTCGATTTGCCTTTGAGCAACGAATGCAAGCGGGTCCTGGCCTATGCGGCAGAAGAGGCAGAACGCCTCAGCCATAAGCACATCGGCACCGAACATCTTTTGCTGGGATTGCTGCGTGAAGAGAAATGCTTTGCCGCGGAAATCCTGCACGAGCGAGGACTGCGCCTGAGCGCCATTCGTGAAGAGCTGGCGCGGAGCACGCAGGAAAAAGCCCAGCCACAGCGCGGCAGCTCGAATCGTGAATCATCGCTGCTCGCCGAATTCTCTCGCGATCTGACCCAGGCCGCCATGGACAGCCAGCTTGATCCGCTCGTCGGCCGGGAAGGCGAAGTCGAGCGCGTGATCCAGATTCTCTGCCGCCGCACCAAGAACAATCCGGTGTTAATCGGCGAGCCGGGCGTAGGCAAGACAGCGATCGTGGAAGGCCTGGCCCAGCGCATCGCCGATGGCGACGTACCATCATTCCTGGCAGACAAGCGCATCCTAGGACTCGATCTTTCGCTGATCGTGGCCGGAACCAAATATCGCGGACAGTTTGAAGAGCGCCTGAAAACCATCATGAAAGAACTGATGGAGAACCAGAACTGCATCATCTTCATCGATGAGCTGCACACACTGGTTGGCGCCGGATCGGCAGAAGGTTCGCTCGATGCCGCGAACATTCTGAAGCCTGCGCTTTCGCGCGGCGAGATCCAGTGCATCGGCGCAACCACGCCGGGCGAGTATCGCAAGTCGATCGAGAAAGACCGTTCGCTGGAGCGCCGCTTCCAGGCCGTAAAGGTCCCGCCGCCGAGTGAAGAACAGGCGGTGAAAATCATCTATGGTATCAAGGAGCGCTACGAGAAGTTCCATGCCGTAAGCTACGTGGATGAGGCGATCCAGTATGCTGTTTATCACTCGAATCGCTACATTCCCGATCGCTTCCTGCCGGATAAGGCGATTGACTTGCTCGACGAAGCGGGAGCGCGCGTGAAGTTGCGCCAGACCTCGCTGCCGGACGAGATCACTGAAGTCCAGAAGCGAATCAAGTTTATTGTTCACCGGATGGAAAACGCGATTGCGAACCACGAGTTCGAAAAGGCGCGCTTCTACTCCGAGGAAGAGCGCAAGGAGCGCGAGAACCTGCGCGCCCTGCGCGAGAAATATCACCTGGATGAGTCTTCCGCCGGCGTCGTCGCCCGCGAGGACATTGAGGAAGTGGTCAGCCGCTGGACTGGCGTGCCCGTGACCTCCATCAAGGAAGAAGAGACACAGAAGCTGCTGCGGGTGGAAGAAGAGCTGCACAAGCGCGTGATCTCGCAGGACAAGGCGATCAGCGCCCTGGCCCGTTCGATCCGCCGCTCGCGTGCAGGTTTGAAATCGCCCAACCGGCCCATTGGTTCGTTCCTGTTCCTGGGGCCGACCGGCGTCGGCAAGACGGAAGTGGCGCGCACCTTGGCGCAGTTCCTCTTCGGCAGTGAGAAATCACTGATCCGCTTCGATATGTCGGAGTTCATGGAGAAGCATTCGGTCAGCAAGCTGATCGGCTCGCCTCCGGGATACGTCGGCTACGAAGAAGGCGGACAGCTCACCGAGCGTGTGAAGCGGTCGCCCTATTCGGTGGTTCTGCTGGACGAAGTCGAGAAAGCACATCCGGATGTATTCAACATCCTGCTGCAGGTGCTGGAAGACGGCCAGCTGACGGACGGCCTGGGCAACACGGTTGATTTCAAGAACGTGATCATCGTGATGACCTCCAACATCGGCGCACGGCACCTGATGAAGCGCAAGGGCCTCGGCTTCCAGGTGGACAAGGAAGAAGCCGTCAGCGATAAGGTCGAGGAGTTGGTGAAAAGCGAGGTGAAGAAGACCTTCAATCCGGAGTTCCTGAACCGCCTGGATGAAGTGATCATCTTCAACGCTCTGGTTGATACGGACCTGATCCAGATCCTGGAACTGCTGGTACAGCAGCTCAATGGAAACCTGGCGCAGCGTCACATCACCATCACTGTGAACGAGGAAGCCAAGAAGTGGATTCTGGACAAGACACTGGGCGACCGCAGCTATGGCGCGCGTCCGTTGCGCAGGGCCCTGCAGCGGTACATTGAAGATCCACTGTCTGAGGCGCTGATCCAGGGCACCATCACTACGCGTCCGGCCTTCATTGAGGTTTATCTTGAAGGCGACCAGCTGTTCTACCGCCAGGTAGGCGACGGAGCGGAGAAGAGTGATGGCGTGTTGCTGTACAGTAATTAGCTCTTTGTAGTTAGTGATTAGCCAGAGCCCGCGGTGAAAGCCGCGGGTTTTGTTTTTTAGCAAGAAATTGTTTTTGAAGCGAGGATCGATGGAGCGTAGCTGCTAACGCTTCACCAACGCGATTGCAGCTGTACCGCGAGAGACCGGATAGGCATGCGGTGAAAGCGCTGCGGGCTTTCCGTGATCCACCTGGAAGGCCTGAAGTTCTGCTTTGCCGGTGTCAACCATGTACATGAATCTTCCGCTCGAATCCAGGACCGCCGAAGACGGACTCTGAGATTTTATCGATGCAGCCGCCGCTGCTGTCATCTCTTCCGGAAGCGCTTCCAGTTTCCCTTGCGAAAGTCGAAAAGTAACGTTGCCCACAGAGGTCGTCACAATCACTGCTTTGGCCGAAGGGCTCGCAGTCAAGCCTGTGATCGAAGCAGTTTTGACTCTATCGGTCTGCCGGATTGTTCCGGTCTCGCTGTCGATCGCAAATGCGAAGACGGTATCTTCGCCGGCCGCAATGAGAGCGTTCTCCAGTGATGCCAGCGAACGCAACGGCGTGCGGGTCACAAACGGCGACCCTGGGACAGGCGCGAGTGAGCCGTCACTGTTGATCCTGAAGCCGTTCATCAGGCGCGTGTCGGGCGAGGCGGCAAAAAGAAATTGCGTTGACGGACTTTTTTTACCGACGTCTCCCGCCATTGACATCGGCGTCGGCGTTGGCGTTGCCAAACCAGCCGGCGTTGGCGTCGGAGTAGGAAAGACTGGAGTGGGAACCGGCGAGGGAACAGGCGTCGGAGTGGGAGTTATACCGGGCGTAGGAGTCTCGGTGGGAGATGGTGTGGGAGAAGGTCCAACGCTGGTCACAATCAGGCGAGGCGAAATTTGGCATCCGAACAACACCAACAGCAAGGTGCACAACAATGCAAACGCCATAACCAGAGTTCCCGATGGACGGCAGAGTCGCATAGTTGAGTTGATGCCTCCCATTCCGAGACTGTTGCCGCTGCGATTTGCGCTGTTTTTATGCGAAATGTGACAATAGACAGATGAGAAAACCCTTGTTCCTCTTTGCAACCGTACTGCTGTCCGGGGCCGTGCTGCTGGGCAGCGCCGTGGCGCAACAGTCCACGACCAAGAACCAGGCAGCGCCGGCAAAGCCGCCATCCACCGCGCCTGCTCAAGCCAAAACGCCCGAT
>DATBHX010000005.1:0-34854 GCA_036557225.1 Candidatus Angelobacter sp.
TATAGTGAAGACAATTAAGGCACGCCAACAGCAGATGATCAAAGGGTGGGCAGACCCGTCTCAGGTAAGTTGGCGCGCAAGACAGACACGACCGCAGCAGCTCTCGGAGCCGTCATAACCGCGCTGCGCGTGAAGAAGGGATGGGGATACGAGTACGTGGCCCACCGTGTCGGCTGCAGCGCAAGCTATATGAATGGGATGGAGCACGGGAAACAGAACCCAACCCTGAAGGTCCTCCAGGCCGTCGCCGACGTTCACGGCATCACGCTGTCAAAGCTCTTCCAGTTGGCCGAGCAAAAATACACCCGCAGTCGTTAAAGCAATCGCAAACAACAGGGATTGCCTGCCTAAAGCAGATGCTCTCTTTCATGCAATCAACCGCCGCTTTCGTGGTACCCATTTCGCGATCGCCCGCGGAAGCCCGGAGCGAAGCGAGGGCGGACTAAGGGCGAGAGCGAAATGGGTACCGAAACCGTAAGCGCTCGCAATATCTGATCTCAACCTTTGCCGGGGTCTCAACCCGTGATACCTTACCTTACATTCAGCACCGAAAGTTCATGACCACCCAAAGCGCAACTAGCCCGTCTGTTGCCCCGAAAGAGCCCTCATCATTGATGCGCTTTTTCTCAAACCCTGTTGTAGGTTTGATAGGCACGTTGGCCAGCGTTATCGGAATACCTCTTGCTGTTTATTTTTATATTGAGGGAACAAAGTCCCGGGACGTGGTCTACTACGTCAACCCGGCGCAGGCCATCGTGGTTAAAACCGGAGAGGCATCCCGTTTACGCGTGTCGATCGGTGAACGTGAACTAAGGAGCGATGTCACAACCGCGCAGATCGCTATCTGGAATCGTGGGAATGAGTCCATCAAGCCAAGTGACGTGCTTGCGCACCGTTAACCATCCGCACTGTCCCCCCTGTACCCATCTTGGAAGCCACCGTGCGGAAGAAGAGCCGCGATGTGGTGGATATTTCGCTTGACCAAAAACATCAGGAGGAAGGTGTTGTTGGGTTTTCATGGAACATCCTGGAACAAGGTGATGGTGGGGTCATTCAGGTTGTTTACGCAGGCAGCCCGGCTGCAACAAAAATAATTGTGAACGGTGTTATCGAAGGTGAACACCAAATTCGCCAATTGCAATATTCCGGCACGATTCTCCCGGTAGCGGAGCAGGTTCGTGCCCAACACGATCTCGTATATGTTGGTGGTTTCCTTTCATGATGGGGCTAACACCACTTCTGCTCACAATTTTTAGGTGGCGACGATCTCCGTGGTTTTCGAGGATAGTGTCGATTCTACTGTTCATCATCGCCATGATTGGTTTGCTACAAATGATCATTCAATCTCGAGTTCCTGAACCACCATTCGGCTTTTAGCCCGTCCTTTTATTCGCCTTATATTCGTGCTACCATCCTTTCAGAATCCCATGCTCTCCCGCTCGCAAATCCTCTCGGCCCTCCGCTCCGCCGCCCGCAAGCTTGGCCGCGCCCCCACCCGCGCTGAATTCATGCGCCTGAGCGGCATTCACTATGGCCGGCTGATACCTCACTTTCCCGAAGGCTACCGCGCGGCCATTCGCGTTGCCGGACTCTCGCCCGATCCCGGCGGACTCCGCATCGGCAGCGCCATACTGCTTACTGACTGGGCGCGACTGGCCCGCAAGAAAGGCCGCATCCCCACCCGCGAGGAATATGACCGCGAAGGCCGCTACGCCTCCGCCAGCCTTGAAACCCGCTTCCATCGCTGGTCCCAGGTCCCTTCGGCTTTCCTCAAGTTTGCCGAGTCGGCTGGTTTGTCTCAGAAATGGTCAGACGTTCTTCGCAGCATCACCACCGGCCCCATGCCCACACGCGGCGGCGGACGGCGATGGCTTCGAGGTTTTCGAAAAGACCCTTTC
Organism: Candidatus Angelobacter sp.; assembly: GCA_036557225.1. Classification (GTDB taxonomy): domain Bacteria; phylum Acidobacteriota; class Terriglobia; order Terriglobales; family Acidobacteriaceae; genus Angelobacter. The sequence continues at coordinate 1,899 of DATBHX010000005.1, forward strand.
CAAAAAGATGCCCGTAAAGCAAGCTCTCGAATCAAGTCCGTCGCCCGCGTGCCCGCCGCAAAAATTTCCATCCTCCCTCCGCCTCTTCACGGCAAGAAGATTGTCACCGTCGCCATGCTGGCCCTGCTCTTCTCCCGCGCTTCATTCGAGTCTTCTCTGCGCGCGCTGGTGCCTCGACGCGTCTTCCCCGACCGTCCGCTCCTCGGCGCGCCTCTCGCGCTCCCCGGCTTTCTCTTTGAACCGACAAATGAAATGGGAGTGATTCTTCTCTTCGGCATGCTGGCCTGGCGTCTGGGCTTCATGATCGAATCAGCGCAGAGCACATATCCCGACTGTCACGCCAAGCTGGAAGTGGAACCGGGACGCTGGCAGGATGTGAACCTGGAATTTGAGCACCAGAGCCGGCACTTTCGCGCCCATCGCCATGACCCGCGCCGCTGCGACTTCATCGTCTGCTGGATTCACAACTGGAAAGCCTGCCCTGCCAACCTGCAGGTAATAGAGCTACGCGAAGTAATTCGCCAGTTATTGCAGTCGCACTCGGCTCTTTGAACCTAAGAACCCTCGAGCGGGTAGGGCTCCCTCCCTTCGCTCGGGATTTGAGAAAAATTGCCCTCTCACACCCGCCTGATGTACCTTGGTCGCCCATGAAAAGTGTGCTGGTGTTCGCGATCCTGTTTGCCTGCGCCTCAGCCTCATCAAATAAGCCGCGCGAAACCCATGTCCCTGTCGCAGGTGGCGCCCAACTTTACGTGCGCGAGATCGGGCAAGGGCCGGCCATCGTCGTCCTCCACGGCGGCCCCGACTTCGACCAGAGCTACCTTCTGCCTGAGATGGACCGTCTCTCCGACAAATTCCGCCTCATCTATTACGACCAGCGCGGCCGTGGACGCTCCGCCGAGAACGTCCGGCCCGAAGATGTCTCGATCGAATCCGAGATGGAAGACCTCGACGCGGTGCGCCGGCATTTCCAACTCAATACGGTGGTCCTGCTCGGACATTCCTGGGGCACGGTGCTGGCCCTCGAATATGCCACACGCCACCCGGAGCGGGTCTCTCGCCTCATCCTGATGAATCCTGCGCCGGCTTCGGCGGCAGACCTCCAGCAGTTTGTGAAAGAGCGTCAGGAAAAATGGCCGGAGCAGATGGAAAAACGCAAAGCCATCGCCGCCACCGCGGCCTACAAAGAAGCGGATCCTGAAGCTGTCACCGCCTACTATCGCCCGCACTTCAAGCCGGCGCTGGCGCGCTCAGAAGACTACGACAAGCTGATCACGCGAATGCACGCCGCTTTCATTCGCCAGGGAAGCGCAGGAATTCTCAAGGCGCGGGCAGTTGAAACCCGCCTGGTCAATGACACCTGGGCCAAACCCGGGTATGACCTGTTGCCCAAGCTCAACAGCCTCAAGATCCCGACGCTGGTCATCTACAGCGACCACGACTTCATCCCCACAGCAACCGCCGAGCACATCGCGCAGGCAATTCCCGGCGCCCGCATGGTCACCTTGAAAGACTGCGGACATTTCCCTTATATGGAATGCCCGGACGCGGCGCGACGGCAGATCGATGCTTTCTTCAACGGCAGCAAATGACGTTGCGCTTAGAGTGAGCCCTTATCCACCTTCTCCCCTTGACATCTAGGTAAGATCGGAGTATTTTTCTCTATGCCTAGATTTCTAGGGGTCAGTTCACAATGCCAAAAAACGATCAGCTTTCCGGCTCTCTCGATCTCCTGATCCTCAAAACCCTCGCCCAGCTCGGCAGCATGCACGGATACGGCATCGTACTGCACATTCAGCAAGTCTCCGACGACCTGCTGCGGATTGAAGAGGGTTCGCTCTATCCGGCGCTGCACCGCATTGAGGAGACCGGCTGGATCATCTCCGAGTGGCGCGTTTCAGAAAACAATCGCCGCGCCAAGTATTACCAGCTCACGGCGCGCGGGCGTAAGCAGCTGGTCCTGGAGCAGCAGAGCTGGGAGCGCGTGGTCAAGGGCGTCAACAGCCTGCTGAAGTTCGCCTGATTTTTTTCGAGCTCTCACGAAAGGAGCGCCGCATGTCGTTGTTCCGCCGTATCGCTTCCGTATTTCGCAGCCGCCAGCTTGACCAGGATCTCGACGAGGAACTCCGTTCGCACCTGGAGATGCGCGCTGCCGACAACATGAGCGCCGGCATGTCCGCCGATGAGGCGCAACTCGACGCCCGCCGCCGCTTCGGCAACCCTGCCCTGATTAAGGAGTCCACGCGCACGCAGCGCATTGTGCTCTGGCTGGAAACCGTGCTGCAGGAGGCTCGTTTTGGTCTGCGCATGCTGCGCCGCACACCCGGCTTCACCGTTGTTGCGGTCCTTACCGTGGCGCTTACCATCGGAGCGACGGTCGCGGTCTTCACCGTGATTGACTCCGTCCTGTTGCGCCCGCTTCCGTATGAGAATCCCAACCGGCTGCTTAGCATCACCATCTTCATGCCGCGCCAGAACGAGGAGATCATTGCATCGCCGCAGTATGCTGCCTTCAAAGCCGACGGCCGCGTACTGGAAGACGCAGGCGCGTACTCTCCTGAGGATTACAACCTGAGTGGCGGCGGCGAGGCCGAACGACTCCACGGTGTATTGGCAACGGCCAGCTTCTTCAGCACCCTCGGCCTTCGCCCGACCATGGGACGGGTCTTTAGCGCCGAAGAAGACAAACCGGGCGTGGGGAAAGTTGCCGTGATCAGCCATTCACTCTGGGCGCGGCACTTCAATTCTGACCCCGGCGTAGTGGGAAAGACTATTTTGCTGGACGACGTGCCCCACCTCATTATCGGTGTCCTGCCGCGCTCCTTCCGCTTTCCTGACGTGAACTTGCAGCCTGACTTCATCGTGCCGGCTGCAATTCCGGCTTCTCTTGGCGACTTGAGCCATCCGATGCTTATCGTCAACGTGATTGGGCGCATGAAGCCGGGCATCTCTCTGGCGGAAGCTCAATCTGATCTGGAAAACGTTCATCAGCAGTATCTGGCCAGCGGGCAATCCCGGTTTGGGGCATTCTTTGTAGGCTCCAGCGTGCACACGCGCCTGCTGAAGACCGAGCTGGTCGGTTCGGTGCGCCGGCCGCTGTTGATCATCATGACCGCGGTGGGCTTCGTCCTGCTGATCGGCTGCCTGAACATTGCCAGCCTGCAGCTGGCGCGGGCGGTCCAGCGCACTCAGGAAGTTGGCATGCGTTCCGCACTGGGGGCAGGCAAGCTCCGCCTGCTGCGCCAGTTGCTCACAGAAAATCTTGTCCTCTCCGCCGCGGGCGCGATTGGCGGAGTTCTCATCGCCCTGGTTGCCGCCAGCCTGCTGCGCGCAGCGAAATTAAGCGCTTTGCCGCACATGGCGGAGATTCGCGTTGATCTCTGGGTACTCGGCTTCGCTGTGCTTGCCACGCTTGCTGCGGGTGTCTTTTTCGGATTCGCTCCCGCCCTTTGGGTTAACCGCACCGATCCGGCAGACGCCATCGGCAAAGGCAATCGATCAACCGCGGGCAGCGGCCACCGGCGCCTGCGTAACCTGCTGATCGTCGCTGAGCTCGCGGTAGCGGTGGTTTTGCTCGCGGGCGCTGGACTGCTGGCACACAGCTTCAGCCGCCTCCTCGCCGTCAACCCCGGCTTTGATTTTCACAACGTCTTAACCGCGCGCGTCAGCTTTCCTTTGACCAGTTTGCAGGAGCAGGAACCGAGATTTGCGTTTCGTGACCAAGTCACACGTGAATTACGCTCCCTGCCGTCAGTTGAATCAGTGGGAACAACTACCAGCCTTCCATTCCAGCCTTACGAAGGCAGCATGTCCGTGCTGATTGAGGGCAAGCCAGTTGCGCCCATGGGAATGTCGCCTTTCGTGTCCGTAACGGGCATCAGTCCGGACTATTTGCACGTGATGAGGATTCCTCTGGCGAGCGGCCGGGGCTTTAACGACTCCGATATCCACACTTCAACACCTGTGGCCATCGTCAATCAGGCATTCGTGGGCCAGTTTTTCCCTGGTGAAGAAGTGTTGGGCAAGCGTTTTCGTGTTCCGACTCCCGGACCCCCAGCCCCGTGGACCACGATTGTCGGTGTGGTCGCCGACGTCCGTCATCTCGGCCTGGCCGAGAGCGTTTCGCCAGAAATCTATCGCCCGCTTTCGCAGGGCCGTATTTACACAGGCGTGACATTCGTCATCCGTACAACAGAAGTGGAGAGCACATCCGCTGCGCTGCGCAAAATCATCACCCGACTTGATCCCAGCCAACCCGTTTCGGATGTCCTTTCCATGGAGCAACAGCTCTCAGCGTCGCTGGCCGCGCGCAGGTTCAACCTGATTGCTCTGGGAGCTTTTGCTCTGCTGGCGCTTATCCTCGCCGCCGTCGGCATCTTTGGCGTTCTCTCTTATTCTGTGGCGCAGCGTTCGCACGAGATCGGCGTGCGTATGGCATTGGGGTCAGACCGAGCTCGTGTGCTCAAACTGGTCTTGCGTGAAGCCGCGTGGCTCAGCGTAGCGGGATCGCTGTGCGGAATTGCCGGAGCAGCGGGCTTAACGCGCTTCATGTCGTCTCTGCTTTACCACACCAGTGTCTTTGACCCGCTGACGATGATCACAGTTGCCGCTCTGCTGATCGGCGTCGGCATACTTGCGGGCTTTGTCCCCGCGCATCGGGCGAGCAGGGTAGACCCGATGATTGTGTTGAGAGCCGAGTAGGTCCGCGTCCGGTCGCGGCGCCATTTGCTTGTCATCCCGCGATTTCGCGTGATTAACGGGGTCACGACAAGCCGAGACCCCCGACTGTCGCTTTTCGCTTGACGGGGTGGAAATCCGGGTTTTGGCTTGTTGGGCAGGATGTCCGCGACTCCGGCGGTCCCCTCACTGCTCTCCCGCCGCCGTGTTGATCCCTCCGCCGCTGTTGCTGCAGTGGCTGATGCTGCGTTCCACGTCGGTGCCTTCTTCGTAGTCATTCCAGGTTTCCACCAGCAGATAAGGCGACGCATCCTGCGAGCCGTAATATTTGCGGTAGACATGCAGCAGGTCCTCAAAGGTCTTGCCGCAACGATACGCAATATGGCGGTTGCGGCTCCATGAGGCCTTGCTGTCGTCAAACCCGGGCCACACTCCGCCGACGGCGATCTTGTCCTTATGGTTCTGCTGCATGTGCTGGTAGAAGTAGTTCAGGTAATCGTCACCCAGGTTGCTGCCATCGCGCGCCCACCCACTCTTGCCCGGCTGTATCCAGGGATAGAAGCCGTCAAAGGCGTGCGGATACTCGTTGTCGATGTCTTTATAGATCAGCAGTGGCGGATCAGGCCATGACTGCGTTACCTGGCGCACACGGTTCCAGTCTGTGCTGCCGCCCTTGGGGAAAAGAAAGATCACCGGGCGTCCGTTGTAGCGCAGGTACGCGTCGCGCGTAGGCAGCGCGTTCGGCCCGATATAGCGATCAAAGAGATATTGCAGATCGACAATCACCGCGTCCGTGTCATACCCGGGATGGTCCACCGCGACGTCATACTGCACCGCCACCTTGAACGCGCCGTCCTGGCTGGCGGTCTGCTGCAACAGAGCGTAGGCCTTGTCTTCAAACTCCTTGCGCGGACCGTACCAATTCACGACAAAGCCGCTGATGTTCAGCTCCTTGGCGCGCGCCACCTGCTGCCGCAACACGTTTGGATCATGGCACGAGTAACCGACGTTGATGTGGGCTTTCTGTCCAAACCACGGCTGATACACGGCCAGCAGCTTCGGACTGCCCTCAGGCGCCTGCATCGGAATGCTGGAGAGCGACTCGCGCGGGTTCGGCCGGCCGCTGGCGCATCCGATAGCTGGAACCAGCATCACGGCGAAAAACAAGGAAATCCCAACGAGAGTAAGAAGACGTTTCATACGACTATCAAACAAGCTTATTGACTTAAAGTTGGATGAAAAAGCAGCAATTCGGGATGGATACAGGGAAATCTTGTCTTAGCTCGGGTTAGGGAAGGGAGAATCCAATCCAGAGTAGATACGCGCTTATTGGCGCAGATCGCCGTAGCGGTTTGTTTGCGGTCAACCGGGCGGCACCCCGCGCGGTGCTCGTCCGGGTTAAAGGCAGGTTACTTCGGCTCCGGCTTCTTCTCTGCCTTATCGCTTTTCGCTGACGACGCGGCTGCGGAGGTCCTGGTGGCTTTGCCCTCCATGAGCGTCTGGAACGGCCCGCCGTCCATTGATGCCTCAAACTTGAAATCGTATGAGGTAGGCGAGGTGACCTTCTCGGTGAAACGGCCCTTCATCACCTTGCCTTGCATCTTCTCTTCGTTGGTCCAGGTCCAGGTGTCACCCTGCACATTGCCTTTAGCGGAGACGGCCTCTCCCACGCTATTGAATTCGTGATAGGTGTACGTCTTTTCTTCTGGATCATAGCCAAGATAGGCGTGGCCGATGACCTTCCCCATGGCGGCCATGTCTCCCGTGGTGTGCAAGACGATAAAAAACTTTCCCGGCATCCATTCATTCCGGGAGGTGCCGGTAAATTTTCCACCCGGACCCATCGGGCTGGGCTTGGCATCGCCTTCCACTTTCCAGTCGCCAAGGAAGTAGTTGAGTTTCGCAAGTTCGGGTGCGGGTTTGGGCGGCGCCGGCGGTTGCTGCGCAGACGCGAACATTGCCGCACAAATTACGGCTAACAGAGCAAAGATCGAGGCCCTTTTCATAGTTCCTCCTCTCTTCACAAGCTGCAATGAGTTCGATTCGACTGCAGCTACTGAATCTAGGCCGATGCTACGCCGGGAGAAAAATAGGAGTCAAATCGGCAATCCCAGGAACGGCCGCAGTTCGCCCGATTTTCAGCCTGCAAGATTTCCAGTTGGCAACGTTCTGTAGCAAAGCAGGAACTCACACTTCCCTGCCGGTGTCTGTTCCTTCACCCAGGTGCCGTATGAAGATGCTGTGGCTTCTGATCGTGCTCTTATCAGGGACTCTGATGTACGCGTGGCAAGGCACCACGCCGCAGGCCGCGCTGGAAGAGATCGCGACCACAACCAAACCCGAGGTGCTTGCCCGCCATCTGCCTGAGCCGGTACAGAAACGGATCGAAGACCTGCCCCAGGTCGAAAAGCAGCAGGTTCTTGAAAAACTCCTGGAAATCAAATCTGATCATTTGGATGGTTGCACCGTGCGGCCGGCCCAGGGTTCCGAAGGCTGGGAGATCATCGACGGCGACGGCAACAGCAAGGGCAAAGTAAAGGTGGCCAACGCGTTTTTCTCAGGCACACAGGCGCTGCTGCCGCTGGAACTTGAACTGGAAACCGGCGCGCAAAGTTTCATTGTGACCATGCACCTTGAAGGAGACGAATGGCGTATCGACAATCTGGGACCGTGGGAGAAAGACGATCTTGGGCTGGAGGAACTGCTGCATCAGCCCACGCAGATAGAGCAGAACGACGAGGCGGCTTACAATACGTTGGTTGAAATTGTCGCGGCCTTACGGCAATACGGCTACAAGAATCTGCGCAGCGGGTTTCCTTCAGAATTGAATGTTCTGACCGAAGCCTCAAACGGTGAGAACGCCTACCTGGACAAATCCTACGCCGCCGATCCTTTGATCAAGGACGGCTACCAGTTCCGCTATCTGCGTACGGCCTTTGCCGGGGATGCGGAGGGCATTGGAGAATTTGAGGTCACGGCGACGCCGTTAGAGTTTGGCAAAACCGGCTCAAAAAACTATCTCGTAACCTTTTATCAAACGCACGTAACCACAGAGAATCGGCCGGCCACCAAGGAAGACCCTTCCGTAGGCGGGAAAGATAGACAGGTAATCGTCCTGGATTAGAGGCGCTTCGTAGGGCACAAACTGGACTTCTGTGTTAACTCTGGTCTCGCGTTTGTGAAACATGATCCCTGAGAGCCGTTCATCGGTAAGGGACAACCAAAAGGCCCACCGTGTGGTTTTGATTCATTGCGGAACCGCGCTAGCCCGTGCAGCGCAGGTGTCCGTCTTCGTTCACGATCCTTTTGCAGCGGTTAAAGTCTTTAAGCGAAGTATCGCGCCATCCGCCGTCGACTTTCTGGCAGGTAGCGTTGAGCGTATTGCCATCGGTGCGTATGTCGCGACAGGTTTGCCGGTAGGTATCGCGCGGCGCGCTGGGGCCGCCATACCCATGGCCATGGCCGTAACCAGAACCGCCGCGCTGTTCGGTGCAGCTCAAGCGTCCGTTCAGGTTCTGAATCACGCCGTGGCAGCGGTCATAATTGTCCAGACGCGTGTCGTGCCACTCGTTGTTGGTGTCTTTGCACTTTGCAAACAGGGTTGATCCGCGGACCCCGATGTCACGGCAAGTTTCGCGGTAAGTCCCTCCGGGTTGCGCGGCGCTGTGAAGCCACGGCCAGCCGATCACCAGCGCCAGCACGGCGATTCCCAATCCAGTTAAGTAACGCATATGTATTTCCTTTTCGATTCTGGCTGCGCTCCAATAAAGCGCCTCGCGGTGATGTGCCCGAAATCCCGAACGACAGCCAGTAAAAACTGATGAACGGCGTTCGCATCCTGGTCTTGGGCTGGATCTCGAGTGATTCAATGAGAATCGTTAGGGAAAATGGACACAATTCCAGCCCGCAGGCCGCGAGCGTCTCTGATCAGATTTAGAATCAGGGAGCCAATGAAAGGGTGCCCTGGCTGCGCAGGCAGGGGCGCTATCTGCGACTACAGCAGTATCGGCCATCCAAAAATAAAAGGCCCACGTTGTGGGCCTTTGCTTTCAGTGTTCAACACTGTGTCATCTGCAGCGCAGATGGCCGTCTTCATTTACGATGTTTGGGCACCGGTCAGCGTCATCAAGCGAGGTGTTTCTCCATCCACCGTTGGCTTTCTGGCATTTGGCCTTGAGCCTATCGCCGTCGCGGTGGATGTTCTGGCAGGTCTGCCGGTAAGAATCGCGGTCACGGTCATGGCCGAAGTCACGATCATGGTCGCGGTCGCGATCACGGTCGCGATCGTGATCATAATCCCGGTCGCGATTCTGGTTATAAGCATAGCCGCCGCCCTGGCCAGTGCAGCTCAGTTCCCCATTGATGTTCTGTATCTCATTGCGGCAGCGGTCAAAGTCGCGCAGCTCCGTATCGCGATATTGATTGCCGGTGTCTTTGCATCTTGCATACAACGTTGATCCCCGGACGCTGACATCCTTACAGGTTTCTTGATAGGACCCTCCCGGCGCCTGCGCAACGCTGGTCATCCACGGTCCACCCACGGTCAGGGCAAGGACAGCCGCTCCTAATCCAGTTATTAAACGCATGTTTCCCCTCCTTGATTCGAATAAAGTTGCCCGGCCCGACTAAAAGCCCGGATCAGAGACACGTGAGAACGCGAGCGTTGATGAGGCATCCATCAATCAATCTGCACGTCTTCAATGGCCGCGAAATAGTTGAATCAGGGAGGGGAACGGAAAACCACTGGCAACTTCAATTTGCGGTTTGCCAAGCTGTCTCAAAGAAATTAGAGGCAGAATCCGAAGAAAAGGCTGCTTACGCAGCACGCTGGGCCTACGTATTCCGGTGAGAAGAAGGCTGCAAAAGAACAACCCCTCCTGCCATTGCTGCCGAGGGGTTGGTCAATGCAAAACAGGCCTGAACGGATCGCCTATCGGCAGCGCAGCTTGCCGTTGTCGTTCTGGATGTCGCCGTTGCAGCGGTTGAAGTCCTTGAGTGACGTATCTCTCCATCCGCCATTTTTCTTCTGGCATCTGGCGCGGAGAGTATTGCCGGCTATAGCAACGTTCTGGCAGGTTTGGGCATAGGAACCACGAGGCAGACCGTTGTATCTATCATGGTCGCGGTCATGATCACGATCGCCGTCGTGGTCACGGTCGTGGCCGTAGTTGCCGTTTTCGGTGCACTGAAGGTTGCCGTTCAGGTTCTGAATTTCTCCGCGGCAACGGTTATAGTCGCGAAGCTCTGTGTCGCGCCATTCATTGTTTGTGTCTTTGCACCGGGCATGCAGGGTTGATCCCCGCACGCCAATGTCCTTGCAGGTTTGCTGATAGGAACCTGATGGAGCCTGCGCTGCGCAAGCTGTCCATGGTCCGGCAACGGCCAGCGCCAATATGGCCGCTCCTAGTCCAGTGATGTAACGCATATCATCCCCTCTTTCATTGTTGCTATTTGGATTTAATTCGAAGTTGCACGGCAGTCACACTGACGTGCGCATAACAAAGCAGGTTGCACGCAAATTGTACGCTTCAAAAAAATCCCCTCCTGCGATGTCAGCAGGAGGGGGCTGCGTTTGGTTATTCAGTTCCGAACTTGCTTATTGTTGCGGCGGCTTCTGGGCCGGCTGTTCAGCCGCTGGAGGCTGGGTCGCAGGCGCCGGAGTCGCGGTAACGCCGCTGCCGGTGGAAGGAGCTGAGCTGTTCGAAGCATTCAGATCGCCGAGGCCGTTCTTCAGCAGGCTGATCTCAACGCGTCCGCCCTTCTGCCGGGTCATCTTGCCGTCTTCCGCCTGGATGGGCGCATTGCCCATGCCGACGGTGTAAATGCGGTAGACCGGAACTTCATGGTTCAGCACCAGGTAACGGACGACCATCTGCGCCATCTCGCGCGAGTTTTCAATGGCCGTGGTGCCGGTGCCGGGCGAGAAGCCCTGCACTTCCACGATGTATCCGCGCTGGTTCTTGAGCGAGGTTGCCATCTGGTCAAGCGCGTCCTTCGCGTTCTTGCTCAGAGCACTCTGGCCGGGACGGAAGCGGATCTCAGCCTGCGTGACCGGCTGGAACTGGTCAATCTTGCTGACCGTGTCTTCCACCGTAGCGATGCGCGCGTGCGCCTGCTGCGCCGTCTGCTGGGCCTGGTTCGCGCGATTGCCGGCGTCAAGCGCATGGGCATCAGCGTCATTGGCCTTGCTCATGGCGTTGCGAATGCCTTCCGTTGCCCGGGCGTCAACGTCAGCGATCATCTTCGCGTTCTTCGCGGTGAGCTCATCGAGCTCATTCACGCGGCCGCGGATGGGATCAAGCTGCCGGTTGACATACTTCTTGCGGGCAAAGGGATTCAAATGTCCCCAAAAGCCTTCTTTTTTCTGATAGGTCAGGGGGTCTTTCCCTGTGGCAGTCTGGTCATTGGCTGACTGGGTCTGGGCCGACTGCGTCGTCTGGGCTTGCGGTTGATCTGCTGGGGTGTTCTGGTTCTGCTGCGCAACCGCGGGTATGGCGAAGGCGGCAGCCAGCGAAAGCGACAATAGATAATTCTTCATTGGGAAAAAATCCTCCGAACCGGGGGTCGTTCGTGCATCGGGGTACCGCTTAATGACAGGGCTTTCAGCAAACCCCCGAAGCCTCACAACGCTACGCTATACCTAGTGCACTACAGATGCCAAACTGCTGGATTTTAAAGCCTATTTGCGATCCTTTGTTTTCAGTGCTTTACGGTTATTACCTTAGGCCGGGCCATTGTCCTTATGCCGATGACCGAGTAAATTTTGCCCTCATCTGCCAGCAATCTTTGCGACCGGCCCCACTCTTCGGTTCGCTCCTAGCTGCTGTGCAGCTTTAGGCTTCCGGCCGTCAGGCTCACGCGCAGTTTGTACTTGCCCGGGCCTTTCCAGTGCAGCGACCGAAACAGCCCGCCCTTGCTTGCCGCAAATGCCGGCGCCGTCAAATCACCTGCCGTGACCGATGCATCCACTTCACCCCAGTCACTGCTCTTCCCCACATCAATATTCACATCGCCGGCATTGCTATCAATGTCTTTGTCGCCGCGAACGCCGCTGACCGTCAGCGCGCCGGCCGTCATGCGTATGCGCAGGTCCGTCATTGCAGGCACTTCCACGGTGGCGTGAAAGTTATGTGGCGTATTCTCCACATTGAGCTGGGCGGAGCTGCCATTCACTGTCAGCTTCACCTTCACGCCCTTGCCGCTGGCTTCATTCCAGCGCACGTGTATGCGATTGTCGCCGCTCGCCCGGATGTCATAGCCTCCCGACTCCAGCGTAATCTCCATTCTGCCGCCGGAAACAAACTCCTTCTCCACCGGACTCCCGCTCGTCTGGCTCAACATGCACATCGGCAACAGAAGAGCTCCCAGAAATACATACGCGCACACCGTAGACGTTTTCATCCTGCCTCCAAATGACGTGGAACCAGCTTGCCGATGATACGCAGTGTTTTGACTGGAAGTTCCAGTGGTGGTGCATTTTGAAAAACTGCACCACCAGCAGTATCAGCGTCTAGCACTTGCGAATCGCGGGCCTTTAGGCAGACGTCATCGCGAAACCCGGGGTCCCCAGCGCGCCGGGTGTTACGCGAGCTGGGGTGGGAAGCGATGAATTCAGAACCCAAACTGCAACACCTGCTGGAAGTTCCTGTAGACAACACGCGCAAGGCTCATTACAGACGGGACGCTCAGGCAGTCAGGACGGGCAATTCATGCAGCGGCATGCGAACTGACAGATCGCGAATACAGTCCAGCGCCGGTATGGGCCGGCTCATGGAAAAGAGGACTCGTTCACGGCATCGGCTGCAGCGGGGAAAATATTCGCCTTTGAACAGCATCACTTCACTTTGCAGGCAATGCTCTGCGTGAAACACCGAATACATTCCGCTGGCTGGAACTCGTTCGTCCACGTCGAACAGAAAAGGCTGTTCACTTTCGAACATTGGAAGTCAACTCCAGACTGGTTGACCCAAATCGTATCACTCCGCTTCGTCAGTGGCGCTGCGGTCGGTAAGAATATTGGCTAAAAAAAATCTTATCTTCAGGGGGACTACATAAGATGTTTCTCACATTTTATGCAGGAAAAACGTTGACTAGATCGACTACGCAGAGAGGCGGCTCGCCTCGCTCATCAATTCGTCACAGGAAAAAGCGGACTTCAACTGCGCAAGATTTCAGATCGCCACGCTGTTGGATCAAACCCCAATTCTCTTCTTCGCCGGAAAGAATCGCCGATGCTGCTCCAGGATATAGCTATCCGTCATGCCCGCCACGTAGTCGCACACTATGCGGTGCAGCGGCTCTTTCCGTGTCTTCTCCTGGTAACTCGCAGGTAGTTCGCGCGGCGACTTGATAAAGAAATGAAACATGTCAGCGATTACCTGCTCCGCCTGCCGCTTGTCCGGCTGTAGCGCCGCGCTGAAATACACTTCGGCGTACAGAAAATCTTTGATCTCGCGCCGCTCCTGATCGACCTCCGGACTGAACGCAATGAGCCGCCGCGGAAAATCCCTTACGGCTTCCACCGACTGCACGCCTGCCTCTTCGATTAAACTCCGGCTATGTGCAATCAGGTCGCTTACCAGCCGGTCCAGCACCCGTTTTAATGTCTCATAAAATTTCAACTTCTCTGCCGCTGCCGGATATCGCTGCGCCACCTCGGCATAGAGCCGTGCAAAGATCGGAACACCGTGACGCACCTCTTCGCGCGTCAGGATCCTTGCCTCCACTGCATCATCCAGGTCCGCGGTTGAGTAAGCGATTTCGTCCGTCAGGTCGATCAGCTGCGCCTCCAGCGGCGGACGCTGCTCCAGCAGGTATTCCTTGAGTTGCGGGAATTCCGCGGGGTCGTAATCGCGCGAATGCTTCACAATGCCTTCGCGCACCTCAAACGTCAGGTTGAGCCCGGGAAAATCGGCATAACGTTGTTCAAACTGCTCCACCGTGCGCAGCGCATGCAGGTTATGATCAAACTGGTCGCCATGCTCCTGCATGGCTTCATGCAGAATGCGCTCGCCCGCGTGGCCAAACGGCGGATGGCCAACGTCATGCACCAGCGCCAGCGCCTCCACCAGGTCTTCATTCAGTCCAAGTTCAGCGGCAATGGTGCGCGAAATCTGCGCAACTTCAATGGTGTGAGTCAGGCGGTTGCGAAAATGGTCAGAGCGGCGTCGGGTGAAGACCTGTGTCTTATTCTCCAGCCGGCGAAAGGCGCGCGAGTGCACCACGCGGTCGCGGTCCCGCTGGAAATCATTGCGGTACGGATGCGCCGGCTCCGCATAACGCCGTCCCCGACTCTCTTCCGCTCGCAACGCGTATCGAGCAAGCATATGACCAGTTTAACGTAGAGCCGATTGGGCAATCCCATGTTTTCCGGATTCGCATGGCTCAAACCGCTGCGCATATTTGAAGCTAACCATCGAGGGTTACTTCCGTCGAACCGGCAGAGTTCATTTCATTTTTGCTGTTTGACCATGACACTGCCTAGGCTTTTCAACTGTCGTTTCATAGATTACGCTGGCACCGTTGCTCTATGGCTGTGTCTATTGCATTGCGTAATTGCCGAAGGACCGAAACCCCCAGGCAAGCTGGTTGACCTTGGTGGCCACCGCCTTCATGTGCGCTGCACTGGGCGCGGCGCTCCAACCGTGGTAGTAGAGAACGGGTTGCGAGATTTTTCTTTCGACTGGGTTCTTGTCGAGGCCCGTGTTAAGCGGTTCACGCGCATCTGCACCTACGATCGCGCCGGGTATGCCTGGAGTGACTCGGGGCCTAAGCCACGCACATTTGCGCAATTGAATCTCGAATTGCACGACGCCCTTGCCAAACTCGGCGAGCATGGCCCCTTCGTTTTGGTGGGACATTCATTTGGCGGACCGGTGGTAAGAAATTTTGCCCTCACTTATCCACTTGATACCGCAGGTATGGTGCTGGTGGACTCCGCCTATGAAGGTCAGCGGGTCGGGGTTGGCGGCAAACGGACCATTCGCCTGGGTGAAGGCGTAAAAGGCCTGGCTATTCCGCTGCCGCATGAGGCCATGCAAGACTCTGAACAGCCGCGTGCACAAACAGTTGGCCCACCGTCAGCAAAATTTCCTCTCGACCCCTTGTACAGCGCGCTCCCTCAGGCTGAACAGCAAATGCAGCTCTGGGCGCAGTCGCTGCCCCAAACTGAAGACGCCGAGGACAGCCAGCGCCAATGGTCTGAGGAGTATTTTGCAAAAATGCTGGCTTCGCCGCAGACTGGGAACATGGGCGCGAAGCCTCTCATAGTACTTACCCGTGCTGCAGGCGGCTACTCTGAGGACCTCGACGTTCCTGCCGCGCAATTAGAAAAGGAGCGCCTGGTTGGCCAGGCCAACCTTGCTCTGCTCTCCAGCAACAGCCGCCAGGTGATCGTGCACAGTGGGCACAACATGGAGCTTCAGTCCCCCGATGAAGTAGCAGAAGCTATCCGCAGCGTTGTAGAAGCCGTTCGACGGCATAGTAAGCTGTAAACCATTCGCAAAAAGCTCTCGAACAAAACACGGCTTCCCGATACAATACCCACCTTAATCAAAAGCCTATGGCCCGCGTACTTCGCCCACTGTCGTTAGGTCAGTTGCTCGACGAGACCTTCAACCTCTACCGGCGTAACTTTCTGCTGTTTGTAGGTATCAGCGCCATTCCCAACCTGGCATTGTTGGCTCTCCAGCTGATTGCGGAAGTAGCTGGATCAAACGCGCGCGGGGCGGTGGAACTCACCTCCTCATTAGGCGGAATCGTATCATCACTCTTTGTTGTCCCCATCGCCACAGCGGCAACCACGCTGGCCGTCTCCGATCTCTATCTGGAAAATCCCACCAGTATCTCGGCCTGTTTTTCGCGCCTCTCCGGTAAGGTCGGTCCCGTCATCTTTGTCTCTTTTATTACCGGCTTGATTGTTGGCCTGGGCACCTTGCTGTGCGTGATTCCCGGCATCTATCTGGCAGGAAAGTATGGCGTGGCCACCCCCGCTGTGGTGCTTGAGAACATTCCCGGAGGCGATGCGCTGCGCAGAAGCGGAGAACTCACCAGGGATTCAATCGGGCGTGTGATTCTGGTCTATTTTCTTACTGTGATCTTTGCCTTTCTCATGGCGGTCGCCCTGATGACCGGCGTGGAGGCGCTGTCCTGGCTCCAGGATGGATCCTTTGCCAAGAATGCGGTGGAAGACATTGTCTCCACGCTGTCAACCATGGTATTCGCGCCTGTCACCGCGATTGCCTTGGCGCTAATCTATTACGATCTACGCGTGCGCAAAGAAGCCTTTGACATCGACCACATGATGCGCATGATGAATGTTGACAAGCTTTCCGCAGGCTCTTAAAGGAAGCAGTCAGCACCCAGCGATCAGCACTCAGCCATAAGACATCCTTTAGAACTCAAATCTGAACAATGTTGCGAATGATCCGCCTCTCCACACTTGACCCCAGAACACCTTCTTTTTTGCACCGAAAATGTCCAGGGGCTGAATGCGGATGGCTGATGGCTGAATGCGTCAACGCAACCCGCCGGACGCCGACAGCAACTCGCCGGTCAACCAACCCGCCGCTTCCGATGCCAGGAACACCGCAACCGGAGCAATATCTTCCGGCTGTCCAAAACGGCCCAACGGAGTTTGCGCGATCATCTGTTTCTGAAAGTCGCTGCCCACCATTCCAATCGCATGAGTTCCTTCGGTCTCCACGCCGCCCGGATTAATTGAGTTTACCCGGATCTTCCGTGGCCCAAGCTCCTTGGCCAGCACCCGCGTGACCGCATCCACCGCGCCTTTGGTGGCCGTGTACACCACGGTATTCGGCGGCGTGATCGTCGAGGCCGTAGAACCCACATTGATCACGCTTCCGCCCTTCGACCCGAAATGTTTCACAGCCTCGCGTGTCGCCAGGATCAGCCCCAGCACGTTGGTGTTGAACTCGCGATGAAACTCGTCTTCCGTCACCTCTTCCAACGGATGGAACTGGTATACCCCGGCATTGTTGACCAAAATGTCCAGTGAACCAAAGGCTTTCTTTGTCTCTTCGAACAGCCGTTTCACGTCCGTCGTCTTGGCAACGTTGCCCTGGATGGCAATCGCTTTGCCGCCCTTGCTGGTGATCTCTTTCACCACGCTCTCCGCTCCCTCTTTGCTCGAAGCGTAGTTCACGACCACGGCCGCGCCCGCGGCTCCCAACGCCTTTGCGATCCCCGCGCCAATCCCTTTCGAAGCCCCGGTCACTACCGCCACTTTACCCTTCAGGTCGCTCATTGAAATTTCTCCTTTCGCTCGTTTCCCCGTGTTTCGATAGTTAGATAACCATCAAAATGAAAGGATTCACCGAAATTGCGGGGAAATGAAGAGGACCTCGAAAAAACCACGCGCTTGGCCCCTGCTCGCTTAGATTCTTGCCAACTGTTTCAGGTAGGCCTTCAGGACGTCCCGCTGCAGCATGAGGTTGGCGAACTTGCCGTTTCGCTCGATTCGTATAAGCCCCGCGTTTTCAAGTTCCTTCACATGGTGGGAAAGTGTTGCCGCGCTGATGTTATGGCGTTTGTGCAGCTCCGTGCATCCCATGGTGTCGTACGCTCCGAGCGCTTTCAGGATTTCATAACGGCGCGGCTCGGCCAGAGCGCGCGAGATCAGCGCAAACTGCCGTTCCGTCAGTCGGCCATTCTTACGTGCTGCCATTACCTAAAAACTAAACCTCCGCCGATTTGATGTCTATAGACCACTGGGCGGCTGTTCAGCAAACCAAACAAAAGCCCTCGCTGCGCGAAGGCTTTGGCTAAATACTAAATTCTGAGTACTAACTACTATTTCTGTTGCGTCTGCTGCGCCAGCTTTACCTTGGTGCTCTCGAGCTTTTTGGTCACACGCGCCACGTCTTGCTGGTCCACGTCTGCCGGAACTGACTTGTTCCATTCGTCCAGAGCGTGCTCCCAGTGCGCTGCCGCCAGCTTGAAGCGGTTGGTGCGGGCATAGAGCTCGCCCAGATGGTCCTGGATGGTCGCATCGTTGGGGCTCTTATCGGCCGCGCGACGCAGGTTCTCTTCCGCCTGGTCATAATTACCAAGCTTGAAGTAGACCCAGCCCAGCGAGTCAATGTAGTTGTAATTCTGCGGATCGAGGTCGATCGCTTTCTTGATCAGCGTCAGCGCCTCTTCCAGGTGTATATTGCGGTCCGCCAGCATGTACCCCAGATAATTCAAGGTCATGCTGTTGTTCGGGTCCTGCTGCAGCACCTGCCGGAAAGCCTGCTCCGCCAGGTCGAATTTCTTCTGCCGTTCGTAAATCGAGCCCTGCAGGAAGCGGATATACTCCTTTTCTTCCGGACGAATCGCCAGCTTCTCCGCCTGTGCGATTGCATCTTCCGCGTCTTTCCATTTCTTAAGCCGCATGTAGATCTGCGACAGCATAATGTAACTGTCACGATCATCCGGCCCGCCTTTCAGCACGGACTTGGCCAGCTGCAGGCTCTCGGTTTCCTTACCAGTATCCGCCAGCTGCTGCGCCAAAGTGAGCTTCAGGGTCTTGTCGTCGGGAAGCTTCTTGACCGCTTCCTGGGCCACGCGGGTAGCGTCATTCCATTGCTTCTGGTCGCGATAGGCATCGATCAAATCCTGGTAGCCGTGCGAAGCCTCGTCTCCGCCCAGATCGATGATTTTGCGGAAGGTCTCCATCGCCAGCATCGGCCGTCCTGCCTCGCGATAAATATTGCCCAGCCGTTCCAGGAAAAGCGCGCGATTGCTCTTCTCGCCGGCCCTTGCATCGGGCGGCAGCGGTCGCGCCACCAGCTTCTGCAGCACCGCGGCGGCTTCTTCATATTTGCCCTGCGCTTCCAGGATCAGCGCTTCGTTGTATGGGATCTCCAGCGAGTCCTGCACCAGCGCGCCGGCTTTTTTCAGGTTCTCCATCGCCAGGTCAAACTTGCCCAGGCGGCGATAAATCTCTGAAACCCGCAGCGCTGCAGTCGCGTCCTGCGGATCGGCTTCCTGCACCGTCTTGTATTCCGCCAGCGCGGCTTCAATCTGGTTATCGTTGGCCAGGTTCTGGGCCAGACCCCGCATGGCATCCAGGTTTTCTTTGTCGATCACCAGCGCCTGGCGGAAAGCCGCGATGGCCTTCTTGTATTCCTTCTGCTGTTCGTAGGTCCCGCCCAGCGCGGTATAAATCTTTGACGTGCGCTGGCCCTCCGGCACCGCCGCCAGCAGCTCCGCTGCTTTCTGGGTTTCACCCGCATCGTTATAGATGAACGCCAGATAGGTGATCGCCTCTTCTGAATTGGGATCGAGCTGGATTGCCGTCTTCAGTTCTTTTTCGGCTTTCGAGAGGTCCTTGCTTCCCTTGGCCTGCGCATCGAGCGCATACAGCCGGCCCAGCACCAGATGATTGTCCGGGTCCTTGACGTCAATCCGGGCCAGCGCTTCATATTGCTCGATGGCTAGCGTCAGGATCTCGCGCGACTGGCTTCCCGGCTGTAGATCGCCCAGCGAGCGGAGATAAATCCGGCCCAGCAGCTTGTGGGCTTCCAGGTTGTTCGGGTCGCGCTTGATGATCTCCTGTGCTTCGGTCACCGCATCGCGAATGCGGCCCGTCTTGGCGTACAGCTCTGCCAGAGATGCATTCAGGTACTCTGACGAAGGGTCGTTCTCGATCGCCAGCCGGTATTCTTCAATGGCTTTGGTTGCATACTCTGACCGGCCATACATTGCCATCATCTCTTCATACATGTGAGCCAGAGAGAAATGGTAATAAGCCGCTGCCTGATCAGGTTTTTTGGCCGCGTTCGATTCCGCCGGCGCGGAATCCTTTTTCTGAGCTACCGGCGCCGAATCTTTCTTCTGTGCTGCAGGCGCCTTCTCCGGTTGTGCCGGCTGCTGCGCCACAAGGCCCATGGATGAGAACATTAAGATCGCAAAGCAAAAAGTGCGGGTTTTCATGAAAGTCATAGGACGAACCGAGAATTTACCTCTTCAATTTGATGCACTGGCGCGACTGCCGGTAACGGCAATTTATCTTTCAATTCTAGTCCTTAAATCGCCTCTTTTTCGCAAGATAACGATTCTTTACTAGTGACGGAAGTGACGGACTCCCGTGAGCACCATCGCCAGCCCAAGCCGGTTCGCTGCATCAATTACTTCCTGGTCGCGCATGGAACCGCCCGGCTGGATAATGGCCGTCGCTCCGGCCCTGGCGATCTCCTCCACGCCGTCCGGAAATGGGAAAAACGCGTCAGAAGCCGCCACCGTGCCCTGCAAAGGTAAGATCGCCTTCATCGCCCCGATCTTGCACGAATCCACACGCGACATCTGTCCCGCCCCAACACCCACCGTCTGTCCCTCGCGCGCATAGACAATCGCGTTTGATTTCACGTGCTTGCAGACCTTCCAGGCGAACTTGAGCGCGGGCATCTCGTCCGCTGTTGGCTGCCGCTGGCTTACGATCTTTAAATCTGCATCGGTCAACGGACGCACATCCGCATCCTGTACCAGCATGCCTCCGGACACCTGCTTCATGGCAAACTTTTGCGAACCCGCCAACACCTCCACCAAGCGGAGGTTTTTCTTGGCGGAAAATTTTTCTTTCGCTTCCGGCGTGTATCCAGGAGCGGCAATGGCCTCGACAAAAAGTTTGGCAATCTCCTCCGCTGCGGCGCCGTCGATCACTCGATTCACACCAATCACCCCGCCAAACGCAGAAACCGGATCGGTCTCCTTGGCCTTCATGTAGGCTTCCAGCAGCGTCGCACCCGTGGCTGCGCCGCTGGGGTTGGTGTGTTTGATGATGGCGCAGGCCGTCTCGTCAAATTCCTGCGCCAGGTCCCATGCCGCCTGCAGATCAACAATGTTGTTGAAGGAAAGCTCTTTGCCCTGAAGCTGCTTGCTGTTGGCCACGCCTGTCGACGAGCTGTCGGAATACATCGCCGCCCGCTGATGCGGATTCTCGCCGTAGCGCAGGTCCATCACCTTGGTCAGGGCAAAACGCAAGACCGAAGGAAATTCATTGTCCGCCGGCGCTGCGCCAGGAAGCTGAAACTCCTTTCCCGCTTCGTTCAGCGTGGTCCTCGCCAGGGTTGAGGCAATCGCGTTGTCATACGCTGCAGTCACAGCGAAGGCGCGTTGCATCAGCCTCCAGCGTGTTGCCAGGCTCAGCTCTCCTCCGCTCGCCTCCATCTCTTTGGCAAGCGCGGCGTAATCATCGGGCGTGGTCACGATCGCGACATCACGAAAATTCTTTGCCGCCGAGCGCACCATGGACGGTCCGCCAATGTCGATGTTCTCAATCAGCTCATCAAAGTGCACACCTGGTTTGGCCGCGGTCTTCTCAAAGGCGTAGAGGTTCACCACTACCATGTCGATCGGCTGTATGCCGTGCTCTTTTGCCGCTGCCACATGCCCCGGGTTCCCACGGATATGCAGGATCCCGCCGTGCACCTTGGGATGCAGCGTTTTCACGCGCCCGTCCATCATTTCGGGAAAACCGGTAATGTCCGATATATCCTTCACGGCGATGCCGGCCTCACGCAGCAGCTTGGCCGTTCCTCCGGTGGAGACCAGTTCCACCTTCATCGCCGCCAGCTTCTTGGCAAAATCGACCAGACCAGTCTTGTCGGTAACGCTCAGGATCGCACGCTGAATTTTGGGCACGTTTTGCTACCTCAGGAGGGATTAAACAATAAGGTATCAGCGTGAAAGTAGTGCGCGCAACCGGACTGTTCAAGTCCGCCCGGCATCGTGAACAGGGCGGAAAACTCAGATGAATGCTCTTAAGATTGCAGGGAGCTTAAAAAGATAGAAGGGCTTGGCTGCGGGGGGAAACCGCAGATCAAACCCTTCCAAACTTTTCTCCACTAACCTGCCATCACATTCCTGACGGAATATGCTCCAGGTCGTAAACCCACATTTTGTTCTGGCCGTTGACCAGCTTCATCTCACAATTGACCTTCACTTTTTGCCCTGACATGCCTTTCATTTTCTCCGGGTTAGCGATCGTCGTGGCCCTGCCCTGATCGTCAATGAACACCATGTCATCACTGCCGCCGCCTTTCGATGGATCGCAGGTCGCTTTACCGGCGTTCTCCACCACGTTGGCAGCGTTACAGAGCGTACCCGTCATCTCTTTTCTCATGCCTTTGTCTTGCCCGCTGTTGTCTTGCTGGGCAAACAAAGACATGGAGCCAAACACCAACACAAACACCATTAGTGTTGCGATTCTCTTCATCGATATCCCTCCCGAAAGCGATGCTCTTGGCCTGTAGGCCTCCAATGCTTTCGAGCATGGGATTCACTCCGCGCAGCGGAGGTTTTAAAGAATGGATTGCCGAAAAATTACGGGGATGATGATCCCCTGGTAGGATCAGTGGCTCAACTTGCCAGTCACAGCTGAAGTGAAGCGTCGACCCTTCAAGGCGAGGCTAGTTGCTAATTGCCAACTGCTATTTCGGCTTCGCTTTCAGCTTCGCCTGTCCGCCCTGCAGTTCCACGGTGTACTCCACAGCTTTGCAGCCGTATTCCTTTTGCAGCTGCGAGGTCTTCTGCTTGACGAACTTCTTGAACGAATCCAGGTTGGCGGAGCTCTTCTCTCCGGTCTTCTTGCGCGCTTCGGTGAGCGCCTGAAACAACGATTCAACCTGCTTCTGGTCGGAATCGCCGGAGAACAGCATACGGAACGGGCCGTCTTCCGCTGTGGTTGCGTGGTGTTTCAACTCCTTCGCCGCTTCGTGCTCTTCATCGGTTCGGATGCCCTGTATGCCCAGCACCGCGTCCTGTGGGCGGCGATAGCCTTCTTCCTTGATGATCAGTTTCTGCTGCCACAGCGCGTTATAGAGCGCGTACCGTTGCTGGATTGTGTTGTAGCGGAAGCGTTGGGCATAGTTCATGCGTGCGCCGTCGGAATACCGCTTGAGCAGCGTTTTGACCTTCCACTCGATTTCCGCCGGAGGCTTTTTCGATCCGCCGCCGAAGTACATGTCGTACTCCACCTTCAGCCGGCGAAGCTGGTCTTCCAGTACGTTGAGTTCTTCGTCGATCGCCAAAGCGGCGGCTCCAATTCCCAGAAGATCAAACGGATGGCGGGTCAGCTCATCCGGAACCGTTTGAGCGGAATATACCACAGGCCCCTCGGTCCTTCCTATGTACTCAAAGGACAAGGACCATGTGCATCAATGCGCCGAATTCTGCCACCTTGTTCACTTCACGCCGGACATCGCCAGCGGCCCGGCAGAGATTCTTACGTGGAATGCCTTTTCATCCTAACGATGTTTTCATGCCAGGAAATTTAGCGGGTCTTTTTCTCTTTTCAGCCAACCAAAATTTTGTGCAGCTCATCGTTCTTGAGAACTGCATCTAAGGATTAAGTATGGTTCCAAAACCTCTGCCGAAAAACCGCACCCGAATCGTGATTGCTGACGATCATGCCGTCCTGCGCGAGTCGCTGGCGGCCTTGCTGGGCACGCAACCTGATTTCGAGGTTGAAGGCCGCGCCTCCAACGGACAGGAAGCGCTCGCTCTGGTGAAAGAACAGCCGCCGGACGTCCTGGTGCTCGACCTTTTTATGCCCGAAGGCGATGGCTTTGAGGTCCTGCGCACGCTCGATCGCGCCGGCAGCCGCGTTGCCGCCGTGGTGCTCACCGGGTCTGACAGTGAGCTGGACTATGCCCAGGTGGTCAAACTGGGCGCCCGCGGCCTCGTCCTCAAAAGTGACGGCCCAGAGAAGCTTTTTAATGCGATCCGCACCGTGGCCAATGGCGAGTTGGCCTTCTCCGATGAACTCGCGCAGCAGGTCCTGACCACCATGACCGCAGAAACGAAGAATTCAGCCAACACCATGGGGCGTCTCTCCACCCGCGAACGCCAGATTGCCTACCACGTGGCCCGAGGAATGAAGAATAAGGACATCGGCGAGGCGCTCTCTATCAGCGAAAACACCGTCAAGCGCCACCTGCAGAGCATCTTTACCAAAACCGGCGCTCGCGATCGCCTGGAACTGGCCGTGCTGGCACTGAGCGAGGCGAGCAAGGCAGCTTGAGGAGCAATTAGCAACTGGCAAATAGCAATTAGCCAATCGTCAACCAGTCAAGACCTACCACTTAACGGTCAGTGAGAACGTCGAATATTTTTTGGGGTGTTTTTGGCTAATTGCCAAGTGCTATTTGCTAATTGCCGGCTTTCGCTACTTCGCCCCCGTCGCCATCTTCTTCACCATGGCCAGCACCAGCTTGCGGTCGCTGTCATTCAGGTTCATCGAGTAGCGGCGGATCTGGGTCAGGAAGCGCACTTCATCTTCCGTAAGAGGCGGAAGGCTCTTGCTGCTGCCGTTGGACATGTGGTCGGTGAAAAATTGCCCCAGTGGCAGCTCCATGGCGGTGGCGATCTTGGAAAGCGTATCCAGCGAGGGGATGGTATGCCCGTTTTCTACACGTGACAGGTAACAGCGCAACAAACCCGTGCGCTTTTCGATGTCACCTTGTGACATGCCTTTTTGCAGCCGGTAGTTTCTGATTGTCTCGCCGATATTCATTTATGGAGCCAGTTTGTAATTCGCTCCCAGGGGTTGTTGCTTGGATAGTAATCAGTGCCATGGCTTTCTGCAAGCACAATTTTTGTCAGAGATCCCTGCCACAGCGCGATTGTGATTTCACCGCGATTTCTCCTGATCGGCCTTCCGGGATCACCGCTACTTTATGAAAAAACGGATATTTACCATTTATGCATCCCCGCCGCCATGAGCTCACTTCTGCACTCTATCGCCATGGTTGACATCGGACTTCCCCAGCGCAAGTTCCATAAACAGGGTTTCGCCTACCGGCGTCTTGTAGTAGGGCTTCGTTTCCACAAACCCCAGGGCACGATACATGGCGATCGCGCTGTCCATCCTTCCCGGCATCGTATCCAGCCGCATGCGCTGGTATCCGATCTCTGCCGCGTCGGCAATCACTCGCTCCGCCAGAATACGGCCAATGCTATGTCCACGAAATTCCGGCCGCACGAAAAGCCGCTTCATCTCGCAGAGAGCTTCTTGGGCCTCGCCCAGCGGCCGCAGCGCGATCACTCCCGCCGGTTTCCCGTCCCAAAGAGCCAGCAGCAAGCGGCCTTTCGGCGGCGCATATTTCCCCGGCAGCGTGCGCATTTCTTCTTCAAAACCCTGGAAGCAAAGATCCACGCGCAGCGCGGCTGCGTATTCGGTGATCAGCTCGCGAGCGATGGCGATCTGCTCAGCTGTGACAGCTTGAAGAATGGTGAGCATGACAATTTGCCCGCCTGTTTAGATGGATCACGTCAGTGGAAAGAACTAATTTTTAGGCGTAAAAAATCGGGCCGATGTGCGCAAGTAACTGCGCAGCCGTCTATCCCATCAACATTCCGCCGTTCACTTTGAGCACATGGCCCGTGATATATCCCGCCTCTTCCGACGCCAGAAAGCGCACTGCATGCGCCACTTCCATATCGGTGCCGGCGCGACCCAGTGGGATCATCTCATTCACTTTGGCTTTCAACTCCGCCGCCAGCCCTTCGGTCATCGCTGTTTCGATGTATCCCGGAGCCACGGCGTTGACGGTGATGCTGCGTGAAGCAACCTCACGCGCCATCGCCATGGTAAAACCGATCAGGCCGGCCTTCGACGCCGAGTAGTTCGCCTGTCCCACCTGCCCGGTCTGGCCAAATACGCTGCTGATGTTCACAATCCGGCCCCAGCGCTGCTTCAGCATGGAGCTGATCACGGCCTGCGTGGTAAAAAACGCGCCGCTTAAATTCGTCTGGATCACTGATTCCCAGTCCGCGCGCTTCATCCGCATGAGCAGAGTATCTTTGGTCACGCCCGCGTTGTTCACCAGGATTTCAACCTTGCCAAACTTCTCGATCGCGGCTTTCACCGCAGCCTTGACCTCATCTTCATTGCTCACATCCATGCGAAACATGGCTGCCTGTCCGCCCCTGGACTCAATTTCCTTCGCTACCGCAGCCAGCTTTTCTTCGTTGCGCGCGGCCAGAGCGACCAGCGCTCCGCCTTCCGCAAGCGCCAACGCGCACGCCCGGCCTATTCCCTGCGATGCGCCCGTCACCAGCGCGACACGGCCTGTTACTCCTGCCATTTGAATTGTTCTCTCTTTCCGAAAGTTAACAGGAAATTATAAACACACCATGGACGCAGCTTCGCTTCTCCTGGTGGAAACATTGAAACAATAACTAGTGTTCGTCATCCCGAGGGGCGTGAGCGAACCCGCGCGGTCACCAGCGGGTGAGTAGCCTGAGGGACCTTGTGCCTGGAGTCTCACGCGTAGGACTCAAGTATCATCGTGAAAGTGTTAGAGCTAAGTACACCGATTAAATTCGTCAAGGGTGTCGGCCCGCGCATTGCCGAGTGGCTGGAGCAGAAGAGTATCTCCACGGTAGAAGACCTGCTCTACTATCTGCCCTTCCGCTATGAAGACCGGCTCAACCCGCGCGGAATCGGCGAGCTTCGCGCCGGTGAGATGGCCACCGTAATCGCCGAAGTACGTAACTCCGCCGTTTTCCGCACCCGCAAAGGCATGTCGATCTTCGAACTGGTGGCCGGCCAGGGTCGCAGCACCCTCAAATGCATCTGGTTCCGCGGTGACTACCTGCGCGATCGCTTCAAGCCCGGCCAGCTTGTAGCGCTGTACGGCAAAGTAGAAGAAAGCTGGAAAGGCCGCGGCCTGCAGATCAATCAGCCGCAGTTTGAAATCCTGGACAACGGAAAAGATGGCGAACTCGATCTGGAAAGCGCGCAGGAAGATCTCAAAGATATGGAGTCGCTCGAAGTTGGCCGCATCGTTCCCATTTACGAATCAGCCGCCAACACCCGGCTCAACTCGCGCTGGTTTCGCCGCATCGTTCACGGCGCGCTGGAAAATCTTGCCACTGAAATCCCTGACGGCGTTCCCCCCGCGCTCTGCCGCCGCCTGCAGCTGCTCGACCGCCGCACTGCTTTCGAACAGGCTCACTTTCCGCCCGAAGGCGAGGCCTTCGCCGCCTTGCAGAACTTCTCCACGCCCGCCCACCGCCGCCTCATTTTTGAAGAGCTTTTCTTTCTTGAGGTCGGACTGGAGCTGAAACGGCGCAAGATGCGCGCGCGACCGGGAATTCCGTTCGCGCTCACCGACAGCGTTCGCCAGGCGGTGAAAAAGATCCTGCCCTTCCATCCCACGGCGGCGCAGAAGCGCGTGCTCAAAGAGATCGCGGAAGACATGCAGCACCCTTCGCCCATGCGCCGTCTGCTTCAGGGTGACGTGGGCTCGGGTAAGACCATTGTTGCCCTGCAGGCCGCGGTCATCGCGATTGAAAACGGATATCAGGTGGCTTTCATGGCGCCCACCGAGATCCTGGCCACGCAGCACTATCTCTCTGCGCGCCATGTGCTGGAAGATGCCGGCTATCGCGTCATCCTGCTTACCGGCTCAATGGATGATGGGCTCAAACGCAGCGTGCGCCGCCATACCGCACAGGGCAATATTCATCTCGTGATCGGGACACATGCGCTGATCCAGGAAAAAGTTGAGTTCCACAATCTTGGCCTGGTGATCGTGGACGAGCAGCACCGCTTCGGCGTTATGCAGCGTTTCAAGCTCATGAAAAAAGGCGAGACCGAGCCGGATACGCTGGTCATGACTGCAACGCCCATCCCGCGCACTCTCGCGCTCACGCTGTATGGCGATCTCGACACCAGCGTGCTTGACGAACTTCCTCCTGGTCGCACGCCCATCACCACGCGCAAGATTTCCGATCAGCGCGCCGCCGAGGTCTGGGACTTCGTGCACAAACAGGTCAAGGCCGGCCGTCAGGCATACGTCGTCTATCCCGTGATTGAAGGTGTTCCCGCAGAGCAGCAGGAGATGGAATTCTCTGCCGAGCCTGCCGGCTCGCGATCCGGGGGTTCAAGATCAAAGACCGGGCTCAAAGCCGCGCTGCATATGTACGACGAGCTGCGAAAGAAAAGTTTTCCTGACTTGCGCGTCGGCCTGCTGCACGGCCGCCTTGACTCGGAAGAAAAAGACGAGACCATGCGCCGCTTCAAAGCCGGAGAGATCGATGTTCTGGTCTCAACCACGGTGATCGAAGTCGGCGTTGACGTGCCCAACGCAACCGTCATGGTGGTGGAGCACGCCGAACGCTTCGGCCTCTCGCAGCTCCACCAGCTTCGCGGGCGCATCGGCCGCGGTGCCGCCAAGTCCTACTGCGTGCTCATGACCGGCGGCAAAGTCTCTGACGAAGCCGAACGCCGCCTCAACGAGATGGTGCGCACCCAGGACGGCTTCGCCATCGCTGAACTCGATCTCGAACTGCGCGGTCCCGGGGAATTCTTTGGCACCAAGCAAGCGGGCATGCCCGGACTGCGTGTCGCCAACATTCTCCGCGATCGCAAGCTGCTTGAGCTGGCCAAAACCGAAGCCGCACGGCTCGTGCAGGACAATGATCCGGAGATTACGCCAGAAGACCGCCAGCGGGTCATGCAGCACCTGCGCCAGCACTGGCAAAGAAGGTATGGCTTGGTGGAGGTGGGGTAGTTTTTTGTGTAATCCCGAACCCGCAAAGCGGGGCCCCCCAACACGCACGATTTTAGCGTGTTGGGGCAGAAAGCGGGTGAGGGATCCCTATAGTAACGAGTCAGCAAACGGGGAAGAAAGCAGGCTTCGCGGCATGCAGTCATGTAGTAAAGTTGGAAGAGAGTGAAAAGTTCCTCGGATTCAGATCCTGAGAATCTATTGGTTCAATAGGGTTCCCTCACCCGCTTTGCGGGTTCGGGATTTCAGAAAAACGTGTCCACCACCTCCAAATCCGATCTCTTCCGCCTGCTCCCCTCTGTCGACGAGCTGCTGAAGAGCGCTGACCTGGCTCGACTTCTCGCAGACGAAGGCCAGGCCGCTGTGACAGAGTCGATTCGCGCTGTGGTTGCCGGCCTTCGCGATGAGATCAATGCAGGAACGGTGGCGACGCAGGAGGCGGTGCAGCTTACCCTGGCCAGCCTGCCGCAGGCGATCGCCCGCCATCTGCACAGCGCGATGGAGTCTTCGCTCAAACCAGTCATTAACGCTACCGGCGTGATCCTGCATACCAATCTTGGCCGCGCGCCGCTGGCGGAGTCGGCTATCCAACGCATTGCTGAAGTCGCCGGCCGCTACTCCAATCTCGAATTCGACATTGCTGCAGGCGAGCGCGGTAAACGCGACATCCATGTCGAACGCCTCTTCTCGCGTCTATTAAATCAGGAGAGCGTAAGCGGTATCCGCACCGTGGTGGTCAACAACTGCGCCGCGGCGGTGATGTTGGCGCTGAACACGCTGGCTGAGGGCGGTGAGGTGATTGTCTCCCGCGGCGAGCTGGTGGAGATCGGCGGCTCATTCCGCGTGCCCGATGTGATGGCCAAATCCGGCGCCGTGCTGCGCGAGATCGGCACCACCAACCGTACCCGCCTGGCCGACTACGAACGCGCCATCAATGAGAAGACGCGGCTGCTGCTGCGCGTCCATCGTTCCAACTTCGCGATTATCGGCTTCACCGAACAGCCTTCGCTCGAAGAGCTGGCCGCGCTCGGCCGCAAGCACAATATTCCCGTTATGGAAGACCTTGGCGGCGGCGCCATGGTTCCGCTGCGCGGCCTGGGCGTGAACGAAAGCGGCGTCATGGAGAGCCTGCGCGCCGGCGTTGACCTCGTCACCTACAGCGGAGACAAGATGCTGGGCGGTCCGCAAGCAGGCCTGCTCAGCGGACGTGAAACACTGATCGCCCGCGTCCGTTCCAATCCTCTCTTCCGCGCCTTGCGTGTCGATAAGCTGACTTACGCCGCTCTGGAGGCCACGCTGATGGAGTACATCCGCCAGCGCCACGATGCCATTCCCTTCTTGCGTATGCTGCGCACGCCTGCCGAGGAGGTTCGCGCGCGTGCCGAAGCCCTGCAGGCCCAGCTTAAGTCCGCGGCCCATCTCAAGACGGAGATCATTCCCGGTGAGTCCCTCATCGGTGGCGGCTCTGCCCCCACGTCCACGCTGCCTACCTTTCTATTGGCCGTAACTGCAACCTCTCTCAGCGCCGACGAACTGGCCACTCGCCTGCGCCGTCACAATCCTTCTGTGGTTGCCCGCGTGGAAGAAGGCCGCGTGCTGCTTGACCTGAGAACCGCCCTCTCACCTGCAGAAGAAGCAGAGATCGCCAAAGCCCTGCGGCTAGCCACTCGCTAGCTTCTTCATCACTTAGCGTCTAAGCGGCATCTCCGCCCACACACTCTGAAGAATTTTGCGGAGACCAGCTCACCCTGACTCCTATTGACAGTCTATATGAGACAGCGTAGGCTACCTATAGAATTTCTATAGGAGGAGTTCTTGGCCGGAGAGAAACCCGAAACCAAACCCGAAAACAAAGTGGATCTGCTGCAGGGAACGCTGGACCTGCTGATTCTCAAATCGCTGGCGCTCGGCCACATGCATGGCCTGGGCATCTCGCGCCGCATTGAACAGATCACGCGGAGCACGTTTCTGGTAAAACCCGGCTCGCTCTTCCCCGCCTTGCATCGCATGGAAGAACAGGGCTGGATCAGCTCTTCCTGGGGAGAATCAGAGAACAATCGCCGTGCCCGCTATTACCAGCTCACCCGCGCCGGCCGCCGCCAGTTCGAAAGCGAAGCCCGGCAATGGGAAAAAATATCGTCCGCCATCGGCTGGGCGCTTGAGTCCAGCTAAAGATCGCAAGCCGAAGGGAGAATCCCGATGATCACAAAAGTGAAGACAACCATCCTGCTGCTACTGGCGCTTGCGGTCGGTCTGCCCGCTGCAGCTCAGCTCACACCCGTCTCCGGCGACCAGCGACAGAAAGACCGCGACGCCATTCGCGCTCACATTGATTCCATCTTCCAGGCGTACATGCATAAAGACCGCGGAAAGATCCAGGCCACGCATTCGCAGCAGTGGCGCGGCTTTCTCACGCCTTCACGCGAGATCATTCGCGGCCTGGACGAATATATGCAGTATGCCGACCGCAACCTGAAAGGCGGCACATTCCAGGATTACAAGATCCTTGATTTTGACGTGATGTTCTACAACGACGTGGCCATCGTGCCTTACATCGCGCGTATCGGCGATGAAAACAGCCCGTACAAGCTGCGCGTGCTCGATATCTACGCCAGGCTCAACGGCGATTGGATCCAGGTGGGCTCATACACCGCGCTGCACCCGGATACCCAGACATATTTTCAGGAACAGTTAGTCGAGCTTCCATCCCAGGCGAAGCAGCAGCTGCTGCTGGCACGTGAAGCCGTGTGGCGCGACTTCTTCGCCAACAATCGTGCGCGGCTGGAGCAGACAATTCCCGCTGAGACCATCGCCATCAATCCTGGCCAGAAAGATTGGGATGGCCGCGAGCAGGTGCTCTCCGGCGCCAAAGGCTTCGCCGACAGCGGCGGCAAACTCAAGCGTCTGGAATTCCCCCGGACCGATATTCAGGTCTATGGCAACGTAGCTCTTCTCTATTCAAAGTATCTGTATGAGACGGAGAACGGCGGCAAGTCGGAAGAACATACGGGCCGTGCCACGGAGATGTTTGTGAACCGTGACGGAAAATGGGTCAACGTTGGCTGGCATATGGATTCTGAGCCGTAATCGCGGCCTGGAACCGTTTCATCCAACTTACCAGCGGAAGCGAGTCGACTATGCCGGTATTTTCGCGCATCAGCAGTTTCGTCAGTCATCTCTTTCATCGGCGGGCAGCAGACCAGCGTCTGGACGAGGAAGTCGACAGCTACCTGCGGATGCTGATCGATGACAAGATTGCCGCGGGCTCCAGCGCGGAAGAAGCACGCCGTCTCGCCCTGCTGGAGATGGAAGGCCTCACCCAGGTAAAAGAAAAGACCCGCGAGGCACGTTCCACTGCGCTGATTCACTCTTTACTACAGGACCTGCGCTACGGATCGCGATTTCTTCTGCGTCGCAAGTCTTTCACTCTCTTTGCTCTGCTCACGCTGGCCATCGGCATCGGCATCAACACCGCGATCTTCAGCGTAGTCAATGTCGTGCTGTTGGAGCCGCTGCCGTACGCCGAATCCAATCGTCTGGCGATCATCTGGTCGGTCTTCAAGAGCGCGGGACTTTCGCGCGCGCCGGCTTCGGGCCACGCGCTGGCGGAGATGCGCACGCGCAGCCGCCTCTTTCAGGACTTCGGAGGTATATGGGTCGGCAGCGGATCGTTGCTTGGCGAAGGTGAGCCGGAGCAGATCAGGCTGGGTGAGGTCACGTGGAATTTCTTTTCCGTTCTTGGCGCCAGGCCGGCGATGGGCCGCCTGTTCCTGCCGCAGGAAGAAGGGCACGGTGCTGCCACCGTCATCTTGAGTGACGGGCTCTGGCGCCGCCGTTATGGGGCTGACCCGCGCATTGTTGGTTCTACGATTCGCACGGCCGGCGGTACGCTCACCGTCGCCGGCGTCATGCCGCCCGACTTTGAGCTCATCTTCCCGCCCGACGCCAGCGTTCCTGCAAATATTCAGGCCT
This sequence comes from Candidatus Angelobacter sp., assembly GCA_036557225.1. Classification (GTDB taxonomy): domain Bacteria; phylum Acidobacteriota; class Terriglobia; order Terriglobales; family Acidobacteriaceae; genus Angelobacter. Next base: position 34,067 of record DATBHX010000005.1, read on the forward strand.
GGATCCCGTTCCCATTTCCAATCGAAAAAGGCCCTCGCGACCTGAACTTTATTCGCGTTATCGGCCGCGTGCGTCCCAACGTTCCTCTGCCGCAGGCCCAGGCAGAGCTGGATAACATTGCCGGACAGCTGCGCTCTGAATTTCACGAATACTCGGAGCAGGACCTGAACCTGCAGGCATTGCCGTTGCATGGCGACGCGGTAAACGAAGTGCGGCCGGCGCTGCTGGCGTTGTTTGGCGGCGTAGGACTGGTGCTGTTGATCGCCTGCGCCAACGTGGCCAATCTGCTGCTGGCGCGAGCCTGTGAACGCACACGCGAGATGACCATGCGGCGCGCGCTGGGCGCTTCACGCTTGCGCATCGTGCGCCAGTTGCTCACGGAAAGCTTCTTGCTGTCTTTTCTCGGTGGAGCGGCAGGGCTGGGCGTCGCCAGGCTTCTCCTTAAATCATTACCGGCGCTCTGGCCCAATGCGCTGCCCCGCATCAACGCCGTTGCTCTCGATCTCCCCACTCTGCTGTTTACTTCAGCTCTCTGTCTTCTCACCGGCCTAATCTTCGGGTTGGCGCCGGCCGTTGGATCATCCAGCGTGCATCTGCTCGATGCTCTCAAAGACAGCGCGCGCATTGCCGGCTCCGCCCGGATCAAGCTTCGCCGCTTGCTGATCCTTGGCGAAGTAGCGCTGGCCTTCATGCTGCTGATCGGCGCAGGCCTGATGATTCGCACCTTTGTCGGGCTACTCAAAGTCGACCCTGGTTTCGATTCTGCTAACGTCCTCACTTTTGCCGTC
>DATBHX010000006.1:0-15427 GCA_036557225.1 Candidatus Angelobacter sp.
CGGTCAGAATCAGGACCGGCTGGCTCTGCGCTGAATCCTTGAACGCCGCAGCCGTCCCCTGGAATCCTCCGTGGACACTTGCGGGAACGCCCAGATCACGCATGGCTTTTTCAACCACCGTTGCGGCATCGCCCAGCGGCACACCCAGAGCCAGATTGAACGAGATGGTTACCGCCGGGAAGAAGCTCTGGTGGTTTACCTGTAGTGCCGTGTTTGAGGGCACATAGCGGGTGAAGGAGGAAAGCGGGACCTCAACGCCGGTGTTCGACTTTACGTAAGTATTGTTGAGCGCATCAGTCCCGGGCAGCAGCTTGGGGTCGACCTCCATCACCACGTGGTACTGATTTAATGCCTTGTACATGGTGGAGACCTGCGCCTGCCCGAATGACTGATAAAGAGACGCGTCCACTGCGGCAGGGGTAATTCCCAGCCGCGAGGCGGTATCCCGGTCCACCTCGACCGAAGCCGCCAGGCCTTTGTCCTGCTGGTCAGAGTTCACATCGCGCAGCTGCGGCAGCCCGCGCAGTTTGGCCAGAATACGCGGCGCCCAGTAGTTGAGCTCCTGCAGGTCCTCCGACTGGATGGTGTACTGGAATTGAGCGTTGGAGAAGCGTCCGCCGATGTTCAGGTCCTGGGTCGCGGTAAGAAAGAGCGTTGCGCCGGGGATTACCGCCAGCTTGCCGCGCAGGCGATTGATGATCTGGTCTGCCGTTACATTGCGTTCGGCTTTGGTTTTGCCGCCGCGCTGGCCATTCGGCTTCAGTACGATGAACATGCGCCCGGTGTTGGCGCTGCCGTTGCCACCTGCGAATGCCACGCCGTTGTTGACAGCCGGATCCTTCAGCACGATCTGCTCGAACTGCTGCATCTTGTCGCGCAAGGCAGGGAACGCAATGTCCTGCTCCGCCTGCAGTGAGCCGCCAAGCCGGCCCGTATCCTGCTGCGGGAAGAATCCTTTGGGCGCGATGATGTACAGATAAATGCTCAATCCGGCAGTCGCGATGGTGATCGCCAGCGTCAGCGGCTGGTGACGCAACACCCAGCCCAGGCTGCCGCGATAGACCTTCAGCATCCACTCAAAAACACCTTCGCTCGCGCGATAGAAGCGGCCGGGCTTTTTCTCCTTCTGCGAGCGCAGGAACTTGGCGCAGAGCATCGGCGTGACCGTGAGCGAAACCAGGAGTGACATGGCGATCGCTGTGCTCAGCACCACGGCGAACTCACGGAAGAGCCGTCCCACCAGCCCCTGCATCAGCAGAATGGGAATGAAGACGGCCACCAGCGAGACGCTCATGGAGAGCACGGTAAAGCCGATCTCGCGCGCGCCGCGAAATGCCGCCTGCACCGGCCCCATGCCCTGCTCCATGTAACGCGTAATGTCTTCCAGCACCACGATGGCATCGTCCACGACAAAGCCGGTGGAGATGGCCAGCGCCATGAGCGAAAGGTTGTCAACGCTATAGCCCAGCAGATACATGACGCCGAAGGTGCCGATCAGCGAGAGCGGCACGGCCACGCTGGGAATAAAGGTCGCGCGCAGGTTGCGCAGAAAGAGAAACACCACCAGCACCACCAGCACAATCGAGATGATCAGCGTGATCTGGATGTCCCGAACGGAGGCGCGGATCGTTACTGTGCGGTCGAGCGCGACATCGAGCTTGATGGCTGCCGGGATTGAGGCCTGCAGCTGCGGCAGCAGCTCTTTCACGCGATCCACGGCATCAATAATGTTGGCGCCGGGCTGGCGGAAGACGATCATCAGCACTGCCGGTTTGCCGTCGGCGACGCCGGTATTGCGGATGTCTTCGACCGAATCGTCGACAGTGGCTACGTCCTGCAATCGCACCACGCCGCCGCTGGGATTTCTGGCAACGATGATTTTCTTATAATCGTCGGCCAGGAAGAGCTGGTCGTTGGCGGTGATCTGCCACGCGTTCATCGTGTTGGCAATCTCGCCCTTCGGCTTGTTGGCGTTGGCCGCCTGCAGCGCCGCGCTTACCTGCTCCACGCCGATGCCCAGCTTGCTCAGCTGCGTCGGATTCACCTCCGCTCGCACCGCCGGCCGGGCTCCTCCGCCCACAAACACCTGCCCGATCCCTTCCACCTGCGAAAGTTTCTGCGCCAGGATGGAGTCGGCCACGTCATACATGCGCGGTTTGGTGATGATCTCTGATGTGAGCGAAAGAATCATGATGGGCGCATCGGCTGGGTTCACTTTGCGCCAGTTGGGCCGCGTCGGCAGGTTGGCCGGCAACTGTCCCTGGGCTGCGTTGATCGCAGCTTGCACGTCGCGCGCAGCGGCATCGATGTCACGAGAAAGATCAAACTGCAGCGTAATGCTGGTCGAGCCAAGCTGGCTGGTCGAGGTCATCTGGTTGACCCCGGCTATGCGTCCGAACTGGCGCTCCAGCGGCGTAGCGACAGAGGAAGCCATGGTCTCCGGGCTGGCGCCGGGCAAACCGGCGTTCACATTGATGACCGGATATTCCACCTGGGGAATCGGCGCAACAGGAAGGCGCGTATAGGCAAGAATCCCCGCCATCAGAACGCCGAGCGCCAGCAGCGACGTAGCTACCGGCCGGCGTATAAATGGTGCGGAGATGTTCATGATTTTTGTGCAATCCCGACCCGCAGGGGAGGGAACCCTACAATCTGGGAGATTTCTGGGGCTATATCTCTCCACTGCGGATTACTCTTGGCAAACAACGCGATCTTCTTCTCTCTCCGCCATTTCTTGATTTGCTGTTCACGGTAGGCAGCGAGAGTGGAGTCGCTGAACGTCTCGAAGTACATCAATCGATTGATTTGGTACTTTCTGGTGAAGCCATCAAACAAGCCATTCTTGTGCTCGGTCATTCGCTTCCAGAGATTGTCAGTAAGACCCACGTACAATGTGCCACTCAGACTTGCGAGCAGGTAGACGAAGTAACAGCGTTGTGCCTCCGGAGCTGTCTTTATGGCTGTTATCGTCATATCTTGAATTCCGTCTTTGCTATCGCGGTCCCTCTTGAACCTCAAATCACTCGCCACGATAGGGGTCCCTCCCTTCGCAAAAAACGCTCCGGGTCGGGATTACAGCTAAACTCAATCCCCCGCTACCGGTTCGTGTTCCGGCACAATTTCATTGCCGATCCTAAAGCGCGAGAAGCGGCGCGCCAGCTTGTCAAACCAGATATAGATCACCGGGGTGGTATACAGCGTGAACAGCTGGCTCAGCAGCAAGCCGCCGATAATCGTGATGCCCAGCGGATGCCGCAACTCCGATCCCGTGCCGGTGCCGAACGCCAACGGCACCGCGCCCAGCAGCGCGGCCATGGTGGTCATCATGATCGGGCGGAAGCGCAGCAGGCTGGCCTGATAGATGGCCTCTTCCGGCGGTTTGCCGTCCTGTCGTTCCGCCACCAGAGCAAAATCGATCATCATGATGGCGTTTTTCTTCACAATGCCGATCAGCAAAATAATTCCTATAAGCGCCACCACGGTCAGGTCACTGCGGGTCAGCATCAAGGCGAGAATCGCGCCTACTCCGGCCGATGGCAGCGTGGAAAGGATCGTCAATGGGTGAATGTAGCTCTCATACAACACGCCCAGCACAATGTAGACGGTGATCAGTGCGGCCAGAATAAGCCATGGCTCGGAAGCCAGCGAATTCTGGAACGCAGCGGCCGTGCCCTGGAAGCTGGTATGGATGCTGGGCGGCATGCCCATCTCCTGCTCCGCCGCGGCAATCACCTTGGTCGCCCGGCCCAGCGACTCTCCGGGAGCCAGGTTGAAAGAAATCGTCACTACAGGAAATTGTCCCTGGTGGTTGATGGCCAGCGGCGTGTGTGCGGTCTCAAAATGGCTGAAGGTTGAGAGCGGCACTTGCTGCCCGGTCACGGACCTGACGTAAATATGCGTCAGGTCGGTGGGATCGTCCTGAAACTGCGGCCCGACCTCCAGCACCACGTGATATTGGTTCAGCTGAGTGAAAATGGTCGACACCTGGCGCTGGCCGAAGGCGTCATAGAGCGTATCGTCAATTGCCTGCGGCAGAATGCCGAAGCGGGCCGCGGTATCGCGGTCAATCACCAGATCAGCTTTCAGGCCGCCGTTCTGCTGGTCGCTGGCTACGTCGCGCAGTTCGGGCAGCGTGCGCAGCTTGGCCAGAATCCGCGCAGACCAGTCATTCAACTCGCTGGCATCTGCGTCTTCCAGGGAATATTGATATTGCGTGCGGCTGACGCGATCTTCCACCGTCAGGTCCTGGACCGGCTGCATGTAAAGCGTGATGCCTTCGATCTTCGCCACCTCCGGCTGCAACCTGCGAATGATATCTGAGGCCGAGTCATTGCGGTCTTCATGCGGCTTCAGGTTGATCTGGATTCGCCCGCTGTTCTGCGTGGTATTGGTTCCGTCAATGCCGATGAACGATGACAGGCTGGCAACGTCCGGATCGTCCAGAATGACTTTGGCGACGCGCTGCTGGCGGTCTGCCATCGAACTGAACGAAACGTTCTCCGGACCCTCGGTAATACCCAGGATCACGCCAGTATCCTGCACCGGGAAGAAGCCCTTGGGCACGATCACGTACAGATACAGCGTGAGGGCCACCGCAGCCACAGTAGCCAGCAGCGTGGCTGTCTGATGTTTCAGCACGAATTGAAGGGTCTTGCCGTAATACTTGATCACCCACTCATAGGCGCGCTCTGAAGCCTGGTAGAAGCGGCCGTGCTTTACCTTGTGGGGATTTTTGAGCAGGCGGGCTGCCATCATCGGCGTGAGAGTCAGGGAGACGAGCGCTGAGATCACGATGGTGACTGACAACGTCACAGCGAATTCGCGGAAGAGCCGGCCTACGATGTCGCCCATGAAGAGCAGCGGGATCAATACGGCGATCAGCGAAACGGTCAAAGAAATAATCGTGAAGCCGATCTGTCCCGATCCTTTCAATGCGGCTTCGAGCGGTGAATGGCCCTCTTCCAGGAATCGGTCGATGTTTTCGATCATCACGATCGCGTCATCCACCACAAAGCCAGTAGAGATCGTGAGCGCCATCAAAGAGAGGTTATCCAGGCTATAGCCGAGCAGGTACATCACCCCGAATGTACCCACAATCGAAAGAGGTACGGCAACGCTGGGGATAACGGTTGCTGCAAGATTCCTCAGGAAAAGAAAAATCACCATGATCACGAGGGCCACGGTGAGCATCATTTCGAACTGTACATCTTTGACCGACGCGCGGATGGTCTCAGTACGGTCGGTCAGCACCGCGACCTTCACGGAGGTGGGCAGCGCACCCTGCAGCTGGGGCAGGACTTTCTTGATGCGATCGACCACGCTGATGATATTGGCCCCGGGCTGGCGCTGTATGTTCACGATCACTGCCGGGGTCGTGTTCATCCAGGCGGCCTGTTTCACGTTTTCCGCGCCGTCAGCCACGTTGGCTATGTCGCGCAGCCGCACCGGCGCGCCGTTGCGATAGGCAATGATTACGTCCTTATATTGGTCGCCGGAAAGCAGCTGGTCATTGCTGGAGATGGTGAAAGACTGGCGCTTGTTTTCGAGAATCCCCTTGGCCTGATCGACGTTCGCCTGGCCCAACACCGTGCGTATATCCTCCAGGCCCAGCCCATAAGAAGCCAGTGCGGTCGGGTTGGCTTGTATCCGCACCGCCGGACGCTGCCCGCCGCTGATGGAAACCAGGCCCACGCCGGTGAGCTGCGAGATTTTTTGCGCGACGGTGGTGTCCGCCAGGTCTTCAACTTTATAGAGCGGCAGGCTGTCAGAGGTGACGGCGAGAGTCAGGACCGGCGCGTCCGCGGGATTGACCTTGCTATAGATCGGCGGGTTGGGCAGATCGCGCGGCAGAAAGGTGGCCGCCGCGTTGATGGATGCCTGCACTTCCTGCTCGGCAATGTCGATGTTGGTTTCCAGGTTGAACTGCAGCGTTACGACCGAGCTCCCAAATGAACTGGTTGAGGTCATCTGGCTGAGGCCGGCAAGCTGCCCGAACTGGCGCTCCATGGGCGCAGTCACAGAGGAGGCCATTACCTCCGGCCCGGCGCCGGGATAAAACGTGGTGACCTGGATGGTGGGGTAATCGACCTGCGGCAGCGCCGAGACCGGCAGCTGAAAGTATGCAACCGCGCCAATCAACAGCACGCCGATCATCAGCAGCGAAGTAGCTACCGGGCGAAGAATGAATAATTTTGATGGACCGCCGCCGTTGGCCATAAATGACTTTTTATTTGACTACCTTCTACTGCCCCTGGCCTTCTCCGACCTGGCCCTGGTCGGGCTGCTTTTGTTGCCCGCCGCTGCGGATCTCCACGCGTGTACCTTGCTGGAGTTTGTCCTGGCCGTCGGTTACCACGAGCTCACCCTGCTGCAGGCCCTGGCTGACGGCGGAAAACGTTCCTTCACTGAACGCCACCGTTACCGGACGCATCTCTGCGGTCTTGTCCGGCTTGATGGCAAAGACGTAAGTTCCCTGTGGTCCGCGCTGAATGGCAGCCGCAGGCACGACCACATTGTTTTTGCGAACCTCCAGCAGCAGGTGCACATTAACGAACTGGTTGGGCCACAGCGAGCGGTCATGATTGTCGAAGACAGCTTTCAGCTTTCCTGTGCCCGTCGTGCTATCGATCTGGTTATCGATGGTCAGGAGCTTGCCGGTCGCAAGCTTGGTCTGGTCGTCGCGGCTGTACGCATCCACGGAGAGCTGGCCCTTCTGCATGTGCTTTGAAACGTCCGGCAGCTCGTCCTGGGGCAGATTGAAAATTACAGAGATCGGCTGCAATTGCGTGATGATCAGCAAGCCGTTGGGATCGGCTGCATGCACGATGTTTCCAATATCGACCTGGCGCAGCCCGGCCCGTCCGCTCACCGGCGCAGTAATGCGCGTATAGACCAGGTTGAGTTTTACATTGTCGACCTGTGCCTGGTCGGCGCGTACGGCGCCCTCCAGCTGTCCGACCAATGAATCCTGCGTGTCCAGTTGCTGTTTAGGAATCACGCCATCTTTGTAGAGTTGCTGGAATCTCTCCAGGTTGACCTTGGCGTCTTTCAGGGCAGATTGGTCTTTGAAGAGCGTCGCTTCCGCCTGTGAAAGCTGTACCTGATAGGGGCGCGGATCGATCTCCGCCAGCAGATCGCCTTCCTTTACTTCCTGGCCTTCCTTGAATGCTACCTGCACCAGCTGGCCGTCAATGCGGCTCTTTACGGCGACGGTGTTATAGGCCTCCACCGAGCCCAAACCGCTGAGGATGACCGGCAGATCGCGAATGTCGGCTTTGGCCACGGCGACAGGAATCACCATCTGGCCGCGATTCTGGCCGCCTTTGCCGCCGCTGCCTTTTTTGGAGTCCGCGCTGGTTTGGCCGCAGCCGCTCAGGATCAACGCCAGACAGGCCAAGATCACGACCATGTGGCCGGCCAGTGTTTTAGACGAAGGTTTTCGCATCTGTCCTCTCAGGGCAGGATATCGGTCTGCAATCCTATACAGACTTCGATGTTTCAGCAATTACCGGTGATTACCGCTAGGAATGTTGCCGATTGGCTTCCGCGCCAACTCTCCTATTTGACGGTATCTTCCCGTTTTTTGCCGCTAGTTTTTGTAAATAATTGTTAATGGATATTATGCAGTATGTTAATGAATATTAGCGAGTTACGGGCGTACCGCGGATGCGGACAAACGAACTCCAAGATTGAATTGGCGGCGGCCGCAGCTACTTCGCTCCCTGCCCCTTCAACGCCCTTCCTCCCATTGCTCCCGTTGCTTTGCCATTCTCAAATGCTACCTGTCCGTTCACCAGCACGTAACTCACACCGACAGGCAGTTGCGCCGGCTCCGTGTAGGTGGCTTTATCGATGATTGAGCCGGGATCAAAGATCGTGATATCGGCAAAGAAACCTTCTTTGATCAGGCCGCGGCCTGCAAGATGTTCCCGCTGCGCGGGCAGGGAAGTGATCTTACGAATGGCCTGCTCCAGCGGCAGCAACTGCAGATCACGGACATAATGCCCCAGAAAGCGCGGCATGCTGCCGAAGGCACGCGGATGCGTGTGTGGTTCAAAGAGCAGTCCATCCAGCGAGAGCTCATTCGCATCCAGGCCAATGCTGGTCCACGGTTGCCGCAAGCCGGTCTGCAGGTCCTCTTCGCTGGCGATGAAGTAGAGCGCGCCGGAAAGTCCGTTGTCAGCCTGAACAAAATCCATCAGAGCGTCCAGTGGATCTTTCTTCTGTAATTCGGCGACCTCCGCCACGGTCTTGCCGGTGTACTGCTTCAGCTCCGGATTCACCACGGACGAGATCATCACGCCCGACGCTCCGCCGGAATCAAGATAGAGGTTTTCCCATGTTCGCTCGCCGGTGGCCGACATCTCGTTCTTGATCCTCTGCCGGATAGCGGGATCGCGCAGCCGCTCCAACAGCTTGCTCATGCCGCCGTCAGCGACCCATGGAGGCAGGCTGGAAGCGAGGGCCGTTGCGCCTGCGAGATACGGATACATATCCGCGGTCACATCCTGGCCGGAATCACGCGCCTGCTGGATCATGCGGACGATATCGACCATTTTTCCCGCGCGATTTTTGCCGCTGACCTTCAAGTGGAAGATCTCCACCGGCAGGTGCGCTTCCTGGCCGATGCGCAACGCCTCACGCACCGCGGCCACTTCATTCAGTCCTTCGCTGCGCATGTGCGAGGCATAAATGCCGCCATGCTGTGACGCGACCTTGGCCAGCTCAATCAGCTCTTCCGTCCTGGCGTAATATCCGGGAGGATAGATGAGCGCCGTCGAAATTCCCAGCGCGCCCTGCTGCATGGCCTGCGCTACCAGCACCTTCATCTTCTCCAGTTCTTCTGCCGTCGGCGCACGGTCCACATCGCCCAGCACAGCTTCCCGAACCTGCGCCGCGCCCACGTATGTTCCGATGTTGATCGGCGTGCCGTTCTTGTCCAGGCGCATCCAGTAGTCATCCAGCGTAGTCCAGTCGATCTTGATGTGATACGGGTCGAGCCCCGGCTGGGCCGAGGCGATGGTATGCGCATTCTGCGGAGCAATGGAACCGCCTTCGCCGGTGATCTCCGTGGTAATGCCCTGCGCCAGCTTGCTGAGGGAGCGATTATCGATCAGCAGCGCAAACTCCGATTGTCCCAGCATGTCAATGAAGCCGGGAGAGACAACCATGCCTCTGGCATCGATCACGCGCTTGGCCTTTGCGTTTGCCAGCTTTCCGATGGCGACAATGCGGTCGCCGCGAATCGCGACATCTCCCTCATACCAGGGATTGCCTGTGCCGTCGACGATCCGGCCGCCCTTGATCAGAACGTCATATGTCGAAGTTGCCTGACTGGGCTGAGCAAAAGCTGTGGCTGTAATCGCGGCCAAAACGAAAACAGAGAGTGACACCAAGGCGATGCGGTGCGTGGGCATGGGCAACAGCTTACCATCGCCTACAAAATGGCGAACCGGCTTGTCTAAAGCGCACACACGAGGAATGCGCAGCATTTTTCGTCGTGGCAATAAAAAAGCACAGCGGCAAGGGCTGTGCTTTTCAAATTCTCTTGAGGATAAGTTTACTTCGGCGGCGTAGGCTGCGGCGTCGCCGGAGCAGGCTGCGTCGTTTGTTCAGGAGTTGTTCCCTGTGGCGGTTGCGCCGGCGGCGTAGTTCCCGGCAGCGCAGCGCCGGCAGGAAGTGTCCAGACTTCAACTTTCTGTCCGGGCTCCGTGCTGGCCTTGACCTGTATCCGCTGGGGATCGATACCTTTCGACTTGGTCAGATATGCCATCGCATTCTGTGCGCGACGCAACGCCATGGTTCCGCCTTCGCCTGGCTGGGCCTGGCCGGAGAGCACGGCATTCAGGTTCGGGTCCTGCTGCATCTTGAGAGCAACGTCGTCCAGCACTGCTTTGGAGCGATTGTCCACATAAGCGCTGCCGGTCTTGAAGTCGAGTTCCATGAGCTTTTGCGGTGTCGGCGCCGCCGGCGTGGGAGCTTCCACATTGACAGTTACAACGGTTGAGGCGCTCATCTGGCGATCGTCAAATGCCGTTGCGCGGACCGCGATCGGCCCGGCAGGCGTGTCTGTTGTATCGAGCGTGGCCTGGTTGCGGTTCGAAGAAAGCTTGCCGCCGTTGGCGACAAAAGTGATGTTCAGCGGACGATTGTCAGGGCTGGCCGCTTCACAGCTGACGCTTGCGCTCTCACCGGCACGCAGGCTGGTAGGAGCTGCCGTGCAGGTGATGCGCGGCGGCTGAGCGTTGGCAGTGCCGTTTGCGCCCGGTTCCGGCGCATTGCTGAACGAAGGCTTAATTGGCGGCAACACCGGAGCATCGCTTACGTCCATGAGTTCAACGCCATCGCCCACATGAATATCTTCCAGCGAGGTCAGGATCATTGCCGTGGCGCTGTGCTTGTGCACCTGGAGAACGATCATGTCACCTAGCGTGCGGCGCGGCAGGCTGGAAACATCGCCCGTCGGCAGCTTTTGCGGATGCACCTGCGTATCTTCGTACTCGCTGGCCTTAAGCGACATCCCGGCTTCGGGGTCGCGATATGTCGAGGAATATGTGCGGGTGGCGCGCAGGTAATCGCCAGGCGTCAAGCCCTTATCGGCGCCAATGCTGAGATAAACCTTGTATTTGGAGCCAACGAAGGTATCAAAGTCCTGCGCCATCAGAATGCGGCCCTGGACCTTGCCGGCTGGCGGCGTGTAGCGCTCCACGCTGACGTTCCGGAACGGCGGAACTTCGCGTTCCACCAGTGGAATGGCAATGTCTCCAGGCAAAACGTCAGCGCAGCTCAGTTCGAATGTTGCGATGCCGGTGTTCTTTTGCACGTCCGTGATTCTCACAATCGCGAGTTCAAAATAGAGCTCGCCTGCATCATGCACGCCTGATCTCTGGCCGCGATAGGCCTCATAGTGATTCATGTCCCGCGCATGGCGGACAATCTGATAGCGGTCTCCGGCCTGCATCCCCGAACCGTGGAGATAGATGACATCCATGGGACCGGCGTAACGCGTCTGGTCCGGGCTGTTATGGCCTCCAGCGACAAATAGTTTGTCTGGAACGCTATCGGCGGTGATATATCCCGAGCAATACATATCGCTCTGCGTCGGCGTGTTGCCGACCTGGGCAGGGCCATGGGTTGTCTGTATCTGTGGCGTCGGCGTCGATTGTGGCTTTTGCGAGTAACCCAGCTTCGGCAAAAGAAATCCCGTGAGTACCACCAGTATGAGTCCCGTTTTCCGCATGCAACCTCCAGTATCCTTTGCCGAAAGGCAGAGCATCCCGGGTGGAACATATCACTGCCTTTCCCGCCACTTCAACTAAACTCTTATTTACTAAGCAGATACGCTTAATTACAGAAGTTCATTTCACTTCTTGCATTCAGTACTTGAATCTGTGATTTTCGCTCACGTATGATGGCCAGCCCTTTCTAAATCTAATGAATGGAACATTATCCAGCTACGCTCCACGCTTCCTGCCAGCCCGGCTGCCGCGGGTATGCGTGGCCATTGCCGCCGACAACCCAGGGGACATGGTTCAGAAAGCCGATGTCATCGTTCGTGATAACCCTTTTATTGAGTTCAGGTTAGACTATCTTTCCAAGCCTGCCCTGGGCCTGGCCAAGCTCAAGACTTTCGTGGAGTTCCACCCCGAGGCTCTGATCGTCGCTACCTGCCGGCGGGCGAGCAATGGAGGCAGATTCAGGGGATCGATTGCCTCCCAGATCGACGTGCTGGTCAAAGCCGCCAATCTCGGCTGCCACCTGGTAGACGTTGAGGTGGAAACCGCGGCCCAACTCAAGCCGGGCGACTTCAACCGGCTGCGCCGCTCCGCCAACCTGATTCTCTCCTATCACGACTATCGGGGCACCAAGAAGCTGGAAGAGACCTTCGCCCGGATGAAGCAGTATCCGGCCGATTTCTTCAAGATCGTCACCACCGCCAACTCGCTCTATGACAACGTGGTCATGATGAAGTTCCTGGAGAAATACAGCCATTCCCATTCCCTGATCGGCCTGTGTATGGGCGAGCAGGGAGTCATCAGCCGCGTGCTTTGTACGCGCGCGGGCAGCCAGTTTACCTTTGCCGCCGCCAACCCTGGCGAAGAGACCGGCCCAGGACAGCTGACCGCCAGAACATTGCGCGATACCTTTCGGATTGATCAGGTTGACGCCGCAACCCGCGTCTATGGCGTGGCCGGCGATCCTGTAGCTCACTCGCTCTCACCGGCGATGTTGAACACCGCGTTCCGGCGCGAGAACGTGAACGCCGTTTACCTGGCGCTGCACGCCAAGACCATGGATGATTTGCTGGATTGTGTGCGGGACATTCCCATCGCCGGCCTGAGTGTAACCATGCCCTACAAAGAGCAGATGCTGAAGCATCTGGACAAGAGCGATTCGTGGACCACCAAGGTCGGCGCCTGCAACACCGTGGTGCGCGGCCAGGATGGAAAGCTCTTTGGCTTCAATACCGATGTGAATGGCGTGGTGCGTCCTCTGGAGCTGAGGGTTCGGTTGCAAGGCGCAAAGATCCTTGTGCTTGGCGCTGGTGGCGCCGCTCGCGCAGCGGTCTTTGGACTGAAAGAGCGCGGCGCAGAGGTTTCTATTTTGAATCGCACAGCGGGACCGGCGCAGAAGCTGGCCAAGCAGGCCCGCGCCAAGGTTATCAATCGAACCATGCTCAAGAAGCTGGAGTTTGATGTGATTGTCAACGCTACTCCGGCAGGCATGGAAGGCAATCGCGATCCACTTCCGATTTCTGAGCAGGAGATGAAGGCCAAGTATTTCTTTGAAATGGTTTACACCCCGGCGGAGACGCGCATGGTCAAGATGGCCCGCGCCCGCGGTTTGTACGTGATTCCCGGTTCAGAGATGTTTGTGCAGCAAGGCGCCCGCCAGTTTGAAATCTGGAGCGGCAAGCCCGCGCCTCTGCTGGAGATGCAGCGCGTGGTCGAGCACGCCCTGGCCCAGCAGGCGGCTAAAGTAGCAGAAGGCAAGAACAACAATAAAAAAGGGAAGTGAAACCTTATCCGTCTTCTGCCGCGCCGCGTGTTCGGATTACTATCTACTGATCTTCTACAACCTCTATTTGCCTCAAGTGACTTTCCCAGACAAAAGACAATGATTCCCTGTTTTAGGGGCCTCAGGGGATTGGCCCAGGGCCCCTGGGAGCGACAAGGACTGAAATCGCCCGACCAGTCCCTGCGTTCTCATTTCGTAGGACAACTTCTGCAAAGCAGGCGGAACAGAAAAAAACAAACTACGACCAGTACTAGTTCCCGGGGGCGAAGGTTCTTCTCGGAAAGATTTTTCCCTTTGGCAACCTTCACGATGATGAATGTCGCATGAATTTCTTGCGGTCGTACTGCGAGCACAACTTCATGCCAGGCGGTGGCATCTGTTATTCAAAATCGCCCAAATCGCCAAAAATCCAATGCTGAAAGGAGTTCTTGCGTAATGCATAGGAAACTACGGCAATTTGCCTGGATTCTGGTCCTGGCCATCGGAGGCAATACCTTTGGCAGTCTTTCGTTAGCTGCTTTTAACGGCGACGGCGGACGCTCCGGCCACCATGACCGTGATCGCGACAGAGATAGAGACAGGGATAGAGATCGCGACCGCGACAGGGACAGGGACAGAGACCGAGACAGGGACCGGGAGAGAGAACGCGATCGTGACCGCGACAGAGACCGGGATCGAGACAGAGACAGAGACCGGGAGAAAGAACGCGACCGCGACAAAGATCGCGACCGGCATCATGACCGCGATAGAGATCGGGACCGTGACCACGAACACGAAAATGAGCACGAGCACGACAACGATCACGATCTGAACATCCGGTAGAGATTAGCGCCGCAAGCCACGCGGCAAGAATCCATCGACAACTGCAACGGGGCGGAGACGCAGTAGGGCTGCGCCTCTGCTCCCGCAAACTCAACCCGGCACAACTTCCTGGGAGATCGAAAAAATTGTGCCTGGACGGATGGGCCGTCGCAAATCTCTTTTGTGCGAGGAAGGGCGTTATGAAAAACAATCTTGCCCGGGCATTGCTGGGCCTTGTGGTGTGCTGCTTCACTCTGGCCGCACTGGGCCAATCTTCAAGACAAAGCAACGACGAACAGACCATGGACGAACAGCGGCAGACCAATCAGGCGCCGGAAGCCCCGTCTGCGATCAAGGGCTTCAACGCTTATGAAGTTTTTCGCGGCATGGTGAATTCCTCCGGCGCTTTGTTAAAGCTGGATTCAAGCGTTGGCTATGACTTCAATAGCCACGTCGGCGTTTTTACCGGGGTGCCAATTTACTTCGCCCATGACGCCAGCAACACCCCGGGTCAAACCGACTTTGATAGCGTTGGCGCCGGCGACGTCTACTTCGGCCTGGAGACGTATGTGCCAAGCCAGATTGTCAATTTGACCTCCACGGTGATCGTCTCCGCGCCCACCGGCAGTGTGAGCAAAGGATTCAGTCCCGGCCAGGCGACCGTCGATTGGAACAACCGCTTTCGCCGTCGCTTTGGACGGCTGGCGCCCTTTGTCTCTGCCGGCATCGGCAATACTGTCCCCGATTCTGATCTGATCATCCGTAATTTCATCTCCGTGGGCAATGTTGCGCACTTTGAAGAAGGGACAGATCTTGATCTCACGCGGCACGTTTATGTCGGCGGCTCCGCGTATCAGATTGTTCCTTTCGGGGAACAGAAAGTCTTCAACCGTTTTGAGACAGCATCGCCACGCGATGGTAGCGGCGGCTCAGGCAAAGGCGGCCCGGGAAATAGTGGACCTGGCGGTGGAGGCGATCATGACGGCGGTCCAGCCCCCGGAGCACCTCCGCCCGGGGATGCCGGCCAGCCTTCAGCGACCGGAAATGATCTGACGCAGGAGCATGGGTTCTCCGCATGGCTCGGCTTTGAGCCAACGCGCGTGCTGCGCCTGGAACTGGGCTACTCACGCAGCGTGACCTTCAACCTGAACAGTTTTTCGTTCAACGTAGGGTTCAACGTGGGCAGGCTCTTCCGCTCCGGACAATCGCATTGATGCACGGCGAAGATCCCCGCAAGCGGAATCAGGAAACTGCCGCGCCATCGCCGATCACCGTGGTCCATTTACGCACGCGCCACTTTGTAACCAGGCCGTTGGTGACATAGGGATCGGTTTGCGCAAACGCTTCGGCCACGGCGGGCGAGTCGCCGCGAAAAATGAGCATGGCTCCGTCTATTGGATCGGCCAGCGCTCCGCCTAGCAGAAGTTCGCCGCGTTCATAGGCGGCACGTGCGTGTTTTAGGTGCAACTCGCGAAACTGGCCGCGTTTTTCCACGTAGTCAGCGCGTACGTCGTAGAAAAGGATGCAGTGCATAGTCAGTAGAGATGTTGAAAGTGCAGTCGCGACGGAAAAAATTTGGGCCTGTCGATTCTGCGACAGGCCCATGCTA
>DATBHX010000007.1:0-45788 GCA_036557225.1 Candidatus Angelobacter sp.
CAGAAAAAATAATTTCTTTTGCGTGATGAAAAATGATTGCATCATGGTAGCCCAGCGGTTATTATGGCGCTCCGCAAAAATACATGGCTGTGAAGTTTACCTCGCGGGTTCCGTGGCGACAGAAGCTTGAGCGCCAGCAAGAGCCCAGGATTGTCGATATTCCCGCGCGCATGCAGGCCCGCTTTGGCAAAGGTCGCATGGTGATTCCCAAGCCGCTCGACGTTGATGCTCTGATTCGCCGTGTTCCAAAAGGAAAGCTGGTCACCGTGTTGCAACTGCGTGAAGAACTGGCGCGACGCAGCAAGGTAGATGTGGCCTGTCCGCTGTGCACCGGTATCTTTGTGCGCATTGCTGCCGAGGCTGCGGCCGAAGAACAGCGAGCGGGCAGAAAAGTCGTCACGCCGTATTGGCGTGTGATTTCCGGCGAAGGCCGGCTCAATCCAAAGTTTCCCGGTGGGCTCAACTCGCAGCGGCGCATGCTCTCCGGGGAAGGACACAAGGTCCAGAAAGCCGTGGGCAAAAAAGCGCCGGCCGTGGTGCATTTTGAAGCTGCTCTGGTGAAATTCTGATTTTCCTCCACGGCTACACATACAATTGAATGCGATGAAGGTCAGGATTGACAAGCTCCTGGTGGAGCGCGGCCTGGTGCCTTCACGCGAGCGCGCGCAGGCCATGGTGCTTGCCGGGCGGGTGCTGGTGAACGAGCACAAAGTCGACAAGGCCGGCGCCGGCGTGGAACCGGACGCACGGATTCGCCTGCTGGGCGAAGACTTGAAATACGTTGGCCGCGGAGGCCTCAAACTGCAAGCCGCGCTTGATCACTGGAAGATCAGTCTGACGGACCGGAGCTGCATCGACATCGGCGCTTCCACCGGCGGTTTTACTGACTGCATGCTGCAGTATGGCGCTGCGGAAGTGATCGCCATCGATACCGGCTATGGCCAGATTGCGGCGCGTCTGCGCTCCGATCCGCGGGTAAAGCTATTGGAGAAAACCAATGCGCGCTATCTGACCGCGGAAAGACTGGCGGAGGCCCACCCAGCCGGCCCAATCAGTTTCATCGCCATCGACGTATCATTTATCTCTGTTACACTCGTGCTCCCGGCAGTGCTGGAATCGGCTTTTGCCGGGCCGGCCACGATTGAGCGCGAAATTGTTGTCCTGGTCAAGCCACAATTTGAGGTCGGGCGGGCATTGGTCGGCAAAGGCGGCATCGTAAAGGACGAGCAGGCGCAACGCGACGCCGTAGTGAAAGTCAGCCAGAAGGTGGAAGCACTGGGCGGCCGGCAAATAGAATTACTGGAGTCTCCGATTCTGGGCATGGAAGGAAACAGAGAGTTTCTGTTGCACGCGGAATTCTGATGAAGAAAGCGTCCATCGTATCCAAGCAGGGCAAGCCAGACCTGGCGAAGGTTGCGCGCCAGGTTTCAGGCTGGCTGCGCGACCACGGATATACCGTGACCGCCGACGCCGCGGCGCGCGAATTCTGTTCCAGCTCCGCGCTGGTGGAGCGCGACGGGCTGGTTGAAGCGCGGCCCGATTTCGTCGTTGTGCTCGGCGGCGATGGCACTCTGCTTTCGACAGCCCGCTGTGTCGCGCATGCGGGCATACCCATCCTCGGCGTCAATCTGGGGTCGCTTGGCTTTCTGACCGAAGTGAAACAGGACGAAATTGAACATGCCCTGGCCGAAGTCGATGCCGGCCGCGCCGAACTCAGCCAGCGGCCCATGCTGCACTGCCAGGTCCAGCGCGAAGGGAAGTGCGTTGCTTCGTATGACGCTCTCAATGAAATCGTCTTGAACCAGAGCGCCGTCGCGCGCATTACCGACTTTGAAGTTCGAGTGGACGGGAACTTCGTTGCTGTCTACAAAGCGGATGGCGTGATTATCTCAACGCCTACAGGTTCCACGGCCTACTCGCTTGCCGCCGGCGGTCCAGTTCTTTCTCCCGACGTTCCCGGCTTTGTGGTGACACCGGTTGCCTCGCATGCTCTCACCAATCGCCCGCTGGTGGTGCGCGATACCGCGGTGATTGAGGCGCGTATTCTGGTGACTCGTGAGCAGGCGTTTCTCACCGTCGATGGCCAGGAAGGGACGCCGCTGATTGAAAGCGACGTGGTTTGTTGCCGAAAATCCGATTATCAGGTGAAATTGTTCAAGCTTGCCGGCCGGTCATTTTTTGACGTGCTGCGGACGAAACTTAAATGGGGAGAACGGTAGAAGATTGCCGGAATTGCCATGATTGCCAGGATTTTGAGAATTGCTTCGATGTATGCGCTGGTTTTTCTGGCGGGCAATTCTTTGGCTTCTGGTCAGGCCAAGCCCTCCGCCGACCTGATTGTCACCAACGCCAAGATCTGGACCGTGGACAAGACTCGGCCGAATGCTGAAGCGCTGGCTGTGCTGGGTGAGCGAATTGTCGCCGTAGGCAGCGCCGCCGAAGTAGATGCATGGCACGGACCGCAAACCAAAGTTCTGGACGCGCAGGGCAAGCTGCTGCTGCCCGGCTTCAATGATGCTCATGTACATTTTGTTGACGGTGGAGACCATCTGCAGGAAGTCCAACTCAAGGACGCTGCAACCCCCGAGGAGTTTGCGCGCCGCATCGGCGAACGCGCGAAGACCACGCCGAAAGGCGAATGGGTAACTGGCGGAGATTGGGACGAGCAGAAATGGTCGCCGGCCGCCCTTCCTACCAAAGAGTTGATTGATCCTGTCACACCGGACACGCCGGTGTGGGTGAATCGCTATGACGGTCATGAGTCGCTGGCGAATTCCGTAACCTTGCGGCTTGCCGGCATTACCGCCAAGACTTCCGATCCTCCGGGTGGCGAAATCGTCCGCGATGCCCAAGGCAATCCCACCGGCGTACTCAAAGATGCAGCGCAAGATCTGGTGGTCAAGGTCATGCCGGCCATGACGCCGGTGCACCGCATGCGGGCGATTCACCAGGCGCTTGACCACGCTGCTTCGGTCGGCGTAACCAGCGTGCAGGACATGAATCCTTCGTATGACGACGTGAGATCGTATACCGAACTGCAAGAGAAGGGCGCGCTCACGGTGCGAATCTACGCAGCGCCCATGGAGACCGGCTGGCGCGACCAGGCCAGGATCGGCATACGCCACGCCTTCGGCACCCCGCTGCTGCGCATGGGAGCTGTGAAAGGTTATGCCGATGGCTCGCTGGGATCAGAGACCGCTTACTTCTTCGACCCCTACACCGATGCGCCGGACAAGCACGGCCTCCTGAGCGATGAGATGCATCCTGTCTCCGCGATGCAGCAGCGGTTGCGCGGCGCTGACGCAGCCGGCCTGCAACTCTGCGTGCACGCCATCGGCGATCGCGCGATCTCGATGACGCTCGACATCTTTTCACAAATTGAAAAAAGCAACGGCAAGCGCGACCGGCGCTGGCGCATTGAGCACTCGCAGCACATGGCGGCGAAAGATTTTGTTCGCTATGCGCGGCTGGGCGTGATCGCCTCGGTGCAGCCGTATCACGCGATCGACGATGGCCGCTGGGCCGAGGGCCGCATCGGCGCTGATCGCGTGAAGCGCACTTACGCCTTCCGCACTTTTCTTGATAACGGCGTACGCCTGGCTTTCGGTACCGATTGGTCCGTCGCTCCTCTTAGCCCCGTGTGGACGATCTACGCGGCGGTCACGCGGGCAACGCTCGACGGCAAAAATCCCGATGGCTGGGTGCCCGAACAAAAGCTCACCGTGGCCGAAGCCATTGAGGCTTATACCATGGGCTCGGCTTATGCGGAATTTCAGGAGAAGGAAAAAGGATCGATCACGCCGGGCAAGCTGGCGGACTTTGTTGTTCTCTCTGACGACCTGTTCAAGATCCCGCCGGCTGCGATCAAGAACGTGAAGATTGAAGCGACGTTTCTGGGCGGAAAGCTGGTGTACGGCGGGTTGGAGTGAAGAGATTTGGAAATCGGGTAATTTAGTAATTTGGTAAATGAAAAGCCAACCCTTTTCTAGCTCGGATGCCGATCTGACGAAAAGCAAACTTACCAAATTACCAATTTACTCAATTACCAAATTGTGAGCGGGGAAGAGAGTTGCAGACTTAAGAGAGGTGCTGGCCAAGCGGATTTGCCGATGGTCCAAATAGTAAGAAGCCCCGAGTTTTGTGGTTGACCCATTCACCTCAACCAGCGGTTCGCTATAGACCCTTGCCGACCAGCTTTCTCCATCCTGATTCCTTGCGAAACCTGAACAAAGTGCGATCTTTAATCAGCGTGGCTGAAGCTTGGGCTCCGGGCTAGCCGCCAACCGGGTAAATCGGTCAACACCTCGGGGCTTCTATCTTTGCCTTTAAACTTTTCATGTTCTCCTCAACCAGCGGTTCGCTATAGACCCTTACCGACCCTCTCGCAACTTTCAGCTTCGGCTTCTTCCATCTGTCACCGTTTCCAGCATCAGAGGCTTTCAGCCTGGCCGTGTCGCCGTGATCTTGCTTGGGTCCCGGTACTCGCCACCAACCGGGAAAACTTTTGAAATGTCAAAGAACGATTGTGAATTTACTCTCTTGAGAATTTAAGTCAAACAGTTTTTCGTTCTTTCTATCTCACGTGGAATCAATAGTTTGGAAATTCGTCCACAGGTGGGTAACAAAAATCGGTGCAGGGTGTGATGAAAACGCGCTATCCATGCGGGTGCGGCGCATTTTTCGCCAATTTTTCAAATGTGAAAATGTGAGGAAAAATCAATGTTGATGCACCCTCTGCCGCTCGAGTATATTGCGATCGACTCGTGCGAACCGGCATCCGGCCTGCCTTGCCCAGCGCTTGCAGGTTCATCGCGGCGCTGAAAAGCAGGGAAAACAGTCCAGTAACGGTAGCGAGCCCTGCGGATTAACCATGTAAAAACCAAAAAGGGAAAACCGCATGCTATTCGTCTAGGGTCCAGAACTCCCGCTGCAGATTCAAGCCCGTTTCAACTTGGATAATGGACAACTTTGTTGTCGGTGACCCCAGGGACCAACTCAATCTGTTTCAAAAATTCCGAAGCGCGGAAGGAGAATGAGATGAAGCATCTATTTGTTGTTTCCCTGCTTGTACTGACCATGATTGCACCTCTGGCCCTCACAGCCCAGACTACAGTTTTCAAATTCAGCCAGGACGGCGAGTTTGCCTCCATCAGCCAGTCCACTGATCCTAACTCGAACTTCACGTTGACGGTCTCCCGTAATTCGAGCAACGGGGCGGCGGCCACCGCCACTCTGTCGTTTGTTTCCTTTACACTAGCTGCGGATTTCAACAGCGAAACCTTTACCCAGATTATCGGAAACATTCCCGCCAGCGATTTCACGGGTGTGAACACGCAAAACCTGTCATTGAACTTCAACACCGCCGATCTTGATCCGACCACTTCCCTCATTCAGACCTGCACGGTGGACCTGAATAGCCTGACGATTACCTGCGGCACGCCGGCTTCGGGCTCCATTCAACTGAATTTCACCCAGAATGGCGTCTCGCGTACGCGGGTGCTGGCGCTTGGCGAGGAGATCACGGTTGGTAATTTCACCACTCGCATTCACCAAAGATCGGACAACAGCACAGCGAACGTTAGCGGGACCGTACTTGGAACAAGCGTTTCGAGCGGCAACGCGACCGTGGGCATCAACCACAACTCCAGCACGGAGTTCATCAAGAACAATTAATGGTGGAAATCGGTTCGCTCCAAAGTAGAGACGCAGGAACGCTGCGTCTCTTTTTTCATGCCGCCCCGGCTTTGCCGGTCCAGTCGCCCAACAACTCGACCTCGCCCCCGGGATTACGAAGTTCTTTGGCTGGATGGAAGACGATGCGGTCCTCGCGGCGGAAGTAAGGGCAGACCAGGCTCCAGGTCTCAAAGCCGCCGCCGGACACCGTAACCATGATAGCTTCACTTGCTGATTCCCCCAGCACCCCCCAGCCCTCACCCTGGAGCTGCGCAGGGGCGCCGGGCGTGTCGTCAGGGTAGACATCGTTCACCGTGATGATGGCGCTGGCGTTTTTTTGCTGGGCTACCTCCATCATCTCGGCATAAATCTCGTCGCGCTCTTCATCGGTTTCAAATTCGATATCGAAGATCAGGTTTTCATCTGGCGTGATAACAACGGCGGTCGGGTTGAGAAAGCCATCGCTTTTGAGCGACTGTTGCGCCTCATGAAGGAATTCGTAGGCCAGAGCCTTGAGGTCGGTCATAGGGAAGAGGCCTCTGCTTGCAACAGGTCGCGCAAGGTCTCGCGGCGGCGAATGAGCCGGACGCGAGTCCCATCCACCAGCACCTCAGCCGCACGCGGACGGGAATTATAGTTCGATGCCAGCGACATGCCGTAAGCGCCGGCGTCAAGAACACAGAGATTTTCCCCTGGGTTAACCGCAGGCAGCCAGGCGTCGTGGGCCAGGAAATCACCGCTCTCACAGACTGGGCCGGCAACGTCAGATTGTGTCTTCTTCGCGCCGGGTCCACTGAGATTCACTGGCGTGATCTCATGCCGCGCGTGGTACAAAGAAGGACGAATCATGTCATTCATCGCTGCGTCAACGATCGTGAAATGCTTATTGCCGTTGCGCTTGAGATAGAGCACGCGCGTGACCAGAGCTCCGGCAGGCGCGATGATCGAGCGGCCGGGTTCGAGCAAAAGATGTGGCGGGTTCTTGAGCCGCTCCAGGGGCGTCATAAGCGCTTCAGCGTAACGATGGGCGAGATCGGAAAAATCAACCGCCGCCGCGCTGTTGTAAGAGATGCCCAGCCCGCCGCCGGCATCGATGAAGCGTATTTTGTGGCCGTCGGCAGTAAGCTGCTGCGCCAGGTCTACCGCGCGCTCCATGGCCAGATGAAAGGGAGACACGTCGCTGATCTGTGAGCCGATGTGCAAGCTTACTCCGGAGACCCGCGTGTATTTGTGCGTTGCCGCACGGCGGCAAAGCTCGCGCGCCTGGGCGATCGGCACCCCGAATTTGTGTTCGCGCAGGCCGGTGGAGATGTAGGGGTGCGTTTCAGCCGGAACGTCGGGATTCACGCGCAGCGCAATATTGGCTGTTTTGCGCAATTTGGCGGCGCATGCAGCCAGCAGCTCAAGCTCGCCTTCGCTTTCAACGTTGAACAGGAGAATACCGTGATGCAACGCCAACTCCAGCTCCGCGGCTGTCTTTCCAACGCCGGAAAAGACAATCTTTTTGATGGCTTTCTTCTGTGCGCGACGGACGCGCTCCAGCTCGCCACCGGAGACGATATCGAAACCGGCGCCCATGCCCGCCAACAGGCGCAGTATGCTCAGGTTTGAATTGGCCTTGACGGAATAACAGAGCGTGTGCGGCACATGGTGAAACGCCCGCTCAAGAATGCGATAGCGTTCGCGAATCGCCGTGGCCGAATAAACGTACAGGGGAGTACCGAACTTCTTGGCCAGCTTGTTCAGGGACAAACCGTCACAATGAAGCTCGTTGTTTTTGTAGGTGAAGCCAGGAGGGCGCGTGAACATGAGCAGTACTTAGTATTTAGTATTTAGCCGTTTGATTGTAGCTCTTTTTGGGGTGCTTTGAGAGCCCCGTGCAATTTTTGAGCGAGGATGGTGGCTGCCCGGCAAGAGCTAAGTACCAAATACTAAGTACTAAGTTCTGCTCCAAAAAATTCCGCCCGACGCATGCAGGCATCGGGCGGCCACTAGCAACCAGGTGGACAGATCAGTCTCTGCCCGGTCCCTGGCTGGTCCTGGTGGAGTCGGATTCAGCTCGCCCCGCGCCAGGCTTTTCTGCGACGGATGCAGATGTCTGGGCAGCGGTCTGAGAATCCAAGTAATCGATCAACAACTGCACATCCGCTGGTGGCAGATGCAGGTTGGGCATTTTTATTTTGTTGTATTTGTTGAAGAGGGCTACCGCAATCGGATCGCTTTCTGCTAACGCCTTGTCTGGGGCAAGGATGTATTTAGCGACCCACTCGCGACCCCGGGCATGGGTCACGCCAAGCAGATCCGGGCCAACGCCGTCGCCACCGCCGATGCTGTGGCAGGCCGCGCAGCGCGTGCGGAACATCGACGGACCCGCTCCCGCGGTTGAAGGGTCAAGTTTGGGGACGTTCTGGTAATTGTTGGCTGCGCTTTTGTAACCGGGCGTCAGCCAGTTATCGACCATGGTGGCAATGAAGCGCGGATCGTCAAACGAGCTGTCCTGCATCCATTGTCCCTGAGGTTCGTTGCCAAGGGTCAAGCTGGTGGTATGGCCGGTAAGGGGGTCTTCGTCCAGGCGTCCTGCCATGCCGATCTTTTTGCGGACCGTGTCGATATCTTCCTTTTTTCCGGTCAGGAAGTACCATCCCGGTCCCGTGTGAAATTTCCTGGCGTATGCCTTCAACACCGAGGGTGTATCGCGCTTGGGATCAACGCTGATGGAGTAAAAATAAATATCTTTGCCCATGCGATCGCCCAGGAGCTTGTAAACCTGAGCGAGCTTGGCGGTCTCAAGCGGGCAGGCATCGCCGCACTCGGTGTAAATAAAATTGATCAGGACGATCTTGCCCTTCAGCATGTCGTCGTAGAAATGCACGGTCTTTCCGTCCTGCGTGATCAGCGGGACGTTGGGGAAATACTTTGCGCCCCAGTAGGAGTTGTCAGCCGCAGCAGGGGTCACGCCGACCGACAGATAAGCAGCCGCGCAAACACACGCCGCGACTGCTGCAAGCACAGCCCAACCGCCCCTTCGCATGGTTTCCTTTTCCTTTGGTTCCCAGATAATCATTGGTTCGAAAAAGGCGGCGGGTTTCCCCGCCGCTGTTAGTTGTTACTTGCTTTTTCCAGAGCCGCCGCTGGAGCCTTTACCGCTCCCGCTGGTGAGACTGCTGGAACCTTTACCGGAGCCGGAGCCGCCTCCAGAACCATTCAGGTCTGCACCGCCCTTACCTGAGCCGCCAGAGCCAGAGCTTCCTGATCCAGAGCCACCCTTGCCAGACCCACCGGAACCGCTACCGCCGGAATTACCAGAGGGAGGATTGTAGGCCGTTGGCAACGAGGTACTCGCGATGTAGCCCACACCTTGCGGTGTCGGCATAGGCATCGGCATTGGAACCAGGCCGCGATCCAGCTCCCAGCGAACCAGCATGGCGTGATCTTCATGCACGGTGTTGTGGCAGTGCTCCATGAACATTCCGTAGAATTCGCGGAACTGCATGGTGAGGGTCACGCTTCCGCCCGGGCGTAGGCGATATACGTCCTTGCGGCCACGCTCCCACGCCGGCACATTCGAGGCGCTGCCGTTGCGGGCCAGGATCTGGCCTTCTTCAAAGTGGATGTGAATCGGATGGTCCCAGCCTGAGCCACCGTTCTTGAGCGTCCAGACTTCACGGGTGCCCGGTGTGGGCGCCGCAGAAACCCGGCCGTAATCGGCGGTAAGCATGGTTCCCAGGTCGGTCTTGACGCCCCACGGATCCTGGTCAGTCGGATCTGTGGGATTGATGGCGCCGCGGCCGAACTCGAAGGTACGCTCGCGCACCACCGGAATATGCGAGAGATCCGGGTTGGGGATCATCTGCGCCGGAACCTGGCTCTGATCGGGCTGAGCCGGGTTCCTGGTGATGCGGAACTCCAAAATTTTGCCGACGCAGGGGTCCGAGGACTTCCCGTTTAAAGCGTCGGCAAGAGTGCGATCCTGTGAAGGCTTTTTGCCGTCCTGGTGTTCGCACAAATTCACCATCCAGACTTTGTCGCCGACGTTGTAGCGCGAGAAGTCAATGACGATGTCATATCGCTCGGCGATCCCCTGTTCGTCCAGCTGCGTAAGCGTCACAGGTTGGGGCAGCAGGTTGCCGTCATTCGCGATCTGGATCATGGGGGACGCATCACTCAAGGACAGCTTGAAGAAGCGCGAAACGCTGGCGTTGAGAATGCGGAAACGGTATTTACGACGCTCTACTTCAAAGAACGGCTTGTAGCAGAGGTTTACGGTCATCGCGTCGCCGATAAATCCGTCGAGCTGGAAGATATCGAAGAACAGTTGTCCGTTGGCGTCCCAGGCTTTGTCGGCCAGCATGAGATTGATGTCGTAATCCAGGTTGGCCCAGGATTTCGAACTGCCTGAAGGCAAGCGCAGGTTTACGCCGTCATTGAGCGACTCATTGCCGCGATCGAGCGCGCTGTAAATGTTGAACATGGCAGCGTTGCCCTTGTACACGTTCTGCGAAGTGAAGCTGAACATGTGATCGTGGAACCAGTGCGTCGACATGGTTTCATGCCAGTCGCCAGGGACTTTGTTGATCCCGCCGTTGTCAGCCGGGCTGCCGGCCTTGGGATCGGTGGCGTCAGGGTTGATGGTGTCGTGACCGGCCAGGATGATGGGCCAGTGATAGTCATAGAACTGTCCGGGGAAGAAGAAGGCGCCGGTAAAGCCGTCATTCTCCGCGCCGTGGTGGCCGTTGTGCTCGTGCGTGGTGATGGTATGGCGTCCGAAGCCGCCGTTTTTGGTGACATCAGCCGGCAGCTTGTTGTGATGGCGGAACAGGATCGGCTCACCGTAACGGCCAATCGCCAACTTCGGGGGAATGGTTCCGTTGAAGGTCCACATTGCCAACGGACCCTGATCGGGCAAGCTGGGGTGGAACTTGGGGTGAATGCTCTGGCCGTTTTTGGTGTTGATCTTTGCGCCTTCCTGGCAAGCTTCAATTGCGACCTGCGGCGGGAAGACATCAAAGCGCTGGTGCGCCCAATCCTGTCCCGGAGGACGTCCTTCAATCGGGCCAAAGCCGCCGCCCATCGCCGGATCGACCGCTTGCGGCGTCTGGTTGGCCATGGCTGTGGGGGCTGGGTTCAGTGATGAGATAGGGTTTCGGTCCAGGGGTTCAAACCGAAGCATGGGTTGGGTAAAGGCCAATCCATTGAGCCCCGGGCTGGGCGGTGCGCCGGTGGGTACCTGTCCAAAGGCGCTCTTAACAAAGGGATTGAGTCCGTGAATCGGGGCCAAAAAGCCACCGGTTGTGATGAGTCCCCATTTCATGAGGTCGCGACGAGAGACCTGGCCAGTGGAATAAGCTTTCAGGACTTCAGCGCGATTCTTTCGGGCATTTTCCGCCTCGCGAAGACGTGCAGACGAGGATTTCTCAGACAGGAAGAATCCTTCCTGGTGTTTACGACTCATTGGCTGCGCTCCTTAGTATCTACCTGCAGCCGGGCAGACGGAGAACCGCCAGCGCGGCAGTTGGCTGACTTACGTGGCAATGGCCCCTCTTGTTCTTGTCTTTGGGAACCTGTGCGCACATCGCGCTGGGGAGTCAGACATTCGACGGAGCACCTGAGGCACTTCAGTCGCCGAACGCTGCCGGAAGGCGATGTCAGCTCACGGGTAGAATGCCCGGGAAGAATTAAAGCGCAACGAGATTCAGATTAAAGTTTCTTAGTTTTGGGAATTAGCGTGGTTTGGGCGTATCCAGGCATTGGCATACCGGTTTTTATCCCGTTAAAGCCGCCCGAGACCCCGAAATCAGGTAGTTTTTGAGGCTGTTATACCGCGGGACATCCTGTGATCTCGGTAGTGATATAAACGGGGAAACTTTATTTCACCTTAAGGACCACGACGGTCTGGTCGTCAAAAACTTCGGCGCCGGCGGCAAAGCCGTCGGCCGCTTTGAAGATGGCATCGACAATTTCCTGGGCTGACCCGCCTGCGTTCTTATCGATCACGCGCTCCACGCGGCTACGGCCAAATTGCTCGTCTTTGGGATTGCTGGCGTCAACGATACCATCGCTGAAAAATACAAATATGTCGCCCGGCTTGGCGTGGATGGTGATTTCGTCATAAGAGACGTCTTCAAACATTCCCAGGGGCAGGCCGGCCACCTCCAGCATATGGGCGTGACCCTGGTGGCAATAAATGGGGCGGGGAAGCCCGGAGTTAGCCACACGCATGGTTCGTTTGTCATCGTCCCAGACGGCGCAGGTAAGAACAAGGTATTGCGCGTCAAGCCGGCGATGATTGAGTGAGCGATTGATGGCGTTGAGCATCTCCGCCGGACCGGGTTCGTCGCGGGCCTGGCTGCGCAGAATGCCGCTGACGAGCGCTGCGTACAGCGCAGCCGGAGCGCCCTTGCCGCTGACGTCACCCACAATGATGCAGGCACGAGGCAGCGTGTAATCCAGAAAGTCGTAAAGATCGCCGCCGATGGCGTGCGCAGGCTTGAAGCGCGCTGCAACTTCTGCGCCAACCATGCTGGGCGTTGTAGGTGGGAGCAGGTGATGTTGCACCTCGCGGGCCATGGAAAGATCGCGTTCCATGCGCTGCTCTTCGCGGGCAATGCGTTCGTAGAGCACCGCATTTTCGATGGCAATGGCCACTTGTGCGGCCAGGGTGCTTACCGTGCGGAGATGGTCCTCGGTGTAGTAACCGCGGCGCGTGTGCTCCAGGTCGAGCACGCCGATCACCTGGTCTTTGTACATAAGAGGCACGCAAAGTTCTGAGCGAGTTTCCGGATTGGCTTTGATGTAGCGCGGATCGCGGGCGACATCGGGCGCCAGTACCGGCTTCTTCGTTTCTGCCGCAGTGCCTACCAGGCCGCGACCGATCGGGATGTCATGCTTGAGCTGGATGCTTTCTTTGAAGCGCACGGAAAAACGGTGCACCAGCTTCTGCTTGCTGTCGTCGAGCAGCAGGATGGAGAACATCTGATAGTCGATCACCTTGGACAGCAGATCGCCGACACGCTTGAGCAGCTGGTCAAGGTTGAGGATGGAGGTGAGATCGCGGCTGATGTCGTTCAACAGGGCCAGCGTATTCGCCTGCCGGACGATGCGCGTATAGAGCCGCGCATTCTCAATGCTCACCGCGATGCGGGAAGCGATCAGCGACAAGACCCGCGCGTGCTCTTCCTTAAAGTAGCCACGCTCGCGCGCCTCAAGATCCATCACGCCGATGACCCGGTTCTTGTTGATCAACGGCACGGCCAGCTCAGAGCGGACACGCGGAACGGCCTCAATGTATTCGGTTTCCTTGCTGACATCGTCGACAAGAATGGCGTGGCGTTCTTTGGCGGCGCGGCCGGTAACTCCTTCGCCGACCTTGACCCGAATGCGCTCCGCAACTTCCGGCGCGTGGCCGATCTGAAAGCGAAAACGCAGCTCCTGGCTGCGGTCGTTGAGCAGCAGAATGGAGAAGATTTCGTAGTCGATGACCCGTTTCACGACCTCGGCGACACGCTGCAACAGCGTGTCAAGATCGAGCGTGGTGTTGAGTACGTCGGCAACTTCAATCAGGAGCGACTCAACATCGACGCGCTGAGGTTGTGTGGAGGTCACCATGAGGGCTCTTCATTGATCATACAGGAAGCCAATGCATCCTCCAGAGTTGTGGATATATATCATTGCGTGGCAATATGCCCAATGAAAATGCCGCCCACGAGTGATCTCGGAGCGGCCGGATGTTTCGCGATGGAACAAACTTTACCGGAAGCGATACACCAAACCTACGGAATAACGCGCGTCACGCTGGGTGTTGGAGAAGAGATGCGCGCCGTGGTAATCGAGCTGGACTGGGCGGAAGGCGAAGTTTGAGTTAAGGTCATAATCCACGCCGCCGCCAAGGGCCCAGGCCGCGCCGGTGTCACTGGGAGTGACATCAGAGCTGAAATGAGCGATGCCAACCAGGCCATGCACGAAGAAATGCAGCTTGTTGGAACGGGCAGCGAGCTGCGGTCCAAAGAGAACGTTATACTCACGCGAGCCGACGCCACCGCTGGATTTGTAGTTGCCGCCAAGATCTACCTTGAGACCAAGCCAATCGTGCAGATTTCCTGTGAGGGCCGCTTCCCAGCCGCTGCCGTGGGAAAGCGTGTCGCCATTCAAAAGGGAATAGCCGATGAAAATGTCGCCGGAAGAGCCTTCATGGCTCATATCGCGGGTTCGCTGGGCCCAGCTGCTGAGAGAGAAAACAAGAAGCATGAAAACGACCAGGGATCTGCGCATCTTTTCCGTCGTGCCTCCGCTCAAGAATGGTTCGCCTATCTATTGTGACGGGGAAGGGGGAAGATCGTGAAAGGAAAATCTCCGTAGGCCGGTTACAGAGGTGATAGACCGATGGTTGGACCTGGGCCTAAGGTTATGAGCGTGGCGTAAATTCCGGCGCGCCGAACTCGCGCATGATGGCAACGCTGGCGCTGGCGCCCAGCCGGTTCGCTCCGGCCGCAATCATGGACGAAGCGTTCGCGGCGGTGCGAATGCCGCCAGAGGCCTTGACTCCGGCATGGTTGCCCACGACGCCGCGCATCAGCGAAACGTCTTCAGGAGTCGCGGAGCCAAAAAACCCGGTAGCGGTCTTGACGAAGTCAGCTTTGGCCGCAAGGCTGAGCTGGCAGGCGAGGATTTTTTCCTCCAGCGTCAGCAGCGGAGTCTCAAGTATCACTTTAACAATGGCTCCACTGCCATGCGCGACTTCGGCCACGGCCATCATGTCATTCTGCACACCCTGACGATCACCCGAGCGGAGCGCGCCAATGTTCATCACCATATCCAGCTCTTTGGCGCCCAGACGCACGGCTTCAGCAGCTTCAAAGCGCTTGACCGTGGTGTGATTTGCCCCCAGAGGGAAACCAATGGTCGTGGCGACCTTGACCGGCGTGCCGCGCAGGACTGAAACGGCCAGCCCGATCCACCAGGGATTGACGCAAACTGCGGCAAAGCTGAAGGAAACGGCCTCTTCACAAAGGCGGACAACCTGCTCTTCTGTGGTCTCTGATTTGAGTAGGGTATGGTCGATGAAGCCGGCAACTGTTTGCCAGTTCCGAATGCTGATCTGGGGATCTGACAGGACCTGTGACATCCGAAACGAATTGTACCACTACTTTCCCGCGTTTTCGGTGAAGACACAAATATCGGGCAGGTTACGAAAGCGCTCGGCGAAATCGAGCCCATAGCCGACCACAAATTTGTCCGGAATCTTGAAGCCGGCATAATCGGCCTCCACCGGCATCTGGCGGCGCGAAGGCTTGTCTAGAAGCGCCGCGAATTTCAGCATGCGCGGTTTGCGGGCCAGCAGTAGCTTGCGCAGGAACGTGAACGTCAATCCCGTGTCCAGAATGTCTTCTACCAGAATTACGTTCTTGTCTTCCAACGGCGTGGTGACGTCCTTGATGAGTTGGACCTCGCCGGCGCTTTCTTTGCGCGTTCCATAGCTGCGCACGGCGATGAAATCAAAGGTTGCGTCCAGCTCGATCTGCCGCGCCAGGTCGCTCAGGAACAGACACGCGCCCTTGAGCACGCCCAGCAGGACAACGGACTCTCCGGCAAAGTCGCGTGTAATCTCCTGGCCTATGCGGGCCACAGCTTCAGCAATCTGCTCGCGCGAGATAAGCACTTCCATGGTCGATGCCATCAGGGAAGAGGGATTGTATCAAAAAGCCGCGAGAGATCAGCCGGCAATCCCGGATTTGTGATTTGTCATCGATGATTTGCGATGTTGAAATGCGCGCAACTTGGTCAATCACAAACCGCAAAAAAGCGGGGCGCCAAAGCGCCCCAGGTAAAGTGAAATGAGACGAGCGTGGTTACCGCAACGTGCTGCCACCTGTTTGTTTGACAAAGAAGGTTCGAGCAGCTCCCGTAGGGCTGGATGTGTTTTTGTCGTCGGAATAGATGATCAGCGCTTCGCCATTCAGACCGATGTCCGGAGCGAAGTATTCAGCCAGATTGCGGGTTCCCGCAGCGCAATTGGTGCCCTGGTTACAGATGGCCCCTACGTGCATAACAGGTGTCGCCGCGACCTGGGTGATGGTTGGAATTGCCGCTGTAGCATTGCGGGACTGAGCATTGAAAACCTGCCACTGCGCTGTTGTACTGTTGGCGCTGCTGTCGCTCGTGCCCCAGAATGCGATATTCACCTGACCCGGGCCACCGGCAGTGATCCACGGCCCCATGGTGGTCTTGCTGCCTGCGCCGTTGTTGACACGGACCGGAGTGGTCCACGTGCCGCCCTGGTCGGTTGATGCCGTGAGGAACACATTGGTCCCATTGCAGAACACCACAAAAACATTGCTGGCG
The DNA here is from genome assembly GCA_036557225.1 of Candidatus Angelobacter sp. Classification (GTDB taxonomy): domain Bacteria; phylum Acidobacteriota; class Terriglobia; order Terriglobales; family Acidobacteriaceae; genus Angelobacter. Next base: position 16,012 of record DATBHX010000007.1, read on the forward strand.
CTATCCACAGCAACGATGGGGAAGATGTTGGCCAGGTTCGTCCCTGCAGGAGCTGCAAAGACCTGCTTGACAATCCAGGTCTTGCCTCCGTCAGAGGAGCGAGCCAACCAGACGATGTTGTCGTGAGAATCAATGAAAACCGCGTACACGTTGCCGTTGTTCTGGTCGACGGTGATGTTGCCCTGGTCACCGGGCTGCGCTCCGATTTCCGGTGTCGTCACCGGCGCTACTTGTGGCCAGGTGAGGCCGTTGTCAAAGGACTTGGCTACAAAGAGAGTTACGGTTCCGTCCAAGTCGGCGCCGAGTTGCTTGGTGGTCAGGTACAACTCGCTGTTGCCATGCGGAGCAATCCACTGGCGATCCACCAGAGGCAGATCACTGGAGATGGGGTTTGACACCCAGGCAGTTCCACCCGTGAAAGAGGTGCTTTGCGTCGCCGAGCCCAGCCACAATGAGCTGGCGTACACCACGCCTGAAGGACTGACTGCGATATCTTCATCGCCACCACCCAGGCCGACGCCGTCTGCGCCCAGCGCTGCCCCAATCTGCAGGCCATCCGGCTGGCCAAGGTAAGCAAAGCTGTTGCCCGCGTCAGTTGATTTCCATACGTCAATTCCGCCAGGCACGCCCTGAATCGCCGCGACATAGTAATTCCCAAGCACATCATGGACAATGCGCGGCTCCACGTCCTGGTCAGACGATAAGCCTGTACCGCCATTGTTCAGGAGATCGATGGGGCGCTGCAATTCCTGTGGCGCGCTGAATGTGAGATTGCTTTTGCGATAGCGTGCGTTCCCTGTGCCCGACGTTGGTTCCGGCGCCACTGTTGCATTGCCGGTGTAGGTTGCATTCGCCACAACAAAACCAACCACCTGCACGGTGTAGGTACCAGAGGCTAACTGGCCACAATCGGCATCTTCAAAATTCGTCTGTCCCTGGCCTGAATTACAAACCGTATTTCCGGACGCGTCATTCACGTTGAGGTCAAAATCATTGGTGTTGCTGGCCCAATTGATTCGCACATGAACGGCGTAGGTTGGATTAGCGGAATAGAAGCTGGAAGGGACGTTCACAGTAAGCGTGAAAGTGTCACAAGTAAGCGTTGTGCAGGCTGCGGGGCTAGCGGTAGCTCCTGTAAACGGACCTCCACTAAATGGAATGGAGGAAGTTTGACCCGAGGCCGGAGCGGCGAGAGTGCCGCTTGACGGTGTGGCGGCAAACGTCGATGGCGCAATAAAGACCATTGCGAGCAGGATGAGCCCGAGAGCTTTGTGCTTATTCATGTTGAATCGTCTCCACGCGAAGTAGAACGCACCGGAAGGCGCCCGTTTAGTAGTGCTACTACTACCAAGGCTAGTTTTGTGATGAAATGCATGTTCGCCTGAGTTGCCTGGCGGTCAAGCTGTCGGGGACGTTGTTTCTCCTTATGAAAGGAGCGCGTTACCCCTTGGGTTCGGGGGACGGAGTCAACAGGCGGGAGACAAAGAGATCAAAGATGGCGCGGATCTCTTCATTGGTTGATGAGAAGTGGAAGTTGGCGCGGCGGGCAAGGACCTGGTCGCGCAGCATGCTCTCGAACATCCCAATCAATGCCGAGGTCAAAGCGGGAGGAGAAATCTTCTGCGCAAGAGAGGTGTTCAAGATTAGATCGGTCAGGACTTGCTCCACCGCAGAGCTGAAGCGCAGGTAACCGGAGGTGATCAATATGTCAGATCCGGAACCGGCTTTGCGAATGCGCCGGCCCTCAAACAGCATGAGTTCTTTCAGCGCCTGGTCGCGCTCCAGCGTTTGCAATACCAGCTCGAAAATTGTGCGCAATTTTTCGGCAGGAGAAGACAATCCCTTTACTGCCTGAGAAATAAAATCCAGCCCCTGCCAGCCCTGGTCGAAAATTGCCTCCAATAGGCCCTCTTTACTTCCAAAATGCTTGATCAGTTGTGACTCGCTGGTGTTTGCCTGGCGGGCGATCGCGGCGGTCGATGTGTTCTCAAAGCCGTGGACCGAGAACAGAATCTTTCCCGCTTCTAAAAGCCGATCGCGCACGGGCAGCGAACTTGGCGGGTCTGGCTTCACGGAAGACATTCGAGCGCAACGTAGCAGGCGAGGCCCTCAGTAGTCAAATGAGCCACTAAGCCGCCACGGTGGCGGGCCGTTGCCTTCGGTGCACGCCGCGAGTGGCTAGAAGCCGCTTGTCTGTTTTAGAATTTCCTGTCTTTTCAGAGGAAAGCCGCACTCATGCCACTCCCAGAATACAAACAGATGGTCGATGCTGCGAAGCGCGAGATCACGGAGATCGATCCGGCCGAATTGAAGCGCATGCAACAAGCGAAGGAGAACTTCACCCTGATCGACGTGCGTGAACCGGACGAAGTGGCGGAAGGCGCGATCGCGGGCGCCAAGCCGCTGCCGCGCGGGCAACTGGAATACAAGATCGACACGATCACCACAGACAAAGATCAGCCGATCGTCTGCTACTGCGGCGGCGGAGGGCGGTCTGCCCTGGCCGCACAGTCATTGCAGAAAATGGGCTTCAAAAATGTGAAGTCACTGGCCGGTGGATATAAGGGGTGGAAGGGAAGCGGTGGTTAGTCACTAGTATTTAGTACTTGGTATTTAGCCAACCGTGCCGTGCCGGATCGAACCAAATACTAAGTACTAATTTCTAAATACTTCTTTTCAAGGATCGAAGAACACATGAACTTCAACGGCATCAAAATCACTTGGCTCGGACACGCTACATTTCTGGTTACTACACCTGGCGGCAAGAACCTCATCATTGATCCCTGGGTCAGCGGCAATCCGGCAACGCCGGCCGACAAGAAGACCATCGCCAGGCTGGACTACATGCTGATCTCGCATTGCCACAGCGACCATTTTGCCGATGCCGTGGACCTGGCAACAAAGCACCAGCCGGCCATCGCCGGCATGTACGAGCTGTGCGTTTACATGCAGAAGAAAGGCGCCAAGCAGATTGCGCCTATGAACAAAGGCGGTACGCAGCAGGTAGGCGAGATCAAGGTCAGCATGGTCAACGCGCACCACTCCAATACGCTGGAGGATGGCGCGACGGTATTCACTCCCGGCGAAGCGTGTGGTTTCGTGATTGAATTCGCCAATGGTCTCAAGATCTATCACGCCGGCGATACCTGTATTTTCGGTGACATGGCAATCATCCGCGAGCTCTACGCGCCAGACGTTTGCATGCTGCCTATCGGCGATCTCTTTACCATGGGCCCCAAGGAGGCAGCGTATGCATGCAGCCTGCTCAAGCCCAAGGCCGTAATTCCGATGCACTATGCCACGTTCCCGTTGCTTACCGGGACACCCGAGGCTTTCCAGAAAGAACTCAAAGCTCGCGGCGTGAACGTGGAATTGATCACAATGAAGCCGGGCGAGACGATTTCCTAAGACTTCTGTCGCTTCGCTCCAAACCGCCGGCGCGTGTGGCCCGAAACGACGGTTAGCTGCTCCTTCTGCAAGCCGCTCGGCGCATGGTCGGCCTCGCGGCTCGTATGAGCGCTAGATGTCGATTGAAAAATCCGACAGTTGCGGAAAGGCTCAGACCATGCCTGGAATCACCGAAGCCACAGTCGACCGGTACATGCTCAACCTGCTTCCCGCTCGCGATGCGGTCTTGCAGGAAATGGAGAAGCAGGCCGATCAGCGCGACATCCCGATCGTTGGCCCTGCTGTCGGGCGTGTGCTCTACCAGTACGCGCGCCTCATCCGTGCACGCAAGGTCTTTGAGTTAGGCTCCGCCATCGGATATTCAACCATTTGGTGGGCGCAGGCAGTCGGTACAAACGGAAAAGTCTTCTATACCGATGGCGATCCGAAAAAGGCAGAAGAGGCCCGCGGCTACTTTCAGCGTGCCGGCGTAGCCAGCCGCATTCGCATTGGCGTGGGCGATGCGCTGGAGCAGCTTTCAACCCAAAAGCAGGAGTTCGACATCATCTTTAATGATGTAGATAAGGAATATTATCCACGAGTGCTCGACCTGGTGGCTCCGCGTCTCCGCCGCGGTGGGCTCTTTATCACGGACAATGCGCTCTGGTACGGCCGCGTGACCGAAACCAATCCTAAAGAAGAGACGACGCGCGCGATTCAGGAGTTCAACCAGCGCCTCTACGCGATGAAAGAATTCTTCACCACCATTCTGCCGTTGAGAGATGGACTGGCGGTAGCGGTGAAGAGCTAGCTGTCACTACCAAGCCGGTGTTGCACCGGCCTCCAGGTCAATGTAACTGCCCATGAAACGTCTTAGGATCACCCTCTCCCACACGCTCTCCTGCCAGCGGAAATCCAGGTGACTCCATCTTCATCAACGGGGTGTGCATATCTTTCATCTCAAATGAAATACGGGCTTGCGGTGACGACCGCATGGCAAAACTGTTCACATCCTGCTTAAGCAGACGTTCCGGGCCTTCGCCCAGAGGCTGGATCATGAGGCGTCCGTTTTCATCAAACACCCGGTAAGTCCGCCGATACTGCGCGTACGAGTCATGCAGGTTGGGTGAGACGCTATCGAGCTTGAGCACATAGGTTCCCTCAAGCTGCTTACGATCAAGTTCCGTGACTGGTTTATCGGCAAGCGTGGGCTCGGCGGCGGGTGGGTGAGCGGGCAGCGCCGGCAAACCAAGGATCGACCGGGCCAGAGCGCGCGTAATGGCGTATGCGTTCTGGTCTTCAGTATTGGTCAGCACAACAATGGTGAGCTGGTCTTCAGGGAAGTCATAGAGGCTGCCGCTGTAGCCCATCAGCGATCCGTGCTGGCCAATGCGCCTGTGGTCTTCCTCATGGTTCAGGATCATGGCGAAGCCGTATTGCGCCTTAGGGTCCTGCGCGCTCATGTGGGCTGCCGCGCCTTCCGCGGTGGACATCTCCTGGAACGTTTCCGGCCGGACAAGATTCCTGGTCTTGATCGCACGCCAGAGCTGAAGGAGATCACCCACGGTACTGCAGAAGCGCAGGTCAGAGTTATAGGCCATGCCATTTTCATGTGCTTCAACATAACCGGCGCCGATCTTGCGATACGCATGACTGAGGCCGCGGGTGAGGGTGAAATCGTCGCAATACGTGGTGGACTTCACGCCGGCGGGCTTAAAGATGTTTTGCTGCACATAGTCGGGGAAGCTCTGGCCGGTCACCCGTTCAACGATCGTCACCAGAAGCTGAAAGCCGGAGATCGACCAGTCCCACTTCTTGCCCGGCTCATTGACCCAGTTTTTGCCGGAATAAAGCGCCATTACTTCGTCCAGCGCTTTGGGCTGGCGACTGGTAGCCTCAATGGGATCGCCAAGATAGTGGTAATCGACAATGCCGGAAGTATGGTTGAGCAATTGTCGGATCGTTACGTGATGTCCCTGCAGCGGAAATTCCGGTATGAACTTTGCAATGTCGTCATCCAAGGACAACTTGCCGCGCTCTACCTGCTGCATCACGGCAATGCCAGTGAAGGGCAGCATCGGTCCAACCACGTGGTAGACGGTTTCGTCTCTTGCCGGGACTTCCAGGCCCAGGTCGGCAAAGCCGTATCCCTTGTGAAGAAGAATCCGGTCGCCGCGGGCGACCAATACAGAAGCGCCCACCACGCGCTCCTGCGCGATCACCTGCTTGACGATGGCGTCAAGGTTGGTTTCAGAGCTCGCGTCACTCTGCTGGGCCTGAGCGGCTGAAGTGCAGAAGAGAGCCAGGGCAAGAATGAGAGTGGCTGACATTCGCATGGCTAGCGATTATAGCCGCCGTACTACCGCCAAGCTCGTCATGAGCGATCTGTGTTGATCAATCCCCAGAATTTGCTGCCGATTGCGTAGCGCTGAAGCTATCGGCCAGCGCCTGTTCGCAGGTGTGTTCGATGATCGAACGGTAGTGTTCGCCGAGAAAAACGCGAAGCCGCGCGGTATCCATGGTGCAAGAGCCCAGCAGGTAGGGAAGAGCTTCGGGCGGAATGTCTGAGACGCCGAGGTCCCAGAGCAGGCGCAGCGCCTGCTTGCAGAAAGTCTTGGCAGGAACGCGCTGGACCTCGATGCCGGCGATATTGATGCAGGTACGCAGCTCAAGCGGGTCGCCGCGACCGGCTACATTCAGCACCGTCAATTTGGGATCGGACGCTGTGCGGCCCAAGATGTGCGCGATCAGGCGGGCGACGTCATCCACATGCACAAATTGGAATTTGTGTTCCAGATGGTCGCCCCGCGTGGGTAGCCACAAGGGCAGGCGCTTGCCCTGGCGGCGCAGCCGTTCGGCCAGGCGTCCTTTGCCTCCGGGGATGCCGCGCAATACGCCGAGTTGATAGTTCTGCACCGTGGCGCCGGCGTAGACATGCGGACGCAGAATATATGTCTTGCACTTCATGCCGCGAGCACGTGATTGCACGGTGCGGTCGGCTTCCTGCTGATGCAGAGCATAGGGCAGGCTTTGCGCGTTGAGCGGCGCATCTTCGGTGACCGGTTTACTCAACTCCGGCCCATAGACCAGTGCGCTGCTGGGAAAGATAAACTTATCAATGCCGCCCAGCATGCGGTTGTGCTCTGCAATGGCCTCGGTCACGCGGCTGGTGCCGGCGACGTTGATGAGCCACATCTGCTTCTTGTTGGTTACGCCAGTGCGCAGCGGATCGAGCACAAAGGCCAGGTGGGCCACCGCTTCCGGCCGGTGCGCGCGCATCAGTTCCAGAAGCTGGTCACAGGAGCGTTCTTCGGAGAGATCTACTTTTTCAAAGCCGGCGAGCGCAGGAGCGCTCTCCGGTTCGCGCACATCCACACCGATCACGTTAAAGTCCGTCAACTGCTGAAGGAGACGAAGTCCCAGATTGCCTGAGACTCCAGTGATCAGCACTGTCGGTTTTTGCGCCATAGCTATTTGTGCGTGGGTTCTACCGGTTTGGTTGTGCTGCTGCCTGGCGTGTTTGCAGGCGTTGGTGTGGGCACGGGCGGATGCGGCTGCAGTTGCGGTCCACGCGGCGGTGGAGGCGCCTGCATGCCGGTGGAGCGCGGACCAAAATAGGTCTCGTTAAGATCGGTGTGGATCGGGTCCATCACAGCCTTGTTCGCGGCGTCGAGCTGGCTCTTGCGAATCACAGAAGAGATTTCGTTCTTCGCCTGTTCCAGCGTGATCGTATCCCGCCCTTGCAGTTTGTAAAACTGATAACCACTGGGCTCAGGCTCGACTTTGGTGATTTCGCCCGGCTTGAGCGTGAAGACGTCATTCTCTACGGTGGGAGAAAGCGTGCCGCTGCCGCGACGGCGAGCGCCAATGTCAGTATTGAGCGAAGGCGGATTCAAGCCCAGCGTGTGATATGCCTCCTGCTGCAGCTTGTCCAGGTCCTCGCCTTTTACGGCGCGTTCACGCAAACTGTCGGCCAGTTTTTGCGCGCGCTGGGCAAAGTCGTCAGGGCCGGCGCCAGTGGGGGCTTTGGGGTTGACGCGCGGAATAAACACGCGCGACAGCTTGACCTGCTCAAACTTGGCGATGTTTTGGTCGTAGTACGCCTTGATGTCGGCGTCAGAGGGTGTGCGGTACTTTTCGTCCAGGGAGCGCCGATAGACTTCGCTCAGGCTGTTCAGCCGCACAACCCGCATCAACTCCAGGAACCTGGGATCTTTATCCAGTCCCAGCTTTTCTGCCTGGCTGGCAAAAGCCATAATCTGGACATAACGCTCGGCCAGGTTACGGATCGCCTGCGGAGGCATGACGGCATTGGCCTGGTTTACGGCCCCCAGGATTTTCTCAAATTGCTCTTTGTTGATGACCGTGGTGCACTCAGCGCCCGTTTTCGCGGGAGCCCCCGGACAAAACCCATGAATAGTAATGACCGCTTCATTGGCGGCGACGGCTTCCGGGTGAGCGACGGCTATCTGTGGTTGACCTGCGGCCGGCGGACCGGGTCTCAGTGGTGAGACTTGGCCCTGGGCTGCCAAGCACGCAACCAGGAGGATAGAAACTACAAGAATGCGCATCATTTTGGCGAAGGTACCCTCACAAAAGTCATTGCTGGTAATAGGGGGAGTAGGGCAATCCTAACACAAACGATTCGCCGGATAACGGCCCGATTTTCTAGAGTATTTCGCTTAGTAATGGCGTGCTCACAGCCTTGTCAACGGTGGTCTTTAAGCGCGCTTCGACAAGGCTGCGGGCGATGTTGCAGATGGCGGCATTGAGAAACCATGACACCGGGTTTTGAAGACGCCTCTGGGCAGAGTCAGTTGGCTCTGCCGTGGCGCTCAGTTCTTTTTCGGCGGCCGGCCTATTTCGTTGCACCCTCGGGGGCGGGCACGAAGAAAATCTCTCGCACCTCGACCGGGAAACGGCACGCTTTGGCGCCCTTGCGCGCCCACGCAAGCACCTCGTCGATGTCAGCGCATTCCAGTATCCATAAACCGCCCACGTGTTCCTTGGTCTCCAGGTACGGCCCGTCGGTGAGAAGCAGCTCACCGTTGGGTTGCGGCCGCAGCGTGTGGGTTGGGCCCAGGCCGCCGGCGAACTTCCTGACCCCGGCGGCGATCATTTCGCGATTGAGCGCGTGAATCTCCTCCGCCACCGCTTCGGTCATTGTGGACGGATCGAAGTCGTCAGGGAGGTAACCAGAAACCAGATATTGCGGCATGTTGTCTCCTAGGGTGGTCTATCGCTGGGCTCGTTGTCCCGCTTTCACTGTAACGACGAACGGCGAGACCGGAATTCGACAAGTGAACCAAAAAAATTTTAGTTCTTATGTTTGATTGGCGATGTTGCCCAGCCGTTTTCCGGGCGCATTTATTTTGGTGTACTCGGCGCTTGCGGCCCGGCAGGTGTGTTGGGAGCTACTGGAGGTCCAAAATAGCTTTCGTCGTAGTTGGCCTGCACCGACCCAGTAAGTTCTTTTTGTTTTTCCTCCATTTTGCGGCGGAAAATCTCACGTGTGATCTCTTCTTTCACGCTGTCCATGGGTGCGGTTTCGCGGTTCTCGACGCGATAGATCACGAAGCCGTTGGCATCGTCAGAGCGGAATACATCGCCGGCTTTGTGGGAGAAGATTTCCTGGTCAAGCTTGGCGGGAAACATGCCGCGGCGCGCGTTCACTTCCGTGGTGGGAGGGGTTCCCGTGATGCCCAGGGCGGCATAGACATCTTTCTGGAGGGCGTCGGCCGCCTCATTCCTGGCCGCCCGGGCCTGAATGTCATCAGCCAGTTTTTGCGCCTTGGTCTGGAAAGCCTGCTTCTGTTCCGCCGTGGCTTTGGGATCGGGAGCGTTTTTGGGCAGGTAAATCCGGCTTAGCTTCGCGCTCTCGAATTTGGAGGGGTTCTCCTTGTAATAAGCTTCCATCTCTGCCGGTGAAGGGTTGCGATATTGCTCTGCCAATTGCGTGCGGTAGATGTCGCTGAGGGTCTTGAGGCGTAGAACGCGCATGACTTCGGCGTAGGTCTGGGAGTTTTCAACACCTGCAGCTTTGGCAGCTTCAGAAAACACCAGCAGTTCGACATAGGCTTGCGCCACCTGCCGCCGGGCTGCCGGCGGCAACGGATCGTTTCTGGGATTGAAGGCTTTCAGCAGGGCATCGAACTGTTCTTTGGTGACGGTGATGACGCAATCCTTGGTGCTGGGTACCGCAGACTTGGCCGCAGGACCGGTCTCAGCCAGACATAGGCCCCGGACTGTAATCACAGGCTGCGTGGGCTGCACCTCTCCCGGTCTTTCGTCCGGCTTCTTCAAGGTGGGTGCGGGACTGCTCTGCGTGCCGGCTGCCTGCACGAGCGCGGGCGGGAGCAGCCGGGAATTCCTGGTCTGGGCCTCTACGAAAGCCACTGCCGTCACGATCAAGAAGGCGATGAGGATGCGCATCATGGTAAAAGTCCTTTCGCAAATGAAAAGGCGGAAAGAGCAAACATCCTAGCATAATAGGCCTTTACTCCACATGGTGAGCCACTGATGTTACTGGTGTAGCGCCAGCAAAAATTGAGAGAATGAAAACAGTGTCACCCGCTGAGATGAATCCGGTGCTGGAACGCATGCAGCATGAAAAGCGCTCGGTCGCGCTGAATTCGCTGCTGGCCGCCCTGGCCATTACTTCTCTGAAGCTGATCGTCGGCGTCACTACGCGAAGCTTGGGCATTCTCTCCGAGGCGGCGCATTCGGGCCTGGACCTGGTGGCAGCGCTGGTAACGCTGCTTTCCGTGCGGGTCTCAGACAAGCCGGCCGACGCCGAGCACCAATATGGCCACGGTAAGGTAGAAAATTTTTCAGCGTTTATCGAAACCGGCCTGCTGCTGCTGACCTGCGTGTGGATCGTCTGGGAAGCCATCCGCCGGCTCAGCGGACAGCACAGCGTTCACATCGAACCCAGCCTGGCGGCGTTCGGGGTCATGTTCCTCTCGATGTTTGTGGATTGGTGGCGCTCGCGGCGGTTGCAGAGGATCGCCGTAAAGTATGACAGCCAGGCGCTGGAAGCCGACGCGCTCCACTTCAGCACCGATATTTTTTCCAGCGGTGTAGTTGCTCTTGGACTTGCGCTGGTGTGGGCGGGCTCGCACTGGCAGATTCCATGGCTGGTCAAAGCCGATCCGGTAGCGGCGCTCATGGTTTCCGGCGTCATCGTTTATGTGAGTTCGCGGCTGGCGCGGCGCACCATTGATGCTTTGCTCGACGCAGCTCCAGCCGGCTATCGCGGCCGCATTGTTGAAGCGGCACTGCAGGTCAATGGCGTGATTGAGGTCGAGCGGGTGCGCATCCGCCGGGCAGGGAACCGTTACTTTGCAGATCTGACAGTGGGACTGGCGCGCAACGTTACCTTCCAGCGTTCAGGACAAGTGGTAGCTGACGTTACGCGAGCGGTGCGAGAAATCCTTCCGGATGCCGATGTAGTGATTCACTCGGTGCCGCGCGAAACCGGCCATGAAAACATTTTTGATCGCATACGCGCCGTGGCTTCCCGCAACAACTTCAGCGTGCATGACGTGAGCGTCCAGGACCTGGGAGGCCGTTTGCACGTGGAGCAGCATCTGGAGCTGGACGAGACCCTCAGCCTCAAAGACGCCCATGACGTGGTGACCGTTCTGGAAGCGGAGATTCGCGACGATATCCCTGAAATCTCAACGATCCTAACGCATATTGAAAGCGAGCCCTCGACGATCGAGTCCGGTAACCGGGTGCTGCGCGATGCCGTGCTGGAGCAGAAGCTCAAACCCATCGTGCTGGAATTTCCTGAAGTCGTGGACATGCATGATGTGGAGATCAAGCGCGTACGGGGCAAGGTCTACATGTCATGCCACTGTACGATGTCCGATGACCTGCCGCTTTCGCGCGTGCATGACGTTTCCACGGAGTTGGAGATCCGTTTCAAACAGGCTGCGCCCGAGCTGTTCAAAGTGCTGATCCATCCGGAACCCCAGACGGACAACCGGCGCTAGGTTTGGCCACAACAGAAAAGCCGGGCTGGGCGTCTGCCTAAAGGCACGCGTCCCGGCATGCCGGGACGCTAGACGCTGATACACGGTTGTGGGTCGACGTGCTGATCCATCTTTGAACCTCAGATGGACAATCAGGTGGTGGTCGTCATTGCTGCGGAAAATCGTCTGCCTAAAGGCACGCGTCCCGGTATGCCGGGACGCTAGACGCTGATACACGGTTGTGGGTCGATTGCGACCCACAACCGGCTTTCACCAACCAAAGGAGAGAGAAGAGGTCATTCCTTCGGCTGACCTTCACGTGGGTGCAGCTCGAGGGTTCGCTCAACTCGAACCTTGGCGTTTGCAGGCGGCTGGAACAGCGAAGCATCTGGCTCACCGCGCTTGATATCCGTAAGGCGGAAGACGGTCTCACCCATGCGAGGATCCGAGTGCTTGCGCAGGACCACCGTGTGAAGATCCGGTGAAGTCCAGATTTCCGTAACCAGCTCCATAGGCTTCTCATTGCCGATCTGGCCGGCGGCGATGGTAATGGTTTCACGCGTGCCTTCGGCGGAGACACCCTCAATTGTCTGCGTGCCCAGATTTTCATGCTTCACCGACTTGCCGTCGTTGTCGGCTTCTTTCCATTGCGAGTTTCTGGCAATAGCGACCTTGTCTTCCAAGACGCGTTTACGGACCACGTCGCCTTGCGTGTGCAAGTCAATGACCGCGCTCCCATCGCCCTTGACGACCTTGGTGGCATCGTTTGGGGTCAGGATGTACTGCGTGTGCGAGGTGGGATCATTGATGAAGATCATCTTCGGGCTCTCCACCTGCATGGGGCCGATCCGGTTGAGCGAGGTCTCGCGCCGGGTGCGGCCCTGACTGTCACGCGCGATAAACGACGACGTCTTGTTCACGATGCGATTGCCGTCGGCCAGCACCTGCGTGCTCTCAGTAACAGCAGTGGCAGTGTAGGGCGCCGCAGTGACTACGTCGCCGGAAACCATTTCTGCCGAGAAGAATGAGATCTCGCCATCAGGGATGCGCTCACGCTGGAATATCATGTCACCGCCTGGGGACATGACCGTCATCGGCGTCTGGTTGATGAAGATGCGGGCTTTCTCCTGGGGCTGGGAATCCTGGGCCAGGGCGCTTCCTGCCAACAGCAGAACGCCGGCCAGCAAGACAGCAAGTCGATTCATAAGTGGTTCTCCTTTGCGTATTTCAAAATCCTACGTGCGTTTACTGCACAAGTCTTACGGCGAACGGTGTGCCATCCTGGCTCACCACGAAATCGGCGGTCATGCGCCGGCTGCCAGAGTCGGCGGTCACGGGCGCTCCAACTTTCCACAGCGCGCTGGCTGGCAGCTGGACCCGCACCACATGCAGTTCATCGACGGGGACCGCAGGATCATAGCCGGGCAGGGCCAAAAACGTCCGGTTGGCAGAAACGGTTTGGGGTCGTGAGCCCTTGGGTTTCGTCGATACCAGCTTTGGCGTCTTTCCTGTGTTGGGCGGCCTTGCGCCAGCGACTGGCGCTGGAGGAGACGCTTGCTTCTCAGGCACACCAGCAGTGGTGTCATGCCGGCCGGTGCTTTGCGAACTTTGCTGCGGCGATTTGTGCGTGAACACCAGAGACACGGCCAGCGCCAGGCAGGCCACCAGAGCCGTAGTGGCTGTCCGCCGGATTCGGCGACGGCGGGTATGATAGCGGCGAAATTCGCCCAACAAGCCAGCGCCGAGTTGTGGTGACGCCGATTGCGGTGACGACGCAGCCAGACGCCTGAGGGCTTCAGTCAGCCGGGTTTCGGATTGTGGATCTATTTCGCGCATCTTTGTCTGTCCGGCTTCGCTTTTAGGATTTTGGTCTTCAGGATCGCGCGCGCGCGATGCAGTCGCGAAGCTACCGTTCCTGGCGAACACTCCAGGATCGCAGCAGCGTCCGCATAGTTCATCTCTTCCAGATCGCAGAGCGCAACCACTTCTCGATACTGCTCGGGCAGCGCCAGTACGGCCTTGCGCAGGTCCTCAAGCAGTTCGGCATTGCTCAGCTCAGCCAATACATCGAAATCACAAGCCAGGGCCGCTTCGCTGCTGCTGTCAAAAGCTTCGTCATCGATCGGCAGGTCGAGCCGCGAGCGCTCCATCGAACGCCGGGTCAGGTTGCGCGCGATGCCGAAGAGGTAGCCTGCGACCGTGCCCTTGTCCGGCTCATAACCTTTTGGCCTGTTGATCAGAAGCATAAAGACTTCCTGGGTGACCTCTTCCGCTGTGGCGCCGTTGCCACTCATATGGAGCACGAACCGGTACAGCGGACCCTGATACCGCTCGTAGAGGCAGGTAAACGCCGTCTCATTTCCCTTGGCGAGCTGCCTGAGCAGCTCCTGGTCTGCGGATGGCGATTCTGCCATGGTCTTGGTCGCAACTGCTTTCCGGGCTCCTGTACTCCATTGCGCGGATTGGAAAAATTGTTCCATTATTTTTTGATCGCAAAAGCTCCGGCTTTTTGCGCTGAAGATGAGACGGTCAGGCGGGCTTTCAGTTATCGGAAATTCCCGGGTTACACTTTTGATTATGGAATGGTTTGAGAATGAAGAGTTCTGGCGGGATTTTTACCTGTACATGTTTTCCGAGGATAGGTTCGCCGCGGCCAAAGATGAGGTCAGCCGGATTATGGAGCTGACACAGGTAAGCGGAGGCCGTTTGCTGGACCTCTGTTGCGGGCCGGGCCGGCATGCCCTGGAATTCGCGCAGCGCGGATTCACGGTTACGGGCGTGGACCGCTCAGCGTTCTTGCTGGATCGCGCGCGCCAGCACTCTGCCGGAAGCGGCATATCGATTGAATGGATCCATGAAGACATGCGACGTTTTGTTCGACCGGATAGCTTTGACCTGGTCTGCAATCTCTTCACTTCCTTTGGTTACTTCGAAAACGAGCAGGATGATCTGACGGTCCTTAGGAACATTCACGGCAGTCTCCGCGACCATGGTGTGCTGGTGATGGAAACGCTAGGCAAGGAGCGCCTGGCGCGCGTCTGGCAAACTGCCATGTGTTTTGATCTGCCGGACGGCTCGGTGATGGTGCAACGGCCGCAGGTGCGCAATGACTGGTCGCGCGTGCGTACGGAGTGGATCCTGCTGAAAGACGGCCAGAGTAAGACTGCGGTGTTCGAGCACTGGATTTATTCCGGCCGCGAGCTCAAAGAACGAATGCTGAGCTGCGGCTTCAAGCAGGTACAGGTATTCGGCAGCACGCAGGGCACGCCCTACGACGTGGATGCGCAACGGCTGGTAGCGGTCGCACGGAAGTAAAGATGAAGTGGGTTCGATTGCCGTATGATAGAACTTCGCGCGGAGGGCCCATGGTAGAAGCACGGGTGACTTGGACAGATGGCGAGCGATTCGTAGGCAGCGCCAGCAGCGGGCACGCCATCGTGATCGACTCTGACCGCAAGCGCAATACCGCGCCCGGGCCGATGGAACTGGTTTTGATCGGACTATGCGTTTGCACGGCGACCGACGTGGTCAGTATCCTGCGCAAAAAGCGTGAGCCGTTTACCGGAATTCAAGTGCATGCAGAGGCGGAGCGCGCCACGGAAGCTCCGACAGTTTACAAATCGATCAAACTCATCTATACCATTTCCGGCCGGGTTTCACGCAAAGCGGCCGAGGACGCGATACGTCTTTCCGAGGAGAAATACTGTTCGGTTTCAGCCATGGTCAAGAGCACGGCGCGCATTACCACGCACCTGCACCTGACGGGAAGCGCGGACGTCGCGGGTTTAATACAAGAAAAAGTGTAACGCCGGCGTGGTGTACAGAATCCTATATTGAGACGGGGAGAGGAGTTTCATGACGCAAAAGAAGGTTGTTGTTTATAGCCAGCCCGGTTGACCGCCATGCACATGGGCTGAGTCCTACCTTTCGGAGAAAGGGATTCCATTCGAAGTGAAAGACGTGAGCCGAGACCAACAGGCGGTGTTTGAACTGGTCCGCACGTACAACAGCCGTTCCACTCCCACCATTGTCGTTGGCCAACAGGTGATGATCGGTTTTGACCCGGAAAAACTGGACGAGATGCTTGCCCAGTAGGCCTGCCAGCGCAACCACAACAAGCCCCGCCACGGAACTTGGACATCCGTGGTGGGGTTATTTCTTTATCGCCGCAGCTTCGCTGTGCTGGGGCGCAGCAGCCGTCTTCGGGAAAGCGATTTTTAACGGCAGCCTTTTCGCCGGACGTGCTGCTATCTCTCCCATGGTTCTCACGCAGATGCGGACCAGCTTCGCAGTGATCATGCTGGCGCTGTTCCTGCTTCTGCGGTTTGGCCAGAGGATCTTCCGGATCAACCGGCGGGACCTGACACTCTGCTTCCTGGTGGGGACGCTCGGCGTAGCTTGCTCGAACTACTTCTACTATCTGGCGGTGCAGAAAGCTACGGTTGCGTTGGCGATTACGGTGCAGTACATAGCGCCCGTCTGGGTTCTGCTGTACATGGTTCTGCGCGGACGGCAGAAGGCCACGCTGCAGAGGACGGTTGCCGCGCTGGTGGCGATGGTTGGGACAGCGCTGGCCATCGGAGTTTTTCACTCTAATGCAAAAGTGAGTACGTTGGCTGTGGGCGCCGCTTTGCTGGCGTCGTTCGGATACGCCTTTTACAACATTGGCGGCCAGGGGCTCGTCACCCGCAATCATCAGCTTACGGTGATGTTTTATGTGTTGAGCAGCGCGGCCCTTTTGTGGCTCGTGGTCAACCCTCCCTGGCATCTGGCAGCGCAGCACTTCAGCTCAGCGCAATGGGAATTCTTTTTTGTCTTTGGTTGTCTCTCGATGTTTGTGCCTTACATGTTTTATTTCAGCGGATTGAAGTACCTCGACCCAACGCGCGCCGTGATCACCAGTTGCCTGGAGCCGGTGTTTGCGATTGTATTTGCGGTGATGTTTGTCCATGAACGCCTGGCCGCTTTACAGGTCGTGGGGATTCTGGCTGTGCTTGCGGCGACGGTGATGGTGCAGATGAAGCCGGCCGGCCGGGCTTGAAAACAATTAACAAAGGCGGCCCGCAGGCCGCCTCTGGACTGGAACGTAATGCGGTTTAGAAGTACGAGCTCTGGTTCAGCCACTGCACGCGCTGGACTGTCGTGGTGGCGTGAGCTGAGGTGATGGCGCCCAGGCTCAGGTGTGTTGACGGGAACCAGGGCGGGGCAAAGCCATTCTGCGAATAACGGCGATCAAAGAACACGTTACGGGTGGTGGTGGCAATGTTCTTGATCTGGTTCTGAATACGCCCGCCAACGATGGTCAGCGTATTGATGTTCGCACCAACGTTGACCAAGCCGCCGTTGCCGCCCTGCGAAATGGTCGCCAGCGAGGCGTCGATTTCCAGGTTGCCGTTGGCCTGTTTGTTGTTCAACTGAATGTCGCCCGTGCCGGTGTAGATCCCCAGCGTCTGGCCGTTGTTGTTGCCGGGAATCAGCGTGTCTGCAGGTTCGCCGGGAATCTGGTTCTGCGTGAGCGTTACCGGCTCGGTCTTATACAGGATGTCGCCTGTGACGGTGACGTTCGAAGCAGCCGTGACGGTGAGAGCGCTGCCGTCATTGATCGCAGGCAGGCCCTGGCCAGGTCCGGAGAGCGAGTTGATGTTGCCATCGACATAGAGCATGGTGCCGGGGCTTGACGCGGCTGTAACCGGATCTGTCATGTGCGGCATACCCTGAATGGTCAGCGTGGTGCTGCCGGAGACCACGGTCGTGGTGTTGGCGCCCGGATCAACAGTAATTTTGGTAGTTACAGCCGGGCTGCCCTGGCTGATGGTATAGACCTGCTGGTTAGACCCGCCGGGGCCGGTTGCAGTTGAGAGCACAACGTTGGTCACAAGGTTGGGGTTGCTTTCAACGTAGATTCCCCCACCAGTGAAGGTTGGCTGGCCGCTTACGATGGTGTATGGCAGATAGACACCAGAGTTCGCACCGGCTGAAGGATAGGAAGTGCCACTGATGTTTTTCAGATTATTATGCAGATCGCTGTTCGTGACCGGATTGTTGCTCACGCCTTGTCCATCCAGGACAGCACGTTTCTGGTTAAAGTCGTTGGTCGGCAACGGGACGGTAGACTGTCCGGTCTGGAAACCAGCCTGGAACTGAGGAGCGATGGTCTGGCTTCCTTTTTTGTCCGTGGGTGCGTTCACCTGGTCACACGAGTTACTGAACTGGTAACCGGCGTTCGATGAAGCGCTGCCCACTGTGTCAGTGAAGATGTAGCTGCCCGAAGTGCCAAAGGTCCACGCGCCGTTGGTAAACGCGGGTCCGGAAATGGTGCCGGGAACCAGAGTTGAGTTGCAGATGCTCCATTGATCGATGAACATGCCCCACGCGGCAAAGCTGGTGGTGCTGTTGACCGGAATCAAGGTTGCATTGACGGTGATGCTGCCACGATCGGTCAGCGTTGTGGCCTGCGTATTCTGGGCCTGGCCGACGGATTGCAGCGTGTAGTTATAAATGTATCGGTAGCCGGTGACCGGGCCGGTGGGAGCGCTGCAGGTACCAGCGCCGCCCAGAACGGTACAACCCGCCAGGGCAAACGTTCCCGTGACCTTATACTTGCCCGGCCATGAATTAGCGGCCTGGCCTTGAGTATAGGTGGTGTAGTTCGTGCCAAACTGGGTATTCAGGTTTCCCTGGATGGTCGCATCCGTTCCGTTCGGGATCGGCTGAGTGGTGATGCCAAAGGATACCGGAATGGCTGCGATCACCTGGTCCTGCATATAGGTGCGCGCCGCGTTCAAGCCGGAATCAGCGGCGTAGAACGAGCCGCGGAAGTTGCGATAGTTGCCGTTGATCAGCATGTCTGACCGCACGGAGAAGACCATCGCCAGGCTCAGGCCGGTGAGCAGCATCAGAAGCAGCAAGGTGGTGATCAGCGCCACGCCACGCTCGCTTTGATCCTTCCGCCGGCGGCTAGACTTCGATAATCTGTGGTTCTGAAAACGCATTGTTGCCTCCTAGTCGTTCATGCTGAGGTTTCGCGGGTTGATGACCACGGAAACGCTCTCAATCTTGTACGGACCGCCATCAAACGTGTTGCGAAAATTGTTGCCGCCGTCAATTCCGGTACGGCCAATCAGCGAAACACGGATGGAGCGTACGCGTTGCCAGTCGTAGAGATAGCTGGAGGAGTCAAAGCTATAAGTATTATCGGTGGTGCCGTTCCAGATCACTGCGCCAACCTTGAAGCCGATGATTTGCTCGGAAATCACGTTGGTGACACCGCTCTGCGTGCGCACCAGCTTGGGATTGGTGGGATCAGTCGCGTCCACGGAGTAGGTGATGGGAGCAAGTTTCAAGACCCAATCGGTATTGCAGAACTGCGTTCCCAGCTTATTGTTGTCGGCATCGTTGGAAAGCGCCAGGGGATCACCGGCAGTGGTATTGGTGCCATCTGCGCCAGTGGGATTGTGGGCCAGCTTGACTTTGCCGCCCGTGACCTGGCCATCACTGGTGAGAATGGTGGTGGTCATCTGAGAGCCATCACTCTTCACCAGCAAAAGCTGGTCGCCGGAATGAAAATTCGAAGCCAGCTGCGCAAGCGTGGTGGCGCCAACCGGCGACACAAAAAGACTGGACGACGTGGAAGAAACACAGTTCGCGCCGATGTCCTGTGGGTTTGAAGGCGGCGTGTTCTGGTCAATGGCGATCACGTTCAGCCGGTCAAAACAGGTGGGGCCGTAGGAAAGATTTGCGGCGTTAAAGCAGCCCGTTCCCGGCGCGCTGTTCACAATCGTGATGCCGATCGGCCAGGCCGGAATGTTCACGCCCTGGTAATAGCCGGTCCCCGCGTTGACTACGTCGATCTGCATCTGGGCGACCGCGTTGCGTATGGAGATGTTCAGCCCGGTCTGGTTCTGCTGCGAGGTGAAGATCGGCACGTGCTTCTTGATCAAGGAGACCGCGGCGCCGCCGATGATCATGAAGATGAGCATGGCGACCATCAATTCAACCAATGAAAATCCGGCTGCTGCCTTGAAGCTGCGTTTTTTTGACGGCATAGTTCTTGTTCCTCTGTTTCTCACGTCGGCTACTTCAACATGCTGGACTGGAACGTGGAAGGGGTCGTTCCCTGCAATGCCACCAGCACGGTAAAACGTCGGACTCCTGCGGGAACTCCCGCCATGTTGGCTTCAATGACCCAGTGCCGCGTGAAGGTAAGCATGTCAGCGGTTGGAACCGGCGCATTGGCTGAGGTGGTGGTCGTGATGCTGCCGTCCGGAGCATGGGTTGTGGTGATAAAAATGTTGTTGCCACCGGCATCTTTGCCGCTCACGGTTTCAACCATGTTGCCGTTGCCGGAAGAAATCTGGACCTTGTCAAAATAGTCCACATTCTCCGTGACCACGCCGATCGTGATGGTAGCGGTGGTATCTACGGTGAGGCTGCCGGCAGAAGCCCCATTGGGGACGGCGATGGCTGGATCGTTATAGGGATAACGGTTCAAGTCATCAAGCTTTTCAGAAGCCAGCAGGGCTTCCGTACTCATATACCGGGATTGCGTGGAGTTGCCGCCCAACTGAGCCAGCAAAGCCGCTACACCCAGCAACCCGACCGCCAGGATGGAGATGGCGATTGCGGTTTCAATCATTGCAAAGCCGGAGTCCCGGCGCGATTTACGGCGTAACTTTAACATTGCCATAGTTTGATACCGTGATGGTTTCCGTATTGGGACCATAAGTGAGCGTTAGAGTTGTGGCTCCCGTGGTAGCCTGCACCAATCCGCTAGGACGGAACTGCAGCGTGGTGTCGGCTCCCAGAATCACGGGAATTGAAGAGCTTGCCAACGGTATTGCATTGCCTACGCTGGCGAAGGTTCCAGTGCGTCCCGGGTCGCTTTGGACCTGCATGGTGCCAGCGGTTTTTTTCAAGACGATCTGGTATGCGTAACCCGACGAAATTGCCTGGTAGCGCGTTGTCTGAATGGCTCCCGTAACTGAGGAAACCGCTGCCCGCAGGCGGTAAGTGTTCATCACCTTGTTCACGGTCGGGACGGCCATGGCGGCGACAACGATGCCAATGGCAACTACCATTACCATCTCAATCATCGTGAATCCGCGGGACTTCCGTGTATGCTCCGCGGGGATGCTCAGGCTTTGCCGAAAAGCAAGCTTCATCGAACGCTTCTCCATTTCCACGCAGCGCTTTCGCTACTCGTGGATGCTAGTGTTTTAGTTCGGCTCCAAGAGTGGAGCAACTTACCAAAGTCTCGCCAGAAGCCATGCCGAGGCCAGAGGCGACAGTACTCTCGAACTCCGCTAAACTGCTGGTTTCACAACACATGTCGCTTTTCCGTGGGTACGCTGCCGTAGACACGCGCAGGGCAATACGTCGACCACGAAAGGAGCGCTTTCTCTCGGGGATGGATCACGAGCGTTGTTACGAAATAACTGTTTTCGGGTGGTAGAGGGGAGATGTCAACGGTACCCCGCTTGAAAACCTGCTGTCAACAAAAGGCGTGGATCGCGGTACACCAAAGTAATAGCACTTTCGGATGCTGGTGAGCTCGCAGACAGGGGCGCACTATTTTGCACAAGTTAGTCCAATCAGGTGAGGGCGCCACTCCACGTCGATGGAACGGCGAAAGTCTCTCACTTCGTCCGATGGAAGCTGTAGAATAGAAGTAGCCATGAAAATGAGCCGTCTGACCCTTATCTGCCTCGTGATTGCCAGCTTTACGCTTTTCGCTTATGCCAAAAAAAAGCCTCCGGAGACGCCTTCCACAGCCTCAGTCAACTTGACGGTTGTACGCGACGCGAACGGTAAGCCGGTCAAGAATGCAGAAGTCGTGTTGCACATGGTGGAGAAGGGCAAACAAAAAGAAGAAGGGCTGGAACTGAAGACCCATGAAGACGGCAAGGCCCAGGCTACCGGACTGCCGTACGGCACCTGGCGGATCCAGGTGATTGCACCGGGCTTCAAGACTTTTGGCCAGGACTTTGAACTCAACCAGCCATCGCACGAAATCACCATCAAGATGCTCAAGCCGTCCGAACAGCTTTCGATCTACAAGTAAGGAGAAGGCCATCGACGCGCTGGTTTGACGATTGAGCTTTTGCGGCGGCCTGCCGGCCGTTTTGCCACTCGTCAGTAGCGGATCAGTTTTCCTGGATTCATCGCTAGCGCGATGAACGTCTGCCTAAAGGCCCGCGTCCCGGCTCGCCGGGACGCTAGACGCTGATACAGGCCGTGGGTCGGGTTCACTGACCCACTGCCTTGACAGAAGCCACCCCGGAATGTCATTTCTAGTAGCTTTACTATTCGCGTGATCTGAAGAGAGCAGGCAAGGGATCTTTGAGAGTCAGGGTCTTTTTTCACGGCAAATGTTTTGACGGAACGGCATCGGCCGCGTTGTTTTCCCGCTTCTACCGGGAGAGCATACGCTCTGATGTGGAGTTCCAGTTCACCGGGCTGGTGCACCGTGCCGGCGCGCTGTTTAACGAAGCCGACTTTGACGGCGACGAAAACGCCATCGTCGACTTCAAATACTCCGCTTCCCCCAAAATTACATGGTGGTTCGATCACCATGAGAGCGCCTTTCTGAGCCCGCAGGATGCGGAGCACTATCGTCTGAGCGACAAGTCGAAAAAATTCTTTGATCCTGAGTACAAGTCCTGCACCAAGTTTCTGGCCGATGTGGCGCAAGAGAAATTCGGATTCGATCCACGGCCGGTGGCCGAGCTGATTGAATGGGCGGATATTATCGATGGCGCGCAATTCAAAAGCCCCCAGGAAGCCGTGGAAATGGCCGAGCCGGCCATGAAACTGACCATGGCGATTGAGTCAACCAATGACGCCACATTTCTTCCGCGATTGATCCCATACCTGGTGAGCGAGCCGATGGCACGCGTGATTGAAGAGCCGTTTGTGGCCGCGGTGATACCGCCGCTTCTGGAGCGGCATCGCAAGTCGATTGAGATTTTGCGGCAACGCTCGGAATGCAAGCAGGGAACTATTTACTTCGACATTAGCGACCACGATCTTGAAGGTTACAACAAGTTCATTCCTTATTATTTGCACCCTGATTCTGTTTATAGCGTCGGTCTGAGCAGCAGCAGCTTTCGGGTCAAGGTTTCAGTGGGATCGAACCCGTGGACTGACCGGCAGGAGTTGGTGAACCTGGCCAAGATCTGCGAGCGTTATGGCGGCGGGGGACACGCCCGGGTCGGCGCCATCTCTTTCCCGCCAGACAAGGGTGATCTGGCGCGCAAGGCCGCGGCTGAGATCGTGGCCGAGTTGCGCGCATCTGAGAGCAAATAAGTGCGCTCCTTTGGGACTAGGGAATGGCCCTAGTCCTTGCGTACTTCTTTTCTCTCTATAATTCACATTCAGCGTTGATGCAGAGTAGATGCTTCGGTAGCCTCACATAAGCGCTCATTCCCTGCCAGGGATGAGGTCCAAAATATCAAATCTGGAGTCACCGAATCGTGCAGAAGATTTACCGGCGCATGGCGAGCATTGCTGTCCTGGTTTCAAGCCTGGGCTACGGCCTGAACGGCCTTGCGCAACAGAGCGCGCCACCCAAGCTGGCGACCAATAAGCCAACTCCGGCTCCCGCACAGCCCAAGCAACTCTCGCCTGAGCAGAAATTTGTTGTGGACACCGTGAAGATGGCCGTAGCGCTGCCGCAGTCCGACCAGCAGGACAGGCTGCGCGTGCTCTCGACCGCCGCCGACGTGGTTTCCACGATCGATAAGCGAATGGCGAAATCCTTCTGGAGCGAAGGTGTTGGCATTGAATCAGAGCTGGTGCGTCTGGGCCAGACACCGGCGATCTCAATGATGGCGAATGGCCAGGCCGACTGCAGAGCCGTCCAAAATTTTGTAGAGAACCTGCCGGACAATGCCGCGTTGCGGGCTGAGCAGTCGTTGATTGGTGCGGTTACGACGTGCGAGAAGCAGACGGTTGATCCGGTTTCCCGCAAGCTGGATGCGGCATTGAGCAAAGGTGTCGTTGCGCCTCGTGCGCTCATGGCCACGATGCAGGCTCAGGGAGAGAGTTCTCCATGGTCACAGGAGCACTTTGCCAAAATGTTCGCTTCGCTGCCCGATCCCAAGGATAATGCCGCCGAAGCTGAGAACTTCGCGGCCATGTACACGCAGATGGCGTCGCAGGTCCCGAAAGATGTCGCCACCAAAGCGGGACTGCAACTCCTGCACTGGCTGGGTAAGCTGGAAGATTCGCCGTTGCGCGGGCTTGCCATCACGATTACAAACGATGCCATGAAGCAGGCGCTGGGTGATGAGGCGTACCAGAAGGCAATGCAGTCAGATGTAGTAGCCTTCACGACCGTGCAGAATGCCGGTCCGGAGCGCGAGATCCAGCGTCCGCAGGAAGAGAATCCATCAGTGCTGGTAGCCATGGACAATCAGGGCGCCGACCAGACCGAGCGGCTGCGCAGTCTGCCTCCGCCCATGCGTGCCCGCGAAGCCGCGGCGGATGGATTTGCTGCTGGTACCTCCGGCAACAAACAACAGGCAGGTAAGTATTTTGACGTAGCCTTCAGCGCAGCGGACGAAGTATGGGATGCGCGTACGGAGCAAACAGGCGCTGCATCGAGCGCCCTGCCGCCGGACGCTACCGCCAAGACCAATATTGTTTCCAAAACCGATGCTGCATCCATTGTGCAGGAAATCAGCGAAGCCGCAGCGCAGGTGGATTCCGTGAACGCGCTTACACGGGCCCAGAAGCTGCGCGATAGCTCAGCCCAGGCAATCTCAATGCTGGCGGTAGCACGCGTGGTCGCCAGCAATGCCGTTGCAAAATAGGGAATTCTTAACAAAAATCGGAAGCTTTTCCGTTGTATCGAAGGCCAGGCATTGTTAGGCTATCTTCATCCCAATTCATCTAAACAGGGTCCTCAGTTGGTACGTATCATTGACGTAGAATGCCCGAAGTGTTCGCGCAGGTTCCGGACGGTTCCATCCGTAGTGGAGCACGCAGGATCGGTCTATTGTTCGGTCTGCGGCACTTCCATGAAAATCTCAGAACCAAAGCCTATCACTGCTCTCTCCGACGACGAGAAACAGGAAGCGGAAGCGCGGCTGCCGCGAAGCCGGCGTTCTTAGCCCGGCCTACAGCAATCGGATGTTTTTTACCGGTAGAACAACGTCCGAAAGCGTATGGGCGTACCCGAAAGTTACGTGTATGGCCTGGTGTTTCCAGTTGCGAGCGGGCCGGCACAATGACTAAGCTGACGCAAGACGTTGTTGCAGGAGAAGGCGTTATGCTTGTCAGCAGGTTGGGTTTCATCATCGTTTTGCCGGCAGTTCTGATTTCGGCATCATTCGCCCAGCCGGCCCCTGAGCCTGCTCAGACACCACGCCAGGCCATCATTGAAATGTTTTCCGGCGGCGAAGGCCCGTTCAGAAAGCACCTGACCGTCGAGATGCAAAAGAAGCTGGCCGAGATGACAAAGGGTTCTTCCGGCGTAAGCCCGCTTCAGATGCTCACTGCCGCAAAGACTTCCGATCCCGAGAGCTTTCAGGCCTTCGAGCTTGGACCGATTCTCTTTTCGTTCAACAATCCGCAGCAGCATGAGCGCTATGAAGTGAAGATCAATGGCGAAGAGCCCCGTGGCGATGAAGACGTGATGGAGCTCTCTCTGCACCTGGTGCGTAACGGCGTGGAGCAGGAGATGCCGGTCGGCCTTCGCTTTGTACTGAACCTGAAAAAACAGGAGAGCCTGTGGCGTCTGACGGACCTTACTTTCAGCGCGACGTTGCCGCTGGGCGATCCTAGAATCCTGGATAAATCCTGGTGGGGGCCTGCGCTCTTTTCCTCGTTCAGCACCACGCCTGACGCAACGCCGACGATTGTCGTGGACGAGCGTCCTAAATTGTCGCCGTTGCGCGCTGTCCGCATGATTGATATGGCGGAAAGCATTTACGCGCAGAACCATCCCGGAATCGGATACACCTGCACCATGGCTGATCTGGTGAACGTGGGCAAAGGACTCGACGAAGATGGAGTCTATCGCTTCATGGACGCGGAATTTGCCGGCGGTGTTTATAACGGCTATCGTTTCACGCTGGGCGGGTGCGATCGCAGACCAGCAAGGTCGTTCCACATTACTGCGGAACCGGTCGCGGGCAAAGGGAAAGCATATTGTTCTGACCACACCAGCAACCTCCGCGCCTCTGACGACGGCCGCGGCGTGACTTGCCTGATCGCAGGCAAAGTTACCCGCAGATAGACCGCAGGGCTTCATTCTCAAGATCAAACTTTTACTCGCCTCAGTTCACGACTTCTGCACCGTCAGATTGTTGGTGACGCCAAACACCCCCGGCACGCCATTGGTCCGGATGAACGCCAGGTTCTTGTCGGATTCATTGTCCACCACGCCTTCCAGTGTGACGCGGCCATTCTTCACGATGATGCGAATCGGAGGCAGAGCGCCCATGGCATAGCGGAAGAGCGGTGAATCGTTGGCGAACAACGCATGCGCCACCGCCTGGCGGATGCGGTCATCGTTTGGCGAAGCGGGCAAAACTTCAATCTGGTTGTTGACCTTCTCCACGCCTTCAATTTTCTTGACCGAGCTCTCCGCTTCATCTTTCAGAATCGCATTTCGTACTTCGCCCATGAGCGTAACCGTGTTGCCATCCACTTTGTAGCTCAAACTGTCGAAGATGGTGAGTTGCGGCAGCATTACCAGTTCGTGGCGCGTCTCGCGCGTGATCCTGTCCTGCAGGCGCTGTGCGCCGGACGCCTGCTGGCCGCCTTGAGCAACGGCTGTGGCCGCAATGCCAACGGCCATGATTCCCGTGAAAAACCAATAGAAGATTTTCTTCATACTCGTCTCCTTCCACTGCATCGTGCATCGTTCCTTGATATTTAGATGCATGGCGACTTCGCCGTGGAAGAGCCGGCGGTTATGTCCGTTTTCCGCTCAGCAGGAAGAACAGCTCAATCATCAAAATCAGCACCACAATAAACTCCAGCAAAAAGCCGCGCGCCTGGTGAAATTGTTCGATCATGAAATCGTACAGTTCATCGGCAATGCGCAGCTTTTCCTGAACCAGCGCCTGGTAGTCGGTCACGCCGATCTTGCCTGCACACAGCTTGTAGACGCGGGCAAAGAACATGTCGCCGACGAACTTGAGCGCGTTGTTGGTGCGCTCGGTCAGCTCGGTCACCTCCACCAGGATCGTCCGCAGGCGGGCAGCGGCGGAACGCATGCGCCATCCGCGCAGCGTACCCCGGCTCTCGATGAAGTCATAGACGTGCTCCATCTCGCGCGTGAGCAGCTCATCGTAATGGCGGAACTGCAGCAGCTGCGAGTTGGCGTATTCCAGCAGACGGATGGTCGGCTCGGCGCCCGAGGGCGTGTCAAAGACAAACGCCGCATTCCAGCCGGCCACAATCAGGTCATTCGGGTAATACGACATGTAGCCCTGCAGCACCTCTTTGCGCTCGCCGTCAGAGAGCGGCAGCGTCTCGCCGCGGACAATCTGGCTGATCTCCGCTCCATGCTCCTGCAGCAGCGCCGCTGCGGTCGTAACTCCGGCGACCGAGTGCAGATGGATCGCACAATAGTCTTCGCTGAGCCAGTCTTTGTAGGGCTTGACCAGCGCGCCGCCGATCTTCTTCAGGCACTCGCGTACGGTCTGGCGACAGAGCTCGTCAAAGAGCGAACTGGAGATCCAGCTTCCCGCGCGTTGCCGCAGCTCGTCCCACGTCCCGGAGAAACGATAGCGCAACAGCAGGCTCACCACGCCGTAATCGTAGTATTGCAGCGCGGCTTCAAAGCGCTCACCGGTGGGCAGCGTAAGCGGCGGCATGGGCTCGATCACCGGCGGCCGCTCAAACCGGACATACTCGGGCGCCGGATGCTTGAACGTCGGCGAAAGCGGCGTGCCTCCGGTAAGCGGCGGCAGCCCGGAGAGACGTATCTCCTCCGCGACGTCATAGAGGTTCAAGACGATGATGGAGCCTTCCACCTGCGTGGCCATGCGATTGTCACTATCTTTAATCAACAACAAATCAGTCGTGAGCTTCTCCTTCAAAATCCACTCTGCCCACGTTGCTCAACGCCAGCTGTAGATAATACCCGAGTATCGACGCCTGCTTTTGCTCCAGCTTTCCGTCCACCACTGCCTGCGCTCCTTTTGCGATCGCCGCTTGTATCCCGTTCGCATCGCCCAGGCTCGGCAAGCTGATCTTCTGCGGCCTCGCCTCTTCCAGCATCAGATGCATGTGGCAATACTTCTTGCCTCGTACCCGCGGAGCCCGGCACGTCGCGCCGTTGGCTTTCTCGTACCGGCATCGCGCTGCCTAATGCGCCCGGTCCATGTTGGTCTTCATGCGGTTGAAGATCT
Organism: Candidatus Angelobacter sp.; assembly: GCA_036557225.1. Taxonomy (GTDB): domain Bacteria; phylum Acidobacteriota; class Terriglobia; order Terriglobales; family Acidobacteriaceae; genus Angelobacter. The sequence continues at coordinate 43,739 of DATBHX010000007.1, forward strand.
TCTGGTTCAGCTCATCAAACTCCAGCCCTTTTTCGGCAATGAGCGGGTCCTGAGTCACGCACTCCCGATACGCCGCAAAAGCCTCTCCCAACTGCTTCAGCAACTGCCCGGCCCGGCTCGCCGGCCACGCCTCTTGCTCTCTTCGTTTGAGTTCATTCGCGCGACGCTCATCCCGCATCCGCACAATCGCGTTGCGGTCCGCGCCCGGCTGATGCCACAACGCTTCTTCGTCCTGCGTCAAACCCCGCGCATTCTCACCCCAAAACACTGGCCCAAGATCTGTTTCCAGCTTCTTTCTTGCCATAACTCCTCCTTACTGCGTCGGTTTTCCGATTCCGGCGATTCCGGGGTCCCCGGCAAGCCCGGTTTTGGCTTGCTGGGGCGGGATTCCGTGCGATTTCGGCGATCCCGGCGATAGCTGCGCTCCGCGCGCCCGCCCCACCCGGTATGTCACCTTCATTGAAAACAAAGGCGCAACCCCAATTCGACAAGACAGTCATAAGACAGTCGATTGCTCGATGGCTCTGTGTTTCCATCCCGAAACCCCGATGCTTGCTCGCCTTTGTTTGCCAGCCACAAATGCACTGAAGTGGGGCGAATATACAGCAAATACCGGCAAGATCCTACCCCGATCAAAGGTGAAAGTAAAGCGAATGTATCTTGCGGATATGTTCCTTCCCGAACAGTTGTCCTTCACGGGGTGGAGCAGGCCTTTAGGCCTGCGGCAAGGCTGCTAAAATGATCCGGCTTTAGCCGCTGAGGTAACTCCCATGACCATTCCTCATCGAGGGTGGACAAGCGAATCCACTTACTTTGTTACTGCCAATGTGCTCGAGCGCAAGTGCCTGTTTCATGTCGAGAAAATTGCCAGGCTTTTCATGGAAGTTTTATTGGCTTATCGGACGAAGAAAAAATACCTGCTGCACGAATTTGTAGTCATGCCGGACCATTTCCATCTAATCATCACTCCAGCCGGAATCACTCTGGAGAGGGCGATGCAGCTCGCTAAGGGTGGATTTTCCTTCCAACTCAACAAAAGTCTCAAATCTAAGCGAGACCCGTGGCAGCCCAGCTTTGCGGACCGGCGAATCAGAGATTCTCTGGAGTATGAGAAATTCAAGAATTACATCTGGCAAAACCCGGTAAAGCGATTTCTTGCCAAGACACCGCAGGAATATCCTTACAGCTCTGCCAACCCTGCTTTCGACCTCGATCCCGTACCTCAGCGGCTAAAGCCGATTGCATTAGCCGCCAAACCGCAGGCCTGAAGGCCTGCTCCACCCTGCTCAAGCATTCATTCTCGAAGAGTTGGAAAGCGCCTGAACACCTTGATCGAGATGACTGATCGCTGATTGATTTTGTGCAGCGCCCAGTTAGGTCCAAACCCGTTTCAGATCCTCCAATGTCTTCATTTGCACGGCACGACAATATTGAATCAAATCGCTGCCAGCCTCATGCAACGAATCTTGAATCCTCCGTTCTTCCACAGGGGCTCTCCTTACTGCTAGTGAGACTACCTTTATATTCTCTCTCCAAAGCTCTCTCCCCGAAATGATATTTCGGTCCACTTTGGGTTGAAATTCAGATGTGACTTTTATTTTCTCCGTGCCTCCGTGCCTCCGTGTCTCCGTGGTGAGACCTTCCTATCGCACTCACCCAAAAAACGACGCATCATACGTGATCGGCAGCGCGATAACCGCCTCGCAGCCTGTGCGGTCCCTGCGGTTGGAGAGTTGCAGCACGCCGCCGTGGGCTTCAGCGATCTGGCGGCTCAGGATCAGCCCGATACCGCTGCCGCCGTGCTTCGTCGTGAAGAAAGGAACGAAGAGATTGTCAGAGTTGAGCAGGCCGGGGCCCTGGTCGAGGATGAAGATTTCGACTGAGCGCGCGTTGGCTCGCCAGCCGACTTCAACCTCGCCTCGGCTCTTGAGCGAGGGATCGAGCGAGGCGTCGACGGCGTTGCGGATCAGGTTGATAAGCACCTGCTCGAGCTGGTCGGGGTCGGCGTCAATGGCGACGGGGGGCCCGTCGAGCGTTTTGACCTGCAGAC
>DATBHX010000008.1:0-10178 GCA_036557225.1 Candidatus Angelobacter sp.
AGCTGCTCAAGGACCACATGACCATCTTCATCAATTTTGAAGAGGAGCTGGAGACCGAGGCCCGCGGCGAAGAGAAGCCGCTGATCAAGAATGAAAACCTGAACCGCTCGGTGGAAGAGCTGGAGCTTTCCGTGCGCAGCTACAACTGCCTCAAGAACGCCAACATCCGCACCATCGGCGAGCTGGTCCAGAAGACAGAGGCCGAGATGCTCAAGACCAAGAACTTCGGCCGCAAGTCGCTCAATGAGATCAAGGAAATCCTTGCTTCCATGGGGCTCTCGCTGGGCATGAAGATTGACGATCAGGGCAACGCCGTTCCCGGACCGACGAGTCAGATGCCTTCTGCCGTGCCTATGGGCGGCGGCGGCGAGCTGGGCAATGGCGGCGACGGACAGGAATTTTAGCTAATTGGTAAATGGGTAATTTGGTAATTGGGTAAATGAAACCCGAATTATCAGCCGCCCATTTACCAAATTACCAATTTACTCATTTACCAATTAAGGATTGACCATGCGTCACCAGAGACATACCAAGAAACTTGGACGTAACACCAGCCATCGCCGCGCGTTGCTGCGCAACCTGGTGACCTCACTCATCATGGAAGAACGGATTGAAACCACGCCGGCCAAGGCCAAAGCCATGCGTCCGCACGTGGAGAAGATGATCACACTGGGCAAGCGCGGGGACCTTTCCGCGCGCCGCCTGGCCGGCAGCTATCTTCTCACCGGCGAGTCGGTTACGCGGCTGTTTGATACCGTGGCCCCACGCTTCGGCGACCGCAACGGCGGCTATCTGCGCATCATCCACAAAGGATGGCGCGCGGGGGATGGCGCCGACACGGTCTACATCGAGCTGCTGGGCAGCGAGAAAGTGATTGAAGCCAAGCGCGCCAAACGGGCGGAAGTCCGCAGCAAACGCCAGGAGGCAATCCGCAAGCAGATGGAAGAAGAGCAGCAGGCTGCAGCCGCGGAACAGGCTCCTGTCGAAGAAGGCGGGGAAGAGAAAAAATAGCTAGCAGCGCTCAGCCATCAGCACCCACGGCACGCCGGGGCAGGTTCAGCCCTTGAACAGTATCGTTCTTGACGGGCTTGATCGTGCGACTGAAGTGGTGAGAACTAAATCAAATTTACTCCAAACAAACGCGCCGCACGGCGCGTTTGCCATTTGTATCGACAAATGAAGACTGGCGATCAGCGAGAGGACATCACTTCTTGCTGACGATTCCATCCGGTTTGTCCTGGCCGGTTTTTCCATCCATTGCTTCTTTGTAGGAAGCTGCAGCCGGGCTATGGCAAGGCGGCAGGAGCGCAGGGTAGTAGAAATTGGTTTTGCGATGCGTTCTGACTGCGGCGCCGCGGAACTGTACCTTCCATTTGTGCGGCTTGTCCATTGCGGGCGGCAGCTGGAGCGTCATCATGTAACCGGCCCAGGCAAAGCGGATGAGCGAGGGCACGTACTCGCTGAGGAGCCCGCCGGTCTCCTGGGTCATGCGCTCAAGCACGGTTTTTTCCAGTTCGTGCGTGCTCCAGTTAAAGTCGCGGTCGACGTGGCTGGCGTGCAGGCGCCGCATCATGAAAAAGCGCGTGCCGTGGGCGATGAATTCCTTTTCGACATCCTCGGCTGAGTGATGGCTGATATCGTCATAAGGATCTCCGATCAGCAGGACGGTATCGCCCGGCTGGTGCGCGCCGAACTGCTCCAGCGCTTCATGCAGCGAGTCCCAGAGCGCGACGCGCTGGCCCAGGGAGCCAGCTTCCTCAACGACGTCATTGACCGCGGCCGTGCGTTTTTCCGTGGTGGAGAAAAAGCCTTTGGTGAACATGGCTCTCTGGGCGAATATGCCGAAAGCGACCGGCTTGCCCTCTGGCGCGCTGCGGGCCTGACGAGTGACGGTCTCCACCAAATCTCCCAGTTTTTCATTTCTGGCGGCGCCTTCGGTCTGAAGAAGTATCAGCAGACGATTGTTGAATTCGCGGCTGAAACTGACAATGGGCAGGGTAGAGCCATGCATTCGTACGTCAATGTCATCAGTCTTGAGCGTTTGAATCTCGTCCGTGGTCAGCTGATCATAGAACGAAACCAGGACCGTGTTAGTACATTCCTGGGCGGCGACACCACGCGCAGTCGCGGCCAGAAGAACGAAAAGCCATAGTCTGCGACCCATAGAGTCCACCTCGCAATCCAATAAAATACATTAGTACGGGCTATGCTTGGCGTTAAAAAAACGGCATCGATCAAAAGATGCATAGGATGTGAGCTGAGATGACCGACTACTTACGCCTGCCGATTGGCGACCACGCACCCGCGCGAGTCAATGCTGTCATTGAGATACCGCGCGATTCAGTCAACAAATACGAGTATGACAAAGCTTTACACGTATTCAAATTAGACCGTACTTTGTTTTCTCCTGTTCACTATCCGGGTGACTACGGCTTTGTACCATGCACGCTAGGGCAGGACGGCGATCCGCTGGACGTCCTGGTGTTGGTGGAAGCGCCCAGCTTTCCCGGTTGCGTGATGGAGGTGCGGCCGATTGGTGTTTTGCAGATGATCGACCAGGGCAAGAAAGATGAGAAAATTCTTGCCGTCGCGCAGAGCGATCCACTCTACCGCCAGGTCGAGGATTCGTCGCAAGTGCCTCCACACCAGCTGCGCGAGATTGAGCATTTTTTTTCCATCTATAAGTACTTGGAAGATAAGAGGACAGAGATGGCGGGCTGGGGCAATGCCGATGCCGCCCGGCAAATCATTGTCGAAGGCCAGAAGCGCTGGAAGCAGGGCTAGCTCTCTCTGCCCATTCACGCCAAAAGCGGGCGCGAATGGGGACCCCTCTGCCCATTCACGCCAAAAGCGGGCGCGAATGGGGGCCCGAAAAAGGTTTGCTGGTTGACGGGGTTCAGGACGGCGAACTTATGGAAGTCTATAGAGGGCAGCAACGGCAAAAATTCCCGGAACCAGTAAGTCGTCCATAGCGTATAGCTCCAGTATGGAAACCTTACTGGCAGACGTCCGCCATTCGATCCGGGTATTAGCCAAGAGCCCAGGGTTCACCATTGTTGCAGTTCTGGCGCTGGCGCTGGGCATTGGCGCGAACACGGCAATTTTCTCAGTGATCGATAAGGTCCTGCTGGCGCCGCTGCCATTTCCTGAGTCGGAAAGGATGATGCGCCTGGAACGCAAATATCCCAACGGCTATGGATCATCGGTTTCCGTACCCAAGTTTGAGGCGTGGAAGAAGAGCAAATCATTCCAGTCGATGGCTGCCTACGAGTTTGGCGGCGTAAGCATGAATTTGGGCACGGGCGACCGTCCCAATCCGGTGCTCGGCTCGCATGTGACGCCGGAGTTTTTCGATGTTTTTGGCGTTAAGCCGGTTCTAGGAAGGACATTCTCAGCAGAAGAAGGCCTGCCGAACGCAGGCAGGTTTACGGTGCTTACCTTCAGGCTGTGGAAGAACCGGTTGAATTCTGACCGGGACATCGTGGGCAGAATGATCGCGCTGAGTGGGGAGAACTATCTTGTTCTTGGCGTGCTGCCGGAAAATTACGATCCGGATCCGCCCGCCGATCTGTATTTGCCGCTGCAACTCGATCCCAATTCAACCGGGCAGGCGCACATTTATAACGTAGCCGGGCGGCTGCGACCGGGCGTGTCGATCGAGTCAGCTAAGGCGGAGATGGCGGTGATCGCCGACCAGTTCCGGGCCAACAACCAGAACGTCATGGACAAGACGGAAAGCGTCGATGTGGTCCCGCTGCGCGTAGCCATCGGCGGCGACGTGCGGCTGCAATTGCTGATCATGGCCGGCGCTGTTGGATTTGTGCTGCTCATTGCGTGCGCGAACGTAGCCAGCCTGTTGCTGGCGCGGGCCTCAGGCAGGCAGCGCGAGATCGCCATTCGCACGGCGGTCGGCGCCAGCCGCTGGAGAATCGTTCGTCAACTCATGACGGAAAGCATTTTGCTGGGATTGTGTGGCGGACTCGCGGGACTGGCGCTGGGCAGCGCCGGAGTACGCATGCTGCTGGCGCTCAGTCCGGGCAATATTCCGCGCATCAACGATCCTGAACACTCGCTGGGTACAGTAGCTCTGCTGGACTGGCGCATGCTGGCGTTTCTGATCCTCATATCACTGCTGACGGGCGTGATCTTTGGGCTGCTGCCGGCAATTCGTGTTTCTCATTTTGACGTGAATGCTGCGCTTAAAGAGTCGAGCGGGCGGTCGGGAACTGGATTCAAGCATGGCCGGATCGGCGGACTGCTGGTGATCGGCGAGATCGGATTGGCGGTACTGCTACTGGCAGGCGCTGCGTTGATGATCCGCACTTTTGCCGGCCTGCGTTCGGTGAACCCGGGCATTGATCCGGCGAACCTACTCACGTTGCGAACCGCGACTTCCGGCGGCCACTACGGCACCACGGCACAGGTGGAAAACATGGTGCAGCAGGCGACGGACCGCATCCAGGCATTACCGGGCGTACGCGTGGCCGCGAGCGCGGTCTGCCTGCCCATGGACGGCGTTGGCATTGATATGCCGTTCTCGATTGAAGGCCGCACGCCGAAGCTCAACGGAAAATGGGAAGGCGATGAGTATTGGCGCTTTGTCTCCGCCGGTTATTTTGAAGCGCTGCGAATCCCGCTGCTTCGCGGACGCACCTTCACGCGCAACGACACCGGCAAGACCGACCGTGTGGTGATCATCAATGAGGCATTCGCCAAAAAGTACTGGCCGAACAACGATGCTGTGGGCCAGCAGATACTGATTGGAAAAGGACTGGGAGCGGACTTTGACGAGCCGCCGCGGCAGATCGTCGGCGTGGTGGGCAGCGTGACGGAGTCGAGCCTGGCGGAAGGAAAGATTCCCGTGATGTACATTCCGCAGAGCCAGATTACCGACGGGTTGACGCGCCTTGCGGGAAGCCTGATTCCACTGAGCTGGGCGGTACGCACGAGTGGCGATCCGCAGTCGGTGGCCGCGGCGGTGCGGCGCGAGTTTGAGACTCTGGATACAACGCTGTCGCCGTCCCACATCATGAGCATGGAGCAGTTGATTGTTGAATCTAATACGCGGCAGAACTTTGCCACGCTGCTGCTTACCGTGTTTGCTTCCATCGCATTGTTGCTGGCTGCCGTAGGGATATATGGCCTGATGGCGTATACGGTCGAGCAGCGCACACAGGAGATCGGCATACGCATGGCGCTGGGCGCGAACCGGGGAAAGATCATGCAACTCGTCATGGGACAGGGGATGAAGCTGGCGCTTGTGGGAACAGTGCTGGGTTTGGCAGCAGCGTATGGCGTCACACGGCTGGTGGGCAAGTTCCTGTTTGGGTTAAAAGCCGGGGATCCGCCGGCGTTTCTGATGGTAGCCGTAGCGCTGATTGCGGTAACGCTGCTGGCGGCGTATGTCCCGATGAGAAGAGCGATGAATGTGGACCCGGTGATCGCGCTGCGGCAGGAGTAAAGCAGCAGTTAGCAAATAGCAATTAGCAATTAGCCAAATCAAACCACTGCCAAACGCCGATGACCTGATTTTTACAGAGTGTAACTGCGAGTAAATCCGCATTTGCTAGTTGCCAATTGCTATTTGCTACTCCGCCACCAGCTTCTGCTTTGCCAGAATGCTGACCCATCGGTCCACCCAGGCCTGATCGATATCGAGCAGGTATTCGGCTGAGAGCATGTCAGCGATGACTGACGTGCTGGTGTGGCCATCCATGAAGTTCACGGCTTCAAAGCTGATCAGAGCGAAGTTGGGCTTGGTGGCCAGGCCTTCGGAGTCGCTGGCGAAGCGGGCTTCCTGCGCGGCGAGCCACTTCTGGTCTTCTGCGCTGACGCCTTCGAAGGCGGAGGCATCAAGCGGCAATAGCGTGAGCCGTCGCGGGTTTTGCTGCGGCCCGGAAACATTCTGCTGTGTGTTGTTGTGGCTTCGCGCCTGAGCATCGCCGGTTTTCGACATCGATTCCAGATAATCCGATTGATCTTCAAACTCTTCGCGGTTTCTTAAAGTTCCCTTTGAAGGCGAGTCGCGAACGACAGTCGCGTCCTGAGCGAGACGGCGCGCGAGTTCCTGAACGCGGTCGGCGTAGGCGGCGGTCCGCAATTTCTTCCACGACGGAGAATCTGCCGTGGCCATGAACCATGCAGCTGCCGTGGCAAAGGCACCCACACGGCGAAACTCGCTGGCATCAGTCTTGTCGATCTTGTCATCGCTGGTGTGATGGGTCCAGTCAGGATCGTGGCCAAGCATGGTGGAGGGAATGCCGAGGCCGAGAAAGACGTCATGATCGCTACCCTGGGCGTAAGGGATCGCTTCCGGCAGCCAATAATTGCGCGTGCCGGTGCCGGCGAAGAGGTTGGCTTCACGGGTCTGCTCGAGAACATCGTTCATGAGGGCGTTCAGAAAGAACGGGACGGAATCCGGGACACGCGTGAAATAGAAACGCGAATTGGTCTTGACCGTGTCTTCACCCACCATGTCCATATTGATGTTGGCCAGGATGCATTGCGGGCCGTTTGGTTCAGGCTGATAAAAATTCCCACAGAATTTCAGCTCTTTGTGATTGCTCACGTAGGCCAGCGTACCGAAATATTCCGGCACCCACATGAAGTGGATGGTGAGCCTGGGGGGCGTGAGTTTCTTTGCGGCGATGAGAGTCTGGAGCGTCCGCGCGGCTTCCATCATGGCACCGGAGCCGGAAGCATTGTCATTGGCGCTCCACTTGGGATGGTCGAGATGGCCGGTGATCAGGATTTCGCGCTCGGGATTTTCCGCGCCGCGAATGTAGGCGTGGACCAGAGTGAGTTTGCCAGGACCGAGCGTGGCGTCAATCTTGCCGTGAACGCGAACCGCACCCTGACGCATGAGGTCTTTGAGCATGTCATATTGATTGCGCGAGATCTGAAAGCCCCCGCTGGTCTTTTCGAGTTCTTCCGCGCGGGGCCAGATGCCGTTGTAACGGACCATGTCTGGGTGATCGGGACGGTCTTCGGCTGCAGGATAGATGACCACGCCGACGGCGCCCTGCTTCAGGACGGCTTCGCGAACGACGTTGGCAGCGTAGCCTGAGGCCAGCGCAACCTTGCCGCGAACATCGACGTTCTTGTAGTTGGCATCGCTGGTCCCGCTGCCGACATCGACCAACTCACCAGACCAATCGCCGCCTTTGGAGTAGGTGGAAACGCACATGGGGACGTCGGCATAGCGGCAGAGGCGGATGGGCTTGAAAGCTTTGGCGCCGGCAACGTTTTCAATCCATAATTCACCGCTGCGCATGTCCCACCCCATGGGCGAGATGTAAGTTCCGTAACGCGTCTTGCCGTCGGAAGGGAACTGTTCGATCTTTACTTCAAGCAAACCAGCCCCCGGATCTGCAGCTTTGAGGCGCGGAAGCACCACCTGCTCCGCGACTGAGCCCATCATCGGGCTGCCCTGGATGCGGTGGTATTCGACGATGCGGCGGGTGTTCTCCTGCGCGGCCTCGCCGGAATATTCAGTGGCGATAGCGTCAAAAACTTCCTGCTTGACCAGATGTTGGGCGGAGGCAAACAGAGCTGTGAAGCAGAGACACAGGCGCAGAAGGATTTTCATGCGAACGAGGGTACAGCGAGCAACTAGCAATTAGCAATTGGCAATTAGCCTTGGGTGGATTGCTGTCTGCGAAAGAAGGAGGCACGTTTTTCGGCTGTTTCGTCCCACCTCAGATGCAGCGGAGCAGGTCCCTCACCACTCGCGTTCGCCAAAGGCTAACGCTTCGGGATTCGGGATGACATGTCATTTTGTTGGCATTAGTTATTTCGCCATCGGCGTGCTTTGCCCGAATTGGACGAACCGTCCACCAGGCTTCGTCGAGATCCCGTGGCTTGTTACTGCGTAACGGTAATGCTGAGAGCCGTGGTATGGCTGGTGGCGGAGGTCGCGGTGACTGTAATCGAACTGGTCCCAACGGGAGTGCCGTTCGTCCCACCGGTCACCGTGGTGTTACCACCGCCGCAGCTGCCAAGAAGGAAGATAACGGCAATGGCAGACCACGCGAGGACCAGACGGCGCGCTGCTTTTCGCAGTGGTTCATTCCCGAAGGCTTCTTTCTGGAACGCTTCTTTTCGGAACACCAGAGCCAGATAGATCAGACTGAGACAGCTGGCGAATGCGAAAAGCCAAAAGAGAGGGTGAGGCGAGCGCCAGATGACAGGGACCGCGCTTGAGGGTGCTGTTGTTGTAACAGTAAGTGTGGTGGAGACTGGATTGATGCCGGGCGTGAGGCTGACGGGAGAAAAGCTGCACGTAGAGGCGGCGGGTAATCCGCTGCAGGAAAAGCCCACGGTAGAAGAGAGATCGCCAACCGGGTTGATGGTGATGTTGAAGGCGGCAGACTGGCCGGCCTTGATGGTGGCGCTTTGCGGTGAAGGACTGATGGTGAAATCGCCAGCGACCGAGGTCCGGACATCTTCCACCAGCGTGGTGGAAGAGGCTTGGGGAAATGTTGCATCGCCGCCATATGTGGCGACCACATTGTGAAGTCCAACTGCGGGAAACGTGACGGTGAGCGAAGCCGGCAACGGAGAAATACCAAGTACGTTTCCGTCCGCGGTAAAGACCACCAATCCGGTAGGTGTACCGGATGAGCCGGTTACCGTGGCTTTGAGAGTCACGGCATTGCGTACGCGCGCCGGATTGGGAAATGCAGTCAGGGTGACGGCGGGCGTTGCAGCCGTGGGTTGCGAAGTATTCACAGAGATGGAACTGGAACCCGGACCATTGCTGTTGAGAAAAAGAGTATTGGTGGCGGGATCGAGCGTGCCGGTGAAATTGGCGGTCAGATTGTGCACTCCACCTGCGGCAAACGAGGTTTTGAATGCAGCAATGCCATAGATATCGACCGCGGCGCTGCCCAGGGATTGCCCTCCATCAAAGAACGTGACGCTGCCGACGGGTACGCCGCCGTAGGATTGCACCGAAGCCGACAAAGTGACGGACAGGCCGACGCTGGTGGTGGTGGCTGATGGTGTCATGAGAAACGCGGTGGAGGATGAAAAGCTGGCTGGAGCTGTAAGGGTGTTCAACGCCACGGAAACATTGGTCCCGGATTGCACAATGAAGTCCGGCTTGCTGTCGCCATTCATATCAGCGACCGCAATCACAGAGCCGGAGCCTTGAGGAATTGCGAGCGAGATGGGATCACCAAAGCCGCCGTGACCGTTGCCGTGAGAATAGGCGCCTCCAGGAGAGACGAGATCGACGGTGTGATTGCCATCTACATCAACGGCGAAGCCCTGTGGAGGACCCAATAATGAACTTACAGGAGTGGTGGACAAAGCTCCGCCATGGCCATCACCGAACATGATGAGATTGTCTGATCCCGGGGCAAAGAGGAAATCCGGAAAGCCGTCATTATCGAAATCAGCGACGGCGGTGACAAATCCCGCAATATCGCCGCTGAAGCCGGCGCTGCTGAGACGAGAGACGCTGAAATTGGCAGAGCCGTCATTGAGCAGCAGGAAGGACTCGTGAAGAATGCCGCCTGTGACCTTGGCGGTGTTCAGAATCAGGTCTGGTTTGCCGTCTTTGTTGGCGTCGATGAGAATGAGTTCGTCCGCACCCGTGCTGTCATTGGCAACTGGAATAACGCGGGGAGCGGAAAAGCCACCGTGACCGTCGCCAAAAATGATGGCGACCTGTGCTGAACCGGTCCCGAAGGCAATATCGAGGTGGCCGTCACCGTCGAAGTCGGCAATCACTGGATTGGTAAGCGGAGTAATGCCGCCGGTCGGGATATTCACTGGAGCTGCAAAATTGCCCTTGCCATCGCCCAGCATGACCTGAAGGCCGGTGAGAATGACGTCGAGATGACCGTCCCCGTTGATGTCGGCGAGGGAGATCGAATTCAGACCGCTGGGGACAGCGAGAAAAGTTCCGGACCCTAAAATGCCGTTGCCGGTATTCAAGAAAACGCCGATGTTGTTCAGCGATGGATTGGCAACGACTACGTCAGGTTGGCCGTCGCCATTCAAGTCTCCGATCGCAACCTGGAAGTTTTGGCAATGACCAAGTGAGCTGCAACATAAAAGAAGGAAGATGATCCCTAAAAAAGCAGTAGTAAGGGCACGCGCGCGCATAATCCACCTACTCTGGCCAGCACAGGTATTAAAGAGGAAACAGCTAACGATTGCAAATAGCGGAA
>DATBHX010000009.1:0-14683 GCA_036557225.1 Candidatus Angelobacter sp.
GCTACCAACTCCTTCTTATTTTCTGAATTTTCCCTCTAGCCCAGCCAGGGCAAGATGGCGTATCGATTCGGCATCGACCACGCGGGACAACATTTCTGCAATGGGAGAACGCCACGGTCTGTCCAAGTATGCCGATGCTTGAGACCCTCGCAAAGGATTCAAGATTACGATTTCAGAGCTGCTGAAGGCGTTTAACCATTGAACCCAAGATGCGACTTTTAAGTAACAATCTGGGTCACCTCATTCGTGTGACCCAGATTGTCCCGCGAAGCTCCGGCAAGCGCCTTCGCGCAGCCAATGGCCGGAGCGCATGGTGCGGAAGCTACCAAAATATTTCTGGCGTTTATTGATCGAACCGGCCGGGTCCGAAACTCCGCAAGTGATTGCACGCATTCCCGGACAGATTGGAATGCGGGTGTGTACGTGCGAAATCTGCCATCGACCTGCCGATGCTTGCGTTCACTGGGGTTAGGAGAATTGAGTGGATGTCGCCCGCATGGGGCCCGGTGACCACCGTTGCCATACCCGAGATTTGTCCGCGCTCATTGATATTGCTGGCGTTGATGATGAGAAGGCCGGAATCTTCGGGAATGAGCGTGTTAAGGTCGGTCAGCACATGGTTCTGCCAAATAAAGCCGCCGGACCAATTGAAGCCCGAGTCAAAGGTGCTTCCCACCACTTGGCCTTTGCTGTTGATGCCGGTGGCGCTGGAGGCTGCCTCTCCCGGCAGGATGCCGAGGACTGTGAGTGTGCCGTCCGGCTGCCAAAGAGAGGCGACGCGGGTGGAGCCGTCAGCGGTGCGGACTTGCCCAACAATCTGGCCCAGGTTGTTAATGGCGAAGCCAAAATTGGAGCGCTCAACTCCCAGATCTTGAAGCGGGAGGGCCGTGCCGTTTTTCCACACTACGGCGTGCTTCGCATTGAAGCAGTCTCCCGAGTAGCCCACGGCCTGGCCTCGATCGTTGATCCCGAATGCGATCCCGTCGACGTCGGTACCTATCAAAGGAAGAGCGTTGGCCTGGCCTTTTTCCCACAATACCGGCAAGTCGACAGGCGTAGGCGGGCATGTGGGGTCAGCGTTGGCTGTTTCCGCAAAGCCTACGACTTCTCCGCGGTTATTGATGGCGCTGGCCTGCCCGTTATTGCCGCCTACTGTGGGGAGAGCGACCATGTGGCCGTCTCGCCAAAGAAACGGGACGCACGTAAGGAATGTGCCGAAGCCGCAGATGTCCTCGCCGTTCGGATCTGGGACTGATGTTTCGGACATACCCACGGCTTCCCCGCGGTCGTTGATCCCGCCCCAGTTGATCCAGCTGTTGCCGGAGTCGGGTTTTCCAAGCGTGCCCAGATCCATGTTGACTCCGTCGCGGTTGATCACCGCGCGGCCTCTTGCAACTGTCGTAAACAGATTATTCTCGGGGGGGTTCACGAACCCATCCATGTTCTCCGTCCAACCGTGATTATTGAGGCCCATGGCCATGCTAAAGTTGTCGTTGTTTTTGTTCGTACCCAGATCGGTCACTTTGTAGCTCACTTGAGCTGCCGCATTGCTGACGCAACCCAAAACAATCGTTGTAATGCACAGCATCCAGAAATTCCGCGACTGGTTAAAAATGCTCATGTCTTCTTTCCTCCGATAAAAGTTGTATTGCCGAGACGGCAGGCCATTTACCTCCACACTCGGGCTCGGACAGTGGAAGCGTGCGATTGAGAGCAGAATTGGCTCACAACTTCACAAATTCCCGCTGAGCGACAACTGAGGAAGCATGTGGTGTTCCACGTCCACAACGATTACGTGACAGAACAGGGCCGGCATTTCAGAGGTCGAAAACAAGTGCCGGGCTAACAGCCTCTTCAGATCATCCCTGAACGGCTAGAGCGATTGTTTCTCCAGCTTTCCATAGACACACCGGCCAGAGGCTACAGAATTTTCGAGAACTCTATATCCAACGGCTAGAATTTGTGATTGATTTTCAGAAGGCCAACATACATACTAGTTGGTATGTTTAAGGCCCGAGACAAAAAGCGGCGACTGCGTGATCCAGAGCGCACGCGGGAACGGTTGCTGCAAGCGGGTTTTCGGGAGGTGCACAGATCGGGATTTCAGGGTGCGAGCATCGATACGATTCTGGCTGCCACCAACGTCACCAAGGGAGCACTCTACTACCACTTCGAGAGCAAGGAAGACCTCGGACATGCCATCGTCGAAGAGGTTGTCGCCAAACTCCCCCGCGACAGGTGGTTGCTTCCTCTCGAACGGAGCAAGGATAAAAACCCTGTCGACGCTTTGATCGGCATTGTACGGTCCATACCAACTGGGCATGAAGATGTGAAAGGCGGTTGTCCCCTGGTCAATCTGACGCAGGAGATGTCTCATCTCGACGAACAATTCCGCAAGCGGTTAGAGACCATCTTCCATGCCTGGCAAGAGGGAATTGCCTCTGCTCTACGGAGAGGACAGTCTCAGGGAACAGTCCGGCGCGATTTGGTTCCGGTTGAGACTGCCGGCTTTCTGATCGCCCTGGTCGAAGGTTACCAAGTGTTGGCAAAGAACGCTCAAGACCCGAAGGTGTGGAATGCGGGAATCAAAAATATCGTTGGCTGGCTGAGGTCTCTTCGCGCACCTCGCCAATCGCGTAGAGGCGGACGGCGTTTGTTGCCGAAGAGGTATGTTGGCAAGCAAAAACATTGATTTTGTCGCATGAGGAACGTATGAACCGAGAAAGATTGGCAGTGATCGCTTCGCTAAATGTCGTTTTCATACTTGGGGTGATTGGAATGAAGCAAGGGCACGGACAGGCGCCCCAAACACCGTATCCGAGCATGGCGCCTCTCGACCAGTACCTTATGGCAGACCGAAATGCCGAGATTGCCCTGGCTCGAAGTGCAGCGCCGGATGCCATATCGGGTGATGCAAGAATTCTGGTCCTCGGGCGTCATGGCTATGAAGCTGCTGTCGAAGGCAAGAATGGTTTTGTGTGTCTTGTCGAGCGAGCATGGATGTCCCCTTCTGACGATCCGGGATTTTGGAATCCTAAACTTCGCGGCCCAATCTGTTTCAATCCGCCTGCCGCCCGGTCGGTTTTGCCGACCACCCTGCAAAGAACAAAGATGGCGTTGGCAGGGCGAACAAAGGCTGAGATCATCGCGGACAACAAGGCAGCATTTGAAAAAGGTGAGCTACCGCCGCTCGAGCCAGGCGCCATGAGTTACATGATGTCGAAGAGGGCTTATCTCACCGACAAAGGCGATCACAATCTGGCCCACTTGATGTTTTACGCGCCTCCACTGGACGGCAAGGCCTGGGGCGCTGATCTGCCGAAGTCGCCGGTAATGCTGATTCCACAATTCAAAGGCGTTCAACCAATCGATGTGTTTATCGTTCCCGTGAGCAGTTGGTCAGACGGGACGCCAGCTCCGGTCATGTAAGACGTTCCGCTCCACCACGCGAAGACCTCGCGTGTCGGGGGCCCGGTCTGTCGAGTGCAACTTCAGTGTCGCTTTGGCCGGCCGGATGAAAACGAAAGACGGGATGCGAAGGAGTTCAGTCATGAGTGCCCGCGAGATTCAAGCGAAAGAGCCCATTCTTGAATCAACAGCGGACGAGTCCTGCGCGCTTGCAGGTCCATCCTTGCCGGCGCCAATCCATACTGATGCTGCAAGCCTTGTGCGAATCCTGCGCCAGTTGGAGGCGATAGCAAAGCAACAGGCGCCAAGAATTGCCATTAAAGCCAAAGGTAAAACCCTATTCCTGGATGTCGCCGACATTGTGGCCGTGCAAGCTGAAGGCAACTACATTTGCCTGAGGCACCGAACGAATCCAATCTTGGTGCGGGAATCCCTTTCGTCCATGGCGGAGAAGCTTAAACCCTACGGTTTTGTCCGCATCGCCCGCTCGGTCGTCGTGAATATCTCGGCCGTGGAGGAGATCCAACCCTTACAGACCGGAGAGTACAGGTTGCGTGTAAAAGGTGGGAAGGAATACTTGGTAACGCGTACATACAAACATAACCTCGGAGATCTGGCTCAACTGTGGGTAGGCTCAGAGCGGATTAGCGGCTAACGGGCAGCAAGTCTGCGCGGAATCTGCTGAAGGAAAGAGCAGGAAATCGGCACACTGGTTGTATAATTTGGTTGCAGTTGGAAATGGTTTGGGCTGCCAAACCCTCTTTTTTGAACGTACCTTAGGTCTAGACTGGTGTCCGGCGCCTTTGCTTCGATGAGGTGGGTCACATGCGATTTTCTATACGCAAACTTAGTTTAGCCATACTTCTATTGTCTACTCTGACTTTTTCCCTGCAAGCCAACGCTCCCGTTTTCATGTTTAGCGGCTTCGGCCTGGACGACGACACTACCATGGTGAACGGGTTGTTGAAGAGCAGAAGTTTGACGATCGTCAATTTCGGTACGGCGCCGATGAACGTTTCCGGCGTGACGATTTCAGGTTCGGAATTTGCCTTCACTTCTTTGTTTCCGATCCCCGTGCCAGCAACCATTCCTCCCAACGGTACTCTGGGCCCGTTTGTGATCGTATTCACACCTACCGGCCCTGGCGTACGCACGGGGCAAATCGTAGTGCAGGATGACGCGCCGGGAAATCCGCATACCATCCCGCTGCTGGGATTTGGTGTGGACGTTGCTCCCGGGGACTTTGCCATCCTGGCGCAGAACAACATTCCGATAGCCACGTCAACGGCTGCCGGCGGAACGGTTATGTATTCTTTGGTGGCCACCGGGGGCCCCAACACCATCGCACTGAAATGCAGTGGCGCGCCTCAGGGAGCTACCTGTACTGTGCAACCCACCATCACCCTTGCCGCTGCTTCTGTTGGGGGTAGCGACTCGAGCGAGATGTTTCAAGTCACGGTAGCCACCACGGAGACGCCGCCGACCGCATTGTTGCGTGGTCCACGCCGAGCCCTATGGTGGTCTCTTGCCTTCGCGGTTGGACTGGCTTTTGTGACGGCGCGCAGACGGGGGGTGCTCGGCGCGCTCCTGGCGCTGTGTGCTACCGCGATGGTTGCGAGCATGGTTACCTGCGGTGGCGGCAAGACTGCCAATACTATCGTGGCCACGCCCGCAGGCACATACACCCTGACCTTGACTGCAACCGGAAACAACGGAACAGGGACTGTGCATACGGTACCGATTACGCTGAAGGTCCGTCCGTCTTTTACGCCCTAGATCGTTGCTCGCCAGGCGCAATATCGACCTGACGCGCTTGCTCGCTGTGACGCGTCTATTTTCCTGGCTCGGTCGTTTCGAATAGCCCCGACTGCACTGCCTTGGTTGATTGGTCAATCTCCTTCGCGCATTCAGGGCTATCATTTTCAACTTTATTGACCGTGGAGCTGACCGCGTATTTCCGCATCAGGCGGGCGTCGAAAGGCCGGAGCAAATCAGCAATTCGGGCTGGGTCGGTCAGGCCGGGATCGAGCCACCGGTCGTAATCTTCAGGTGACACAATCACTGGCATCCTGTCATGAATGTCCTTGAGCAGCGAATTGGCCTCGGTCGTCAGGATCGTGCATGACTCAATCATGGGACCGCTGGGGTCTTTCCATCTGTCCCACAGTCCTGCAAAGGCAAACAGGCCGTCACCAGCCAGTCCAATGTGGTATGCCTGCTTTGACTTCGGGCCCAGCTTCTTCCATTCATAAAAACCATTGGCTGGTACAAGGCACCGGCGCGTCTTTATCGACTCACGGAAAACTGGTTTTTCCGCAGCCGTCTCAGACATGGCATTGATCGCTCTGGCGCCAATTGATTTGTCCTTGGACCAATAAGGAATCAAGCCCCAGCGCATCTTGGCAAATATGCGCTTTGGTTCCTTGCGGTCCTGACGAATGGTGGCGACCTCATCTGTTGGCGCTATGTTCCATCTTGCTGCCCACTCAATGTCTTCTGCAGGAATATTGAAATACTCACTTAACCAACGTTCCTTCGCCGTCAGCCGGTAGCGTCCACACATGGTTTACTTCTTCCGCCTGGTTATTGCGAGCGAATCCTTAAGCGCCGCAGTAATATCAGCATCGTTCGTCAGGATATGCGCCGGCTTCGGCATATGCGATTGCTCTCCTATCCACGCCTGGAGCGCGGCAGGATCGGCAACGGTAAGCCGGCCTTCGCGTCTTACCGGCATTCCCTGTTTCGTCCAGGTCTGGGCCGAGCCCGGAGTGGTCCCCAGGAATCGGGCAATCGCAATCCAGCCTTTCAATATGGGCGAGTGGGCTGGCTTTTTCTTTGGCACACAACCAGTTTAAATTGCCAGAGCCCATGGCAGAAGTTATCCCCCGGCAAAGACCCTGTCTTTTCGGCCCATGGCATTCGGTTGTGCGTCTTTTCGGCCAGGGACTTTAAGACTGCCGTACCCTCACTCTTCTTCATCAATATGAAACGCTTCCGTATCAGGACGGTACGGCCGGGGCAGCCACAACGGACGTCGCAGCTTCCCGCCTGCCGGGACAGGGCGGGCTAGCTTTAGCCAACGCTGATATTCAAGGTGCGCCTGGTTGGTGTCGACAAAGATATCGCCGTAACGATCGCCTTCGGCTGCGCGCGTGACCGTTACCTTCTGATGCCAGCAGTGCTGTCCGCTGACCGGATCAGGCTGGACAGGGAAGACCAGGTTCTGATGAACACCCGCATCCTCCCAGTGAATTCGCGCAGAATCGGGATCATCACTGGCGAACGGACGCACGCCATGTACCTGGCGCATCATCCACTCCCCGGGCTTGATCTGTTCCAGCTTGACGACTGCGGTGGACCAGCGCTCGCCTCCTGAATCTTCCTGCAATCGCCACCTGCCCAAATGGTGGGAACACGCCACGATCCCCGGACGAATTCCTTCCGTCACCCAGACGCGATCGACGAAGTAGCCAATACTTGACGTGATCCGCACAAGATCGCCGGTGCTGATTCCCATCCGCGCGGCATCGCTGGCATGCAACCATACTGGGTTCTTATGTGAGATCTCGTAGAGCCACTTCGCGTTGCCGGAGCGGCTGTGAATGAGCGTCGGCAACCGGAAGGTCGGGAGGAGAAGCATCTCTCCTTTATTTATGTCGATATTGTCCCGATGCACGTGGCTCTTGATATAGCCAGGAATGGCGTACTCGGGCCAACCCCACTCCTTGAGCGTCGCGGAGTAGAACTCGAGTTTGCGCGAGGGTGTAGGGAACCCAACACGGGCTCTGTCTTCAACCTGCACACCGACCGGCGAGCCTTTCGCGCTCAACACATGCGTTTGCGGATCGACCGTTGCTGCCTCAAGATCCTTTGCTGCGATCGGTTGCTCGTGGCCGGCATACGAGCTCTCCTGAACCAGAAATGCGCCGTACTTACGCATGTAGTCGAGTGGCGACAGGCCTTCCTTCGTTGCAGCTTCCGAAAGGCCCGGCACGCTGTTCTCAAAAATCCAGCGATAGTATTCGTCGATGGTCAGCTTTTGGCCTGCGCGGTAAGGAGATTCGAAATACTTCCTGATCCCCATGGAACCATCGGGATCGATACGCCATGACAGCTCGATCCAGAACTCATCTTCCTCCCACACCTCGCCCAGTCCGGCTTCGCGATGGGCCTCGTACGTTGAGTTGAATTTCTTTCCTTGCTTCTCCAAAGCAACACGCATGACCGGCTGGCGAAATCCAATCCATTTCGCTGCGTGTGTCTCCTGGCTCATCAGGTCGTGTCGTTCTGAGGCGTGGCCCATCGGCAGCACGTAGTCGGCGAACCAGGCGGTCTCACTCCACGTGGGTGAGAGGCAGGCATGGCATTCAACCTTGCTCTCATCACTGAGCGCCTCAATCCAGCTCATGCCGTCCGGATTGGTCCAGACCGGGTTGTAGACGCGCGTAAAGTACATCGCCAGCTTGCCGCGCTGTTCTTTGAGAAAATGAGGAAGCAGGAAGCTCATCTCAAAGAAGGCCAGCGGAAATTCTTTGGCCCACATCATCGGATTCCACGCTTTTGGCGCCGGCGGCATCAGCGGCGGAGCGGGAATGTACTTGTTAAACGCGTTGGGCGCGACGCCCCCGACTGTTCCTACAGCGCCTACCAGCACGGTGAGAAACTCTAAAGCACGGGCGACCTGCCATCCTCCCAGATTTCCGGCCGCCGCGTTGCGCCAGACATGCGTGGCCACGGCGGAACCCGCGCGGCCGACTTCGTGCGCGACTGAGATAATCTGGCCAGCAGAGACGCCTGACTCCTTTTCCGCGAACTCAGGCGTGAACTGCGCATAGATTCGTTTCAGGACTTCGATGAAGTGATCGAACGTCTGAGGTTCAGAGGGAAATTCAGAGCGCAAGTACTCTTCCCAGTTCACCCACCGGCGAACAAAATCACGATCAAAAAGGTTCTCTTCCAGCAGGATGCGGCACATAGCCAACAACATCGCGGATTCAGTTCCCGGCCACGGCGAGAGCCAGTAGTCGGCTTTGGAGGCGCTATTGGAAAGCCGCGTGTCCACGACGCACACCTTCGCGCCGCGGGATTTGCCGTCAATGATCCTCTGGGCATGCGGATTAAAGTAGTGGCCCGCTTCCAGATGCGAGCTCAATAGCAAAATGAAACGCGCGTTGGCGTAGTCCGGCGATGGCCGGTCCATTCCGTGCCAGAATGCGTATCCGGCGCGCGCTCCGGCGGAACAAACGTTGGTATGACTGTTGTGCCCGTCGATGCCCCAGGCGTGCAGCACTCGCTGGTTGTAAATCAGCTCGTGTCCCGGCCGGCCCACGTGGTACATCAATTCGTTCTTACGGCCTTCCTGCAATGCTTTCCGAATACGGCTGCCAAGGTCGTCAAGAACCTCGTCCCAGCTCACCCGCTGCCATTTGCCTTCACCACGTTTGCCCACCCGCCGCAAAGGATAAAGGATGCGTTCCGGATCATTGACCTGGTTGATGGTGGCAGGCCCTTTGGCACAGTTGCGGCCGCGGCTGCCCGGATGCGCAGGATTTCCTTCAAATTTCTGGATGCGCATCTTGTCCTTGTCGACATAGGCCAAAAGTCCGCAAGCAGCTTCGCAGTTGAAGCAGATGGTTGGAATGAGCGAGTAGTTCTTCTTGACGCGCTTCGGCCACTGCGCCGGATCGAATTCCGTCCAATCATCCCAGCGGCTCGACGGCGGGTAGCTGGCAAGCCCGGAAGCGGGGGCTTCCAATTCCTGCGCAGCCGGATTCAGCGGGTGTTGGTCCTTCATGATGGCCTCAACTCAGCGGAACGGACTGCGCAGCCCGCACCCACACGTATTCAAACCAGAATAAGCCGAACAAAGCCAGGATTGTCGCCACGGTCACAAGCGCGGGCGAATTGCCGAAGGCCAGCAAAATCCCCAGCGGGCACAGCACACCGAGAATAACGAACGGCAGGAAATGACGGCTGAGTGGGCCGCGAATCAGAGATTGTCTGGCTATGCGCTCTTCTGCAGTCCGCTGCGGTAGAACGAGTTCGATTGCCAGGTTAATCACCCACAGAACCAGGGACATCTTTAATACCGTTGCGACGTGGCGAGCCTGGTCTGATGCCGCCGGCTGCTGCAGCATGGTCGCGATCCACTGCATACCTGATCCGGCGATGAGCGCTTGCACCAACAGTTGCCAGGCATTGAACCATTTATGGCGCCAGAAATCGCGTCCCTTGGCTTGAGCGAAGAGAAAGGCTGAGTACGCGGCAGTGGCGACTGCCAGCATAACGGTGGGCCACACGATCACAGCGGGAACGTCAGGTCCCGATAGGCCAAAGAAGAGCCACACTGCGGCGAGCACTCCGTACACCACCAGAATATTGCCGCCAAGAACGAGCCAGGAGCGGAAATTGGGCGTGATCAGCATGTAGTAAAAGCGATCGGGCCGTTTGAGATCAAAGATGAGCAGGGCCAGAGTTGCCGCCACTGCGCTCAGCGCGATGGTGGGGTTGACCACATTGACCAGCGTGCCTCGCACACCAAAAAATGCAATCAAGAACGCAGCTACAAGCAAGACGCCGGCGGCAATCGACTTCGTCCACAGGTAAGCCGCGATCTTCCATCCCCAGGGCGCGGGATGAGGCACGTCATACACTTCACGCGTCTTCCGCGGGTCGAACGTGCTGAGTGTCATCGGAGTATCACGCCGATCCGCAAAGAGCAGGGTGTTCTGCTTGAGAAGCCGCGTCGGCTGCAGCAGATCGTCGTGAATGCCGACGTAGTGCAGTTTGGGCTGCGTTTCCTTCTCGGGCTTGCGTACAGAGGTCTCACGGTTCGCGATAACCGCGCCAGGCTTGCTGTTGCTATCGTCCAGATCGCCGGCCAAAATCGCCTGGGTGGGGCAGACAATCACACACGCCGGCTCCAGGTTCTGCTCAACGCGGTGCGCACAGAAGTTGCACTTGGCGGCCGTGTTGTTGTTGGGATCGATATAGAGCGCGTCGTAGGGGCAAGCCTGCATGCAGCCTTTGCAACCGATACAGCGGCGATTGTCGAAGTCTACGATTCCATCAGAACGGCGGAAGAGGGAGTGGGTGGGGCAAATCTCGATGCAGGGAGCGTCGTCGCAGTGGTTACATCGCATCACGCCGAAGTGGCGCATGGTTTCGGGGAACGCGCCGGTCTCCACGTATTTCACCCATGTGCGAAAAACTCCGATGGGGACCTGGTGTTCCTCCTTGCACGCCACCGTGCAGGCGTGACAGCCGATACATCGATCCTGGTCGATCACGAATCCATAGCGCATAAGAGAACCACGTATTGTACAGAAGGCGCCGGCTTCTGGCAGCATGGCGGCTCCTCGATTCTGCGGGTCACAAACCAAGGTAACGTTACGAATTAGTACATTGTTACTAAATATCTGTGGTTCATAGAGAAACACCTCAGCTACTCTGCCATGTATTGAAAATTCCCGTAAATCCAATGGCTCTCAATGGATTCGTGTCCGGGAAAAGGAAAATTAGATGCAGAGAATTCGATTCACGAGATCCGCTTGGGTGTCCCTGCTGGTGATTGCTCTTTCGATGTCATTGCTGGCGGAAGTAAAGGTTGAACTGAAAGCCAGCAAGATCGTCGTCGTAAACGGCGCGGAGCAGAAGCAGTCGGCAGACAAAGCCAAGCCCGGCGAGATCATTGAGTACGTCGCAGAGTATAGGAATACCGCCAAGACCTCGGTCTCCAATGTAGTTGCCACCCTCCCCGTCCCTCCTGGAATGGAATATGTCCCCGATACAGCCGAGCCGGCGCAAGTAATGGCCAGCACGGATGACCACAACTATTCGCCTGTTCCTCTGAAACGAAGTGTCCGCGGAGCAGACGGAAAGATGGTCGAGCAGCTGGTCCCGTTTTCGGAATACCGGTCGCTGCGCTGGAAACTCGGAGACATTCAGGGGGGAGCCAGCAAAAGTGTGAAAGCAAGAATGAAAGTTAAGTCAGAGAAGTAACAAATCCAAAAATGAAGCAAGACCCAGAAATAAGGAGAGGGAGAAGTATGCAAAGACATTCAAGTGGGGGAGGAGTGTGCTTTGCCCGATTTATTCTGTTCGTCACATGCGTATGCCTCTTGGCATTGACCTTCGGGTCGCAGGTGGCTTCGGCGCAGACCGCGGCGGGAACATCGATCGGGAACCAAGCATCGGCCACATACACAGACAGTTCGTCCGTTTCCAGGACGGCAACCTCGAACGTGGTAACCACGGTCGTGCAACAGGTCGCCAGCCTCACGCTGACGGCGAACGGAGCCAAAACGGCCTCGCCCGGAGCGGCAGTGTTCTATCCCCACACACTCACGAACACCGGCAACGGCAGTGACAGCTTTACGCTGACGCTGGCGCCGGCCCAGTCAGGCGCATTCACGCTGACGAATACCCATATCTATATTGATGCCAACGGCGATGGTGTGCCGGACAACTTTACCGACCTGACTGGCACACAGGTTACCGTGGCGCCGGGCGCAGCGAATGCGTTCAAGTTCGTGATCACCGGCACTGTGCCCTCGAGCGCGACCGCCGGGCAGACCAACAACTTCTCCGTGAGCGCTACTTCGGTCTTCGACAACACCAAGGCGGCCAGCAATACTGATACGACAACGGCGACATCGAATGCGGTTATCAACATTACGAAGTCGATGAGCTCGAACTCGGGTGCTGCGGGCAGCGGTCCGTATACCGTTACATTGACTTACACCAACAACGGCAACAACACGGCCACAACCGTCAACATCGGCGATGCATTGCCGGCCGGCATGACCTATGTGGCTGGCAGCGGCCGCTGGAGCGTGACCGGCGCAACCGTGCTGACCGACGCGACCGGCGACGTGCAGCCGGCTGCCGGCTCACCGCACATCGACTACAGCGTGACCGCGAATACCGTTACGGCGATAGTCGATCAGGTTGGCGCGGGCGTCTCCGGCCAGCTGACCTTCCAGGTCAATATCGCTCCAGGAACAGCGCCCGGTGTTCTTTCGAACACCGCCACTGAGTCCTACAACGATGGTTCGGGCACGACTGTGAATGGCTCCAGCAATACCTTTAACTTCACCGTGCGCCAGAGCGCATCAGTCACCATCAGCGATACCGGCGTAGCGGCGAACGATAACGACGGCACCATCAACGGAATCGACACCATCAACGCTGCACCACAGGGCGCCACCGTGACCTTCACCGATGTTGTTACCAACACCGGCAACGGCACGGATTCGTTCAACATCACCATTCCTTCCAATACATTCCCGGCAGGAACGGTCTTTACCCTTTATAAGAGTGACGGAGTTACGCCGCTCATCGATACGAACGGTGACAGCGTTCCAGACACTGGCCCGCTCGCTGCGGACGCCAGCTACACGGTCATTGTGAAGGCTGCTCTTCCGGCTGGCGCAACCGGCGGTCCGTTCAACGCCACTGCGACAGCAACCTCCACGGCGGTGGGTGCTCTGAATGCCGGCGCCAACGCCAGCATGATCGATCGCCTGGTCGCCATCACAACCAATACCGTTGACGTCACGAACAACGCTGCTATCGGCAGCCCTGGCGTGCTCGGTGTGGGCTCCGGGCCTGAAGCTTCGCCCGTGGTGACGAACGCCACCAATCCGGGTACGACCACAACCTTTACCCTGTTTGTCAACAACACCAGCGGCGCCAGCGTAGCGGATTCTTATGACCTCTTGGCGTCATCGACGACTACCTTCGGCAGCAGCAATACGCTTCCCGCCGGCTGGTCGGTAACGTTCCGCTTCAGCAATGGCTTGGATTGTACGGCCGCTAACCTTGGAACGGTTGTCACCAACACCGGCGTGGTGAATGGTGGAACCGCAAAGCTGATCTGTGCTGTCATCAGCATTCCCAACAACTTTGCTGCCGGCGCACAAGCCGTGTTCTTCCAGGCAAAATCGCCGACGTCAGGCGCCCTGGACCAGATTCACGATCAAGTGACCGTGAACACGATTCACAACGTAACCCTGACGCCCAACGGATCGAACCAGATCTTCCCGGGCGGCTCGGTGGTGTACACGCACAACCTGACCAACAACGGCAACGTTGCTGAAGCCATCACCTTTACCGCACCGATCACTTCTGACAGCCAGAGCGGCTGGAGTTCGGTGCTGTTCCAGGACACCAACACCAACGGCGTACTCGACGCTGCCGACGTGGCAGTCTCCACAGCCACCACCTTCACGCTGAATCCGGGACAGAGCGTGGTCTTGTTCGTCAAGGTCACCTCTCCGGCCGGAGCTGCGGTAGGCGCGATCGATACCACAACTGCGCGCGCGGGCTACAACGCTACATTTGCTACGGCGCAGGACCAAACCACCGTGATTGCAGGCGAACTGAGGCTGGTGAAAGCGCAGTCTCTGGATGCCACCTGCAGCGGCGTGGCTGGCGCCTTTGTCCAAACCAACATCACCGCCGGAGCTGTTCCCGGCGCATGCGTGATTTACCAGATCACGGCGACCAATGCCGGTACTGCGAACATCACGAACGTAGTCGTCAGTGATGCGACCCCGGCCTTCACCGTGTACAACAACAATCCGGCAGCAAGCACCACTGTAGGCACCATCACTGCTCCGGCAAACGGAACCGCTGGAACCATCAGCGCGACAGTCGGCACTCTGACTCCCGGACAGTCAGCTGTGATCGTCTTCGCGGTGAAGATCCAGTAACAGGCGAGTGTGGGAGGCATGCGGATGCATGCCTCCCGCATCCGTGAAGTCTCCGCCCGCCTCCCCATCGGAGACGGGCTTCGAGATTTTCTCCGCTTGTCAGGAGTGATGCCGTGAGGATGGCTAAGTCCACGTCCGTTTTGTGGATGTTGCTGCTGGTGTTTGTCAGCACAGCATCGCGCGGAAGTGTCCCTCCCGGTACCTCCATTGACAACCAGGCAAGTGCTTCATACACAGCATCTTCCGGGACCTCCACGACGGCCGGTTCCAACGTGGTTCACGTCATAACCCAGGCCGGAGCGGCAACGCTCACGATCACCAAATCTTCTTCGCAAACCAGCGTGAGGCCGGGTGATCATCCAAGCTTTACTCTCTCCGTTACGAATTCCGGCAGTGCAGACGCAGCCGGCGTCGCCATCACGATCGATGGCGCTGCTACCACACGAGTCGTGATCAGCGATGCCATCCCGAACAACACGCGGTTTTCTGCGATCGTAAACGCCGGCGGAGCAACGCCGCTCTACCACATCTTTGGCGCTGCCGCACAGGCTTATGTGAGC
>DATBHX010000010.1:0-32820 GCA_036557225.1 Candidatus Angelobacter sp.
TGACACAGCACATTTGCAGCGGTCTGCGGTTCGTCGACGATGCCATGCTGATCGATGGGACGTTTTACATCGAGCACGGCCACCGCTATGACAAATACACCAACGTCGTGGGCCGGCCGCTCCTGAACAGGGAATTGAATATTCCTTTTGGCTCGTTCTTCAATCGGTACCTGCTGAACCAGCTGGAACTCGACTATCCCTACGTCGATAACGTGCGGCCATCACAGAATGTTCTTCCACTGATGGTTAAACAGCGCTTCTTTACTGCGATCAAGCTGCTGCTGTACCACGTGCCTTTCATGTTGCTGATCATCCCTAAACGCTATTACCGCTACATGTTTGGGCAGGTTGCGGTCATGGCGGCGGCGATCGGCATTCCTCTGATACTTGGCGTACTCTATCTTTTTGCTTCACTGCCAAAGCTTGCCGGCCAAATCCAATCGTTGCCAGGAATGAGTTGGCCGGGCAGTAGCCTGGCCAAGAGCTTCGCGTCCCTGGCAGCTTCTTACCTCCTGGGACGCCTGGTGGCTTACTTTCAGCTCAGCGAGCCTTCAAGTTTGTCCGGTCCCGCGATGAAGATCTTCGACAGGCACGCGGCATATCAGTTGATCACCATGGGCCACACTCACAATCCTGATCAGCGCACCAAAGACGGCCGCTGGTTTTACAACACCGGCACCTGGATCCCTATTGTCGAACTGGACACGGCACAGGTCCGGGAAGACCGGACTTACACCTTTTTGCATTTCCGCCGGGACAAGTCTGGGCAGTTGCAGCCTACGGCGGTTGAGCGCTGGGACGATGACGCCGAAAGAGCAGAAGACCTGGTGATCATTTCAGAAGATTGAGTTGAGCCTTCGAGCAATGGCAAAAGATTGCACAACGGCGCTCTTCGGTGGTGACGGATTGATCGAATTCGTTACGGTTTAGCGCTGTTTTTTGTGTTTGCATTTGCTGCTGCGATCGCGGATTTCATCTTGTCAAGTGGAGGGGTAAGGGCTATAGTTAGCCGCGATTCAGCGTGACAACTTGCGGTTGGACCTGTGTTCGAGTGGATTTCCGCATCCATGTTTCCAAAATCTTTGACGAGGGACGAATATGAACGCCTTAGGTACCTGGATAAGAAAATGGCTGAACTCGCAATTCCTGCATCGCTTGTGCCTGCTCTTTACTCTCATCGGGTCTTTCACGTGGATCCTGGCATGGATCGCCGGAGAAAACGGCAGAGTATGGGGGCTCACGCAGAGTCGATACTATATGGATACGATCAACTTCCTGCTGATCGCGCTTGGTCTCCGCCTGGGTTGCTTGATGCACCACTGGGAAGAGCGCCTCGGCGTGCGTCCGAACCCTTATGGCTATACGGTCGATCCGCCGATCAACGGGGCCAAGTTGCCGCCTCTTCACTAGCGATATTTGCGTTTGATCGAAGCATCTTGAACAACAGTCCTGCTTCGGCATAGGCATTCGAATGCCTGTGCGAAGCAGGCCCCAGGAACAATCTCCGCACGCGTATGGCTTCACCGACAACAACCTGGATCAGAAGAATCCTGCTGCTGGGAAATGGCCTGATATTTCTTCTGATCGCGCTTGGCGTACTCTTTGCGGTTGACAAGGCCGCTTACATCTACGGCTACACGCTCAATGGGGTGGGAGGGCACAACGAATTCAGGGCTGTGTACATGGGCTTCTGGGTCGGCTTAACGGTCCTATTTTTTACTGCGGCGCGAAAGATCGAGACGCCGCTTCTCGGCGACCTGGCCCTGCTCATGGTGCTGTTGCAATCACTGGGGCGCGTAGTAAGCTTTGTGATCGATGGTAAGCCGCCTATCCAATTCATCCTCGTCTTCTTTCTTGAGATCAGCTCCAGCGTACTGGGATTGCTGATGCGTCCGCAGGTAAACACGACTTGAACGGCAACCCTGGATCCATGGGCAGTTTCGTCTAGATTCCTCTCATCCTCTACATATAGGTGCACCAGCTCAGTTTCTGGCTAATCGTCCAGCGAAACTTACGATGCGTGGTAGTAATGTGCTTTGCCGGATATGATTTTTCAGGTTCTCCCGTCTACCCTAAGCCTTCTTTTAAGGATGCAATCTATGGCTCGACTTTCAGCAATCGTGGTCCTTCTTGTGTGCGCCATCTCGTTAATGGGGCAAACCCCTGATGCTGCCAGTGTTCGCGGCCTGGTCACAGACCAGACGCATGCAGCTGTATCCGGCGCGGACATCAAGATCAAGAACGCGGCCCTCGGCATTGAGCGAGTGACGCGGACTGACGATTCAGGGCACTTTTCTCTTGCCGGATTACCGGTTGGCATCTACTCGTTAACGGCGCACAAAGACCACTTTGCCGACTTGAGCCGCGAGCTTACGCTGGTCGGTGGGACTACTGCCGATGTTCAATTGCAGCTGAGCGTTTCTGAAGTGCAAACGGAAGTCGTGGTGACCGGCGCGGCCGGCGAGGTTCGTGCTGACATGCCGCAGCTTGGCGACCGTCTTGGCTCCCAGCAGGTGGAGGAGCTGCCGCTGCTGAACAGCAGGATCTCTTATCTACCGTTGCTGAATGCCGCCAACCGTCCGGCCATCAACCAGGGCGACGTCTTCATGAACCAGGATTTATTTGTCACCAACGGCTCGGGCCGCCGGCAAACTTCATTTGTTATCGATGGCACAACCGGCAATGACAGCTGGGGGCGGCAAACCATCTTCAGTAATATTCCCCGGATTGCCGTACAAGAAATGACGGTGCTGGAGAACGCTTTCTCCGCCGAATACGGCGCCACCACGGGCGGCGTAGTGAATATCGTCACCAAGACCGGCGCCCATCACTATCACGGCGACCTGCTGGGCTTGTGGCGTCCGAATGATACTTCTGCCAAGCTCTCCGGATTTACCCCCAACAGCGTGAGCAGCGGAAACCAGATTGTCTCGGACTCGCTGGGCCAGCTCAGCGCGGCTTTTTCCGGTCCGATTCCGCGCATGGAGAACACGCAGTTCTTCTTCGGCGGCGAGTACAGCCGTGAAGATCGCGGATCGTCCATCATCTCGCCGCTCGATCCGGGAATTTTTGTGGGTCATTATGCGGGCTGGATGACCTTTCTCCGCCTGGACCACCACATCAACCAAAATAATGACGCGTTTCTGCGCGCCAACACGGATAGCTTCCATGATACGAATCCCAACGGCACAGTCGGCGTAAACAGCCTGCCGACGGTAGATCGCATCTTCCGCCGCCGCACATACTCGCTGGAAATGGGCGAGACAGCGGTGCTTTCGTCGACGTTACTCAACAGCGTGCGCACGCAGTTCCAGCTGGCTTCGCCCATCACGCAGTTTGATCCGGTCGTCTTCGGCACGCAATTCGTGGTGCCGATCCCCGGCGCAGCGACGTTCACTACAGGTACGTCACAATCCGCGCTGCTGCTCAACCGGCAGTTTTCTGTGAACGATACGGTCTCATCGACGCATGGCCGCCACCAGCTGAAGTTCGGGGCAGATATGGTGTATGCCCACAACGGCGGCAACAGCAAGGAATTTGGCGGGCCGATTTTCCTTGGCCAGCTAACCTATAAGCCCTGCACTCTGGGCCTCATCGTCTGTGAAAGCACGTATCTGAATGACATCGCCAATGTGCAGAGCTATACGCAGAGCTACGGCAATGGAACTTACACCGTCGACGACACGCTCTGGTCATTGTTCGCCCAGGACGATTTCCGTCTGCGCCCGGACCTGACGCTGAACCTGGGGCTCCGCTACGAACAGCAGACCTTCACCGACGCACGCAAGAATTTTGCGCCGCGCGTGGGCTTTGCCTATGACTGGCTGCATCACCACAACACGATCATTCGCGGTGGTTATGGCATTTACTACGCGCAGGTGGTCGATAACGCGCAGGCCAACTATGCGCTCAGCGGCCCCACCGGCACATTCAATTTCACGGCCCAGGCGGGACAGATCGGTTTCCCCACCAGCGTTGCCGCAGTGCCGCTGCCGGCTTTTCCCGCCGGCGCAGTCGCGCCGGTACGCAGCATCTATATTCGTCCGGGACGCGCATCGTTCTACAACCAGTTTTTTGATACGTCCGTGCTCAAGGGCTACCCGGACGCGCTCGAGAATCCTTACTCGCAGCAATGGACGCTGGGTGTGGAGAGGCAACTGGGGCACAACTGGGTGCTGAGCGTCGACTACGTTGGCTCGCACACGATCAAAGTTGTCCGCCCGCTCGATGTTGATGCGCCGGCGCCGTTTACCCGTACCGCGCAGGGGCAGACGCGCACCGCGCAAGCCGCAAATTGCACCCGGCCTCTGTGGGTCGCGTTTTATGCTGCCGCCGGACGTACCTGCAATCCCGCTGCCGCCAATCCGCCGCAGCCGGCTTTCGGCGTGATCACCACTGACGTGAATGATGGTTTTGTTTCGTACAACTCGCTCAACGTGAACCTGAACCACACCTTCACGCGGCATTTTGCCATGCTGGCCAGCTACGTTTACTCGCACTCCATCGACAACGTTGATCCCGACGCTCCGGGCGGAAATCCGAATGATCCGAACTTCCCCGGCGCGCAGGAGATTGGCAACGCCATCTTCGATCAGCGTCATCGTTTTGTGCTCAGCGGGATTTACAATGCGCCGTTCGGCATAACCTTTGGCGGCATCAATACGGTGGGTTCGGGCTTCCCGTTCAACTTTGTTACCGGAAGTAACAACAGCGGGGATGCCGGCGCGACCACGGATCGTCCGGTGATCAATGGCGCCGTCGTTGGGCGCAATACCGGACGCGGCCAGGCGATCTATGATTTCTCACCCTTTGTGGAGAAGACATTCTCATTCCGTGAAAATCTCCACGCCAGACTGCGTGCTGAGGCATTCAACGTCTTGAATCACGCCAACTTTGTAGGATACAGTGGCACGTTCGGCAATGGAGCGACGGCGCCCAACGGATTTGGGCAGCCTCTTACCGGCATCACGAACCAGCTGCCGGCGCGGTCGCTGCAATTCTCATTCCGGTTGAATTATTGAAACCACTGTTACAGGTCAATAACCTGACAAAACGCTACGGCCGCCTCACGGCCGTGGACCAGGTGTCATTTTCCGTTCGCGAGGGCGAAATCCTGGGGCTGATCGGGCCCAACGGCGCCGGCAAAACAACTGTTTTTGAGTCTCTAGGAGGGGTTCTTCCGGCCGACCAACTCGAGATCTCCCATGAAGGCCGCCCACTTGGCATGGCCGGTCTCAACTCAATTCTGTTCTATCTGCCTGATGCCATCACACCGTGGCCGTCGCAAACGGTGAACTGGGCGCTGGATTTTACCGTAGGGCTGTTCGGCGGACGCGCGGACCTTCGCGAAGATGTTGTGCGCCGCCTGGAACTGGCGTCGCTGCTGGATCGGTCTATGGGCAAGCTGTCAAAAGGGCAGCGCAAGCGCGCGTTGCTGGCGCTCGGCGTGCTTGCGCCGCAGCCGGTGCTCATGGCCGATGAGCCCTTTGAAGGACTCGATCTGCGCCAGACCCGCGAGGTTGCTTCCGCGCTGCGTTCCTATGCCGGCGAAGGGAAGCGGACGATGGTTCTCTCCATTCACCAGATTGCTGACGCGGCTCGCGTGTGTGATCGCTTCGTCTTGCTGAGCGGAGGCAAGTTGTGCGGCGAAGGCACGTTAGCTGAATTGTCGGCGCTGGCGGCTGCGCGCAGCAGCAATGCTTCTCCAACCGGGCTGGAAGAGGTGTTTCTTGCCCTCACCTAAACCCGCGCTGCTCTGGCTGCTGAATAAAGAATGGCGGGAACTGCTGGCGTCACGAGCATGGTGGGTGTTTCTGTTATTAATGGGACCGCTGGTGGGAGTGTCATTCATCAGCGCCGTGAACACATACGCGGAGGCAAGCGGCCTGGGCGGAACGTCCACCGGCGTGGGAGAGGCTTTCTCACCGCTGGTTGGAATTTGGGCGCCGACGTTCAGCGCCTGCGAGTTGGCGGCGGCCTTTCTGCTGCCGTTTGTCGCCATACGACTCGTCGCCGGCGACCGCCAAAGCGGAGCGTTGAAGCTGGAGTTGCAGCATCGTATGCCGGCGTTGACGCGCATCGCGGCCAAAGCGTTGGTGCTCATGCTGGGATGGTTGATCGCGCTGCTTGCTCCGCTTGCTGCGGTGGTGCTATGGAAGAGCTACGGCGGAAGCATCTATTCGCCGGAATTGATGACGGTGGTTCTCGGCCATTTGCTGAACGCCGGTTTGACGATAGCTCTGGCCTGCACCGCCGCTTCTGTGACTGAACATCCGGCAACTGCTGCAATCCTCACGCTGGCGATCACGGTTGGATCCTGGATCGTCAATTTCATTGCCGCGGTGCACGGCGGAATGTGGGAGCGCATCGCAGGATATACGCCAACCGCGATGGTAGCCCAGTTCCAGCACGGACTGGTGCGGCTTGATGTCTTGTTGATCGCCGTGACATTGATCCTGGCAGGCCTGACGCTGGCTGCGGTGTGGATTCGCCTGGGCGTTGCCGTGCGGCGACGCGTGGATGAGTCAGTCGCTGTTGTGGTCATTGCGGCAACGGTCGTATTCTCGTGTGCATCTCTGCGCCCAAGCTGGGACCTGTCAGAAAACAGAATGAATTCGTTCTCCCGCGCTGACGAACTTGCGTTGAGGCAGATTCACGCGCCTCTTCGTATTGAGGTGCATCTGGCGCCGGAAGACCCGCGGCGGGTTGACCTGGAGCATCGCGCGCTTTCCAAGCTGCGCCGGATCATGCCTCAGGCGCGCGTGGAGTATCTTTCTGCAACTTCCATCGGACTGTTTGAGCAGACGAGCGCGCACTACGGCGAAATCTGGTATGAGTTGGACGGCCGCCGTGAGATGAACCGCGCGACCACGCCTGAGGCGGTATTGGAAACAATCTACGCGCTTGCCGCCGTTACACCGCCGGAATCGGATAGTGAATTTCGTGGGCATCCGCTTGCTGTGCGGCCGCGCGGCGCGGCCCTGGTGTTTTATGGAATCTGGCCGGCGTTGATCGTGGTACTCGGCTTTCTTACTCAAAGGAGACACTTATGAATGTATTTAAACGAGGCAGCGCTGTGGTCGCAGTGGTTTTTCTAGTGGCGCTCTCGCTTGTCGCGGCGGAAAAGAAGATCGACCTGGCCAGGGAGCAGGTGGGGAAGCCCCCGGCTGTTTTTGAGCCTATGGTAGGAACCTGGGTCGTCACTGAAGATGGGAAGGAAAAAGTCATCATGGTGGATGGCCGCCCGTGGGTCGCGAGCAAAGATAATCCCACCAAGCTGCTGATTGAGAGCGCGCGCAAGCTCTATGGAACGTCGAACGAAGAGCTGATGGATAACGCCAAGCAATTTGCTTATTACCCGGTAGCGATCCTCAAGGGCGTAGATAATTTTTCGAATGGCACCATCAGCCTGAAGTTCAAGACGATCTCCGGCGAGGCTGACCGATGCTCCGGGATTTTGTTCAACGTGAAGCCAAACGGTGACTGGCTCTCTGTCCGCTACAATGACACGGAAAACAACGTCGCGCTGTGGGAGTTTCATAACGGTATCCGGCGGAACGTGAAGTTCAGCGATCGCAGCAAGCCATTCATGCTCGATAAAAACGCGTGGCATGAATTGAAGATGACGGTGAATGGAACCGATTTCAAAGCCTGGCTTGACGGAAACCTGGCCCTGGAATTCACCTTTGGCAGCCAGCCGGGGCCTCGCCGGGACGGTAGCGCGCCAAACCCTGACCTGGTTCCCGCGAACAATCCGGTGCTGCAGCCGCCGATCGCCGGCCGGATTGGCCTCTGGTCAAAGACTGACAGTACGAGCTATTTTAAGGACTATGTTGTCGACGCAAAATAGATGGGATGAGCCGATAAGGGATTTTGCGGCAACGCAGGGTCCTGCATGGTAAGCCAGCCGTCTTCTACTGTTGCTGCAGTGGCCGATGCGCAGAAGCCAGGGGGACGCTTCACTTCCGGTCCAGCGATCGTCGCGTACATTGCCGCGGCCAAACTGCTCTTTCATCTGCTCACCGCCGCGCGCTACGGAATCTTTCGCGATGAGATGTACTACTTCGCCTGCTCGGAACACATGGCGTGGGGCTACGTTGATCAGCCACCGCTGATCGCGCTGGTGATCTGGATTACCAGGCACACGCTCGGCAGCTCAGTGTTCGCGTTGCGATTACCCGCGGCTTTGGCCGGAGCAGCGCTGGTGTGGCTGGCGGGGAAGCTGGCGCGCGAACTCGGCGGCGGACGCTTTGCCCAGGCGCTGGCTGCTCTGGCGGTCTTCATGGTTCCGATTTATATGATCATGCACCACTGGATCACCATGAACGCCTTTGAGCCTCTGATCTGGATGGGCTGCCTGTGGTGCGTCGTACGCGCTATCAACAGCGGCGATGAGAAATACTGGTTCTGGTTCGGCGTACTGGCCGGGGTCGGATTTGAAGCAAAGTATTCCATTGTGTTTTTTCTTGCGGGGGTGCTGGTTGGCGTGCTGGCCACGCCTGAGCGCAAGGTTCTGAAGAGCAAGTGGCTCTGGCGGGGCGCAGCGGCAGCTTTTCTCATCTTTCTTCCCAACTTCCTCTGGCTGGTGCGGCACGACTTTCCCTTTATCGAGTTGATGCACAACATACGTGCGACCAGCCGTGACGTTGTCCGCGGCCCAATTGCTTTCGTGCTCGACCAGGGACAGATCATGAATCCGATTTTGTTCCCGCTCTGGCTCGCAGGATTGGGGTGGCTGCTTTTTGCCCAGGCGAGCAGGCGCTATCGCGTGCTGGGCTGGACCTATCTGGCTGTTCTGGCAATTTTCATTGCGCTTAAAGGCAAAAACTACTATGTGGTTCCAATCTATCCCGTGCTGTTTGCGGCCGGAGCGGTAGGGTTTGAGCGGATCACCATCCGGCGCATGGCCTGGACGCGCGTTGCCTATATCGCTGTGCTCGTCCTATTCACTGCGGCGCTGGCGCCTATCTTTGCGCCCGTTCTGCCGGTGGAAAGTTTCATACGCTATCAAACCAAGCTGGGTTTTCAGCCGCCCAAGGCGGAGAACCAGAACAATGGCTCTCTGCCGCAGTACTTTGCCGATGAATTCGGCTGGGAAGACATGGTGCGCGAGGTGGCGCGCATCTACAACAGCCTCCCGGCTGAGGAGCGCGCCCGCACGGCGATTTTCGCCAACAGCTACGGCCAGGCCGGCGCGATTGACTATTTTGGCCCGAAATACGGTCTGCCCAAGGCCATCTGCAATCATCAGAATTACTGGTATTGGGGCCCACGCGATTACACGGGAGAAAGCGTGATCGTGCTGGGCAGTGACGGCTCAGGGGATCGCGAGCACTTCAAGAGTGTCGAGGTCGCCGGCCGCGCGGACAGTCCTTATTCCCGTGTGGATGAGCGTTATGACATTTTTCTGTGCCGGGGATTGCTGTGGGACTTCAAGGCAGTCTGGCCAAAGATGAAAAAGTGGGGCTAGATGTCACAGCTCGTAACGACAAAATCATCGCCCCCTAAGGCAACGCTGGCGATCAAAAAAAATTGCAACCTGCATGTGTACGGACGATCCTATGAGGTTCGCTGAAAGGAGCGTTCGACATGCCGGACCATAAGTCCGTCTTGTACCAGGAAGGCAACGGAGTCGCCCTCATTACACTGAACCGTCCTCAAGCTCTCAACGCATTGAGCATGGATTTGCTTCGGGAGCTGTTGCTGCTTCTTGACGTTGCGGAGAAGAACGACTCAGTGAAGGCCTTGATCATCACCGGGGTAGATAAGGCGTTCTCCGCCGGCGCCGATATCAAGTTTCTGAATCAAGCCACGCCCTTGGCCGTGCGGGACTTCGCCCGGTTGGCGATCGCAGTGAATCACAAGATTGAAACCCTGGGAAAAGTAGTGATCGCCGCCATCAATGGTTACGCGTTTGGCGGTGGGCTTGAGATGGCCGAGGCGTGCATGATCCGCATTGCTGCGCATACAGCCCGACTGGGACATCCGGAAGTTCGCATTGGAGCAATCGCCGGCTTTGGCGGTACCACCCGCCTGGCCCGTCTCGTCGGAAAAGGCCGTGCTGCGGAACTGCTCCTTCGGGGAAGGACCATTGCTGCTGACGAGGCCCTTGAGATCGGGTTGATACAGAGTATCGTGGAGCCGGGAAGACTCATGGCGGAAGCGGAAGCGATCGTTCGCGACATCATCTCCCAGTCTCCCATTGCCGTCCGTTTGACCTGGGAGGCTCTCCATCGCGGCATGAACCTGACGCTCGAAGAATCGGCGCTGCTGGGCGCGGACTACTTCGGCCTGGTTGCCTCTACCAACGACTTCCGCATTGGCACCAAAGCTTTTATCGAAAAGAAAGACCCCGGGTACACGGGGACTTGATTGCGGAAAGCCCGCAGCAGTGGCATTCGTGGCCGGCAAGTTCTTATAGATCGCTTTCCGGCAGAACCCGCGCCTGATCGCCGACGCGAATTGTGCCCGGCGTGAGCACTGAGCTATCGAGCGCCGTAGTTCCATCCAATTCATGAATAATGCGCTGCAGGACCGATGGGTCCTGCACCTGTGTATCGGGATCGAAGGTCGTCATCACGCAGCGCTCGCGCAGCTTCACCAGTTGAATGCGCACATCGCCGATGGCCAGGATTTTCCCGGGCCATGTGCGCTCTTCCAATTCGGGGACATCGGCAAGAAGAATGTTGGGACGCAGGCGGCGATGGTCGATGTTGAGGTAACGCGCAGCGCCATCGGTGGCGACCAGCAGCGGCAGAATATCAAATGCGAAAGGAGGAGGAACCATTTCGAGCGTTACCGGCTCCACTGCGGCCTCCTGCACCAGGCGCAACGCTTCCGGCGAATTCCAACGATGGCCGTTGATGGCAGGAGCGCCATCAGGGCCAAGGCTGCCCTGAAGACTCAGCAATTTTGGCCGCGTGCGCGAAGTGAGATAGCGGCCGTTGATTCCTCGAATCACGGCTACCTGGCGATCTTTGAGAATGCCGTGCCTTGTGATTTCGGTCTCATTGAGCCGTTCACCCTTCAGGCTCTTGACCGGAAAGCGCCAGATTTCGGAAACATGCATGCGAGGTATGTTGATGATCGAGCGACTGTCAGGGATTCAGGGCCTTGGGACACGTCTGGCAAGGGCGAGGTTTTTTGCGAGCGACTCAAACCTGAGTACTACTGCTTTTGAGCCACCAGCACGGCCACAGGGAAACTGTAATAAATCTTTTCATTTGCGCGGTGCGGATTGAGATCGAGCGCGTCAGTGGCAATCGAATCGATAAAGATTTTGCGGAAGCGTTCGCCATCACCTTCGTTGGGGAACGAACGCGACAGCAGATCCTCCAATTCGCCGTCCAGGCGATAACTGTACATCTCCGGCGCGGGGAGGCCGGCTTGATCGAAGAGGCTGCGGAGTTCCTGTGGCGGCAAGGCGCGAACATGGGAAGGGTCGCGCAGCTTCTCGGCTGCATTGAGCGCTGCCGCTTTTCCGGGAACGGGCGCCATATCGGCGACAACAATCCTTCCTCCGCGTTTGCAGGCGCGTTTCATTTCCTTGAGCGCGTTGAGGGGCTCTTCAAGATGGTGAAAGGCAAAGCGCGAGCTGACAATGGAAAACTGCGCTGGTGGAAAGGGGAGGGAATAGACGTTCCCGGGCTGCCAGGTGATGTTCTTGAGCCCTTTTTCCTGCTGAATTTTTTTTGCCTGCTCCAGCATGGCGGGTGTCAGATCGATCCCCGTGGCGTGCTTCACCACGCGAGCGAAGGCGCAGACCAGCAAGCCAGGGCCGCAGGCGACATCGAGAACGGTATCCTCCGGGCCGGCGCCGGCCCATTGCACGATGCGGTTCAACGCCTCTTCATTGCGGATGGCCGCAGCAGTCGAAAAAGGAACCGCCTGGCGGGTGAACTGGTCAAGGATGCGGGAGTCGTGGGATGACATCATTCATATTCTAACGTTGTGCTTGGAGCTTTGTTCTGTTCAAATTCATCATGGCGGATAGATATGGGAAAGTGGGTTTTCACAGAAGGATTAGCCGGGTTCATGATCGGGTGTTTTTGGCTGGCCATGTGGTTTGTATTTTTACGGCCGAGCCGCATGGCCCGTGGTTGAGCCTAATTATCATTCTCCTGCTAGTCACCTGTCCGGGATGTTTTGCAGGCTTTTTGGCTCCGATCCTCAATGCTGGGATCTATAGCCTGGTCGGATTTTTCGTATTCAAGCTGCGTGAATCCAGCCGCCGGGCCTCGCGTGGCGGAACTGTTGGCTCTTGAGTGAAACCTTCCCTTTGTCCCTACATCCAATTAAAATAGAGACAGTCATGAGCGATCATCTAGTGAACCCCGATGTCGAGCGCGAATTAAATACGAAGCGCTTTGAGAACACGGCCGGAAATCCTGACGATGCCACGCATATGCGGCAAGTTCTATTTGGCAATGAGCAGCCGCAGGGTGTGGTGCTGACCTCGCTGGACAACGTAGTCAACTGGATGCGCAAGAACTCCATCTGGCCGATGACGTTCGGCCTGGCCTGCTGCGCCATTGAGATGATGGCTATGGGCGCTTCGCGTTTCGATATCGCGCGCTTCGGCGCGGAAGTGTTTCGGCCTTCGCCGCGCCAATCTGACCTGATGATCATTGCCGGCCGTGTCTCGCAGAAGATGGCGCCGGTGATCCGCCAGCTCTGGGAGCAAATGCCGGAGCCCAAGTGGGTGATCTCGATGGGCGCCTGCGCAACCTCAGGCGGCGTGTTCAACAATTATGCGCTGGTCCAGGGCGTGAACCAGGTGATTCCCGTCGACGTCTATGTGCCCGGCTGCCCGCCGCGGCCGGAGCAGTTGATTTATGCCATCACGCTGCTGCAGGAAAAGATCCAGAAAGAGCGCGGAACCTTCAAGCGGGCTCTGAATCTCGCGTAAGAGAAGATAATTCGTTATCGATCAGCCGCCAACCTGTTTTTGACAGTGGCGGCTTTATTCTTGCCCGATAAGCTGTCGAGAAGATGAAATGATTGCCATATCGCTCCATCCCGAGTTGAAACGCGCGCTCCCGGCTTTGGCGCTGGGCTGCGTATCAGCGAACGTCACTCTTGAGAAGCACAACCAGGATCTCTGGCAGGAGATTGATGTCTCCCTTGCGCGCTTGA
Organism: Candidatus Angelobacter sp.; assembly: GCA_036557225.1. Lineage (GTDB taxonomy): Bacteria > Acidobacteriota > Terriglobia > Terriglobales > Acidobacteriaceae > Angelobacter. Next base: position 13,135 of record DATBHX010000010.1, read on the forward strand.
ACGCCTCTTACAAAACCGAGCAGATCAATTCCATTCCGCAGATTGCCGGCATGCGCGGTGCATATAAGGCGCTGGGTAAAGATCCGTCGCGGTATCGCGGATCGGCGGAGGCGCTGTTGCGCCGCGTGCTTTCCGGCAAAGGGCTCTATCAGATCAACAACATTGTCGATATCAACAACCTGGTCTCGCTGGAAAGCTTCTTGCCGTTGGGGTCGTACGATCTGGAACGGCTGACAGGCGCGGTTGAACTTCGTATTGGAGCAGCCGGTGAAACCTACAAGGGTATTGGGAAGGATGAAGTCAACATCGAGAGCCTGCCCGTGTTCGTTGATGCCGGCGGCCCGTTCGGGAGCCCTACCAGCGATTCCGAAAGAGCCATGGTGCGGCTGGAAACACGAAGGATTATGATGGCGATTTTTTCGTTCACAGGAGCCGGTGAATTGGAGCCAACGATCGGTCGCTGCCGGGCCCTCCTGGCCAAATACGCAGGCGCCAGCGAGTTTGAAAGTTGTAAGGTCCTGTGAGTTTCTTCTGCCTAAGCAAACAAATTCTCACCTAGATATGGTTCCTTCATTCAGCTTTGGGGGATAATGGGCGGGTACGAAAGGATGATTATGAGGAAGCCTGGTCTGATTGCCCTTCTTCTCTTATTGCCCGCATTGGCATTGGCGCAAACCGATAACCAGAATGTCTTTACCATCGCGGTAACGTCACCGACTGCGCCGCAGGACGTGCAAGTCCGCTATTTCTTGAACGGCGATTCGGCGGTGCAGCAAGCGGGAAGTATCGCCAAGCCGAATGACAACCAGATTGTGATCAAGACTGCCGTGGAGGATAAAGCCGCCCGAGGCTTCCGAGCCATCGTGTTTTCGCCAGGATGTCAGCTTGGCACCATCAGCGCAGACGATCTTGCCAGTAGCACGCGCCAGGCAGATTTCCAGTGTCAAAAGCTGGCGACGACGCCTTTGCACGGCAAGGCCGACGTCAGCAACTTTGCCGGAAAACAGCTGCAGGTTGAGGTTCTCTATATGTGTAACTGGGCCGGCCAGTTCTTTGGCGTTTCAGCACTGGCGATCTCACCTTTTTCCGTGGCAAAAACGAAAGTAGAGAATGACGGGAACTTTGCCGTTGACCTGCCCGATTTCAGCAGCGATCCGCTGTGGGGCAACCTGGCCCACAATGCGGTTTTGACCTTTGTGTTGGTGGATGCAACCAACGGCGAGCGCCTGGCGCGACTCTCTGCTCCACGCGACCTGGGCCGCGGAGGCGCGTTGAAGATTGCGCACAGTTATCCGGCGGAAATTCCATTTACGATTCGCTCGCAAGTGCGCTGAACACTTGCATTTAGCCGAATCGTTTGTGTTCCTGAAATCCGAAATTGATTTATCGCGCTGCGCGGAAGTGCGGAGGGAGCACAGTTAACTTCATTAGGCTGCCAGATACGAGATTTCCCTTTTCGGGAAAATCAATCTCATTTTCCATCCAAAAATTAAAAACTTCGATATGGAAGCGTTAGCCCATCGCGCTTTCGGAAAATATCTAAAGATTAACATTTCTTAATCGAATGCTATGTGAGTATCGCGGCGTTCGCCCAATCATTCCGGGGGTTGGGACGAATCCTTGGCGCCTCATCGTCAAGTCAGCCCGGCGCGTTTCCATCAAAAGGGAGCCTCCGGTTCTTTACAGAATCGTAGCCACACGTTCGCCTTGTCCAAACTTCATGTAGAAGCCGTTCCGGCGTGGCCGGAAATGTACCACGGGAAAAACCAGCACAAGAGGCAAAAGCAAATACGGGAATAAAAGAAGTGCGGCTCAATCGCGCGGAATGGGCCAGCAGGGACCACGGGAAGGAGCACTGGGGAATGCCTGCAAGCGATCGCAGCGGATTGAGCGGAACGGGTGTCGTCAGAACGTCCTTATCACAGCATGACATGATCAAGTATCCAACCATCAGTGTTGGACCTCTGCTTTTGACGGTGAGAGAGAGGCGCGTGCGCAAGGTGCTGGAGAGAATTGAAAGCGGCGGGTTGCATTCTGTAGCGGACCTGGCGCGCGGGGTTCGGCTGAGCACGGCGCATCTGCAGCGACTGTTCAAACAGGAGACCGGCGTGCACATCAGCGATTTGCTCGCGGAGAGAAGGCTGTGCACGGCCGCGCAGCTGCTTGCCACCACGGAAATGGAGATCAAGGAAGTCGCGTACTTCGTTGGTTATCAACACCACTCCAGTTTTGTGCGCGCGTTTCAACGTAAGTTTCGCCAGACGCCGAAAGAATACCGGCGTCCGCCTGCGGCGTGAAAAGCTAAGAAATATCGCAATCCGCTAAGTGTTTCGCGTTGATCAGCAGCTATTCAGGAGTATGTTGGATTCCGCTGCCGCTGTAGAAACCTGGAAGTCCCATCGGAGAGGCAGTGTTTCGGATTGATTGATTGAGCCATCGCGGTCGATTGTAAAACCCTACGAACAAAAGAGGTTCCATGAGCAAAGGGAGAAGTGTGTTTACGCGCGGCGCCATCTTCCAACGCTCGGAGCAATGAAAAAAGATGAAAGTAACGCGTCAAGCAGAGGAGACAGCAAGCCGATGAAAAAGCAGTCGCTTTAACCCCCAAGGCGAAAGGATACGTATGTCAAAAAAGAAGGACGTGAAAAAGAGGAAATACACCGAGCCACCTGGTCATTTCGGAGTTACCAGAAGAACAGCGCTCAAGATGACAGCAGCCGCGGGCGCCGTGACGATGCTCACCTCAAGAAAGAGCTGGGCATTTGCCCTGCCGCCGATCCCGCCGGAACCGACCGATTGCACACCCAATCCGGGAAAAAGCCCGGAGACCATTCCGTTTGTGCAGGCGCTGCCGATTCCACCGATCGCAATTCCCACGATCCTCAACCCGCAACCGACCGTGAGCGCGAACCTTGCCGCCGGTGAGGCCCCACGCGCCGATCATCAGAACTTCAACCAGTTTTTCCCCTTTGTGCAATACGACATATCCATTCAACCGACATTACATCAATTTGATCCTGCCATTCCCCCGACTTATTGCTGGGGCTACAACGGCATTTATCCCGGGCCGACTTTCCTGGGGGTTTATGGACTGCCATCCCTGGTGCGGTTCCGTAATAATCTGCCGGTCAACCACAACGGCTTTGGCACCAACACTCATACCACGCACCTGCACAACGGGCATACGGCTTCCGAGAGCGACGGCTTTGCTTCTGACTTCTGGAGCCCGGGTTTCTTCAAGGACCATCACTATCCCAACGTGTATGCGGGCTTCAACGCGCATCCGCCCATCGGCGATCCGCTGGAAGCGCAATACACATACTGGTATCACGATCACAGGCACAGCTTTACGGCCACGAACAATTATCGCGGCCTGAACGGCATGTACCTGCTGTTTGACCAGCACGATAGCGGCCTGGGGATCCCCACCGGCGACCGCGACCAGGACGACAATGTCGGGCTGCCCGGACCTTACGGCATCTTCGATATTCCGTTGAACTTGACTGACAAGCTGTTCTGCGCCAACGGCCAGATGTTTGCCACGGCGCCTGACGCGGTGCCGGCCGGCGACAAGTTCATTGTCAACGGGGTAATTCAGCCGTTCTTCCAGGTGAAATCGAGAAAGTATCGCTTCCGTATTCTCAACAGCGGTCCGGCGCGCATCTGGCTGCTGAACATTATCGATAACAACGGGAACGTTGTTCCCTTCCAGGTGGTGGCAACAGACGGAAACCTGCTGCCTTCGCCGGTAACCATGCCCGACCCGCAGGAAACAGCCGTATCCGGGGCGACGCTCGGTGGAGGCCCCGGCCTTCAGATCCATGTGTCGCAGCGCTATGACATCGTGGTTGATTTCACGAATGCCACGGCCGGCACCAGCTGGTTTCTTACCAACAACGCAGCACAGTTTGTCAATAACAGCGCTGAACCACAGCCCGCGCCCGGCCTGAACATTGGCAACGTGATCATGCGCTTCGATATCACTGGACCGCCGCAGCTGCCGGATTTGAGCGTGGTTCCGAATGTATTGACCACGTTGCCGGACATCAGCGGGAATCCCGCGGTTGCAACCAGGACGTTGAACTTCAACTTCGCTCTGGTAGGCCCCGAGGGCGATCCGGAGAATCCGAATGCCGCCAGGGTTTTCAACATCAATGGGTTGACCTTTGACGGAGACCGTGCCGATGCCACCATGAAGCAGGGATCGGCGGAAACCTGGCTGATCAGGAACCGGTTCCCGGGTTCAGGGTGGGTACATCCGGTGCACATCCACCTGGAAGAGGGGCGCGTTCTGGATCGCAGGACGAAAGTGAACGGAGTGATCACCAATCACTTTGTTCCACCGTTGCAGCGTGGGCGGCGTGACGTATACCCGGTCGGAGGCGGAGACGAGATCCTCGTTTATCTGCAGTTCCGCGACTGGTTCGGCAAGTACATGATCCACTGCCACAACCTGGGTCACGAAGACGGCCTGATGCTGGTGCGCTGGGATGTTGGCACCGCAACTTCACCGTCAACGTCCGCGACCTATTCGGACGGCAACGCGAACACGGGCAACGTCAACGGGACGGTCGTGCCCGAGTCCGGCGGCCAGCCGAACATCGTGCCGGCGTTGACAACCCTGGCCGATTCATTCGATCTGGGCAAGGCGGATAAGCCTGCAGTGAAGGGCTCCAAGAAAGGAGTTAGCGCATGAACAGACGAGACCTGCTAACCTGCCACGTTACGGAAAAATCGCAGCCAGCGGCCTCGCTGGGAGCGGGGTACTACAGCAATGGGCTGTTCCGCACCCAGGACAACAAGGCGGTTCGGTTCTACTCCGATCTGATCAAGGGCAAGAAAGCCATCATCAACTTTTTCTTTACGAGTTGTGAGGAATTCTGCCCGACATCCATGGCGTGCCTGGCGAAGGTACAACACGAGCTCGGGGACCGCTTGGGTCGCGACACGTTCATGTACTCCTTTACCTTGAAGCCGGATGAGGACACACCGGCGAAACTCAAGGACTATGCCAAGGCCATTGGCGCCAAGCCCGGCTGGACTTTCCTGACCGGCAGCGAGTATGACCTTACCACCATTCGCTTCAAACTGTTCCGCGTGGACCATCCGCTGATCGACTTCAACCTGAAGATCCATGCGGGCATGCTGCGGATCATCAATGACAACAACAGCCAGTGGACTTCCTGGGTCCTGCCGGACCGGCTGCCACTGATCATGGACGCAATCTCCTGGGTTGATCCCACCAAGCCGTATGATGTGCGGGTCCGCGAGAACGCCGCACAGCAGGTGGCGATCGACAAGGAGCGCCGCGCCCTCGAACCCAAGTGGGAGGCCTACAGACGCTCTCACGGCTGGTCGGTGGCCGACGTGAAACAGCCGGAAGACCCTGTTGCCAGGAAGCACTTTGATGCCTTGATGGCGACCAAGGCGTAGAAGAAAATCGGGCTGCACCGCTGACCTGGCGCAGCCCGGTCCACTAGTTCCGTTCGATCTGTAATGAAAAGGATGAGGGCTGCGTCAGCGGCTCTCATCCCTTCATTGCAGATACGAGGGTTGGAAAGGGGCTCATATGAAGCGATCAGCATTCTTATTGTTGTGTCTTTGTTTTTCTTTCCTGATGCCTGCAACCATCGCCGGCCAGGAGCAGCCGCAAGGCTGCCAGTTCAATATTGCAGGTACCTGGCAATCTTCCACAGGCGGGCAGCTGAACCCAACGCGCGAACGATTTGGAAGCAATGGGGTGATCACGGAGCTTTCCCGCAACAGCTCGGATGAATGGAAGGCGAGCGGTAAATCGCGCTACAAGCTGGACGATCCCAAAAAGCCTAAAGCCATGACCGTGACCACCAAGGGGAAGGACGGCCACGGCCCTGAAAGCAACACAACGGTGAAGGTCGAGACCTTTGATGACGGCATGTTCGTTACCAAAGCGGCCGGCGAACAAGGTGGAGTAACGCGTTGGACCCGAGTGGATCCATACCGGTACTTCGTGGTGTTGGTTGCGGGAAAAGGTGATCCGGGCTTTGGGGCTGCGGGCTTTGCCATGCTAATCAAGACCGATGGAGTGCATATGCAGACGGATGCACTGGGCTCTTATCCGGTGGTTACTCCACATCAGCGCTATGCTGTGTTCGGCGAGATTTCCGAGGAGATTCGCAAGCAATATGAGAAAGACCCAGTTGACGACAGCGGCTCAATGTTCCGCCTGGAGGTAACCGCCGGGCCGTACAACCGGGCCCTGGAAGTTCTGAAAACCTGGCAGAGACGAGTGGATGAAGACCAGGTGCTCTATCCGACAATTCCGTATCTGAACAACGCGGTATATCTGAACCAGCTCACCAGCAGTCTCAACGAAACGGGCGTGCTTACCTGGAAGGGCGGCACGACCTGCGCCGAAACCATCAAGCTGCAGAAATTGACCTGGCTGCTGAGCGATCCCATCATGGCCAAACACAACCTGACGCAGACGCCCTATTACCTTTTCAAAACGCTCCATGAACTGAACGCGCCGCTGCACCTCAGTGACAGCCAGTTCCATGCAGCTCTGGCCGGCGAACAGAGTGCTCCGGTCGCGATTTCATCGAGGTGACGAGGTTTTATGCCGATCTTTGAATACGTCTGCAAGAAGTGTAATCACCGGTTTGAGAGCATCGTACTGGGGCGAAAGCTGCCGAAGTGTCCTGAGTGCGCCAGCGGAAAGCTGGAACGGCAAGTGGAGATGTTTGTGCAGGGCAAACCGGGCAAGAAACGCCGTGGAGTCAACACGGCGGACAGTGTTGCGCATCTGCGAGCTTTGGTGGGGAACATTCCAACCATACCTAAGAACCACACCAAAGATCTCGTGCCGCCGAGGACACTACGATAAGCGAGCTGGCGTTGCCTGCGTCACCCTATCGAGTGTCTTATTGATTGCGGCAGGGGCAGGCCGTGAGCGGAAGATCACGGCCTTCGCCCTGATTGTTATGCGCACGAGATCTTGTGCGCAGCCATTACCTTCCTGATGTAGTGCCAGACTTCATCTTTGAAGGGCTGCGTAAAGTTTTGCGGCCAGTTGGCCTGGTCAGCATAAAGCTTGTTGAGACCCTGCTGAACTCCGGGATATCGCCGCCGGTAAAGCCCTGCAGCAGCTCTATCCAGCGCTGCGCCAGCGCTCTTGCCTTCGCCGACGCTGGATCCAGCTCGCCGGCAATGGCTGTTTCCACGTCGACGAACAGGGTCTTCCAGTCGTGCTCGACCTTGGCCTGCATCTCGGGTGTCCAGTTGCGGGCGCGCTCGGCGATCGTGGCCTGCGCTGCACTGTAATATTTCTTTGTCCACTCCATACTGTTGTGCCTTTCCATTACCTCGATGATTTTCTTCAAGGCCGCTAGATCAGGCGCAGTGCCGGACTTGAGCGAGCGCTCGGCTTCTTCAACGGCCTGGATGGCCGCCTCAACCTGCAGGCGTTTTTCCAGGAGCAGCCGTCGTTGAAGCTCGAGAGCCGATTTCAAATCCAGATCACCTCGATCGAGCAGGTCCTTGATTTGCCGGAGAGGCAGGCCGATGAACTTAAGCGTGGCGATCTGCTGCAGTCGAGCGAAGTCGCGTTCGCTGTACAGGCGATAGCCGGCTTCGGTGCGGCCGCTGGGCTTGAGCAGACCAAAGCGGTCATAGTGGTGCAACGTTCGCACCGTGATGCCCGCCTTTTCAGCAAATTCACTGACCCGGTACATCGTCTTCTCCAGTTCAATCATCGTGGGGTATGACGTAACGTCAGAGGCAAGAAGAAATTGGTAATTGAGTAATTTAGTAATTGGGTAATTGAAACCCGGTGGCTCCCATCAGCACTCCTCAATTACTCATTTACCAAATTACTAAATTACCCAATCTTTCCGCGGGCATCAGAACTCCTGCTACTTGCATCCCAATAGCCTGACGGCAGGTCTCTTTTCCCCATGCGTAATATAAAGGTCTTCATTTTCATCACGATCCTGAGCTGTTCAGTTTACGGCCTGGCGGCGAAATTGCGCCAAATTGCCCTGATTGACCTGCCGGGAAGCCCCGGCTTCAACGAAGTGACGATGGCCAACGGGCAGGTCGTGATCAGCCGGCCGGGGACCAACACGATTGAGATTTTCAGTCCGGTCAAGCGGCGAGTGATCGCGCGCATCTCGCAGGTCAGCGATCCCCGGGGTATGGCCGTAGACGATGAAGCTGGCACGCTCTATGTGGCACTGGCCGGCAGCAGCACCATTGCCGCGGTGGATACCCGAAGCTGGAAAGTGGAGAAGATGATCCCGCTGCGGCATCGGCCGGAACGGCTGCTGTGGGTCCCGCAGATGAAAACGCTTTACGTCAGCAGTGGGCTCGACCGCACGCTGAGCGCGGTTGATCTGGACACTGGCGTTGAAAGCACGGTGATTGAACTGAACGCCCTGCCGCAGGGAATGGTCTACGATCCAGGACGGCGGGTGTTGCTGGTCAGCCTGCAGGACGTCAACCAGATCGCGGTGATTGACAGCGCGAATAAGATTGCGGGGCGTTTTAAGCTGGTGGCCTCGGAGCCCACCAGTCTTGCACTGGATGAAGATAAGCGGCGCCTTTTCGTGGCGGTCCGTTACGCGGTGCTGGAACTGAATCCTGACACCGGCGTTGAGGTCAGGCGCATCCCGGCTCCGGCGGGCACGGATGCCCTGGTGCTCGATCCTAACGGCAGCCTGCTGTACGCCGCGTCAGGTGATGGCTCGGTGCTGGCCATCGACCTCAATCGCAATCAGGTGGACCATGAGCTGCCAACCGATGTGAAGGGCTATAGCATTGCCTACGATCCCGCGCACAAGATGCTTTTTCTGCCCGGCGGGCGTGAAGGCCGCTCCAAGATGGTGATCCTGAGCCCTTCAGGAGTGAGCGAGCCGAACAAGCTGCAGAATGCCGCGAGTCCGCCGGCGGGAACAAATCCGCAGTCGCCGCAGACGGCGATGAAACAGTAGCTTTTACCCGGAAGCCCTTCTGCGCCTCACGCTGATTTCGTGCTAGACTGCGCGGCGTGAGCGCACCCACGGTCAATCTCCAAACCAGCCCAACTCCGATCCTCGACCGCCTTGAACCCATGCCGAAACCGGAAGGCCGGAGTAAGCGGAGCGCCATGTCGATTGTTATTTGGCTGCTTCTCGTGATTGCGGGCGCGATGACATACTACTTTTGGCCGCCGTCAAGCGTTCGATCTTTGATGCGGGACTTAGCCAGCGGCATGGGCGAGATTTCCGGTAATCATTCTGCGGTTGGTTGGGTGCTTTTTCTTCCGTGTGTTTTTGTAGCTACGTTCCTGGCAGTCGCCATTCATGAGTCGTCGCATGCGTTGGTTGGCGTACTGGCGGGGTTTCATTTCAACTCTCTGCGCATTGGCCGAATCCAACTCGATCGCCCATTCCGTATCTCGCTCTATCGCGGACGAGGCACAGGAGCGGGCGGATGGGCGAGCCTGTTTCCCGTGAAACAAGACAAGCTGATCTTGCGGACGGTCCTTATGCTCCTCGCCGGCCCGTTTTCTAATTTGATCTCGGTGGTCCTGCTGTATGCATTGCCGTATCCGAAAGGGATGTTTTCCGCATGGTTCATCTACGTTTCCCTGCTGCTCGGGGTGATGAACCTGTTTCCGTTTCGCAGCCGCGCGGTAATCTCTGACGGCGGACGGATCCTGATGCTGCTTGGAAATCGCGCCCGCGGCGAGCGCTGGCTGGCCATTATCAAACTTGTGGAAGAGATGAGACAGGGCGTACCACAAGAGAATTTCTCTCCTGAGTTTCTGGCCAAAGCGGTTGCGATTCAGGACAAATCTCCCGACACTTTTACGGCCCATGCCCTGGCCTACGCCGCCGCATTCTGGCAGCATAAGAACGAGGAAGCCGCAGAAGCATTGGAGATATGCCTGCGCTACTCAAATTTGGTCGCACCGTCACAGCGGCAGGGCATCATGGTAGATACCACAATCTTCCTAGCCCGCAGACGGAGGCAAATCGACCTGGCTGAGAAGTGGCTGGCTGACGTTTCGCAAAAGACGGAGTATCCATGGCTGCGCTTACGCGGCGAAGCGGCGATCCTGGAGGCGAAAGGCGATATCAGCGGAGCGATCCAAATGCTGGATGAGGTGGAAAACATGATTTTGGCGACGCCGAATCAGGCATTGCGTGAAATGTCAGTGCGCGGTGTTAGAAGATGGAAAGCGGAACTGGTGTAACAGCTTTTTCTGCATAAGGCATCTGCGCTATTCATGCTAGACTGCGCGGCGTGAGTACACCCGCCTCCGCTCCGATTTCATCCGCCACGCCATTTCTGGATCGGCTCTCCTCATTGCCGGGGCCAACGAAGCCGGGGTGGCTCAAACATGTGTACGACGTCTTCATTGCCATTCTTACGATCTATCTTCCTCTATTCGCCATCCTGGCATGGCCCTCGCCGGCGATGAATTCTCTTCGCCAATGGCTGGGTCACAATATGATGCTGATCTATCGCGATTATTGGGGCATCTTGAGACTTATCGTTACGGCATTTTTGGTCTATGGGGCTTGGTTGGTAGCACTTGCGATTCATGAATTGGGTCACCTGCTGGCTGGGACAGTGCTTGGGTTTCGCTGGAAATCTGTCCGGATTGCCTGGATTAAAGTGGACCGTCCGCTACGCTTTTCGCGTTATAGGACTGAAGAATTTCCTGTCAGTGGCCGCGCCGTCTTCGCTGCTCCGGAGATGAAGAATCATCGTTGGAAATGCACTGCAATGTTTGTGGCAGGCCCATTGGCCAACTTGGCGTCGGGAGTTCTAGTGCTCTGGATGCCATACGAGAAATCGTTTGTTTCCGGAGCATTTATCGTGACTTCCTTTTACCTGGGAGTCGTAAATCTGCTTCCGTTCAGCAAGCCGCATATCGATTCGGATGGAATGAGAATCTTAACCATAGTCCTGCGACCGCACAATCATGAGCGTGCTCTAGCGCTGGCTCACGTGATGGAGAATATCCAAGCGGGAACTTCAATTGAAGACCTCCCGCCCATCTTGATAAAGGAAATTACTGCGGTTCGTGACAACTCATTTGCGACCGTGCTTTCCTACTTGATGGCATACGGCCGGGCTTACGATCAGAAAGATGAGAGGGCAGCAGAATATCTGGAAACTTGCCTCCGATTTTCCGGTAGTGCGACCCCCAAACTAAGGGGTTCACTGATTGTGAATGCAGCGATATACCAGGCGGTCCGAAGAAACCAGTCTGATCTGGCGAGGCAGTGGCAGGCCGACCTGCCTAACGACATTCTGGAAGAATACAGGCCGCGAATCGATGGAGCGATTGCGGAATCGGAAGGCGACTTTGTCAGGGCGATTCTGAAAGTAGAGGTCTGTCTGAAGCAAGCGGAAAAGATACAAAATGAGCGTACACGAACTCGGCTAATATCGAAGCTGGCTGAGTGGAAGGACGAACTGCAGGAAAAGTTGGCGAAGACCGCCGGACAGTGAATTCCCCAGGGCCTTAGCTGCTTCCCGGTTTATAATTTTCCCGAGTTTCCGGCCTCCCACTCCGAAAAGGCGGATTTATGAAAAAATCAGTGGTTGTTCTTTTTCTAGCGATGAGCACATTCCTCAACACAGAAGATAAAGCCGCCAACAGCGCGACCAATGCAGCGCCTCCGCCGCCACCGCCGGTGGCGAAGTCGGTCCACACGGAGAACCACATCAACGGCGGAAACCTGGTGGACAACTATCGCTGGCTGCGCGACAAGGCGAACCCTGAAGTCGCGCAATACCTGGAAGCCGAGAACGCTTACACCGACGGCGTGATGAAGCCCACGCAAACGCTGCAGCAGAAGCTCTATGACGAGATGGTGAGTCACATCAAAGAGACTGACGTCAATGTCCCGTACAAAGAGGGCGGCTATTTCTACTACGCTCGTTGGGAAAAGGGGCTGCAATACCCGATCCTGGCACGGCGGAAAGGGAACCTGGAGGCCGCGGAAGAGATCACGATCGATGTGAATGAGTTAGCAAAAGGGCAACCGTTCATGTCGACGGGCGCGTATGACCTGAGCGATGACGGCAACCTGGTAGCTTATTCCACTGACAATACCGGCTTCCGCCAGTACAAGCTGCGGGTGCGCGATCTGCGCACCGGCAAGGATTCTGAGGTGATCGCCGACAAGGTTGGTTCGACGGCCTGGGCCAACGATAACAAGACCCTCTTCTATACGGTCGAAGAAGAGAAGACCAAGCGCCAGTACCAGCTTTATCGCCACGTGGTGGGATCAGAGGTTGGCAAGGACGATCTGATCTATGAAGAGAAAGACGAGCGCTTCAATATCGGGATTGGGAGATCACGCAGCGGAAAATACATTCATCTACAGATCAGCAGCCATACCACTTCGGAACAGAAATTCCTCGATGCTTCCAATCCCAACGGCGAGTGGAAGCTGATCGCGCCGCGCGAGCAGGGCGTGGAGTACTACGCCGACGACCACGGCGACCAATTTCTGATCCGCACCAACGACAAAGGCCGCACCTTCCGGCTGGTATCAGCTCCCGTCAGCGCGCCGGGAAAAGAAAACTGGAAAGAGATGATTCCGGTCCGGCCGGACGTGATGCTCAACGATATTGAGGTCTTCCAGGATTTCTATGTCGCAGTGGAGCGCGAGAATGGACTGCCGGAGCTTACGGTGATCAATTTTGCGACAGGCGCAAAGACGCGCATCAAGTATCCGGAGCCGGTCTATACGTCGTTCGCGCAGATCAACCGCGAGTATAAGACCGACAAGTTCCGCTACTCGTATCAATCGCTGGTCACGCCGCCCTCGGTGTTCGACTATGACGTGGAGAAGCATACGTCGACGCTGTTGAAGCAGACCGAAGTGCCCGGCGGATATGATGCCTCGAAGTACCAGTCTGAGCGCGTGTGGGCCACGGCCAAAGACGGCGTGAAGGTGCCGGTCTCCGTCATCTATCGCAAAGACATGAAGAAGGCGGATGGCTCCAATCCTTTATATGTGTATGCCTACGGTTCGTACGGCGCGATCTTGCCGGTCACATTCAGCGCCACGCGGCTTTCCTTGCTGGATCGCGGCGTGGTGATGGCCTATGCGCATATCCGCGGCGGCGGCGACATGGGCAAGCCCTGGCATGATGCCGGACGCATGATGAACAAGATGAATACCTTCACCGACTTCATCGCCTGCACCGAATACCTGGTAGCCAACAAGTTTGGAGCAAAAGATAAAGTCGCGATCGAAGGCGGATCAGCAGGTGGACTGCTGATGGGCGCTGTGACGAACCTGCGTCCCGATCTGTTTAAGGTTGTGGTTTCGCACGTGCCTTTTGTCGACGTCATGAACACGATGCTTGACGCATCACTGCCGCTGACGGTTCCCGAGTACGAAGAGTGGGGCAATCCCAACGAAAAGGCCGCGTACGACTACATGCTCAAGTACTCACCCTATGACAACCTGAAGAAGGGCGCGTACCCGGCGCTGCTGGTGAAGACCTCATTCAATGACAGCCAGGTGATGTACTGGGAGCCGGCCAAATACGTGGCCAAGCTGCGCACGCTCAAGACCGATAAGAATGTCCTGATACTCAAGACGAACATGGCCGCCGGCCATGGCGGAGCTTCAGGGCGTTATGATCGCTTCCATGAAATCTCGTTCGATTATGCGTTTATGCTGACGCAGCTGGGTATTAGCAATTAGCTGTTTTCTGAAATCCCGACCCTGACCCTGAGGCTTGCCGAAGGGGAACGGGGAGGGAACCCTATAGTCACGAGGAAAGCCCGCGCAAGCGAGCGCAAATTCTGCCGGGTTTCTGAATTGATATTTGCCGGAGGATTGATTTCAGCGCGTAGGGTTCCCTCGCTTGCACTCCCACCGCGGGAAGAACACGCGGCGGGGCTTGCTTCGCTCGGGATAAAGAATCAAGCTGCCGGCTTTCTGCCTTTCTTCAACTCTTCTTCTGTGCGTTCGCGTCTTTGTCCGCCTGAGGCCAGACGCAAGGGATCGGCGCCTGGGTCTTCGGCTTCGGCTTTGCCGGTTTTGGGATCGGCGATGTAGAGCAGATCGGCGAGATCGCTGGCATGCTCTTCTTCTTTACGAAGCAGCTCTTCCATTAGAACGCGGGTTGTAGGATCGTTGTCGCCAAAGTAGCGGACCATTTCCTGGTAGACCTCTACAACCATGCGCTCAGCAATGAGGTCTTCACGGATCATCTCCGCCAGGGTCTCCCCTTCTACGTATTGTGAGACGGAGCGCTCGAGCAGGCCTTTGGGGTTGAAGTCCGGCTTGCCGCCGAGCTGTTGAATGCGCTCGGCCAGAGAGTCAGCGTGCTCGCGTTCATCGTCGGCGTGTTCTTTGAATTCGTCGGCCACACCCTTGGCATGCACGCCTGTAGCCATGAAGTAATGGTGCATGTAACGCAGCACGCAGACGATCTCCGTCGCCAGCGCCTCGTTCAGGACCTGGATGGTCTTATTTACATCTCCTTTATAACTTTCTGTAACGGCGCCGTCTTCCATTTTTCTGGATGCGCGCTGCCGGATTTCTTCAATATCGCGTACAAAGTGGGGCATAGGCTCCTCTCGGCGGATCATCTTGCAGTAACCAAGTATGATTACAGCCGAGGAAGTGCGGGATGTCTAAACGACGACGGGAGATAAAGTTCACACGATCCACGAGGATCAAGGCCCGAATTGCGGTATTTGCTACCGGTGCGTTCTTTCTTGCGCATGGCTACTTGCACCTGCAGGCTACGGGGGCTTTACCGTATTTGAATGCAAGGGGGCCGGCGATTTACCCGGGCGGTGTTATTGTTCTCGGTATCACCCTGATGGCGGTCGCAAGCGTGCCCACTCAATGGCTGGAATGGCTTTTCTCGACCGAGCAAAAGGCCAAGCCGAACCGTCGCTTGCATCGACAAGACCGATGATCCGGTCTGCCGAGTTGCGCCAGTCCGTTTTTTTGCTTCGCAGTGGAGAATAGGTGTTTTACCTGCTATGATTCCTCCGTCCTCGACCGTGATAGACACGACACTTCCTGAGTAGCCTGCCTATTTCTGCTGAGAACGCAATCCCCAAGCAAAACGAACAAGGACAACCATGAAGAAGATTTTTGTAGGTAACTTCTCATTCAGCATGACTGAAGGGGAACTCCGGTCCCTTTTTGAACCCTTCGGGGCGGTAGACAGCGTCACGGTTGTAACCGACCGGGCCACTGGTCGTTCGCGCGGGTTCGGGTTTGTAGAGATGCCCAACAATGAAGAGGCTGAAAAGGCGATTGCCGGATTAAATGGCAAGGACAGCGGCGGGCGGCAGCTCACGGTCAATGAGGCTCGACCCAAGACAGACCGTGGCGACCGCGGTGGCCGTGGTGGCGGTCGTGACGACTATCGCGGACACGCGCGCCAACCGCGCGAGCCGCGCTGGTAGCAAGCAGAGCTGATAGATTCCTGAGCAGAAACACACGACGGAGTAAGCCAGCGGCTTACTCCTCGCGCAAGGCCTCTGTGGGTTGGATTCGTGTGGCTCGAAACGCCGGCAGGTAGCTTGCCGCGATGGCGACCAGAGCGAGCGCCAGTCCTGCCATGGCCAGCGCCGCAGGATCGTGCGGCTTGAGACCAAAGAGCAACGCTGAAGCTGCACGCGTAGAAGCCAGGGAGAGCCCTGTTCCGATGGCCAGTCCAATTCCCAGCAGCAAAGCGGCTTCACGCATGATCAGGGCCATCACGCGTCCGCGGTCGGCCCCGAGCGCCATGCGGATGCCAATCTCGCTGCGACGTCGCACCACCATGTAAGAGATCACTCCATACAGGCCGATGGTCGCCAGCACGGCTGCGAGAAATCCAAAGAAGCCGGAAAGAGAAGCCATCAGGCGCTCGCGCTGCAGGGTGTCACGGATCTGGGTCTTGAACACGCTGAACTGGATTCCGATCGCAGGACTAACCTCGGCGACTGAGCGTTCTACCGACGCCATCAACGAATCCAGCGAGAGATCCGAACGGACGATCAACGAGGCGTCGGTATCCGGCTTTTTGTCCTGGGAACGCGCCAGGTAGGCGATTGCGCCAAACTCAGCGTGCAGATCGTTGTACTTGGTGTCTTTCACGATGCCTACAATCTGGTAAATCGATTCCGGAACTCCGGCGCCTTCATCGACGCGGAAGATCTTTCCCAGGGGGTCGGCGTCTTTCAGTAGCTTGTGTACAAAGGATTCATTCACCACGGCCACGGCAGGAGAGTTCAATGTATCGGCTGGGCTGAAGTCGCGTCCTTTGACCAGCGGTGTATCCAGGGTTTTGAAAAATCCGGGACTGACCCGGTTGAAGTTCACAAGGTCATGGACATCCTGGCCGGCGTTGTCAAAATGAACGTAGTCATTCCACATGTTGCCGCTGACTGGAACAATATCCACTGCGGCAGCCGATTCCACGCCGGGGACCGCTTGCATGCGCTCAACCATCTGCTGTTTGAAGTTGTTGCGTTGCGCCACTGGAATATTCAGCTGCGTGAAATCAAGATCTACGGCAAGAATCCCACTTTGGCGAAAGCCGGCATCAAGGGTGATGAGATTTTGGAAGCTGCGAACAAAGAGGAAAGCGCCCACCAGCAACACCATTGACAAAGCAACCTGGACGACCACCAGAATACGGCGCAAGCCAAAGCGCTCACGTCCCGTGGTCACGCCGCGAGAGCCGGTTTTCATGGCCACGATCGGACGAGTGGAGGTGGCTTTTAGTGCGGGCATCAAGCCGAAGAGCAGGCAGGTCAGCACGGCCGCAGCAGCGGTAAAGCCGAGCACACGCCAGTCAAGACCAAGATCAAGGCTCACGCTGCCGAACTGCGTGCTCAGGTATGAAATGAGTATTCGTGTGAGCCCCTGCGCCAGAACGATGCCGGCGAGGGCACCGATGGCGGCGAGAAGCAGGCTTTCCAACATCAATTGCTGCATGAGCCTGGTGCGCGAAGCGCCCAGGGCAAGGCGGACCGCGATCTCGCGTTCGCGAGCGTTGGCGCGGGCAAACATCAGATTGGCCAGGTTGGCGCACGCGATCAGCAGGACGGTGCCGGCGATCGCGAGCAGGAGCCACAGTGGTTGTTCATAGGTCCGGCGCAAACTTGAGAGGCCGGTTCCGGCAGGTTCTGCGGCCATCTTCCAGGCAAGAAATTTTTTCGCCTCGTCGGCTTGATACCTGGCCGGAAGCGTTGCCTGGAAGGTCGGCGCCGAGATGGATTCCAACTGCGCGGTTGCCTTGGCCGCGGTCACACCGGCTTTGAGACGGCCAATAATTCCAAGCCACCATCCATCGCGCCGTTCGAGAACGGAATATTCTCCGGCAATCATGGGCTCGCTGCAGATCGGCACAGCCAGATCATAGGCGCGCCCAACCTCGACACCGTAAAATTCCGGCGGCGTTACACCGATGACCTCCACCGGATGCCCTTCCAGCGTGAGCTTGCTGCCTACGGCTGACGCTTTGCCGCCGAACTCCTTTTGCCAGAAGCCATAGCTGATGACCGCGCCGGGCAGGCCGCAGCCGCGCTGATCGTCCTGGGAAGAAAAAACACGACCCAGGACAGGCTGGATGCCGAGAGTACGGAAGAAGTCACCGTTGACGTAGAGAGCACGCGCACCGCGAGCACGTCCGCCATTGGCCAGATTGAAGCCGGTAGAGTTCCATGCGGCCAAACCTGAGAACACCTGCTGATGATCGCGGATCTGTTCAAAAATACCGTTGGTAAAGAAAGGGAAGTTGCCGCGGGCGGTTCCTGAACGTCCCCTGGCATTGGGGATGCTGACCCTCACTAACTCCTCTGGATGTTGCACCGGCAGGCTGCGCATGCGCACGGAGTCGAGAAGCTGAAAGATCGCGGTGTTGGCCCCGATTCCCAAGGCGAGGGAGAGGATGGCGATGGTAGAAAATCCGGGATTCAGGCGCAGGGCTCGGAAAGCGTAACGCAAGTCCTTTTGTAAACGAGCAAGGGTGGCATAGACGCCGGAGCCTTCGGGGGGAGCCGGCTCAAGGGGAACCTGTTTTTCAACCTGTAACAGATCCTTCTCCAGGCGGCTGCCTTCCTTCAGCTCACGCAAGACCGTTTCCTGAGCGACGGAGCGCGTGTTTCCCTGGGCCATGAGTTCGGCGAAGCGCTGCTCCAGGTGCTGCGACATTTCTTCCACAATGGCGGCCTCGCGTGTGGGTTCAAGGTTGAGCCGGGCCACGCGCAAGCGAACTGCATTCTTGAAATCGGGTTTGGTGAAATCAGGCATTTTCAATCCCTGCAATTTGATTGATGGCGGCAACGAAGGTTTGCCAGTGTGAGCGCTGCGAACGAAGCACCTTCCGGCCCGTCGCCGTGAGACGGTAGTAGCGCCGGCGGCGCTGGCCGGCTTTGTCAACCCAGCGTCCCTGGATCCAGCCGCGCTTTTCCAGGCGATACAGCATGGGATAGAGCGAGGCCACGTTAAAGCGCAACGCGCCGGCAGAGCGCGATTCGATCAACTTGCTGATCTCATAACCATGGCGCTGGCGCGTTTCCACCAGGGAAAGAATCAGGAGCTCGGCACTGCCTTTTTTAAGTTCGCGGTCCAGAGGTGTCGGCATATGTTGTATAGCAATATATTTGATGAAGATATATTGCTTGTCAACATTTGACTGGGGAGCGGCGGCTGCGGTTAGCCTCGGCGAGGAAAAAAATAAAGGGAAAGGGGGTGCGCGGCGGGAAGACAAAAAAAGGCCGCATCCAGCTGGATGCGGCCATGGAGCGAGCTAACTTTGTGGTTTACCGGACACGCCGTGCGATCATCTGCCAGGAGGTGCCATTCCAGAACAGCAGTCCGCGTACGTCTACCGTTGTGCCGTTGGCGACGGTCACGCGAACGTCAGTGCTGGAGTTCGTGGTCACGTGTACCACGGTCTGGCCGGAGATCACGGCGAGGGCCGAATCGGCCGCCAGCGTGAGATCGAACTTGCCGGCAGCGGCGTTGGCGATGGTGCCAGCGACGCCCTGCTGCTGCAGGTTGATTTTGTCCGGAGTGATGGCGCCATTGGCTGGAGGCACAGCAGCGTCGGTATCCACTTCGATCCGCTGACCGGCATGGATGGTGGTGGCGTCGAACGGGAAGGTGGCGTTGGGCAAGCTGCCGCCGAAGCCGTTGCCCGACTTCACACGGAACTTGCTGGCGTTGAGGCCGGCGATGTTCACGCTGAAGGTCGCGCCAACTTTGTTGTCGTCAAAACCGTTGCCGATGCCGTCCTGGGCGGTCACGGTCAGCGTGGTGTTGCTGATCGCGGTGATCAGGCCTTCAACTTCTGCGCCGTTCTGGTTTTCCAGTCCTTCTACTTCCTTGGCAAAGAGGCTGCCGTCAGACTTGGTGAAGCCTTCCACGGTCACAACCTGGTTCAGCAATCCGGCAACGCCGGTGACGCCGTCTTTGAACTCTGTGGTGGCATCCGTGCTGAAGGTCAGCGATGAGCCGTTCTGGAGCTTCATGGTGAAGTTGGGCGCATTCACGGCGGTCACTGTGCCCTGTACGTCTTCGATTTCGCCGTCGTCATCCTGCTGGTTGTTGGCCGTACCGGGCGCCTTGGCGGTGATGTTGAACGACGTCGGGCCGAAGCTGATGCCGTTGACCACTCCCGCGCTGGTGGTGATGGAGTTGGCGACATTGACGTCAATATTCAGGACCAACG
>DATBHX010000011.1:0-36722 GCA_036557225.1 Candidatus Angelobacter sp.
CCGGCATTGAGATGGTCAGCTATATGTCCGGACCGATGCTGGGCAATGCAGAAGCGGGGATTGTCGCAAGCCTTTTCACGATTCGCACTTCTGTCGTTTCCGGAGGCGTGCTATGCGTGCTCGGCACGGCGGCGCTGGCTCTGGTGTTTCCGGCATTCTGGCACTACGACGGCCGCGAAGGCCTGCGACGCAAACAGAGAGAAGAGGCCGAGCGGGCGTCAATGGCCAGCCAGGCTTAAGATGGACTCGGCTCGGTTTGAAAAACTGAGCCGATGCCGGTATCAGCGTCTAGCGATTCGCAAGCGAATCGCGGGCCTTTAAGCAGACGTCATCGCGCAGCGATGAAGCTCAGTCAACGAGGTGAACTGCTACAGAAGGGTTCTGGAGAGGAGCCGCGGTCCATGGGTGTCTATATTCGTCCCGCGCGCCGAAGCGATCTGCCGCGCCTGACCGAAATTTACAACCACTACGTGATCCACACGCCCGTCACATTTGATTTGGAGCCGTACACGGTGGAGCGTCGCGCCGCATGGTTTGAACAGTTCGCGCCCACCGGGCGCTACCGGATCATGGTGGCAGAAGAGGCCGGGCAAGTGGAAGGCTACGCCGGCACGACTCGCTTCCGCGTGAAGCCCGCTTACGACACAACGGTGGAGACGACGGTCTACGCCAGCCCGGAGATGGTTGGCAAAGGGATTGGCAGAAAGCTTTACGCGGCGTTGTTTGAAGCGCTCGCGGCGGAAAATATCAACCGCATTGTTGGCGGATACACTCTGCCAAACCCGGGTTCAGCCAGGCTGCATGAAGAGTTCGGATTCAGGAATGTCGGCGTGTTCAGCGAAGTTGGCTACAAGTTCGGACGATATTGGGATGTGCAATGGACCGAACGTCCTTTGCGTCTGCCCTAGCTCACATGCCCTGGCTGTCCAGCAACTGGCGTGCGATCGAGCAGTAGAGATCCACCGCTTCATGAAGTTGCTTCTTCGAAATGTGTTCCCTCTCGGTGTGGGCCACATGAATCGATCCCGGGCCAATCAGCACCGGCGTTCCCCAGTTGGTGAGCCAGGGAACGTCAGTGGTGAACTTAGCGACCATGCTCTCAATTCCAGGAACCGTCTGCAGCTTCATGAACAGCGTCTCCGGAGCGAACTCCGCCTCCGCCAAGCCTTCTATCTGTTGCAGGATCTGTGCCCGCAGTGTCTCTGACGGTCCGACCAGCCGGTAAAACAACTCAGCGCGGGCAAGATCAGGAATTACATTGGCGGCGCGGCCGCCTTCAATGATTCCGATATTCAGCGTGCACGGACCAATCTCGGGATTGCGGGGCAGCTCAATGGCGCGCACTCGCTCCAGAGCCGTGAGCAGCTTCTCAATCGCGGACTCACCCAACTCCGGATAAGCCGAGTGCGCCATTCGTCCCCGGGCTGTGAGCAGCACACGCAGCGAGCCTTTCGATGCGACTGCAATCTTGTTTTCTGTGGGCTCGCCATTGATCAGGAACCGGCATCCGAGCGGGTTCTGATTGGCCGTCTTTGCCCCGATGGCATCGCGCTCTTCGCCGACGAGAAACAGCATTCCCACGGCAGCACCTTCCCGGCGCAGACGCTGGCAGGCAGCGATCTGGGCAGCGATAATTCCCTTGGCATCGCACGAGCCGCGACCATAGATGTTGTCGTTGTCCTCCGACGAATGGATAAACGGCGGGACCGTATCCATGTGCGTGGAAAAGACAACCTGCGGCGGGACATCATTGAGCGTGGCGACGACATTGAAGCGCTCATGCGCGACCGGCATTTTATGCGTCGTGTAGCCCAGACGAACCAACTGTTCGTAGAGCTCGGCGCCCACGGCGCCTTCATTCCCGGTAATGGATTCAATGTCGACAAGCCTGCGGGTTAACTTGATTGGGTCCATCGGAATTAACAGGATAAATCATTGCTTCACCACAGAGGACACGGCGGAACACAGAGTTCAAAACAGGATTTGGAAGCCCGATCGAAGCCTTCGTTCTATCCGTGCCCTCTGTGGTTAAAATGGTCTGTGCCTACCGGAATCAAATCCTTCTTCCTTCAGGGCCCTGCCGGCAAGCTGGAAGCGTTGCTCAACGAAGGCCAGCCAGACGCGACGCACGCCGCGCTGGTCTGTCACCCGCATCCTTTATATGGCGGCACCGTTCACAACAAGGTTGTTTACCATGCCATGAAAACGTTGAGCGGCTTCGGGTTTCCCGTGTTGCGCTTCAACTTTCGCGGCGCGGGATTGAGTGAGGGCGAACACGACAAAGGCCAGGGCGAACAGGGCGATGTCCGGGCGGCGTTGGAGTGGCTTGAAACTGAATACAAACTGCCGATCATATTCTGCGGATTCTCCTTCGGCGCAGCTACAGGCCTGCGTGTGGTGTGCGGCGACAAGCGCGTGGTTGGTTTGATCTCGCTGGGCACCCCGATCAGCGCCGAAGGCCGCTTATACACCTATCATTATCTGCAGGGCTGCGCGACTCCCAAGCTGTTTGTGAGCGGCGCGCGCGACCAATACGGTCCTCCGGAGAACGTGCGCAAGCTGGTGGAACTGGCGCCGGAGCCGAGGGAGTTGGTGATCGTACCGGATGCCGATCATTTCTTTGAAGGACACTTGCCGGAGATGCAGGCGGCCATTCGCAACTGGGTCGTGAAGTTCTTCAAACCGGACCGGCAGGCGGAAGCAAGTTGATGTCCACGGCCCAAAGCATGCGCCCTGCCGCGCGGGAAATCTTTCTTCGCGCGCTGGCAGAGGCGAGCATGGAGAAGGCCTTTGACCGCCACGTGCACTACCAGCGCGGGGTGCTGCGCATTTGTGACGATCTTTATGACTTGAGCTCGCATCCACGCGCGCAGTGCATCGCGTTTGGCAAGGCGGCACATCGGATGGCGGAAATCCTGGCCCGGCAGGTGGGAACAACGATTGAAGGCATCATCGTCGATCCCAATCCGCATTCCTATCAGCTTCCCGGGTATCGTTACTTTGCCGGCGGACATCCACAGCCCAACGCGGAGTCAGTGCGCGGAGCCGAGGCGGTGCTGAAGTCGCTGGGGGCGTTGAGTGCGGAGGCACTCGTGATCTACCTGATCAGCGGCGGGGGGTCAGCCGCGCTGGAGAAGCCGGTTGACTCGGAAATTACGTTGCCCGACCTGGTTGTCGCATATAAAACCTTGGTCAACTCTGGCGCGCCGATCGCGCAGATCAACGCGGTGCGCAAACATCTCTCGGCGGTGAAGGGAGGGCGGCTGGCCAGGGCCGCGCAGGGCGCACAGCAGGTTTCGATCATGGTGTCCGACGTGCCGGAAGGCGCGCTGGATTCGCTTTCCTCCGGCCCAACCATGCCCGATACCAGCACGGTGGAAGATTGCTATCGCATTGTGCACGAATACCAGATCGCGGCGAATTTGCCCGCTTCTGTGCGCGAGCTGTTTGAACGGCGCGCGCTGGAAGAGACGCCCAAGCAGGACGATCCGGCTTTTGCGAACTCGCGTTGGTGGAAGATTCTCTCCAATGAGACGGCAGAGAAGGCGGCGGCTGAGGCAGCGGCAAAGCAGGGCTTTGCTGTGGAGATCGACCACAGTTGCGATGACTGGGACTTCGCGAAGGCGGCGGATTATCTGCTTGAGAAGCTGCGCGGGATGAGGCGCGGAGTGAGCAAAGCCTGCATTGTTTCCGGTGGCGAGGTCACGGTGAAGGTGCCCGCCCATGCCGGCACAGGCGGGCGCAACCAGCACTTTGCCCTCTACTGCGCGCAAAAAATAGCCGGTGAAAATATCGTTGTGCTGAGCGCCGGCACCGACGGCATCGATGGTGTGAGTCCTGCCGCGGGCGCAGTTGCGGACGGAACAACCCTTGAGCGCGCGAAAGAAGCAGGGCTGGATGCTGCAGCGCACTTCACGGGCTTTGATTCTTTTCCGCTGTTTGAAAAGCTTGGCGACGCGATCCAGACCGGGCCGACGGGAAATAACGTAAGAGACCTGAGAGTGTTGATGGCGTTTTAGAAATTAGTACTTAGTATTTAGTAACTTAGTAGTTGGATCTAGCTGCCTTCTTGCCAGAGTTTCCGATGCGACAGCACCACGTTCAAATGATGCCCTTCATGGACCAGGAAAAACTCCAGCCAAAGCGCCAGGCTCATCTCGCCGAATTTGGAATGAATTCCGGTCCGGGAAAAATCTTCTTCACTTAAAGACCTCAGCCGCGCCATGAGCTTGGTGCGGAGACCAGATAAGCTCGTCAGCACTTGCTGGGGCGGCATGCTGGCCCAGCGTGGCCACTCGGGATCGTTTTCCGCGCGGTATCCGCGAAACGACGGTGTTGGGCCGGCGAGAATCTGCTCAATGCGCTCAAGAAAAATCTGATGGTAGCGCGCCAGGTGCGCCAGGTTTTCAATCGCCGACCATTTTTCCGGGACAGCTCTGCGCGAGAGCACGTCCGGCGAGACGCCGCGCAGCGCTTCGGCTAGAAAATCCTGAAGCTGGGTTTCACAGCGCTCGAGACGTGATGCATTGGAGTTGGGCATGAAACTATTGTGCTACGGAACGGGCGTGGATGTCAGGAACACAATCGGAAGGAAAGCGGCTCTTGCTTGAATATCTCATAGCTCTACGGGGTTCTCACCCGCTCTGCGGAATTCGGGATTGCAGGAAAAAGGCTACTTCTTCTTCGGCACGACTTTCAACTGGTCTGACGCCAGAATTTTGCGGATCTGGTTTCTGGCGTGGATGGACCAGGGGCCGACTGTATCCAGGCGGGCATACGCTTCCCAGTGATGCAGGGCTTTGCGCGGCTGGCGGGCCTTCTCCAGGGCCAGGGCGAGATTGTAGTGCGCGTCAGCATAGGTGGGAGCAAGCGAGATGGCTGACTGGTAGGCCTTGATGGCGTCGGGAAGGCGGCCGGTCTCGTCGAGCACGTTGCCCAGGTCGAAATAAGCCAGCGCGTATCGCGGATCAACCTCAATGGCCTTGCGATAGTAGCGCTCAGCCAGCACGTAATCATGCCGGTTATAGTAGAGGGTTCCCAGGTTGATGTGAGCGGCGGCGTGCGTGGAATCCAGTTCAACGCACTTCTTGTAATTATCGATTGCTTCCTGCTGTGTGGCCGGATCTTCTTCCAGCGCTACCCCGCGGGCAAAGAAATCGGCAGCCGATTCTGCAGCGCGCATGGCATGGATCTTGCGTGACTCAATCACGTTGCGATCGGTAAAGTCCATGACAAATTGCCCGGCGAGCGGTTCCACCGCCGCGCCCTGATGGCGAAAGACCACCCGTGACTGGCTGGCAAAGGTGCCTGCTTCCATCAGCGGGTTTTCCATTCCGGCAGCCTGGCGCATCGCCTGGAGCGACTCGCGAATCACAGCCGAACGCACGCGCTTGGCGCGCAGGTCGCGCAGCTTCTTGATTTGGAGGAGATCAAAGAAGGAATAGGAATCCGCCGCAGGCAGCAACCCAGCCTTTTCCCACCCAGCCAGTTGCCGTGCTGTGATGCGAAGGATCCGCAGGACGTCCGATCGATCGTATCGTTCCACTCGTGGCCTTTGGAAGTACGGTCTTGCTTATATGTACAGAACATTATGCGAAACTTGAGGCCACAATTGCAAGGGCACGACGGCGCTAAATTGTGGAAAACTCACCTTGTTAGTAAATATTGCCTCTCAGCAAATGGGCGAGGCCGACCGACGCGCCGAGCCCGCCGCATCAGGCGCAAAACACTCTCCAAGTCGGAGGGGAACCAGAGCGGTGTGGAGCGAAGCGACAGAGAATCATGCAGCGGACGAAATGCGGCCGAGGCCGACCCACGCGCCGAGCCCGCCGCATCAGGGCGCAAGACACTCTCCAAGTCTGCGGGAAACCAGAGCGGTGTGGAGCGAGAGCGACAGAAACAATGGAGCCGACGATCGGACTTGAACCGATGACCTGTCGATTACGAATCGACTGCTCTACCAACTGAGCTACGTCGGCCACGAAGCTGTTTCTCTATTCTAAGAGAGAGTCGCTGAGGCGTAAAGGCCACGGCATCGGGTCAATTTTTACCCAGTACCTTGGCTGGGTTGTAAAAAAAGTTTGTGCGGAGCCGCAGGGAGTCGCCTGTAAATTGCGCAGGGAGAGTCGGCAATGGCGTGGCATTTGTAATCGCACTCCACGCGGCCCTGTCCAGGTTAACGTCACCCGAACCGGAGGCCAGCTTCATGCCCTGGACCGTCCCATCTTTTCTGATGGAGAACTCGATCACCACGAGGCCCTCCTTACGCATCGGAGCCAATGCTGATTCGGGCATCAACAGCTCCCATTGCTGCTGCACGACAGAGTGCAAGCGCTTCATGTAAGGACCAAAGTCCACGCCCAGCGTGTCACTGAGAATTTCGATCCCTTCGCGCCTGCCAGCAAGCAGCTGTGGTGCGACGGTGTTCCCTCCAGTGGCGGGATTTGCGGTTTCAGCCTGCGTTTGTCCGGTCGCTCCCAGCTGCCAGAGCAGATAGCTCGTCTCGTCGACCGTGTTTTCAATCTGTTTACCGACTGGAGTGCCGCCGGAGTGTCCTGCAGTCGTGTCATAGTGCAGCAGGATAGGACGGTCTGATCCCGCCGTTGCTGCCTGCATCATCGCGGTCATTTTGCGCGCATGGAGCGGAGCTACGCGGGTATCGGAGTCACCGGTGATAAACAAAACTGAGGGATACTTTGTCCCCGCCTTTACGTGGTGGTAAGGCGAGTAAGCATAAATGTACTTGAACTGCGCCGCGTCCTCCGCAGAACCGTACTCCGGCACCCAGTACCTGGCGACCAGAAAGTTCTGGTAACGCACCATGTCGAGCAGCGGGTAGCTGCAGATCACGGCCCCATAGAGATCGGGACGCTGCGTGAGGGCCGCGCCAACAAGCAGTCCTCCGTTGCTTCCGCCGCGAATGGCCAGGCGCGCGGGGGATGTGTACTTGTTAGAGATAAGCCATTCGGCCGCGGCGATGAAATCGTCAAAGACGTTCTGCTTTTTCTCCAGCATGCCGGCATGGTGCCAGGCTTCGCCAAACTCGCCGCCACCGCGCAGATTGGCCACCGCATAGACGCCGCCGTTCGCCATCCATGCCGCGCTGAACGGAGAGAAGGCGGGCGCCTGGATCAGGTTGAATCCGCCGTAGCCGGTAAGCAGCACGGGGTTTGTCCCGTCGAGTTTTAATCCCCTGGCATGGGCCAGGAACATGGGAATTTTGGTGCCGTCTTTTGACGTGTACCAGACCTGCTTTACCTCGTACTTCGCGCTCTCCACCGGAACTTTTGCGGCAAACCACACCGACTGTTTCCCCGTAGCCACGTCATAGCGATAGATGGTCGATGGAATGTGGTAGGAGTTGAAGGAGTAAAAAGCCTCATTCGATTTCCACCGGCCGTTGAGCGCAGAGATGGAGCCCAGCGTGGGTAACGGCACCTCACGCACCAGCTTGCCATTGGTGTCCATGAGCTTTACGTGCGAAACCACGTTTTCACTCACACGCACGGCCAGCTTGCCGCCTACCAGGGAGAAGCCTTCCAGCACGCCTTCGCCTCCAGGCACCACTTCGCGCCATTTGTCCATGGCGGGATTCTTGAGATCAACTTCCATGATGCGCCATTTGGGAGCTTTCCAGTTGGTGCGCAGGTACATGTGCGTGCCGGCGATCTGTCCGGTGAATACCGCCGGCACATCTTTTACCAGGGTCACCAGAGGCCCATTGGCGACCCGGTCTTTGAAATAAATCTCGCTGTGGTCGGCGGCTGATCCATGCAGTACGGTGATCTGCAGATAGTGGTCATCATCCGACAAGGAACAGAAAATGATTTTTTCCGGGCCATAACCTTTGCCGAAGATCTCCGTGTCAGCGGAGCTATCTGTACCGATCTTGTGGAAGTAGACGCGCGGGCCCTCGGCCGTATCGCGGGTAAAGTAGAGGCCACTGTGGTCATTCAGCAGGGAAAGCCCGGAGTAACGGGCTTTGGGAAAGACGTCCTGCAGCTCTTTGTGCGCGTCCACGTCAAACAGATGGGGCGTGGTTTCGTCGGCGCCGCCCTGGCGCACAAAATAAGCTATCAACTTGCCATCTTCGGTAAACGAGTTGAACCCGACCGTCACCGTGTGGTTCGGACTGAGCGGCAGAGGATCTATCAGCAATTCATCCTTGCCGTCCAGTCCCTTGCGGACATAGAGCGAACTCTGGTCCTGGTTTGCGCTCCGTTTGCTAAAGAAATAGCGGCCGTTGGTCACCACCGGCGAGCTCATGGTGTCGATTTTGATCAGCGCGCTTAGCTGTTGGCGCAGCGCCTCCCGTCCGGGGATCTTTGAGATAAGCGAGTCGGTGTACGCGTTTTGCGCATCGATCCACGACCGCGTCTCCGGACTGTTCTGGTCTTCCAGCCACCTGTAGGGATCAATGATCTCCGTGCCCTGCACCATCTCCTTGACTTCGTTGACAGTGGTCTTGGGCGGCGCCGCGATGGGCAAAGCGCCGTCATGCGGCTTCTCCGTGGCGGCAATGGCCAGGGTAATTGAAAGCAGGAAGGCGAGCATGAGCAGCAGAGTAATTTTCTTGTACGACATAAGTT
Organism: Candidatus Angelobacter sp.; assembly: GCA_036557225.1. GTDB lineage: Bacteria > Acidobacteriota > Terriglobia > Terriglobales > Acidobacteriaceae > Angelobacter. The sequence continues at coordinate 8,589 of DATBHX010000011.1, forward strand.
TGTGGACCTCGCTGGGCGTTGGCTGAGCTTTTCAGGATGGCCGCGATTCTAGTTCGCCACGGGTTGGACGGTCAATCAAATCCATTGAGGTTTCGGTTCTCCCTATGTTGGCAAAGGAGCGCCACGTGACATCTTCATGCTCCCTGCGCAAAACGTTGCACCGCGCACTGCGGCGGAACGTAGTTGGCCAGCAACGCATAGGTTTGTTCAAGCGTTTCACTGGAACATTCCACGTTGTCCGCAGATCTTTGCCGAAGCGCGGCAGGATAGGTTTGGAGCAGACGCTTTGTAAACGCCTGCAAATGAACAGCGCCCATCGTGCGCAGGAGCGCGAGGCCTCTGCTGAATGATGCTTCGCTCTTGGGCAGGAGTTTTCGCAGCGCTGGTTCGCCGCACTCAGCCAGCTCAGCCAGGCAGACGTATGCGAGGGCTTTTTCGATCCTGTATTGGCTCGCCGAAGCAGCTCTCTCCAGTTCGCCGGCATAGAGACCGACTTGCTCTGTCGGGCCGGTTGCAATCCCGATGGCGAGGATAATCATGAGGGCTTTCATCTGCAGCACCTCATCGTGCAAAGCTCGGGCGGTCTTGAGCAGTTCCCGCGCATTGGAGAAGGCGCCTTCCTGATCGCCAGCCCGGAGTTGGCTGAGCACAATAAGATAAAGATGATGGCAGCTTGTGATGGACGCACTGCCTGACCGGCTCACTACCTGATGGACCAGTTTATTGGCGAAAGAAAGCAGCTGTTCTGCATCGCCCATGGCGTTGCAATGCCGGCAGGCATCGGCAATAAGCGCGTAAATGGCTGGGTAGACTCGCTGCCTTGCGCTCTTGATGCGCGCAGCCAGGTCTGTGAGTGTTCCCATAGCCTCCTCGTATCTCTCCAGGGCGAGCAACGCACGGGCTTTAATCTCCAGGAAAGCGTACGCATTGCCCTGGTTCCCGTTGTAGAACGGTTCAGCCTGCAGTGACTCCAGAAAGGCGAGCAGGCCTTGATAGTCCGCGCCCAGAAAGTATGCACGCGCGGAATCGGTCAGGTAGACATTGCGGCAGACGATTGGCAAATCGCGAACTGAAGCAAAAAGGTTGGCAGAGATTGACACGTGCAGGCGGAAATCCCCAATCCTCAGGTCATCTTTGCCCTCGGCAAAGCGGGACACACCCTGGAGAATTTCGAGACTGCGCCTGGTCTGGCCTTCAGCGGCCGCGAGCCGGGCACAATTGATCCACGGCTGGACCATTGCCGCAGCCCATTCGGGATCTTCTGCAAGCGTGGTGCAGATGGACAGGATATGGCGGCAAAGATGTTCGGCACGAGCATGCTCACCGCACTGATATTGCAGCAGAGACCCCAGGTTGTACAGTGAAGACAACCAATCCGGCTTTACTCTCCCGTGCTGGGTGCCGGCAAGGAAGTCGGCCTGCAAGGCTTTGCAAGCGACGTTCAGGTCTCCTTTGACCCTGGCATCCATGCGGGTAATAAGCCGGCCAGTCTCAAGGCACTCAAGGGCGTAGTTAGTTAAAAGCATTGATCGAGCTCAGAGAAATGGCAGTATCCCACCCCGTTAACTATCGGCCCATCCATCATAGTCCTATAATGGGAAAACACAAGAAGCCACAACATTAAACTTTAACCTTAATTCTAAAATGGGAATTGACCACATTCCACTGCTCGTACTTTTATACAACTAAGTGCTCCTAATTGTAGTTTCAGAAGATTGACTCACCCTATCAATACATATATGCTTAGCTCGTTTTTAGAAGGGGCAGGACACACCATGAATGAACTCCTTCAACGATCTCCCATCGACCAAGTTCCGGCCCACACCGGTGAACTGGTTCAAATTGAAACTTCTACCCCTGTCAAGCTAGTTCCTTCGAGGTATAACGCCCGCGCCGTAACAGGCGATGGCAGCCTGGTCTTGTGGAATTCCTATAGCGGCTCCATGTCCCGTTTTGGTTCTGGGCTTCGCCCGCAAGTAGAGCAGCTTCTAGGCAGGGAGGGAGTTGCCAGCGAACCTTCGCGTCTGATCAAGTATCTGGTCGAGCGCGGATTTCTTGTTCCCCATGGAACTGATGAATACCGGCGCGTGCAGGTGATGGCTGGAGAACAGCACTACCGGCGGGACAAACTGGAGCTGATACTTCTGGCATCTGAAGATTGCAACTTCCGCTGTGCATATTGTTATGAAGATTTTGCTCGTGGCACGATGCAACTCGAGGTACGCGAACGTATCAAGAAGCTGGTATCCAAGCGGATTCGTTCGCTTTCAGCCTTCAATGTGTCATGGTTTGGTGGAGAACCTCTCTATGGTTTGGCGGCAATTGAGGACCTGGCGCCGTTCTTCCTGGAGATATGCCAGGCCAACGGCGTGCAGTATGGCACGCATATGACCACCAATGGTTATCTGCTGGACGAAAAGACAGCTGACAAGCTGTTTCGATGGAATATACGCGAGTTTCAGATCACTCTCGATGGTCTGCCTGAAGACCACGATCGCAATCGTCCTGCGCGCGACGGTTCAGGCACCTTCCACACGATCATGGGCAATTTGCAGTCGTTGCACACGCGTAAGGAAGATTTCCACGTGGCCATACGCGTCAACTATGACCAGGTGAACGCAGCCGGACTGCCCAAAATGATCGAGGGCCTTGCCGCCCAGTTCGCCGATGATCCCAGGTTCTCGGTCCACTTCCATCCTGTGGGGCGTTGGGGCGGCCCTAATGACGAAAATCTGGCCATCTGCGGAACCGACGAGCGCCGCAAGGTCACCAATGAGCTTCGGGCAACGGCGCAGCAACTCGGGCTTCGCCAGCGCGATCTCCGCTCTTATGCCTTTCCCGGCCGGCAGGTCTGTTACGCAGCACGCCCTTTCAACTTTATCGTCGGCGCGGACGGCAAGCTGATGAAGTGCACAATCCTCCTGGATAAGAAAGATTACAACGTTGTCGGACGGATCAAAGATGACGGCGACCTCGAACTGGACCCGGACAGGTTCTCCCTGTGGGTGGCTCCAGCGTTCGAACAGGATTCCGGCTGCCGGAAGTGCCAGCTCTTACCCTCATGCCAGGGAATGAGCTGTCCATTGGTCAGGATTGAAGAGCATGTTGCACCGTGCCCTTCCAACAAGGCGAACCTGCGCAATGAATTGCTTGCGACGAGCCTTTAAAGCGCCTCTGTTCCGTTTGCGCTCCAGCTTCAGCGAGAACTTTTTGTAGCAAACCCAACCAACAAAGAAAGGAGGCATATGTCTGAGCCAAACAGAAAACTGCAGTTGTCAGACGAACTAGGGTTCAACATCGAGGAGTTTTCGATCGTCGAACTCGAAGACCGTCTGGAGTTCACTGAAACCAACAGCAGTTGCAACGGCCCTGCTCCGCAACAGCCGAGTAACTGGTGAAATTCGTGACGGGCGCCGCGAGCTCGACCACGGCGCTCGTTCCACATCTTCGGTGAGGCTAAGTGCCTTGCGATAGCGGTTAAGGTGGAGCGCGGATTAGAAAGAGGAGAAATCAATGTCTGAACCTGGAAGGAAACAGCAATTGTCCGACGAGCTAGGGTTCAACATCGAGGAGTTTTCGATTGTCGAACTCGAAGACCGTCTGGAGTTCACTCAAAGCAACACCGGTTGCGGCGGCCCAGCTCCGGAGCAACCACCCCCAAGCAACTGGTGAAAGCGCCGTAGCTTCAGCTCCGCGGCGACGGTTCAAATATCCTGGCTGGGGCTGTATGCCTTGCCAAGGGACCCCAAGGTAGATTGCGCATAAGAAAGAGGAGAATCAATGTCTGAACCTGGAAGAAAACAGCAAATATCCGACGAACTGGGGTTCAACATCGAGGAGTTCTCGATTGTCGAGCTTGAAGATCGCCTGGAATTCGACAATACCAACTGTCAGCCCGACCCGGCGCCTAAGAGCGCCTGGTAAATATCTCTTGAAAGGCGCCGTGGGTCTGCTTCACGGCGCCAGTTTCAAAAAAGGTAGATTGTGAATCCGGTACTGAATCCCCATCTCTCGTTTGGCCCGCTCGATGCTGATGCATGCGAGGGCCTGATGGTGTGTGAGGTGCCCGAGGAAAGCGGCAGCCGCTGCTATTCCATGCCCGCCGATTTTCTTCCCTGGCTGCAAAAATTTGACGGCACGCGTTCTCTCGCCGAAGCTGTTGGGGCAGACGAATCAGCGCTCTTTCAAACATATTCGGCCAGGCAGTTGGAAAAGCTGGTGCAGAAGTTCTTTCTGCCCACCGGGATTCTACTGTGCGAGGGGGTGCAGACGGAGGCGTTCCCCCGGCGCTGGACCAACCGCGTCAGCTATCTTACGGTGAAGAAAACCATTTTCCCCGCTCGCATTGTATTTCCGGTTGCAAAACGTCTTTCAATTTTCTTTCATACGTCTGTCGCGGTCCCACTGATCGTGGCATCCTTGGCCATTCATTTTCTGTTTTATTGGAAATACGCTCCCCATGGATTGGACTTGAGCCACGCAGCGAGCACGGCGCTGATGGGAGCTTCTCTGCTGGGCATCCTGGGGGGAGTGATCCACGAATTTGGGCACGCCACGGCGCTGGTGAGGTACGGCGGGAAACGACCCTCCATCGGCGGAGGCCTGTACCTGGTTTTTGGCGTACTTTATGCCGACCTCTCCGAAGCCTGGAGACTCAAGCGGATGCAGCGTGCCGTGATCGATGCCGCCGGAATCTATTTTCAAACGTTGTTCGGCGGGCTGATGTTTGCTTTGCTCTGCCTGACCGGCAACTCTGTATTTCTCTACGCCTTTTTCCTGACTGATCTGACCATGGCCAGTAACTTGAATCCGTTTTTGCGCATGGATGGATATTGGCTCATGGCCGATCTCAGCGGAGTGGTGAATCTCCGTTACCAGACTTATGTCTTGTTCAAGAGCTGGCTCCGCCGGGGAAAGGACCGCCCTGAGCCTGGCGCTTCTGTCTATGGTTTGAGCCGCTGGAAAAGGACCTGGCTTGCGCTGTACGCCCTTTCGTCGGTTTGCTTTTTCGTGTATCTCCTCAAAATATTTATCGTGCAAACGCTCTTTTTTGTATTGCCCTCTTATCCCGCCGCGCTGCTGCATCTCTGGCAGAGTGTGCGCCACATGACCAGCGTCTCTGAAATCGCCGCCGCTTTGGGAAGAGTTTTCTGGAGCAGTGTTTTTATTGTTGGCATTCTGCTGGGCATGTACCGGCTGGTAACGCAGACCATGCAAAAGTTGTCCCGTAGAAACACTTCTTCTGCCGTGAATGCCGCGCCGGAAGGCCCTCTTCCGGGAGCCGTGTAAGGTTCAGGACTTCAACATGGAGACTTTGATAAAAACAGCTGCGGGCGACCACACGGCATCGCAGGAATCGGCCGCACCGGCTGACGGCCAACAACAGGCTTACAGGTGTGTACCGATGCTCAGGGTGCCCCTCGCGCAGGGGAAGGACCTTGTCTATCTCCCCCTGACGCGGCGCTCTCTGATACTTCCTGTGGAGCTGGTGAAGAGGGTCCAGAGCTGTACTGCTTTTCTGAGCATCGATGAGCAATGCCGGAGACTGTGCAGTGATTTCGCTTTGCCTCCCGAGCGCGTCGAGCAACTCAGGCAGGAACTTCTCACCGGGATTGAGAATGGACTCCTGGTGTCCGCCGCCGAATTTATTCGCGACGCGAGCGAACCAGATGCCGAAGCGGCGGCGGCGCCAAGAATCTCCTCCATCTGCATTCCCACGAAGGACCGGACCACGCAACTCAGGCGCGCCCTGGCGAGTTACATCGCGAATGCGCGCCAATCGGGACGAGATCCGGACTTTGTTGTCACGGACGATTCGTCCACGCCGGCCTCCCGCCAGGAATGCCGCAGCATGTTGGTTGAGCTTGGTCGAGAGTACGGGGCACGCCTCTACTACGCCGGTCCGCCGGAAAAGGCTGCTTACGCGTCAGCGCTGGCAAAAGAAGCAGATTTACCGGATGAGTTGCTGAACTTCGCTCTTCTCGGCGATGAGCGTTGCGGCACCTCCCATGGCGCGAACCGCAATGCACTGCTGCTCCACACCGCCGGCGAGATGCTCTTGAGCTTTGACGACGACTCCGTCTGCGAAACCGTTTCAACTGGAAAGGGCGGGCTGCAGCTTGCTGCGCATGTTGATCCGGCCAGGATCGAGTGGTTCGCCAATCGGGAAGCTGCTTTCTCCAGTGCTAACGTTCAATCGATCGACCTGCTGGCGGAGCATGAGGTGTTGCTCGGGCGGCGCCTGGGCGATGCGGTGCAGCATTTTTCGCAGAACGGCGATCTGGTCTGCGAGCAAATGTGTGAACACATTCAACGCAGCCTGTTTCTCGGCACGGGGAGAATCATCAGCACCTACAACGGCCTGATCGGAGACTGCGGGCAGCAATTGCCCTTCAACCCGGTCTATCTGGTTCGCCGCGGAATTCGCCAGGAATCCGATTACCGCGACGCCACCACGTGCCGGGAAATGGTGCGTGGGGTAAGCCGCACTACCATCTGGCACGGGATAGGTTGGATGAACTTCGCCAGCGGCCTCGATAATCGCGAGCCTCTTCCTCCGTATCTTCCTGTGGAAAGAGGCGAAGACTCCATGTTCATGACGCTGGTGCGAAAATGCTTCAAGGAAGGCTTTTTCGGTTTTCTGCCCTGGGCGATCCTGCACGACCCAACCGCCGGTAGAACCTACGGTTCACGCAATCCCCATCGACCTCGGCTGTGTGAGATTGTTGGATCGTGCATTGCTTCCTGCTCTGCACCCACAAGAACCCCAGAAACAACCATGAAGGCTGTTGGCTCCCGGCTGCTTGAGATCGCAACATTGCAGGCAGACGATTTTGACGAGGTGATCAGGGGACTGCTGTGGCATTCGGCGACCCAGACGGCCGCGCAGCTGGAAGAGGGCCTGCGAGGGAGCGCGGGCCAGCCTCATCTGGTTGAGGCGCTGCAGACGCAACTGGATTTACTCAAACAAGCCGTTGTCTCCCGGGACTACGCTCTGCCGTATGAGTTCAAAAAGATGGGCCACGACGATGGACTACGCTTTACGCGCGAGATCCTGCTGAAGATTGGAAATCTGCTTACAGTCTGGCCGAACATTGTGGCGGCAGCCATCACATTGAAGAATCAGGGTAGAAGGCTGGCCCAGCCTGCCGATGCAGAATTCAAGCAACAACCATTCATTGAACCATGAAGTGCCCTTTAGAAAATTCGACCCGGAAGTTGACGACCAGAGATATTGAGCTTGGGGCCCAGATTCTCACCTGGATGCAGGAGTCGCTGGTGGCGCCGACGCCGCAGGTCAAACGATCGCGTAAAAGCCAAGGCGAACCGGTGTGCCCTTTTCTGAGCGCTTCAATTGAGAGCGGGCACTGCCACATATCGCTCTGTGATGATATGAACGATGCAGGCACTGAAGCCTTGGCTGAGTTCCTGCTGTCATGGCGCGACAAATTTAAAAGCATGCCTCCGAGCACAGGATCAGCAGCCGTGCAAAAGAGCCTTGTCATCGCTTTTCCCGGAGCTGGAAAGGAATTCGGCAAACGCCTGGATGAGGTGCACGGCAGGATCAAGAGTGACTTTGTTCGTGGCGGGCTGATGATAGGACGCTTTCATCCCTGGTGCGATTCCGGGTCCGTGTGGAACCAGAACTTCAAGGCGTTTACATCGCCGTTCCCCCTGGTGGCGATTCGTTACATGGCGATTCATGATATCTACTTCGTCCGCGAGAATGCAGCGTGGTTTCGCGAGTATGAGAACCGCTTTGGCAGGTTGCTGCAGGACGCCAGGAAGATTCCGCCTTATCAAAGACCCATTCTTGTGATGTACCGGCTGGTCAAAGACCGGTTTGCCAGACGGGCGGTCAAGGGCAGCACAGCAAATTCCGAGCGCGTGAAACAAAATCAATAAGAACGAACGGCCCCGGAGCGATGTAGCTGCGCGATGCAATTGAGAAAGAAGTGGTGGAGCTCGCGGGTCGGCGAAATAGCCTGGAGATCTCGCTGCGTAAGGCCCGAATCGCTGGCCATGCGTCGAAGAAGAAGAGTGAGAGTTTCACCGCGATAGACCTTCATCGATGCCGGATCAATCCATAGCAGGCCGGCGTTCGACTCCATGGGCAACAGTCTTCGTTCGTCCAGCCGGAATGCGCGCTCGGCCTCGAGCAGCCGGCAAACATCCTGAATTTGCTGTTCCGACGCTTCCAGGTTGAGTATTCCTGAACCTGAATCAACCTTGCGGAAACGATGGAAGAAGCGGCTGCTCTCCCATTGTGTTGGTGACTCCCGGACTATCTGTTCAAGATAGCGATACAGCCATTGCATGATCTGAGCGGCGCCGTGGGGACCAAAGGCCGCGACAGGATCTGAAATAGGATCTGCTGTGTTGAACTCCGCGACGCTCTGGCCATGCCCCGGAGCAGCGGCGGCCAGGATGGGTGCGCCGGTCAGCAACGCCAGCCGGGCGGCGCCATTTTTTACCAGCAGATCGAACCCGGCGAACATCACTTCATCGCGGGAGGTCTTGCTGCGCAGCCCGTCTGCGCCCTGGTTCCCGTCAACGTAGATCACCACAATTCCGCCCTGCTTGAGCGCCCTTGCTGTCTGCACAGTAGCGTTGCGCCGGTCGGTCTGGATGATGTTCAACTTGTTGATGGCGAGCAAACGTTGGTCGCGGAGATTGGCAGCGCCGGCCAGGGATTGTTTCGCAGATTGAATCGCGGCATCGAACTGGTTGAAGCCATGGCCCTGCCCCAAAACAAATACGTTGAAGTTTTGCATGCCTAAGGCGAACGGGATGAAGCGGAAGGCGCCGATGTGGTAGGTGCACAGGATCAGCCCTTTCCCGCGGCCGAGATGATCATGCATTTTTGCCACATCCGCATCGCTTATCCGGACGAAGGGCAGGGCGGCGAAGTTCTCCGAGGGCTCATGGATCAACTGCGGCAGGCAGGCAAGGAATGCAAGCGATTGCCATCGACGAAACAGAAAAGACTTTACGCATTCTGCCGTCAGCTGGTTGATTTGGTCCATCCCGGCGGTAGGTCCCAGAAAAGACAGCATGTTCAACCGGCTCCATTGATAGTCGTCATCACGGAGATCTGCTCCTGTCAGCGGAGCCAATACCGCTAACACCTCCGCTTCAGCGGCATGCAGATTGGCCAGGGTGCATTCAGCCAGCGCTCGAAGCGGAGTGTACATATTCTTTCCCGTTAGGCTATCGGCAAGAGCAGGCTGCGGCCAAGCGCGCCGGTAATCTTGTCCTGGACGTTCAATGCAATCTGGCGTCCGATGCCGTTGAGATTGCGCAGATGATCGGCAAAGTCCCAGGCGGAATCGCGCGCCGCGCTCACACTCCAGATGGCCAGCAGCTTGCCGATCTTGCCCGTGTCCTGGGCCAGTTCGCCCAGCTCGTCGCTGGCAAGAACCTGCAATGAGGCCGGCAAGACGGTTTCAATGATGCCGTTTACGCTTTCAAAGTCCTTGTGTTGCGGGCTATGCGCATTGGGATTGATGTGCCGCTCCTGATCGGTCTGTAGAAGGGCCAGCGCCAGATCATGATTGATGTGGGCATTCATTCCCGCCAGCGCAAACTGTATGCGGTCAATGCCGCTGCGGTTGCGGGCCTCAAACAATGCCTGCCACGAACTGGGCACCGGCGATCCCTTGAGAAACGCGGCCAGAGCGGAGAAATAAAAGTTGGCGAAGACAACGTCAAGGCGCGTCATCCAGGCCGGGTCCAGAAAGGCGGTGAGTGCAGGATTGTCCTTTACCCCGGCCGTCACCATGATGTAGATCTTTACGAACCACTTCAGCCCATCAGTGCTGGGCAGCGCATTATCCATTGCGCGCAGGATCTTGACCACGTCGGCGATGGAATTTGCGGTTTGTCCGGCAAGGTCCAGCAGAGCCTGGTTGTCGTTTCCGTTCATTGAGGCCGGTTGCCTTTCTTTCGCGCAGGCTGACCAAGAAGTCTGCCTGGGACGGCACATTATTTTACGCCAGATACTTTGCGGAAAAAGCAGCTCTCTCCTTGTGATTTAACCCTGGCAATTCACCAGCCGCCTAAAGGATTCGCAAGAAATGGTGAATAGTTACAATAGGGGAACACGGCAGATAGCTGGGGCCCTCGGGGATTTTTCACGTGCGCTGACTGGTTTCAGCGCAGGAGGAACAGAATGAAGTTCAAGGCATTCGCAGTAGCAGTTCTTGCGGTCTCGGTCTCCGCCTGGTGTTTGGCAGTAGCAGGCGCCACGGGCGCCGTGAACGCCGACACGGCTTTTGACAACCTGAAGAGCCTGGCGGGCGAGTGGCAAGCCAAGGATCCGACCGGCAAGATGCAGACGATTACCTGGAAGGTGGTCTCCGGCGGCTCGGTGATTATGGAATCCATGCAGGAAGAGAGCATGGTGACCATGTATCACGTGGATAAAGACCACCTGATGCTGACGCATTATTGCTCCGCGCATAACCAGCCGCGTATGCAGGCCCAGGTCTCCGATGACGGCAAGACCATTACCTTTAACTTCCTGGACGCCACGAATCTCAACAGCCCGGCCGATCCGCATATGCACAAAATGGTGCTGACCATCGTGGATAAAGATCACTTTAACGAGCAATGGTTTTTCAGTGTCAACGGCAAGGCGAGCGATCACGGCGTGTTCGAGTTTGCGCGCAAGAAGTAACTGCCAATTTCGTGATAAAAGCTCGTCGTTCCGAGGGCCGCGCCTCGCTCACGCCGTGCAAGCGGCTCAGGAACAGTTCCCTCTCCCGCTTTGCGGGATCGGGATTTCGCCTGTGCACTCAGACGCCCGCAAAATCGGCTCAACTTGACACTACGGGCGACGTTGCATAGCCTGTCGATTCCGCATGATGACATCCCTGGACGATCTGAACGCCAAGGTTTTTCGCGAGCAGTTGCACACCCAATTCAAGGTCAACGCCGGTGGACAGCCACTGTCGCTCGAATTAATCGAGGTCACCGAGCGCCAGGATTCCCCACGAACGGAATTCTTCAGCCTGCATTTCCGCGGACCAATCAGTCCACGTCTGCCGCAGCAGATTCATCGGTTGGAGCATGCACGGCTGGGGACGTTTGAGATCTTCCTTACTACGATCAGCGCTGACGAGCAGGGCACGGTTTACGAAGCCATCTTCCATCGTTTCCGCAAACAGTCATGAAGGTACAGGCAGAGCAGATCGGGCTGCGTCCGGCCACTCCGGCCGATGATGAGTTTCTTCTTTCCGTCTACGCGAGCACGCGGGCCGATGAGATGCAACGCGTCCCATGGAACGCGGAACAGAAAGAGGCCTTTGTGAGGATGCAGTTTGCCGCGCAGAAGAGCCATTACGCGGCTGCATTTCCGCAAGCCAGCCACGATGTGATCTGTGTGGATAAAACAGCGGTAGGCAGGATCTATCTTGATCGCGATCCTGACGTCTTTCACATTCTGGATGTCACGGTCTTGCCGCAGTATCGCAATCAGGGAATCGGCTCTACGTTGCTCGGCCGGCTCCTTGCGGAAGCCGGCCAGAGTGGTAAAGCAGTCACCATCTATGTGGAAACTTTCAATCCCTCAGTACGCCTCTTCGAACGCCTTGGCTTCCAGAAGATTGAAGAGAAGGATTTTCAGTTATTGATGAAGTGGCAGGCGAATCCGTAACCTTCGGCATACTGGCGCTGCCAACACCCGTTTGAAATGGCAGAGCAATAATGGTCGGCGCGTTCAGCCGGTTGATCACCGCGGTGTAAGCCTGCGATCCATCCGGAACAACGAACAAAGCGAAGCGGCCGAGCGTTGAATGCTCGAACAGATACGGTCCCTGCTGGAGTTCGGAAGAACTGCCGAAGGTCAACATATATCCGTTGGTCGCCGGCGCTGTCGCGGATCGGCGGTTGGCGACGGCAAAGCTTGCCGGGTTAACAGCCACGAGTGCCGGGAGGTCATTAACACTCATCAGCCGGACCCAAACCGGTGATGTAGTGCCATCGGAAAAAGTGACCTTGAATTCCGAACCTACCGCGCCGGCAAACTGCTCGCGCGTCATGCCATCGAGCGCCAGAGCGTGGTCCTGCCAGTTGTCTGATCCGGAAGAAGAGGGTTGTCGAAGCACTGTGTCTTCATTACCACCGACCGGGCGTTTGGGGCCCAGCGCCAGTAGAGGGCTTGCGGCACAGGCTGCCGCAGCCAGCACTCCATGATGCAAGAACCGCCGTCGAGAAACTGCCAAATGACACCTCGCAATGAATAATTCTGTCAATATTCCCATTTTGGGAACATATCTCTGGGGAGGCTTTTTTATGAATATCCCGGAGCCCGAAACCTTGGGGGAGCTGAACTAGAGTGCAGTTGCAGCATGTTACTCGCGATTCACCCCAAAAGCCAAGAAAATAATATCCCTGTTTGGGAAAACTCTAGTAACCAAACCACCTTGCGCATGATCAAAGCCATCCCTGTGCGCCCGCTGTCCTAACCCCGCTCTGGACAAGCGCTTGAACGCGATTCCCGGCAAAGCCCCTGACTTATCAAGACAGTTACGTAACTTTCATTTCATCTGGCAAAAACCGGATTTTCCCTTGACAAACAGAGCTGTTGGAAGCAGAGTACATTGGTTCACCTGTACGCACCCCCTAAGGCCAAACAACTTTGTAGTTTCTTTGTAGTTTCAATGTGAGCTTTGTTCCCCAGTTTCCGGAAGGTGGACCTTGCTCATGTGGCGCCTCTGCCCCAGGCGCGTAAGCTTCCGGACCCACCAATAAGCCGTGTGCAAGGAGTTGCTAGCCGTGACTAGAAGTTCTTTGTCTGCCCGCCGAATCCTTCCCAGCGTCTTCACCAAAATTCAGTATGCCGTTGCGGTGCTTGTTCTGGTCGCTGTCGGTGGAGTGATCGGCCATCTGCGCGCGTTGCAGCAACCTGCGATCGGCCCCAGGATCTGGCTGGGTGAGCGGCAGTCTCTCGCCGTGCAATCAGCCGGGAACGCCGGTGCGGCACGACCAACTGGCGGCCGAGGAGTGGTACTTACCGGAGACGCGGGGACAGGTGTCACTCCGGCGGGCACAGCAGCACAGCCGCTTTCGTTGTTGGCGGCCGATGTGGATGAAGACGGCATACCTGACTTGCTGGTGGGGTACAGCGGCTTTATAGGCATCCAGCGCGGCAATCTGGATGCGCTTGCGCCGCAGAGTGACGCATCACTTCAGGCGGTCGCACACGGCCAATTTCCGGCGCCGTTTCTGGCGCAGCAGGCGGTACTGAGCACGCCGGTGAATCCGGATTTCATTGCGGTGGGGCATTTCACCGCGAGCGGCCACAATGATCTGGTGATCGCGGCCAAGGGGCGTGCGGCACTCTATGTTTTTGCCGGCGACGGTAAAGGCAACTTCGCGGCGCCACAATCGGTGGCTCTGCCGGGCCCGATCTCGGTGATGGCGGGCGGCGATCTGGGACACGCGGTGGGCTTCAATAAAGTGATGGTTGGAATCAATGGGCCCTCGGGACCGGAATTGGCGGTCTTCAACGGCAGCCAGGACGGGCTGGACCCGGTGGCGGCATTTCCTCTGAGTGCGCCGGCAACCAACCTGAATTTCGGAGATTTTGGCGATGGCGGCACCGATCTGGCCTTCCTGGCCGGAGGCAAGGTGCAGATCCTGCGCGGCGACACGATGACTCTTCACCAGGTTTCGCTGCCAATTTCGGCCAGCGCGCTGGCGCTGGGAACGTTCGTCATCGATCGCGCGCCGGGGCTGCAGATGGCGCTGCTGACCGGCGATGGAGCGATCCACATTGTGGCGCACAACGAGTTTGATCCGCGCTCCTATAGCACGGATGAACTGGCGGCAATCCGGCAATCGGGCAGGCTGCGCACGGAGCAGAACCCGCTGTTGCCGACCCGGAGTTTTCCAGCCAACGGATGGAAAGTAGTCGAAGACATCAATGCGGCAGCGACGTTCCCGGCAGGGCAGCCGCCGGTGCTGTTCCGCACACGGATTTCCGACCATCACATGGACGACATCATGGTGATCAGCGGCTCGACCGGGCTGTTGACTGTGGTGCAGCATCCGAACGTAGAGCCGGGAGCGACCACATTTGCTCCGGCGGTGCTCTCGACGCGTCCTTATTCAGGCAACCCGCTGGCGGCAATTCCACAGCGCATCAACGTGGACGGCCGCGCCGGCGTGCTGGCGATACACGCGGGCGAGAGCGCGCCTTCGATGCTGATGCCGCTGCCGGATCCTACTTTCACCGTAAACACCACCACTGATCTGGTGTCGGCAAACCCGAACGCCTGCCTTAACGCAGTCGCCGGACAGTGCAGCTTGCGCGAAGCGATCATTGAAGCCAACGCTACCGCAGGCGCAGACACCATCATTCTGCCGGCAGGCACCTATACGCTGACGATCGCGAGAAACCCGGCCGACCATCACACTTCCAAGACCGGCACGCTGGAAGTGCAGGATTCGCTCACCATTACAGGCGCGGGAGCGGCCACGACGATCATCCAGGGTGGAACCAACCTGACCACGAGCGTGGACAAGGTGATCTCGTTCAACCAGGACATTGATTCGTTCACCAACGCCACGGTCAGCGTGAGCGGCGTAACGATCCAGAACGGCCATAACCGCGGCACAGCAGGCGGAGCGCAGGACGGCTTCGGCGGCGCATTCGACTTCGATACCGGCAGCCCGGGAACGGCAACGCTGACGATGACCAACGTCACGATCCAAACCAACGAAGTGCTCGACGGCCAGGGCGGCGGCTTCACCATGTTCAATACGCTGAACGGGTCGGGCTTCGCCACGTTGACGAACGTGATCGTGCAGAACAATGATGCGACGCCCAACGCGAACGGCGTGGCCGGCGACGGCGGCGGCGGCGTGATCGATGCGCGTTCGAAGATCGTGATGACCAATGTGCAGGTGTTGAACAACAACACGCACACGGGCGGCCCTGGACCAACGAAAGCAACGGGCGGCGGATTGTTCTTCTCCGGCCAGCACACGCAGCCGCAGAGCCATATCTCCGGCAGCTTGATTTCCGGGAACACGGCGGCGGGCATCGGCGGCGGTATGAACAACCTGGCCACGCTGCTGATTGACGGCGGAACCGTCATCAGCAACAACACGGCCGGGAACAATGTGAACAACGCGGGCGGCGGCGGCATTCGCAATGATGCGCAGGACGGCCTCTCGCTGAACAAGGTAACGGTAACCGGCAACACCACGACCGGCGACGGCGGCGGCCTCTACACCGGCGACGGCAGCGGCAGCAACCAGGTCACAATCCACTTCAGCCGTTTTGCCGGAAACAGCTCCACGCATACGCCCGGCAGCAGCAACGTTTTCCAGTTGACGTCAGTGAACCCGCCTCCGGCGGGCGGCACGGCGGGCAACCAGATCATCGGCGACAATAACTGGTGGGGTACGAACCAGCCGGCTACTACGATTTCGCAAGCTGGAACGCCGGCCACGATCACCTGCCCGGCTGCTCCGCCGTCCACCAACGCGGTCTGCTTTGATCCGTTTATCGTGCTGACGAACCATGGCGTGCCATCCAAGATCCGCCTGAACCAGACCAGTACGCTGACAGGCGATATGAGCCGGGACAACCACGGCAGCGCCAGTGCCCTGACCGGGAACCTGGACGAGATCGTAGGCTTGCCAATTACCTTCGTTGCCGGACCTCTGGGAACAATCCCAGCGGGACAGCTCTCGCAGACGCTGAATGCGAACGCGCAGGCCACTGCGACCTTCACCGCGGGCGGCGCATCCGGGCGCGCGAATCCGACCGCTACCGTGGACCAGGGAACAGCCCTGGCCAATGACAGTTTGATTTCGGCCGCGACGGAAGCGGGCTCGACCGTAACCATTACCACGGTAGGAGCGCACGGCTTCTCCGCGGGCGATACGGTGGTGATTTCCGGAGTCGGCGTAGGCGGTTATAACGGCACGTTCATCATCACAGCCGTGGTCGCAAATCCGGGGAATCAGCCGGTTCAATTTACGTACACCAATCCCACCACGGGCCTCGGCGCTTCCAGCGGCGGAACGGCCAACGTGGGCGTCGTGATCCTGGAGCCGCCGCAGATAACCAAGACGTTTGGCGCGGCCACGATTCCAGTGAACGGCACGACCACAGTCAATTTCGCCATCAATAACCCGAACGTGGTGGCCATCAACACCAGCTTTACTGACACGCTGCCCACCGGCTTGCAGGTGGCGGCGGTACCGGGAATCACCAACACGTGCGGCGGAACTGTGACGGCAAACGCCGGAAGCGGCACCATCAGCTTCAGCAGCAATACCACGCCGCTGCAGAGCATCTGCCACATCTCGGTGAACATTACCGGGACGGTAGATAACAACTACACCAACAGCGTGCAGATTCTCTCCACGGATGCAGGCAACGGCAACACGTCGTCAGCAAACATCACGGTCATTAATCCGCCGACCATTGCCAAGGCATTTGGCGCGGCAACGATTCCGCTGAATGGAACGACCAGCCTGGCTATCACCGTCTCAAGCAGCAACCAGAACCTGACGCTCAACGGCATCACATTTAGTGATTCGCTGCCGGCAGGCCTGGTGATCGCAACTCCGTCCGGCTTGAGTAACACTTGCAGCGGAACAGCCACCGCGGTACCGGGCTCATCCTCGGTCAGTCTGGCAACCTCCTCACTGGCGCCTGGTGCATCGTGCACCGTTGTGGTCAATGTTCAGGGCACGACCGCTGGCGTGAAGAACAATAGCGTGACCGTCTCCGATACGCTTGCGGGTACGGGCAACACAGCGAACGCTTCGATCACGGTGGTAGCACCGGCCTCGATCCAGAAGACCTTCGGCGCGGCCAGCATTCCGCTGAATGGCTCGACTTCACTGAGCTTCACCATCACGAATCCGAACCTGACAGTTGGGCTGACCGGCGTGGCCTTCACGGATACGCTGCCTGCGGGTCTGGTCGTCTCGACTCCGAATGGCCTTACAGGCTCTTGCGGCGCGGGAACGATTACCGCTACAGCAGGTTCGAACTCGATCAGCCTGAGCGGCGGAACGATTGCCCTCAACAGCAGCTGCACGTTCTCAGTGAACGTGACAGGCACGGCCGCTGGAAAGCAGACCAACACGACCAGCGCTGTAACTTCGACCAACGGCGGCACAGGCAACACGGCCACGGCCAGTGTTGACGTGGAAGCGCCACCGTCAATCGCCAAGGTTTTCAATCCTTCGACGATTGCGCTGAACGCCACCACTTCGCTGCAGTTCACAATTACCAACCCGGCAGCCAACGTTGATCCGCTGACCGGCGTTGCGTTTACTGACACGCTGCCCACGGGTCTGACCGTGGCCAACGCTACCGCCACGGTTTGCGGTGGAACACTGACCACCACGGCTCCGACGGGCATCGCGCTTACAGGTGCGACGATCGCAGTAGGCGGCCAGTGCCAGTTCAACGTGACGGTAACCGGCGCAGCCTCCGGGCAGTACACCAACACCACGGGGAACGTAACTTCGACCAACGGCGGCACGGGCAACACGGCTACGGCCAATCTGACCGTCGCCACACCGCCTTCGATTGCCAAGGTCTTTGGCGCGCCGACGATTCCGCTGAACGGAACCACTTCACTGACCTTCACGATTACCAACCCGAATACGGGCTTGGCTCTGACAGGCATAGCCTTTACCGACAATCTGCCGGCCGGCCTGGTGGTGGCAACACCAAATGGGTTAAACAGCACTTGCGGTGGCACAGCGACAGCGGCCCCCGGCTCGGGCGTGGTGAGCTTGAGCGCAGGCACAGTGGCAGCGAGCGGAAGCTGCACGGTTTCCGTCAACGTTCAGGGCACCACTGCAGGTGTGAAGAACAACAGCGTGACGGTGACTTCAACCGAAGGCGGGACCGGCAATACGTCGAACGCTTCGATCACGGTTGTAGCTCCGCCACTCATCATCAAAGCTTTCGGCGCGGCCAGCATTCCGCTGAACGGCTCCACCAGCCTCCAATTCACGATTCAGAACAACAACACTACGGTCGCGCTGAGCGGCATCGCTTTCAGTGACACGCTGCCAGCAGGTCTGATCATCTCTACACCGAACGGCTTGACTGGCTCTTGCGGTGGCGGGACTATCACTGCCACGGCGGGCACCAACGTCATCAGCCTGTCCGGTGCGACCCTGGCAGCCAGCAGCTCGTGCACCTTCTCTGTCAACGTGACGGGTATTGCCGCCGGCCTCCAGAACAACACCACGGGCAATGTAACGTCGACGGAAGGCGGCACGGGCGGAACGGCCTCGGCCAGCGTCAATGTGGTGGCGCCGCCATCGATTGCCAAGGTCTTCAACCCGAGCAGTATCGCGTTGAATGCCACAACCTCGTTGACGTTTACGATTACCAACCCAGCGGCCAATACCGTATCTCTCACCGGCGTTGCCTTTACTGACACGCTGCCGACGGGCCTCACGGTCGGCAACGCTTCGGCCACGATTTGCGGCGGCACGGTGACAACGACGGCGCCGACGGGAATTTCGCTCACCGGGGCAACCATTGCCGCGAACGGCCAGTGCCAGTTCAGTGTGACCGTTACCGGCGCGGTTTCAGGCCAGTACACCAACACGACAGGCAATGTGACTTCAACGAACGGCGGCACGGGCAATACAGCCACAGCGAATTTGACCGTGGCAACGCCGCCTTCGATCACCAAGGCCTTTGGCGCACCCTCGATTCCGTTGAACGGCACCACCTCGCTTACGTTCAACATTACGAATCCGAATACCAACGTTACGCTGAATGGCGTTGCCTTTACTGACAATCTGCCCGCCGGGCTGGTTGTAGCGACTCCGTCTGGCTTGAGCAATACCTGCGGAGGCACGGCGACAGCGGTTGCCGGATCCGGCAGCGTGAACCTCAGCGGTGGCACGCTGGCATCCAGCGCGTCCTGCACAATCTCAGTCAATGTTCAAGGCACTACGGCGGGCGTAAAGAACAACAGCGTGACGGTGACTTCCACCGAAGGTGGCACCGGCAACACGTCGAATGCCTCGATTACAGTGACTGGTCCGCCACTCATCATCAAGGCCTTTGGCGCGGCCAGCATTCCGCTGAACGGCTCCACCAGCTTGAGCTTCACGATTCAGAACAACAACACTACGACCTCGCTGAGCGGCATCGGCTTCAGTGACACGCTGCCGGCGGGCCTGGTCGTTTCTACGCCGAACGGTCTCACCGGCTCCTGCGGTGGCGGCACGATTACCGCAACAGCGGGCACGAACGTGATCAGCTTGTCTGGCGCAACGCTTGCGGCCAGCAGCTCCTGCACCTTCTCGGTGAATGTGACTGGCATCGCGGCCGGCTTGCAGAACAACACCACGGGCAATGTAACGTCGACGGAAGGCGGCACGGGCGGAACGGCCTCGGCCAGCGTCAATGTGGTGGCGCCGCCGTCGATTGCCAAGGTCTTCAACCCGAGCAACATCGCGTTGAACGCCACAACCTCGCTGACGTTTACCATCACCAACCCGGCAGCCAACGCAGTATCGTTGACCGGCGTTGCCTTTACTGACACGCTGCCGACGGGCCTGACAGTCGGTAACGCTTCGGCCACGATTTGCGGTGGCACGGTGACGACGACGGCGCCAACGGGCATTTCGCTCACAGGAGCAACAATTGCCGCGAACGGCCAGTGCCAGTTCAGTGTCACGGTCACCGGCGCGGCCGCGGGCCAGTTCACCAACACCACTGGCAACGTGACTTCAACGAACGGCGGAACGGGCAATACAGCCACAGCGAATTTGACCGTGGCAACGCCGCCCACGATCACCAAGGCTTTCGGTGCGGCCAGCATTCTGCTGAATGCCTCGACCTCGCTGACCTTCAACATCAGCAACCCGAACACCTCGCTGGCGCTGACCGGAATCGCCTTCTCTGACGCGCTGCCGGCAGGCTTGCAAGTCTCCACGCCAAGCGGCCTCACCAGCAACTGCGGCGGAACGGCAACCGCGGCGGCTGGCTCCGGGTCCATCAGCTTGACTGGCGGCACGCTGCCTGCGAATGCTTCCTGCACCATCAGCTTGAACGTAACTGGAATTGCCGCGGGAGTTGACAACAACACCACCGGACCGATTTCCTCGACCGAAAGCGGAGCGGGCGCAACCAGCAACACGGCCTCGATTACCATCATCGGGCCTCCGTCCCTGGCCAAGGCGTTTGGCGCGGCCAGCATTCAACTGAATGCCACCACCACGCTGACCTTCACCGTCACCAATCCCAATGCCACCGTCGCGCTGACGGGCGTAGGCTTTGGTGATACTCTGCCGGCCGGCCTGACCATTCCGAATCCGAATGGTCTCACCGGCTCCTGCGGCGCGGGAACCATCACCACGGGAACCGTCTCCGGCTTCTCCGTGGTCAACCTCTCCGGCGGCACCATTGCGGCCGGCGGCTCCTGCACATTCTCCGTGAATGTTACGGGCACCACGGGAGGGCACAAGGTCAACACCACCGGAACCATTACTTCGAGCAATGCCGGTTCAGGCAATCAGGCCACGGCAACAATCGACGTTGAGGCGCCGGATCTATCCATCACCAAGACCCACGTTGGACAATTCCATCGCGGACAGACGGGCGCGCAGTATCTGATCACGGTGAGCAACGTCGGCTTTGGTCCGACGGTCGGCACCGTTACCGTAGTGGATACACTGCCGGTCATCGGCAATCCACACAACATCGTACCGACCGCGCTCAGCGGCACCGGCTGGGCCTGCACGCTGGCCACGCTCACCTGCACGCGGAGTGACGCGCTGCCTTCCGGCAGCAGCTATCCGGTCATTACGATGACTGTGGATATTCCTCAGAACATCACGAACAACTTCACCAACACTGCCACGGTTTCCGGCGGCGGTGATGTGAACCCCAACAACAACACCGCGAGCGATCCGGTAAGCCTTGGGCCGCCGATTGTGATTACGGCGCAAGGCACCACGGCAACCGTCAAGGCCGGCAGCCCTGCGACGTTTACCTTTACGTTGGAAGATGACGATCAAACTCTGGGCATGGTGGGGTTAGGTTGCAGCGGCTTGCCGGTAGGAACGTCTTGCACGTTCAATCCGCCGGCGACAAACCAGCCGCTCTCGACCATCACCCTGACCATCAACACCTCGGGCAACAGCAGCAACACGTTCACTACCCAGCGCTTTGATGGTCAGAATCCGCGGATGTACGCGGCGCTCGCCTTCCCCGCGCTGGGGCTGGTGGCGCTGGTCTTCACCGGCCGCAAGAACAGCAGAAAGACCCGGCTGCGTTTGGCGTTTGTCTTCGCCGGCATGCTGACGCTATTGATGCTCGCCGGCTGCGGTGGCGCGCATCGTAGCGGCACCCCGGCTGGAAATTTCTCAATCACTGTTACGGCGGCTACCGCCACCGTGCAGGCAACCACGCAGGTAACTTTAACCGTGCAGTAAAGTTGTACCACTTTGAAAAGAGGAGACAACCAGCATGGGAACACCATATGTAGGTGAAATCAGGATGTTCGCTGGCAACTTTGCGCCCGCAGGCTGGGCGTTCTGCCAGGGGCAGACGCTTCCTATATCGGAAAATGACGTGTTGTTCACCTTGATCGGAACGACCTACGGCGGCGACGGACAGTCAACCTTCAACCTTCCCAATCTCGCCAGCCGGGTCCCCGTCCACATGGGCACTGGTGGTGGATCGAGCTATATTATCGGGGAATCGGCTGGAACAGAGTCGGTTACGCTGACCACGAGCCAGATTCCGGCACACAGCCACGTGCCGCTGTGCTTCAACGGCGATGGCGATCAGACCAGCCCGGCGGGTAGTGTCTGGGCGCAACAAACCACGATTGCTCCTTACTCGGCCACAACGCCGCCAAATCAGCCGATGGATCCAGCTGCCATCCAGCCAGCCGGTGGCTCGCAGCCGCATGACAACATGGTCCCATTTCTTTGCATTAACTTTATTATTTCCCTGTTCGGAGTGTTCCCGAGCCAAACGTAAACCGCCAGGCAGTACCGGCCCGCACGTCGGCTGCAAAGGACCGCTGATTCCAGCGGTGCGGTCCTGAAGAAAAAAATCTTAAGGAGCGAAAGATGGCGACACCGTTTCTGTCGGAAATCAAGATTGTAAGCTTCAACTTCCCCCCCAAGGGCTGGGCGCTCTGCAACGGCCAGCTGCTGCCGATCAATCAGAACCAGGCCCTGTTCTCGCTGCTGGGAACCACGTACGGCGGCGATGGACGCGTGAACTTCGCGCTGCCCAACCTGCAGGGGCGCATTCCTAATCACATGGGCGACGGCTTTGTGTTGGGCGAACAAGGCGGCGAAACCGCGCACACGGTCAACATCAGTGAGCTGCCTGCGCACGCGCACACGCCCATGGGCAACGGCACCAATCCCGCCACCCGGGCCAGTGCCCAGGGAAACCTCTGGGGAGTTGACCCAGGCCAGTACAAGACGACGTCCAATAGCAGCATGAGCCCGGCGTGCATCAGCGCGACCGGAGGCAATCAGCCGCATGAAAACATGTCGCCTTACCTGGTGCTTAATTTCATCATTGCCTTGCAGGGGATATTCCCCTCGCAGAACTAAGGAGAGGAAACAGCCATGTCAGACCAGTTTGTAGCGGAAATCAGGATTTTTCCTTTTAACTTCCCTCCCAAGGGTTGGGCGTTCTGCAATGGCCAGCTTCTGCCTATCAGCCAGAACACCGCGCTGTTCTCCCTTCTGGGCACCACCTATGGCGGCGACGGTAAAAGCAATTTCGCGCTGCCCAACATGCAGGGCAACACACCCATGCAGCAGGGCCAGGGTCCTGGCCTGAGCCTGCGCGACCTGGGTGAAATAGGCGGCGAGCAAACCGTCACCCTGCTGCAAACGGAGATGCCGGCGCACGCGCACACCGCATCGGCTGTCAGCATCGATACGCCGTTGCCAACCCCGGTCAATAATGTCTGGTCCTCAGGATTGAAGACCGGCCCATCCATCTACCAGGGCAGCGATGCCAATAACGTCGCCATGAATCCCCTGGGCACCTCGATCGCGGGCGGCAACCTTCCTCACAACAACATGATGCCTTTCCTCACGCTCAACTTCTGCATCGCGTTGCAGGGAGTTTTCCCGGCGCGCTCGTAACGCTCGAGAGTTTCTATACCCTCTCCAAGGGCTTCAGGGTTCACTGGACTCTGAAGCCTTTTTTGCTTGCGCTACTATTGAGCCATGGCAGATCAGGGCCGAACGTCTCCGAATCCGATTGCCGCCGTTCCCGATACTTCTGAGAGCAAGGTTCAGGTTCTGGAAACCAACGTGTCCCTGTCCCACTCCGTGATCTGGCGGCGCCAGCATGATTATTACGTCCATCGCGGTCTCAAGGCCTGGACCGAGGACATGGTCCCCAGTTACATCACGAACAATCCGCTGATTGCTGAGATGTATGCCGGCATCGTGGCAGGTTTTCTGGAAGACTGTATGGGACCTGCGCATGAGGAAGGAAAAGTTCTTTCGCCGGAGTACCCGCTCCGCGTGATGGAGTTAGGAGCCGGAACAGGCAAGTTCTCCTATCTTTTATTATGCAAGCTCATGGCTCTGTTGCAGGCCGGACAGTTGCCTGCAAAAACGGTGCGCTACTGCATGACCGACTGTTCTGAAGCCCTGATTGCCGATTGGCGTGCCAATCCAAGCCTGAAACCATTCGTCGAAGACGGAATTCTCGAGTTCGAACAGCTACAGATCGGCGCGGAGGCCGCCATACCGTCAGATTGGGGCCGGGGACCGGTGGTCGTCATTGCGAATTACGTTTTTGACAGCCTGCCGCAGGATGCCTTCATGATCAGCAGCGGACAGATCTCCGAGTCAATGGTGACGGCTTCTATGGCCGGTGGAGGCGAGTCGTTCAGCGGGCTGCAACTCTCTTTCAACCCTGTTGCTGTGCCACCGGACCGCTATCGGGAGAAATCGTGGAACGCGATCCTTGAGGAGTATCGCAGCCGTTTGACGGCCGCCACGGTTTACTTCCCAACCGCGGCCCTTACGCTGCTCCAGCAGCTCCGCCGCCTGAGCGATGGCAGGATGCTGGTACTGGTGGCGGACAAGGGCTTTGCCCATCTAGAAGACCTGGAGCTTATCCAGGGGCCCCCAACCGTGGAGTTCCATGCCGGAAGCAACTGTTTTTCCCAGATCGTGAATTTTGACGCAATCTCCCGCGACTATGCCCTTGAGGGCGGAGAAGCCTTGCTGCCGCAAAAGCATGTGAGTAGCCTGAATATTTGCGCGTTTCTTGAACGGTGCGGGCAAGGCGATTATCCCGCCACGCGCAAAGCCTATCGCGACGCTGTCGATGGCTTTGGTCCGGACGATCTCTTTACCCTCATGGGTTGGCTGGACGCCCATCTGCACGAGGTTTCCCCGGCCCAGGCCCTGGCCATTCTGCGTCTCACGCGTTGGGACCCAACTGCACTCATGCGCCTCTTCCCGGTCATTGCTCCGAAGCTTCGCAGTGTGGTGGCGGAACGCCTTGACCTTCGTGACGCCGTTTTGCGTGTGATGGCCAATCGCTTCCCCGTCAGCCGCAGCGATAACGAACTTGCCTTCAACTGCGGTGTAATTCTGCTGGAGTTGCGTTTCTACGCTGAAGCGCTGGAAATGTTCGCAATCTCGGTGCAGACGCTTGGCCGGTCCGCCGCCACCAGTTACAACCTTGGCCTTTGCGAGGCAGGCCTGAGCCGTCCTGGCGAGGCGCTGGCCCACATGGTGGATGCGTGCAATCAGGATGCGGCATTTGCTCCAGCGCAGCGCGCTCGTGCCCGGCTGGAAAGTGAGCACAAGCAAGGCTGATCAGGCGCCTGCCCTATCAATCCAGCTTTCAGTTTCGGCGTCAAAAGCAGAGCTCCGCGATTTTTCACAACATGTCTGCCTTGTACCTCATCCTAATGGACAAGTTGGATTTTTTGGGGAGACATGACAAATGCGCCACCGCGACATTACTCTTCTTGTTCTACTTTGCCTAGCGCTGGCAACGTTAGCCTGGGCGCGCGAAGACCGTCTGGTCAATACCGGAACTGCGCCTGCAGCCGAAGGCAAGGCCATCACTGACACAGATCGCAACGGCAATACCAGTGTTGAGGTCCAGGTGAAGCACATGGCCACGCCACAATCGCTCACGCCGGCCAAGCAGGCCTATCTCGTCTGGGTGCAGCCGCGGGGCAAGGACGCTGAGTTGCTGGGCGCCCTGCGCGTGAACAGTGATCTGGAAGGCAGCCTGAAGGCCACCACGACGTCTAGAGATTTTGACATTCTGGTGACCGCCGAAGACAACACGAGGCCTGATGCGCCCTCCAGCATGGTGATCTTGCGTGGCACCGTGGCGAGAAAATAACCTTCGCGAATCACGCACGATTCGCTGTGGTCATGGCTCTTCAGGCTTATTGTTGCCGCCGGACTTTAAACGGCGTGCGGCATGTTGCATCTGATACTATTGCCGCCCATGGCTGTACAAGAACAGAAGCAACAGGTAAGTGCTCCGGCCGGGCAGACCACGACAAGCAGTGCCAATCGCACCTGGTGGCCGCTCGCGGTGCTGGTGGCGATCAACATTCTCAATTTCTATGATCGCCAGGTTGCCGGCGCGGTTGTGGAGCCGGTCCGCAAAGAGTTTTTACTTTCGGATACGCAGGTCGGCCTGCTGAACACAGCATTTACAGTCCTGTACGGAATTGTCGGCTTGCCGCTGGGACGTCTGGCGGACAGAGTCAGCCGCAAAAAGTTACTGGCCATCGGCATGACTGTCTGGGCCCTCCTTACGGCCAGCGCGCGATGGGTCAACAGCTATTCGTTTCTGGTCGTTGCCCGGCTCGGCGTTGGCGTAGGTGAGGCGGCCGCTGCGCCTACCGCTACCAGCTGGATTGGCGACATGTATCCTCCTGCGAAACGCGCCCGGCCACTGGCTCTCTTCATGCTCGGCGTGCCCATCGGCGGAGCGCTCAGCTTTTTCTTCAGCGGGCCCATTGCGCAAAAACTGGGTTGGCGCGCGGCCATGATCGCCGCCGCGGCGCCGGCCATTTTGCTGGTCCCACTGCTGCTCATGCTCAAGGAGCCTGCGCGTGGCGCTGCAGAAAAACATGCCCCGATTGCCCCGAACACTGGCTCTGTCTGGCAGGTGCTCGGAAAACTATTGAGCATCCCCAGCTTTCTGTGGATCGCCCTTTCCGGCGCGCTGGTGAATTTCATTCTGTATTCGATCGCCGTTTTCTTCCCCGCGTTCTTTGGCCGGATCCACCACATGAATGTGGCCCGCGCCGGCTTGATCATGGGGACCATTTATGCGGTCGGCGGTGGCGTTGGCGGCTGGCTGGCGGGCACGCTGGGCGATCGCATTGTGCATCGCAGCCGCAGCGGCCGCATGCGGATCGCCGCCATTGCCGCACTGCTGGCGGTCCCTCTTTCTTATTTCGGCATTCGCCAGGGCCAGGCCGCGCTGACACTCGCCGTGGTAACGCTGACGCTCGCCTATGGCCTGCTCAACATGTATTACGGCCTGGTCTATGCTTCGATTCAAGATATTGTCGCGCCCGCGCTGCGCGGCACCAGCATGGCCGTTTACTTTCTCGTGATGTATCTGGGCGGCGCTTCCTGGGGGACCCTGATCATCGGCAAGATGAGCGACTTCTTCGCTCTGCGCGCCGCACACCTCGCCGGCCTCGAGAAGATCAACGAAGCCAGCAAAGCCATTGGCCTGCAACAGGCGTTGCTGGCGATCCCCTTTCTGTCACTTCTACTGGCGCTGGTGCTATGGGCAGGGTCAAAGACGATTGAGAAAGATATTCTCAGACAGCAAGCCTAACAAACCTAAATAGAACGAAGCACCGGGAGTTGTGTGGCACAGGCACTCCTGCCTGTGCCCTGGTTGCGTTCTGAAGGAAGCAGGCACAGACAAGAGGTGTCTGTGCCACACTGTTTTTCCGTACCTAGTTCCGCAGGAGAGTTAGCCTCTGACCTTGATCCCCAATTCCCGCAACTGCACCTCGCTCACCGGGGTTGGCGCATCCACCATCAGGTCGACTGCCTTCGCGGTCTTGGGGAACGGAATCACCTCGCGCAGGCTCTCAGCGCCGGCCAGAATCATGACAATGCGATCGAGTCCCAGGGCAATCCCGCCATGCGGAGGCGTGCCGTACTCCAGCGCGTCAAGGAAAAAGCCGAAGCGCGATTTTGCCTCTTCGTCGGTCATGCCCAGGGCGTGAAAGATCTTTTTCTGAATGTCTTGGCGGTGGATACGAATCGATCCAGAGCCCAACTCCGTGCCATTGAGCACAATGTCATAGGCCAGGGCGCGCACCGCGCCCGGCTCTGTTTCCAACTTGTCCATGTCATGCTCATGGGGCGAGGTAAACGGATGGTGCGCTGCGTTCCAGCGCTTTTCGCCCTCGTCATATTCGAACATGGGGAAGTCGGTAATCCAGCTGAAGTGGAAGCCGCCCTGCCGAAAGGCCATATGACGCTCGGCGTATTTGCGCGCCAGTTCCACGCGCAACGCACCGGCAGCCATAAGCACGCCATAGTCCGGACGCAATCCTGCTTTCTCCACCTGCAGCGGTCCGCCGACAAGAACCACCAAATCATCCGCCTGCGCACCAGACATCTCCCGTAATTTGGCTACCGCTTCCGGGAAGGATTTCTCCAGGCGCTTGATGTCGTCGATCAGACGCGCCTCTTTGCGCTCGCCGAAGAGCGGGCGATTATCGTCACGTTCTTTGCGTGAGAGCTCGCCGATCTTGGGAATGCGAATCGCCACAACCGGCAGCTCAGGGTTGAGCTGCAGCCTTTGGAGCTGTTCCGCAGCAAACGCCGTTCGCACATCGGTCAGCTTCGGCAGGCGCAGGTCAGGTTTGTCGATGCCGTAATTGCGTATGGCCTCGTCATAGGTCATGCGCGGGAAGGTCAGCTTCAACTCGAAACCCGCGACCTTGAACGCCGCCTGCAAAAAGCCTTCCACCACTTCAAAGACGCGATCGGGCTGCGGAAAACTCATCTCCAGATCGATCTGGGTGAATTCCGGCTGGCGATCGGCGCGCAGGTCTTCGTCCCTGAAGCAGCGCGTGATCTGGAAGTAGCGGTCGGTGCCGGCGATCATCAGGATCTGCT
>DATBHX010000012.1:0-66211 GCA_036557225.1 Candidatus Angelobacter sp.
CTATGACGACATGCGCCGTCGCGACTTTACGGTAAACGCCATGGCGCTGTCTCTGAATCCAGGCTCGCGCGGCCTGCTGACCGATCCGTTTAACGGTGTTGCCGATATCGAAGCCAAGGTGCTCCGCGTCCTGCACAACTACGCGTTTTATGAGGAGCCTTCGCGGCTGATCCGCGCCACTCGCCTGATCACGCGTTTCCACTGGACCCTGGAAGAGCGTACCCAGGCCCGGTATGACGCGGCCAAGGAAAACAATTACATCGAGAATGTCTCCGATCGCACGGTGGGACATGAGATCGAGCAACTGGCGCATGAAGATAGCCCGGTTGATGTCCTGAAAGCCCTGGAAAAAGAGGGATGGCTGAAGGTGCTGGTGCCCCATATGTCGGTGGCCAAGGTGGATTCCAGCGGCCTTAGCCAGCTGTTCAAAGTTAAACAGCAGATGCAGGACCTTGGACTGAATCCTGATGCAAGTCCGATCGTCATGCACTTCCTCACGCGCAAGCTGGCCGATAAAGACGTTACAGCGATGCAGAAGCAGATCGTCAACAAGGGATTTGTCGAGCGCTGGCGGAACCTGGAAGACGATGCCAAGGATTTTGCCAAGAAGCTGATGGCGCGCGACCTGGCCCAGCCTTCAGCCAGCTGGAAATTCCTGATGACGAACCGGCCGGACGCGCTGTTGTTCAATGCGATCACGTCGCGGCCCGCTGCGGTGGAGCAGAAAATCAAGAATTTCCTGACCAAGTGGCCGCTGGTCCGGCAAAAACTGCCGTTCCCGGAAATGGCGGAGATGCGCATTACGCCGGAGCATCCGGAGTGGAAAAAGATCCAGGACGAAGCCTTTTTGCTGCTGCTCGACGGCAAGCTGCGCTCGCACAATGAGATCGTGAAATTCCTGGAGCCGTATTCACCGCCGGAGCCGCCTCCGCCGCCTGCGCCGGTGCGTCGCGGACGGGGCAAGAAAGAGGCTGTCCCCGGAGCGCCTGGTGAGCAGGCTCCAAAGAAACGTGGAAGAAAGCCAAAGGCGTTGGCAGGCGCACCTGCAGCAGAGCCCGCAGTGCCGCCGGCAGCCGAGGCGGCGAAGCCGGCACCGGTGGCCCCTGCGAAGCAAGCTCCTGCCGCGAAGCCGAAGGTTGCTGAGAAGAAGCCTGCGCCCGCGCCGGCGAAGAAAGCCGCGCCGGCCAAGAAAGCTCCGGCAAAAAAGCCGGCGCCGAAAAAGCCTGCGAAGAGAGCTCCGGCGAAAAAGGGAAAGAAGAAATAGCTTCTCCACGTGCACTTCTTACAGTGCGAGGCCGGCGGTCTAACAGTCAACAGCCAAAAGCTA
This sequence comes from Candidatus Angelobacter sp., assembly GCA_036557225.1. Classification (GTDB taxonomy): domain Bacteria; phylum Acidobacteriota; class Terriglobia; order Terriglobales; family Acidobacteriaceae; genus Angelobacter. The sequence goes on from DATBHX010000012.1 coordinate 1,328, forward strand.
AGAACTAACTACCAAAAGCTGATTCCCCAATGAAAACCAATGCCGTTCGACTACTGGAAACCCTGGGCATCCAGTATGAGCTGCGCGAGTATGCGGTCGATCCGGAAGATCTCGCGGCTGAGACCGTGGCGGCCAAGATCGGTATGCCGGCGGAGCAGGTATTCAAAACGCTGCTGGCGCGCGGCGATCGCCATGGCCTGTGCTTTGCCGTGATCCCAGGAAACTGTGAACTGGATTTGAAAGCGCTGGCTGCGGCCTCCGGTGATCGCAAGGTCGAGCTGGTTCCGGTGAAGGAGCTGCAATCGCTCACCGGGTATATCCGAGGAGGGGTAACCGTGCTGGGCGCGAAAAAGGCCTTTCCTGCCTATGCCGACGAAACCATCCAGCTCTGGGAGCGGATTTCAATCTCAGCCGGGGTGCGCGGCACCCAGATTATTCTCGACCCGAAAGACTATCTCCGGGCGACTGAGGCCGGCATGGCTGACATCGCTCGAGGAAAAGTGTGAAGCCGTTTGCATCGCTGTTGCAACCCGCTTGCGCAAATCTGTTGAAAAAACCCGGCGTCCACCCAGAATTAACCACTCTAATGTGGCTTTAATCGGTCTGTAAGGTAAGAACCTTATGTATACTGTGTCAGCCCACCCCCAAGTGGTTGGTAGGAGTCTTTCCCATGGCCGGAGAACTGAACGAAACTGTCTGGATCACCCTGATGCACGAGATGCAAAGCTTTGTCCGGCAGAACCTGGAGCAGCCGCACGTGATGGCTGAACTGCGTCACCTGACCGGCCCCCAGCCACTGAGAAAAGGCCAAACACGCCCCGACAACAAGACCGAGATCATCCGCGCCTTTGAGCTGCTGGCTCCAGGATTGTTGGTGGATTTCCTGGAAGCGAACAAAGAGATCCTGAATAAGTACGCGCTGCGCATATGGGCCGCGGAGCGCGAAGGATTGTTTGACGCCGCGCCGGCTGCAGCCAAGGTTTCCTAGGCGAGCGGTTCAGTTTTGACTCGCTGATTATCAGTAGGTTCGCCAGCCACCGGAAGTGGTGGCTTTCTTTTTCTTCCGCTGTTTAAGGCGCTTGATGAATTCAGGAATGATGGCCCAGGCCAATACACCGTCCAGCCGGCCTGCGGGAATGAGATTGAATGCAGCTACAAAGAGGCTGTAGGGACCAAGAATTGCCAGAATGGCGTTCATTGGTTCAAATCTCGAATAACCGACGACCACCAGCCACGCCACAAGAGGTATGGCGATAACTGCCTGGGCAAAAATCCCGCCCCAGGCGATAAAACAATGGTCAAACCGCGACCAGGGCTGGTCATGAAGGCAGCGTCCGTGGATGGGATAGAGCTCGATGGCGAACACGGCGCATTTCTTTCTGTGTGCAGCGAACATGTGACCGCACTCGTGTAACAGAATGAGCGCGAGCCATGATGCTCCGCCCGCCAAAACCAATAGTGGCCGCCGAACAGCGGCTGCAATCATGATTCCGGCAATCAGAAACACGGTCCAATGGACGTAGACGTCCACACCGCGTAGGCGAAACACGCGTGTGAGCTTGCCGAGTTTGAATGGCCTGGGAAACTGGATGGTCGGCGCCATACGAGCAGAGATAATAAATCATGGCTGTACAACTACAAGATCACGAACGTCCAGCAGGTGGGCTTCAGGCGAGAAAGAATCCGCATCATTCATTCGCCGCGGTCGAAAGCCACCAGCCATTGCCGGCGCACCAGCAGGTTTCATCGGGCGTAGAGTTGCGCCGCAGAGAGCGGACATTCTTCATATCGCCGCGCTTGAACGCTTCGGCGAGCTTCTTTGCGCTCTCCTCATCGCGTGCACCCGCGCAGGGAATGAACATCACCGGCATGATGAAGCCTGCATCGTATTTATCTTCTGATTTGCGGGTGATCAAAAGCATTCCACCGGCGCCGGGCGTGCCTCCAGGGCCGTCTGGCGTGAGCGGAAAGAGCAGCTTGCCGTTGGGACGCAGCGCATCAAGCCAGGAGTTGAGCGGGGCTGTGGCTCCGGCATTCACATAGAGGAGATCGCAGGCGGGCAGAGGGCCATCGGTTCCAGACTGTGCGTTGAGGGACACGTTAGGCACGTCGGCGAGATTGGCCTTTGCCTGCTCGGCCAGCGTTGGCTCGATCTCATAAGCGAATACTCTGCCGGCAGGCGCGGTGAGCCGGGCCAGAAGCGCTGTGTAATATCCTGTGCCGGCGCCTACGTGGACCACGGTGTCGCCTTCCTGCGGACTGAGAGTGGCCAGGCAGACGGCATGCAGAACAGGCTGGCCATTGTTGATCTTCTGGGCCTCGGAAAGGGCCACGACGACATCCTGATAGAGAAAAGCAGGATCGTCAGTGGGTGTGGTGATGTATCCGCCGCCCACGAAGACGCGCCATGGACCAGGGCCGAGAAAGCGTTCTCGCGGCGTGGCCGCAAGGGCCGCGGTGAGGCGTCCGTTGGGCACGCCGGCCATGGTGGTGATGAGGTCGGCGTAAAACTTGCGGTGGGCTTCAAGACGGTCCATCCTTCTCGCTCCTTTAGGTATTTCCTTTTTTTACCACGGAGACACGGAGGCACGGAGGAGAAATCAGGCGATAGTCAATTGCAGTGGCGACGGGACGGAGGCAGGAGTTGCATATTCAATATGGAGCACGCGGCGAGGAATTGTGGATTCGGATTTGGAAGAAGCGTGAATAATCAGCGGCCGCATCACGATCACGCCGCCTTGCGGGACAAGGCAGGTTATGGCGTCAGTTGTGGCAACCGCGACTTCAACTTGCTGGTCAGTGAGGACTCCATTGCGATGCGTGCCCGGCAGAACGCGAAGCGGGCCGTTTGCCGAGGTGGAGTCATCGAGATGGAGCCGTAGTGCGACGACCTTCTCCAACACTAAGGCTGGCGCATGCGCATACGTCACACCCTCTTTCACAGACCACGGTCCCCAGCCGGGAGTCTCATGCTTGTTGCGAAGCGGCAACGCTGTGTCCTGGTGCCACGTGATGAGCCAGTTGGTGTCAGGAGATTTGTCGAAGAGGGTGGCGCGGAATGGGAAAGCATCAGCTCCGAGAACAGACTGAGCGATGCCAAGCAGGCGAGGATCGTTTGCTACTTGTGATACTGCTGCGTGCCCTAAGAGATGACGAATGCCGGCGCGGCTGGGCTTATGGTCGAGGGCAGCTAGGCTTCGCTGCAATACTTCGATTTCTTCAGCTTTGAACGCAGCAGGGATGAGGGCGAAGCCATTCTGATCGACTGATGTTAGACCCGATCCCGCTGCGATGCCGGCGATTCTCTCAACCTCCCAGCCTTTCAAAGAACCTGATAATGCTCTCAATCCCACGATAGAAGTTCGGGATGTGGAACTTTTCGTTGGGGGCATGCAGGTTGTCGTCGGGCAGACCGAAGCCCATCATCACGCTGGGAATCTTCAGTACGTCCTGGAAATCGGTGACGATCGGAATCGATCCGCCGGAGCGGATGAAGACCGTGTCTTTTTTGAAGACGTCATGCAACGCTTCCGTAGCGGCCTTGATGTATTGGTTGTTCGTCGCCACCACGCAGGCCGGCCCTTTGCTGAAAACCTTTATGTTGGTTTCAATCCCTTTGGGCGTGAGCTTCTTCACAAACTTGGTGTACTTCTTGAGGACAGCGTCCGGGTCCTGGTTCGGCACCAGGCGCATGGAGACCTTGGCAAATGCGCGAGCCGGGATCACTGTCTTGGCGCCGGGAGCGGTAAAGCCTCCGGGCATGCCGTGGACTTCCAGCGTAGGCCGCGCCCAGGTGCGATGGAGGACAGAGTAGCCGGGCTCACCGGTCAGCACTTTTGAACCGACCTCAGTCTTGCGATAGTGCTCCTCATTGAAGGGCAGGCGCTTCCAGGCCTTGAGTTCGTCCTTGCTCGGGGCCTTCACGCCTTTGTAAAAACCGGGGATCAGGATCTTGCCCTTGGAGTCTTTGAGCTTGCTGATGATTTCGATGAGGGCGAAGAATGGATTGGGCGCAGCCCCGCCGTACATACCGGAATGGAGATCGATCTTTGCGCCTTTTGCCTCGATCTCCGTGTAGACGAGGCCGCGCAGGCCAACGCAGAGCGTAGGCAGGTTGGGTGCGAAGAGTTCGGTATCGCATACGAGCGCGAAGTCGGCTTTGAGACGGGCTTTTTCGGCGCGAATGTAAGCGGCAATCGATTCGCCGCCGACCTCCTCTTCACCTTCAAAAATGCATTTCACGTTGACCGGCAGCTTGCCGCCGTAGCCGCGCATGAGGGCTTCCAGGGCCTTGATCTCCATCCAGAGTTGGCCTTTATCGTCGACGGCGCCGCGGGCGTAGATATTCTGATTTCGCTCCGTGGGCTCGAAGGGCGGCGTGACCCATTCATTCAATGGATCGGGTGGCTGAACGTCATAGTGTGCGTAGCAGAGCACGGTAGGTTTGCCCGGCGCGTGCAGCGAGTCGGCATACACCAGCGGATGGCCCTGGGTGGGAATGACCTCAACGTTTTCCATGCCGATGCGGCGGAGCTCGTCGGCCACGAAGATGGCGGCCCGGCGGACGTCTTCTTTGTGCTCCGGCGCGGTGCTCACGCTGGGAATGCGGAGCAGGTCTTTCAATTCGCCTAAAAACTTCTGCTGATTCTCACGGGCAAAATTGACAGCGGATGAGGCCATAGTCCCTCCTGGCTAGTAATGAAACTATTCAGTATATCGCGCGGCGGGTTGTCTATTCCTTTGTCTCTGTCTCGTCCTCGACCCAGTATCCCTTGCGGCCCCTGACTTCGTATCCTGACTTGTTTTTCAAGCGCAGTTCCAGCGCATGGGGTCCCGGGCGAGGTGATTGCGGACGAAAGCTCAGGACGTAGTAGTTGGGCACATCGTTGGAGATGGTGATCAGGTGAGCGGCGAGCGACTTTGCGTCGTGGAAGGGAAAGTATTCGCCGCCGGTAAGGTGCGCCACAGACCGGGGTACGTTCTGCCGGATGCCGTCTTTGGCGGCGAGGAAGGCCATCCGCGCCAGCCGCAGCGGCGGCAGCAGGTCGGACGCGCAGTCCCATGCCTGTACGCCGCGCTTGCCGTGCGCGTCCGGGGCAGCTTTTGGGTCCTTGCTCATGCATCCACCCGGAGCGTACGGTTGGTTCGAGTAGGGAGTTCCTCCCGGCGCGGGCAGCTTCGCGCCTTCGCGGGCTACGGCGGCGCGGGTGCTGGAAAAACCGAAGCTGTAAATCGAAGTGTTTGAGTCCTCAACCGCGCGGACGGCCTCTTCCAGGCTGGTCTCGCTGCCGCTATCGATGGTCTCGCTCACCAGCAGCACGGCACGTCGATAGTTCGCCGGCTGCTGGCGCAGCAGATCAATGCCGAAGCTGAGCGCATCAAGAATCGCCGCGCCTGCATCGCCTTCCTGCAGCGAGGCGATGGTCAGCGCCGCCCCGTCAGTATTGGCGGTGAAGTCGTGCTCAACGCGCGGCTGGCTGTCAAAGCCGACCACAGCGACGTGATGTGGAACACCGCCGATGATCGCATCCAGAATCGGCCCAAGATTGCGGTAGTCCTTCAGATGCGATGCTCCCAGGCCGCCTGTCTGCACAACCACGGCCAGGGCGAGAGGCTGCGACAAGCTGCCGTCCTCCATCCGCAGGGGCTGGGGAACACCGTCGTCGGTGAGAATGAAATCGTCAGCGCCGAGGGAAAAGACAAGCTTGCCCGCGTTGGTCTTGACCAGCACCGGCACCAGCACCAGATTCGAGCGCACCGAGATGGACGGAGTTTGCGGGCTTGGGGAGGGATTTTCGCTGTTTTGCGCCTGAGCAGGTGCGAATGAAGTCAGCAGCAACGCTACAACGGGAATGAATTTAAGTCGATACATCACGCGGCCCGGCTCTGCCAAAAAAGTTTGCCATACAATGAATGGAGCTGGGGCAGAATCTTGCCCGTTTATGTTGATTGGACGCCGGCAAGGCGGCAGGCGTGAGCCCATTGGGATGAGAGGCCGAGTTCCTGGATCCATTTTTCGATGTAGGGGAGGTCGAGTTCGTTGCTACGAACCTTGAGGATACCTGCCACATCCTCTATTTGCCGTGACGATTCTCCGAGTTTGGCCCACTCCAGTTTCGCAATGACGATATCCTCCGGGGTGGCGACATATAGCGGTACTCCCCAAACCGTTGCTTTCTTTCGACGGTTGAACTCCTCATGGCCGAAAGCCCGGCTCTTGAGAAAAATGAAATCGATTTTGAAGCCAGTACCATTATCGATGATGTTGAACATGGAATTGGTTCGACAAGCCTCCAATGCCTGGTTTAGGTCGGAATAAAAGGCCTTCTCCGGCAGCAGATTCAGGAGCCGTTTGATAGCAGCTTCATCGGCGGCAATAATGAAATCGATATCAGCGCTGCCGCGATTCATCCCGTAAACACTGCTGGCAAATGATCCTGTAAGCATGTAATGAATCCCAGCGTGCTCGAGCAGCTGAGAGATGCGTCGGAACAAGTCCTCTGACGTCATCCAACCCAATCCGGGAGTAGTTGCGGGGAAAATGCAAGGCGGTGCACTTCGCGCTCAATCTCTCTATCCGACCAATCAGGATGCTGGTTGCGCACTCCCGCTTTCATCAGCGATCGCGAAAGAAGGCTGATCTCAAATGCGATTTGCAACTTTTGTTCGATCGTCATGGAGCGCAAGATGCGGATTTGCATGGCCTCAATTTCAGGAGTTGTATCGAGGGGAGGCGGCATGGGGGAATGGTAGCACGGCCGATGTACCGCTGGTTGAATCAGGCTTGATCACCTCCGTGGCCAGGACGCATGCAGGCGTCTCTAGTAGCTTCCGTCTGAGCCACTTCCGCTACTGAAGCCGCCGCCTGAGCTGCTGGAGAAGCTGGAATCTGAGCCTGAGCTCCAGCCGGTGCTCGGAGCGACATAGGGAGCTTCTTGAGAATATTCGGCTGCCCGTCGCACCTGGGTCTGCGAATTGTTCAGGAGGTCATGGATGAACAGCCAGTCAAGTACTGACAGCGAGCTGTTTTGCTGCGCCCGTTGATAATCCTGCCGGCCCTGAGACAAGAGCTGGTTTACCTCATCTATCCTGGAGCTGTCCCGCACCTGGGAAATTTGGAAATTCTCTTGCGACAGATCGCGCAGTAGTGCCTGGCTCCGCTGCTTGGCTTCCCTGATTTTGGCTGTCCGCTGCCTGGTGGTTTCCAACAGATCAGCTTCTTCTTCCGCGCTCTTCCGGACCCGCACGATTTCGTCATATGAGCTGACGTCGGAGAAATTCAAGTATTGCAAGCCATTCCGGATTTCCGAGATGCGGTCAGGCTGATGGGTCAGACTATCGCGCAGCTCGGTCAAGTCCTGCTCTGGCATGGTCTTGGCGAAGTCATCCAACAGCTGCTGCAGTTCCGGCCTATTTTTTTCACCAGTGCGCAGATCGCCTTCGATCTCTTCACCTGCCTTGGACAGCTCGGCGAGCTTTTCCCTCTTCGCATTCGCCTTATACAACAAGGTCCCGATGAGAATCACGGCGGCCAGGAAAAGAATGAAGAACAAGGAAAACCGGCCCAAGCCTTCGGTATCTGTGCCGGCTCCGGACTGCCCTGGCTGGCGCTGCTGCTGAGGCTGCTGGCCGCGCAACTGGAGCCGCTGTTCCCAGGCCTCGTCGCCCAGAAACTTCATGGTGGTCTCAACGGTTTCTTTCAGGCCGGCGTAGTATTCGCCGCGTTTGAAATAGGGTAAAAGGTGCTGGGTTGTGATCAGACGCGCGTCGGCGTCGCTGAGGTCGGGGGTAAGGCCGTCGGCAATGCGGAGGGAATAGGCCCTTTCCTGTGGAGCCCATAGGAGCACGATGCCATTGTTTCTTCCGGCTTTGCCTACCCTCCAGGCGTCACCCAGACCCTTGGCGTATGTCCCCACCGGCCGGCCATCCAAAGTGTTGACAATCACGACCACAAATTCAATCGAGGTCTGCCGCTCATAATCCTGGATCAGCCCGGTAAGCTCCTGGATTTGCGCTTCATCTAGTTTGCCAGCATAGTCATTGACCACGCCTACGCGGAGTGGATAACTCGAGGCAGGTTGGGCCGCAGCGCCGATGCTGAAGAGCACGAGCGCGATCCAGGCCACGCGTTTGACATACCACATGCGCTTCACACTCCTGAAGAAGAGCGGCTAACAAATAGTGATGAAAAGGGCGCGAGCGTTTCATCCTCCTGCGGCCGTGCCGTCGAATAGACCGCTTTACTGCGGCTAAGCAAAACCGCGCCACCATCCAGCCTGCGTTGGCTGTCTATAATAGAACAGTGAGCTCTGAATTCATCGTACGCAAGCTGGCGGAAGCCGATTTTCCTACACGCTGGGGACATTTCCGCATTATGGGTTTTGAAGGCCAGTTCGGGGTTGGTGGTCCAGACTCAGGCTCCGTGAACAACGATCGCCGCAAAGAAGAAGCCGTAGCGTTGGTCCTGGGCGATATCCATGCCGCGCCTCCGCTAGTACGCATCCACTCGCAATGTCTCACCGGCGATGTTTTTGGCTCGCTCCGTTGCGACTGCCGCCAGCAGCTGGAGATGGCGCTTTCGATGATCGCGCAGGCCGGCGCCGGCGTTCTGCTCTATGAGATGCAGGAGGGGCGCGGGATCGGCTTGATGGCCAAGCTCCAGGCGTACGGGCTGCAAGATCAGGGATTGGATACGGTCCAAGCCAATGAAGAGCTGGGCTTCAAGGCTGACCATCGCGAGTTTCAGCTGCCGGCCGAGGTACTGAAGGCGCTGGGATTGAAGCAGGTCCGCTTGCTCTCGAATAATCCGCAAAAAGTCGCTGCGCTGGAATCGGCGGGAATCCAGGTGGTAGAGCGTGTGCCTGCGGAGGTTGAACCGCACGCCGCTTCAGAGCGCTATCTGAATACCAAGAAGGAAAAGCTGGGACACTTGTTCACTGATCGATAGCGGTCAGGAAACAGCGAACCGATTGTGCCTGTTTCGTTCCGTCAGGCTACCTTATCCGTGTCATCCTCGTCCGCCTGGCCGAACGTAGGGAGATACCGGCCGAAGTTCAATTCGAAATCGCTCGGAACGCCATAACCGATACCACGGATCTTGGCACGGCGCGCCTGCGCACCGGGCAAGGCCAGCAGCGGGAAGAACAGGTCGTTGCTCGATTGAAGCTCGGCCGCCGTCGGCGTCCCGAACCGATTGATCTGGGCCTTTGCTGCGGCCAGGGTTTCACGGTCGAACGAGGCCAGACGCCGGGCGAGCGCGTCGACAAACGAGTCGAGATCGTTATCGTCCAGCGTGCGGTTTACCCAGCCATAGCGCTCGGCGATATCAGCGTCGAAATCGTCGCCGCTCAGGACGATCTCAAGTGCGCGCGAGCGGCCGACCAGGCGCGGGAGCCATTCCAGCGCTCCGCCCCCCGGGACCAGTCCGACGCCGATCTCAGGGTTGCCGAATACGGCGCTTTGCCGGCTGGCGAAGCGCATGTCGCAGGCCAGCACGAACTCGTTACCGATGCCGCGCGTGCGGCCGCGAATCTTGGCGATGCTCACCACTGGCGAGGACGAGAGGCGCAGTACAAAGTCGCGCCAAAGGCCCAGCGCCTCTGGCCGTTCCGCTGCCTTGGCAACGTCGAGATGGGCGACGAAAAAATCGGGATTCGCCGACTGGAACACTACGGCCTTCACGGACGGGTCCGCCTCAAGGCCGGTCATCAGCGCTCCCAATTCGACGATCGTTGCCGGAACAAACATGTTGATGGGCGGGTTGCTGAAGGTGATCGTCCACCGGCCTGGATTGGTGTGGTCGATCGAGAACTGCGAATGGTCAGGCATGGTGCACCTCCTTCTCTTGTGAAGAATTCTACTGCCAGGCGCCCCATGCCTCGAGGTTCTCGAGACATGGGGCTTTCCTGCCGGGTGAGAGTGAAGCACGCTACGCTGCCGACTTCGCCACTTCCGACCGCAATGATCTGAAGCCGGCGCGCAGATCTTCTGAGAGCAGCTGCGGCTGTTCAAAGGCCGCAAAGTGGCCGCCTTTGTCTTGCTTCTTGTAATAGATGAGTTTGGGATAGGCCCGCTCCGCCCAGCTTCGTGGAGCAGAATAGAGTTCGTCAGGGAAGACGCTCACAGCAACCGGGATGGAAACGCCTTTGACATTGAAATACGAGAACTTATTCTCCCAATAGAGACGGGCCCCGGAGAGCGCGGTGTTCGTCAGCCATGCGATCGTGATGTTGTCGAGAACGTCGTCTCGCGTCAGGCCGGCGGATTCTCCTGCGAAGACGCGTGAGATCAGCGCATAGCTCCATGCATCGTGGTCTAGAAAATAGGCGGCCAGGCCGACGGGGGAATCCGCAATTCCGTACAAGGTCTGCGGACGCAACCCCATCTGGTAGCCGTAGGCGACGCCTTTGCTATATACGAATTGCAGCCGCTCGAATGCGGCCTTCTCGTCGCCAGAGAGACCGGATGGCGGCGGCGCACCGGTAATAGCTGCCTTGTCCACGTCGACAGGCACTGCGCCCGGCATGTTGGTGTGGATGCCCAGCAATTCCGGATCTGCGTGCACGCCCATTAGATCAGTGATGACAGCGCCCCAATCGCCGCCTTGCGCCACAAATTTCGTGTAGCCAAGGCGCTTCATCAGCACGACCCAGGCACGTGCGATGCGCTCCGGGCCCCAACCGGCGGTGGTCGGTTTGCCAGAGTATCCGTAGCCCGGCATCGATGGAATTACGATGTCAAAGGCATCTGAAGCGCTGGCGCCATGGGCCGTGGGATCAGTGAGTGGCCCGACGATCTTTAGCTGCTCAATCACTGAGCCGGGCCATCCGTGCGTAACGATGAGCGGCAATGCATTTGGGTGTTTCGAACGCACGTGAATGAAATGAATGTCCAATCCATCGATCTCTGTGATGAATTGAGGTAAGGCGTTCAGTCGCCCTTCAACTTTCCGCCAATCGTATTCTTTCGCCCAATAATTCGCGAGCGCTTGAGCCGTCGCGAGCTGCACGCCTTGCGTGGCATCTGTTACCGTCTCCCGCTCCGGCCACCTGGTCGCGGTGATGCGTCTGCGCAATTCAGTCAATTCCGCGTCTGGAACATTCACTTTGGGGAACGGACGAATCGCATCCTTGTCCGCTGCCGGTTTTGTGCCTTGTGGACTACGAGTGGTTTGCGTCATGGTGTCCTCCCTTCGAAACGTTGGATTTTTGGTTTGAGTTAGAGCTAACAATTCAATGCCAGCCTGGGAAGCTGACAACCTGGACGAATGCCCTTGGTTGGATGCCAAGGACTCGGCGTAGATATCCACAGGCAATGCTCGGATGCGGCCCGCTACTCCTCCAGGTGGAGTTTATTGCACCGCCGATTTTGTAAAGATTTTGTTAAAGCGAGTCTCGCAAGAAGAAGCTGGGACCGATTCACTAAGACCTGGCAGTGGCTATGGATGTTACAGTTTGCGTCGTTAGGCACTATCGAACCAGCCGGCTGAGTTCGCGGCGATTTCGCGAAGGCAAATCCATGAGCGCTGACTTGACCAGAGCGCGATAGACCTCGCTTGCGCCGGGCACGCGTTTGAGTTCGCGCAGATGGCGGCGGATGGTGTTAAGGTCGCCGCGCTTGATGGGGCCGCTGAAAGCTGCGGCAGGGCCGCGCTCTACGTAGTTTTTGATGGTCTCATGCAGAATCGGTGCAATGATACTCCGCGTTTGGCTGGGGCTTAAACCGGCGGCTCGAGCGACGCGTTCCGCAGTGGTCAGCGTCGCCACGAGCATGGGAGATGAGAATGAGCCCAGCGCGTGGTAGAGCGTTTTGAATCGCTTCTCAATGGGGAAGATCGGGGCGCGCAGGCTCTTCACCAATTTCCGGGCTGCCGCCACCGCCTGGCGATCGCCTTCCACGGCAAAGGGCACCTCGCTCATCTTAGGTGAAGCGCCGGGCACAAAGGTCATCATGGGGTGCAACGAGGCTACGTGCGCACCTGCCCGGCGGAGTGGCGCCAGCACATCGCTTGTGAGTGCGCCGCTGGAGTGAAGAACGACCTTACCTTGCCAGCCGGACTTGCGCGCCAGCTCGCGGGCAGTTTCCGCCAGCGCGTCATCGGTGTGGCAGATCCATATGAGATCAGAATCAGGTCCGGCCTGTGCTAACGGGACTGCCCTCGCCCCCAGGCTTCTTGCCAGCATGGCGGCGCGGCGCCGCGAAGAAGCCGTCTCTCGACCGGCAACTGAGTCAATCTTGTAGCCGGCGGCAAGCAAGGCAGGGCCGAGGATGCGGGCCAAATTCCCCGCGCCGATCAGCGTAATAGCAGTCTTGGTTCTGCGCCTGCGTGGCATTCACCGCGAGAATAACAAAGAGAATGCCAACATTACCAAAATTGGCGGCGACTTTCGCATTTTGCCAGGCCAGCCCTTATAGTGGAACGCATGGCGCAGAGCAAAAAATTGAAACCACTGGTTCGCGTGATCTCTTCCAAGGTTTCTTTCCGTGGCCCGGTTTTCACGGTCAACACCGATGAAGTCGAAGAGCCGGGCAATGTTCGGGCTCGGCGCGATGTGATCCGGCATTCAGGGTCAATTGTCGTGTTGCCGGTAGATGAGTCCACAAAGATGCCGCGGGTGCTGCTGGAACGCCAATATCGTTATGCCGCGGGCCGCCGGATGTGGGAGCTGCCCGCCGGACGGATTGATCCGGGAGAGTCGCCTCTGGCCGGAGCCAAGCGCGAGCTGCTGGAAGAGACGGGATACACTGCAACAAAATGGCAACGCGCGTTGTTTTTTTACGTCAGCCCTGGATTCCTGGACGAAAGCATGACCGTCTATCTGGCGCACGGACTGAGGAAGGGCAAGGCTCAGCCGGAAGAAGATGAGCGCATCGCGGTTAAGTTTTTCCCTCTAACCCAGGCCATCCGTTTGGTGATGACAGGGAAGATCATTGATTCGAAGACGATCTCGTCGCTGCTCTGGCTGGAGAAGAAATTAGCGCGTCGTTAAAACAAAGCCTACTTCGGTTCCCGCCGGAGGAAAGCGCCTGCCGATCTTACATATGCTTTGTTTTGTAATCCATTGCTGCGGGAATCTTTAGTTTTAGTTGACAGGCAGCGGTGCGAAGCGCACAATAATCCCAACAGCCAAAGTAAACGGGTATAAGACGTGTAAAACATCGGGAGAAGGTTAAACTCCGTTGTCCGCGCGTCCCTCCCAAAAGCAGTGGCAAAACCAAGAGAAGAAAAATCGGTCTGCGGACCGCAGCATAACCGCGTATCCACAGCCCGCCCGGAGTAAGGAACGTGTCTCGAATAAAAGGTAAAGTGAAGTGGTTTAACAACGCAAAGGGCTTCGGATTCATCGGCCGCGATGACGGGCCTGATGTTTTCGTTCATTACAGTGCCATTCAGTCAGACGGATACAAGAGTCTGCAGGAAGGCGATGACGTCGAATTCGAAATTGTCCAGGGACAGAAAGGCCCGCAGGCAGAAGGCGTAACCAAGCAACAAACAACGCAGTCTGCATGACTTTCTGATTCCTCAGGTTTCCGCACGGATTCGAGGCCCGGTCGACCCCACTACCGGGTCCTTTTTTTGTCATTTTTTGCTGTCGCTACGCTCCACACCGCTCCAGCTTCTGGGCTACGAAGAATTTTTTCTGCCTTAACGCTGCCTCGCTCGGCGCCCGACCCCGGCCTCGCCCGTTTCTTGCTTCAATTCAGGTGATTCCATGCGCATCGTTCGTGTGGGGTGGTTTTTGGTTTTCCGATCTCGGCGATCACGGGCGATTCCGGCGATTCCCGGCGATTATTTCAGGCTCACTCTCACCCAGTATTCCGGCTTCGGCGGCGGCGAAAAATTTGCCTTCTCCAGCTTCGGACGCAAGCATGCATCGCTGGCTTCTTGCGGCACCACCAGCATCTCCTGCACAGTTCCGGTCTTGCCGACCTGCATGATCAATAACGTCGCCGGCGGACTGCCTGCGGGCGTGGTGCACTCATGCACCGCCCGGGCGTAGCGCGCGGTAAATTCCTTGGCAATCTGCCCGTCATAGCGCTGGCCTTCCGGCGTGGCTACGTTCGCGTTCACCGCCTTGTAAGCGTCAATGATCTTCTTGAACGGCCCGGCCGCTCCTCTGGCCCACGCCTTTACTTTGTCAAAGTATTCCTGCGATCCCCAGGTACCTTTGTCCCAATGATCGCCAATCTGGGTGAAGAGGTCGTCGGCAGCCATGTAATCGCCGAAGCGGGCTGCCATGAACGCAATCTGGTTCTGCCGAGCAACGCTGGAGCCGTATTGTTCGATCAGCCCCTGGTACCCGACGAGCGCCCGTGACCACACAAAATGCTGCGGCATCTTCGCCAGGTCAGGATTGCCGATGATCGACTGCGCAATCTGGAAATACAAAATATCGCCCGGCTTTCCGCCTGCGCGATTGGCCTGGTCGTCGGCAAACTTTTCCGCATCGCCGTCCTTGCCCCGCCACAGCGGAGTCAGCGTGAGCGCCTGTTGCTGATAGACATAAAAATATTGTGGCTCAAAGGCCGCCGCCCGCTCCAATAGCGTGCTCAGGTCCGCCTGGTCCCAGCCCTTGGCGCGCCCCACCTGCAGCATCACGTTGTACCACTCCGGACATTTCTCCTGCAGGTCTGAAGCCTGGTTCAGCACCGCCTCCGTCTGCTTCAGCTGGGTCATGAACAGGTCGTAACGGTCCGGCGCGATCGTGCCTGGCGCTCCCGGCCCACGCAGCTGCCAGGCATAGAGCAGTTCGCCCTGGGCCATCGCCACGCGCGCCGTGATCGACTGCGGCTCAATTCCCACCCACTTGTTCAGCCGTTCGCGATACGCATTCCAGTCCGCCACCACGCCACGGCCTTTGCCGCCTGGCGCCGCCAGCGACTCATAAAACTCGCGCAGCTTCCATTCGCCTCCGGCAAAGCGTGTTTTGTTGGTGCGCTCGCCTGCCGCTACATCGTCCATCACGCGGAACCGCTCCTGCTCAAACAGCAGCCGGACGCCGTCGGCGTATTTCGCCGGATCAGTCTCCGAGATCAGTCCCATCGTGGCGGTCAAATCGGCCGCAGCCGGACTCAGAGCCTTCTTGCTGTCCGGCGACGCCTTCGTCGCCGCGGCATTTTCCTTCTGCGCGCGAATCTTGCGTGCCCGATCCCCCAGCGACTCCTGCGCCTTCGCCGAGACTCCGGCTATCGTGATGCCAAGCGTCAGCACCGCAAGGGCCGCCCGAATCGACCATACTGGCTTCTGCATAAACGCAAGCATAGTCGCTAACCCAAAGAAAACACAGTTACATCAGTGCCATGCCCGCTGTGGTTTTTGGGGCAAGGACGGATGGATCAATAGGCGCGGAAATACGAGGTAAGGGAACTTGTTAGGGTAATATATGGCCGATCTACTGATCCCTGAACCATTTTTACTGCGAAACCAGCTGCTGCAATTCCTCGAGTGATTCGCGAAGAGAGCACATCTCGGCAGTCTCCACGCTGATGTTGCCTGCCTCCACGTCGGCGCAAACGGTTCTCAGCAATTGACGAAGCCTGCGCAGTCGTTCTGCCGCCACAAACGCAAAAGCCGTTTGGCGGTTTCGCCCGGTCCGGTGGGATCCAATCAACTCGCTTACACTCCAGGCCGTCAGGCGCGCATTGTCAAGGCTTTGCCGAAGATCGCTCAACGCGTCCACATCGGGATCGGGCTCCACGCGTAGTCTTTGTTCCAAATTCCTGATTGCCTCGGAACAGCGATTCATCGCATCCGTGAGGTTCTCTGAAGGGTTGGTCATGGCGCTCCTTGGATAACTCGTTGCGCGACACTCTGACTATGATGCTCGACGCCGGGCCGTGCAGCCTGGAGCCCGGCATAACGTTGGTAATAGGGAAAAATTCTGATACAAACGCCACCGGTCTTCCCAGGCTGTGAGAGCGAGGAGGTTAACCGGTGGCTGGAGCAACACATCCGCGACTTAAACAAAAATTTTACGTTCGCGGGGGCTCGCCTGATAACGCCAAGTAGCGCCATGCTCAAAATCAACTAACACCGTGAACCCGGTGTCTTTTTCCGCCACCTTCTCGCGTGAGCTATGAAATCGCTGCCTTCAATCTGCGCTTCCGCCTCTTTATGTAGCGCACCAGCAACCACACCATAGCAGCCAACGCCAGCAGGATGAGCGCCGACAGAGCGATGAGAATCCGCATGGAATTCATCATCACGAAGTTGCCGCTCACGGTATAGAAGCCGTTGAATTTTTCCAGCGCCCCCGGCAGCGCGAGCAGATCATCTTTCGTCAACTGCAGAGCATGTTCGCGCGGATGAAACGTCGATTCCCACGGAAATAACTCCCCATCGGCATTCTTCTCCACGTGTCCGGCCAGCACGTAGGTGACGGGACGGTCCTTCACAAACGCGGCAACGCGTTTCGCGCTGGCGATATAGGCGCCGGTATCATCCACCAGGAGGCGTCCCGGCAGCAAA
Source organism: Candidatus Angelobacter sp. (assembly GCA_036557225.1). GTDB lineage: Bacteria > Acidobacteriota > Terriglobia > Terriglobales > Acidobacteriaceae > Angelobacter. Next base: position 17,796 of record DATBHX010000012.1, read on the forward strand.
AAGTCGCCGGAGAAAAACAGTCCGGTATTCCGGTCATAAAAAGAGACCTCGGTTTCATTGTGTCCGGGCGTTGGGATCGCGTCCACCACCCGCCCGCCGAGATCGATCTGCGCCACACCGTTCGGCCAGTCGGTGAAACGGTAGAAGCGGCGGACGCTATCGATATCAAACCCCGCAACCTGAACATTGGGCAACTGCGTGAACTGCCCATCTCCCGCACGATGGTCAAGGTGACGGTGCGTATGGACCACCAGCAGAGGCAGCTTTTGTGCTCCCTTTTGTGTTCCAGGGTTCTGTGTTCCAACGTTCTGTGTTCCAACGTTCGGCAACAACTGCAGCACCGTAGTCGCCAGCGGCATGTTCGTTGCATCGGCTACGTCCCCGGTGTCGATCAGCAGCGCCTTCTCCGATCCAATCAACAGGTAAATAAAAGGGGCTTCGAAGGTGGCGCACAGGTTCTGGCGAAGCATGAATGTGTGCTGGTCGTAGGCATGCACCTGCAGGGCGGGTTGTGTATTCCCCGTGCAATTGGCGGCGCCCTCATCCCAATGCACGTCCATCGAACCCGGGGCTGGCTGCGCCCAGGCGCCGCTGACGGGCACCAGCGACAGCACAATGACCAAACCAACATGCGATATCGAAGCGCGGAAGTCCCAGAATTTCATGGGCGACTAACTCCTTTGTTTTGCGGCAGCATGGAATCCAATGTGGCGAGCCACGAACTAACGGCCCGGTTGACCCGCCTGCGGTCGTGCGTCGTGCAGTAGTCGAGCATGAAACCGCGCAGGCCGGCGACCACGATGGTGGCGAAAGCGCGCGCTTCCGCCCGCGTATGGCCTTCACGGCACAGAGGCCCGGCGATCTCACACAGCCATTCCTCCATGGTGTCATGCAGGAACATCTTGTAGAGCCGTGGACGGCGAAGCGCAACTCCATACACTTCAAAGAAAAGACGGAAGAGTGGCTCGGAATCGGGCGCGCTCATCTTTCTCCAGACGATCGCGCATGCTTCGGCGAAGCTGGCGGCGTCGACGATGTCATAAGCGGCGCGTTGCTGCTTCCGGGCCTCAGCCAATACCTCGATCACCATTTTTTCCTTGGATCCGAAGTAGTAAAGGAGCACGCGAGGGCTGGAGCCCAGGGCTTTGGCCAGTGGTCTCAGTGACAGGTCGCTCAGGCCATGCTTGATCAGGTAGTCGAGAACGGCCCGGCGCAATTCCTTTGGCCGCTCTGGATTGGCAGTCCGGCTCATCCTGAAAATATTATAAATGAAACGAGTGTTTCAATTATAGAAAAGTCCAAACAGCCCTGATGTTCCCTCCCTCACTCAACTACCGTGAAGCAATACGTTTTGGCTTCCCTTTGCTTGTTCCCGGTAGCATGATTACCGAAGAGGCAATCGCATGATTCGTCAACGTGCCCTGCAAGTAGTATTGGTGTTGGTGGGATTATTGTTTACTGCGGCCATTCTGCCCGTAATCGGCGGCCTGCGCGATCCGGCCAACTCCGACACGGGCGACACCATGCAGATGGCCATCTATTGCACCCTCGGGATCTTCCTGCTCCTGGCAGTGCGTAATCCTTCGGCCCACCGCAGCCTGATCGCCTTCGCCGCCTGGTCCAGCTTCGCTCACGCCGCGGTCATGTCCACCCTGGGGTTTGAAATCCCGGCCCAGCGCAGCGGATTTCTCGGTGGCTCAGCCATACTCGTCGTCATCGGCATACTTCTGATTGCGCTGCGTCCGGCCAAGCAGCCGTTCTCGGCCTGATGCTTTCCAGTCAGCGAAAGGGTTTGGCTTCCCGATCTCCCGATCTCCCGATCTCCTGATCCCTCCCTGTACTAATTTCCGTCTTCATCCACCTTGCTTCACTGCACCAAAAGCGCTAGAGTTTGCATAGCTCTGACCGATTCTTCCGGCCTCCCAAAAACCCTCACAGGTGTAATTTGACCAATGACTGCACAGCCGGTGCGACATCCTGTGGCCAAAAGCACTTATCCACAATATCTTGTGGGCTTTGCTCTTGACCCCCGGTTACTCTCTGGGTACATTAGCTTGAACGCGGGTTATTACGTTCCAGCGGCCTCTGAATGAGGTCAAAAACCCGGGGTTTAAGACGATTTGCAGAAAAATCGCACTTCTGCCAGCCACAGCCGTGCGACCATTTGGTCAATCCTGAAGGAGTAGGAAGTTGCTCAAACTTAAGAAGCTGCAAATCCTCGGTTTCAAGTCCTTCTGTGATCGCACGGAGCTCAAATTTCCGGGCGAGGGCATTGCCGCGGTTGTCGGGCCCAACGGTTGTGGAAAGTCCAACATCGCCGACTCGATTTCCTGGGTGCTGGGCGAGCAGTCCGCTAAGAGCCTGCGCGGCGTCCGCATGGAAGACGTGATCTTTGCCGGCACACGCGACCGCAAACCCACCGGCATGGCCGAAGTTTCGCTCACGCTGATCGATCCCCAGGTATATGAGGGCCAGGTCAGCGGCGTCCCCGAAATCGATATTCAGGACGAAATGCCGCCCGGTATGAACGACGACGATTGGGACGAGGCTTCCGTTCGCGCCACCGCTGCCGAAGCCACCGACGCCGCCGTAGCCGAAGTGCAACCCGGACCTCTCGACTGGAAAGACGGTGTAGACGCAACGGCTGAAGGCGAAGGCCCCGAAGCAAACAGCGAAGGCCCCGCTAACGTCGCGCAAGAGGCAACGCCAGAGCAAGCGCCGTCAGAAGAAGCTGTTCCTCAGCAATCGACCGAAGAATCGCAAACCGCGCCCGCCGAGCTTCCATCGGCCTCGTCAGAGCCAGATGCTCAGGCTGCGCAAAACGCCGCCAACCCGGTCGTCCTCAAGATTCGTCGTCGCAAGTTTAAGCCCATGGCTTTTGCCAAAGGCGAGATCATGGTCACGCGCCGATTGTTCCGCACCGGCGAAAGCGAATACCTGCTCAACGGCAAGCTCTGCCGCCTGCGCGACATCCAGGACATCTTTATGGGCACCGGCCTGGGGCCGGAGTCATACGCCATTATTGAGCAGGGAAGGATCGGGCAGATCCTGAGCAGTAAGCCGCATGACCGCCGCGCCATCATTGAAGAAGCGGCGGGCATTACCAAGTTCAAGACGCGCAAACGCCTGGCCGAAGCCCGTCTGGAGCAGGCAAAGCTCAACCTGGCGCGCATCAATGACATCTTTGACGAAGTCACGCGGCAGATGAACTCGCTCAAGCGTCAGGCCTCCAAGGCCGAACGCTATGCCCGCCTGCGCGACGAGATGAAGGAAAAGCTGCGCGTGGTGCTGGCCAGCAAGTTCGCCCAGATGGGCCGCGATGAAGCCGGGCTGAATGCCTCGCTTGAGGCCATCGGCGAAGAGATTCGTACGCGCAGTGAGTCGGTCACCGCGAAGGAAGCTGAGCACACCGAACGAACCCAGCGCGGCTACGCTATTGAGAGTGAGATCGCGCACAACAGTCAGGTTATGAATGCGCTGGCGCTGGAGACCGAACGCGCGATCTCCCGCCGTGGCGCCAATGAAGAGCGTTGCGCGGAGCTTGACGCCCGCTCTGCCGCAGCTCACGCCGAACTGGAGCGGGCCCAGGCCCAATCGCTTGCATTGTTAGAAGAAGTGCAAACCAATCGCAGCTTTGTTGAGTCGGCGGCCTCGGAGGTCGCGACTGCGCAACACGAATGGCAGGCACTGCAACAGGCCTCGCAGGACGTAGCTACCTCGCTCACCGACCTCGAGCGCCAGCAGGAGGCGCGCCGCCAGAATGTAATGGAGGCCATGGCCTCGGCCTCGCAGGTGCGCAACCAGATCATTCAGGCCGAAGAGCACCTTACCGCGCTCGAGCGCGAAGCGCAGCGGCTGGAGCGCGAATCGGCTGCGGCTCAGGTCGATATTGAAGCCTTTGGCGGCAAGCGCGGCCAAATCGCCTTTGAATTTGAGTCGATCACGCACACCGCCGTGGCACTGGGGACGCGCATCGGCGACGTTCGCAGTCAGATCGAGAGCAAGCGCAAAGAAGAAGAAGAGCGCAAGAGCAGCCTGGATACGCTGCGTGCGGAATACGCCACAGCTCAGGGCAAGAAATCCTCGCTGGAGTCGGTGATCAACGAGCATGGTTACTCCACCGAGTCGGTAAAGCGCCTGTTTCAGTCCGGCGCAGTGGGCAACGGCTTCACCCCGGCCGGCGTGCTGGCCGATTTCCTTGAGGTCGAGACCCGTTACGAGAGCGTGGTTGAAGAATTCCTGCGCGACGAGCTGAACTATGTCGTCGTAAAGTCCTGGGATTCCGCCAACGAAGGTATGCGGCTTCTGCAATCCGACGTCGACGGCCGCGCGACCTTCCTGGTGCATCCTGAAGATGCCCAGGCGCGCTTCTCCTTCGTCGTGAGTGACGCACCACCGCCGGGCTCCGCCCAGCAGGCTCAGCTGGTGCCGCTCAAGAGCTGCATCCGCGTGCTCAACGGTTTTGGCCGGTCGCTGGAAGTGGTGCTGCCCAAGCTGCGCGACGGCTACATCACGCAGGACTCGAACATCGCCCGCAATCTGGCTCTGGAAAACCCTGATGCCTACTTCCTGTCTTCCACTGGCGAGTGTTTCCATAACGTGACCGTCACGGGAGGTAAGCAGCGCAAGGAAGGTCCGCTTTCGCTCAAGCGCGAGCTGCGCGAGCTGGCCAAGCTGGCCGGCGATCTCGAAACTGCCATTCAGCACGAGCAGGGCAGCGTGCAGACGCTGGGACGTGAGCTTACCGACCTTACCAGGCTGCTGAGCAATCTGGAAGAAGAGCGCCGCGAAGCCGAAAAGCAGGCCCTGACCCACGGCCACGCGCTCAAGCAGATGGAGAGCGAGCTGGCGCGCACGGAACAGCGGTTGAATACGTATCGGCTGGAATTTGAGCGAACGCGCTCAGAGCGCGATGAGAAAAGCCAGATCGCAGGCGAGAAGCGCGAACAAGCCGGCGTCCTGGAGCAAAAGCGCCAGGCCCTGGAAGACGAGATGAAAGTCGAGCAGCAGCGGCTGGTCTCATTGCGGACCTCCCGCGACGGCGCGGCGCAAAGCGCCTCAGAAGCCGCAGCTCGGCTGGCGGTTGTGGAAGAGCGCCGCAGGACGGCGGCGTCGGCCCTGGAGCGCATTGAAACACTGGCAGCCGAGGCAAAACAGCGCGTGGAATCGCTGCAGACGCAGATCCAGTCCGCGGCAGCGGAGAAGGTCCAGCGCGAAGCCGAGAACCTGCAGATCGGCGAACGGCTCCAAGCGCTGGCCGCAGAAAAGGCCGCAGCGGAAGCAACCGGCGTGCAGTTGCAGCATGAATCAGAGCAGGTGCGTGCGCGGATCAGCGAGATTGATCAGGAGTTGAAAGCAGCCCGCATCGAGCTCGACCTTACCCGCGAGCGCAAGAGCGAGTTAGGCACACAGCTGGCCAAGCTGCAGTCTGACCTGGCCCACATGGCTGAGTCGTGCCTGAATGAGCTGGGCATCAGCGCCGACGAGCTGCGCGCGAACGCGGAGATCCCGCTGGTGGAAGGCGAGCAGCTTGCCCTGGAAGAGACCGCCTATCGGGAGATGCGTACGAAGCTCGACAATATGGGTCCGGTCAACATGATGGCCCTGGAAGAATTCAAAGAGACCGAGCAGCGCCATCAGTTCCTGGAGACCCAGCGCAAAGACCTGCTGGAGTCGATCGAGAACACGCAGGCGACGATCAAGGAGATCGACGAGTTCTCGCGGCAGAAATTTCAGGAAGCTTTTGACCGCATCAATGAAAACTTCCAGTTCACCTTCCGCAAGCTTTTTGGCGGCGGCCAGGCGTTCATGCGCCTGACGGACGAACTGAACACCGCAGAAAGCGGCATTGACGTGGTGGCGTCCCCTCCGGGCAAGAAGCTGCAGAATGTGCTCCTGCTATCGGGCGGTGAGAAGGCGCTGACGGCGCTGTCACTGCTGGTCGGCATCTTCCAGTATCAGCCCAGCCCATTCTGCATCCTTGACGAAGTGGACGCGCCGCTGGATGAAGCCAACATCGGCCGCTTTACCGAGCTGATCCGAGAGATGGCCGTGGAGACACAGTTCATCATCATCACGCACAGCAAGAAGACCATGGCGGTTGCGCCGGTGATGTATGGCGTCACGATGCAGGAGCCCGGTGTTTCAAAGATCGTCTCGGTCAAGTTCGGCCTGGAGACGGCTGGACCGCGAGCTGCATCCGCGTAACAGTTCTGGTAGAGCAAAAATGCGTCGCAGCATCTATCTATTTCTGCTGCTTGTGCCCTCTCTTGCGACCTCGGCGGAGAAGCCGCTGGCCGACCAGATCCTGATCATCAAATCCACCCGCACGATGACGCTTCTCAGCGGGGCCAAAGTGCTGAAAACCTACAAGGTTGCGCTGGGCACAGCGCCGGTTGGTCCCAAGCGCAGGGAAGGCGACCACAAGACGCCCGAAGGCATCTATACGATTGACGCCAAGAACCCGCAGAGCCAGTTTCATCTGTCACTGCACATTTCGTATCCCAGTGCGGCGGATCGTGAACAGGCGCGCAGGCGCGGAGCAAAGCCGGGTGGCGCGATTATGATTCACGGGCTGGCCCCGAGTTTTGCTTATCTCGGCGTGCTGCACCGGCAGACGGACTGGACGGATGGATGCGTCGCCGTTACCAACGCGGAGATCGAGGAGATTTGGAAGCTGGTGCCGGTGGGGACACGCGTAGAGATTCGTCCTTAGCAGGCGTCCTGCGGAACACGAAGCGTTGTTCGAGATCACCTGAAAACCGAGCCTCGAAAAAAATATTTTTTGCGATGGAGTTTACTTTTTTATTAACCGGTACTACAAAGTGCAGCGAAAAGCAATGCGATTTAATCGGCCATCCATGCGGTTTTTTTCAATTGTGCATTTCTCTGCAGTTTTACCGGGATCGAGATTTTTTCCGTCAGCAAAATCTTTGTTTTCCGTGGTTGACAAAAAAAGTTGAGAGGCTAGAATACAGCCTCGCCCACGAATTTCTGCCATGACAAGTCAAGCGATGCAAAGCCGGATTCTTCTCCAGACCAATTTCCCAGAGCTCACACTCCACGCGCGGGGCAAGGTGCGCGACCTGTACAGCGTTGACGGGCAACTGCTGTTCGTGGCCACGGACCGCATCTCTGCGTTTGATTACGTGCTGGCCACCGGCATTCCGGAAAAGGGCCGTGTGCTCACCCAGCTCTCGCTTTTCTGGTTTGATTTCCTGAAAGACACGGTGAAGAACCATCTCATCACGGCGCGGGTGGAAGATTATCCGGCGCCGTTGCGCAGTCACGCCGATGATCTGCGTGGACGCTCCATGCTCGTGGCCAGGGCCAACATGATCGACTTTGAATGCGTGGCGCGCGGTTACCTTTCGGGATCGGGTTGGAAGGAGTATCAGCAGACGGGAGCGGTTTGCGGCATCAAGTTGCCTGCCGGCTTGAAGGAGTCAGACAAGCTGCCGGAACCAATCTTTACTCCGGCCACCAAGGCGCTGACCGGCCATGATGAAAATATCTCTTTCGAGGAGATGGCCCGGCACACCGGCCAGGAACTGGCAGAGAAACTGCGCGATCTTACGTTAACCATTTATAGCAAGGCGGCGAACTATGCCGCAGGGCGAGGCATTATCATCGCCGATACCAAGTTTGAATTTGGACAGACCGATCAGGGCATTATCCTTGCGGATGAAGTGCTTACCCCTGACTCTTCGCGCTTCTGGCCGGCTGACAGGTATCAGCCGGGACGGGCGCAGGAATCATTTGATAAGCAGTTTGTCCGTGATTATCTGGAAGCGATCAAGTGGAACAAGCAGCCGCCTGCTCCCGCGTTGCCGGAGGATGTAGCGCATAAGACCAGCGAAAAATACATCCAGGCCTATCGGGTGCTTGCCGGACGCGAACTGCCAACAGGTTGAGCCGGGTAGCGGCATGAACGCGCTGGACTGGATCATTCTGGTGATCCTGTTGTTTTCAGCTTTGCTGGCGGCGGCACAGGGTTTTTTCTTTGAGATCATTTGTTTGGCTGGCGCGGTGCTGGGATTTCTGCTGGCATCGTGGGGGTACGGAAGGCTTTCCCCGTGGTTCGTGCAGTACGTCAAGCTGCCGGCGATTGCGGACTTGGCGGGGTTTCTAACAATTTTTGTGTCAGTCGTTCTGCTCGCTGGAGCCATTGCCAGGATCGTCCGCTGGATGATCCGTGAAGCGGGGCTTCGGTCGGTTGACCGTGTGCTGGGAGCAGCGTTTGGTTTTGTGCGCGGAATGGTGATTGTGACTGCCGGGGTTCTGGCGATCACGGCTTTTGCTCCGGAGTCAGAAGAGCTCTCTGGTTCGCAATTGGCAGGATATTTTATGGTCGCCGGGCAGGGCGCAAGCTGGTTGGCGCCCGCCGATGTCCGCCAGAAATTTCGCGCAGGCATTGCCAAACTCCGTAATGGGCCACGTCCGGAAACGACGAACGGTAAATAAGTCGTGAAGCCACCCACGCGCCGAGCGACGCGCAGCAAGAGCAGGGAAGAGCTGGCGTCGAACGAGTTGTCTGGCGGTGTGGAGCGCAGCGACAGATAAAGATAAATAAGACGCGAGGCCGACCACGCGCCGAGCGGCGTGCAGCAGGAGCAGAAGAGCTGTCGTCGGAGCAAGGCTGCTTAGCGGTGTGGAGCGCAGCGACAAAAAATAGGCGCATGGAAAGAGAGGAGACTCTGTGAAGGACCAGCTCGAAGGACTTGTGGCACAGATGTACAGCAGCGGCATTCTCTATTCTGAAGCCGTGCGCGAATTCAAGAAGCGCTTCATCATGAACGTCCTGCAGCAGAACCGGGGGAACCAGTGCAAAGCCGCGCGCGAATTGGGGATGCACCGCAATACGCTCAGCCGCACCATTGCTGAACTCAAGCTGGACGTGCGCCAGCTGCGCGATGGCGGTCGCCGTCCCGTACGCAGTGAGAAGCCCGCGTCCCTGGAAAAGCAAAAGCTGGTTCGCTAAATCGGCGCGGCAGCCCTGCACGCCTCGAACTGAATCCAAGACTAGGTGCAAACCTTCGTGCCTCATCTTTCAGACGAGAAGGCATTCATCCGTCCCGGCTTCCGCTGGGACGCCGCCGCCGCCTACCTATTCGATATTGACGGTACGCTTCTCAACAGCCGCGATGCTGTCCATTACTTTGCTTTTCGCCATGCTACCGAACACGCTCTAGGTGTACAGGTAAGCCTGGAGGATGTTCCGGTACATGGCAATACCGATCCCGGCATTCTGCGTGCGGCCTTGCAACACGAAGGGATTGATGATGACTTCATCGACAATGTTATGGATCGTATGGTGGAACATATGTGCGCTGAGGTTGAGCGCAACCGGGAGCAACTGCGCCCCGTGCTCTGCCCCGGCATCCTCGACATGCTTTTTTATTTGCGCAAGCGGGAAAAACTATTGGGCGCCGCCTCCGGAAACCTGGAGCGAATCGGCCGGCTTAAGCTGAAAAAAGCCGGCTTGTGCGACTTCTTTGCCTTTGGTTCATTCTCTTTTCCGCGACAGACACGCGCCGAAATCTTTGCGCATGGCATTGCGCTGGCGCGCGAGCGCCTCGGCGATCGCGCCACAGTCTTTGTGGTCGGCGACACTCCCTCAGACATTGCAGCTGCGCGCGCGGTGAATGCGCCGGTGATCGCGTTGGCAACGGGGATCTTCAGCCTTGCCGACCTAAACGCGTGCCGGCCTGACGCCTGCTTTGCCTCTGCTGCCGATATGGTGGCGCTGGGATACATCCGTTGATTAAACGATAAAACTTAGGTAATCGCGCGCAATATTGCGCCATGGAATCGTTCAGAATGACGGTACAATGAATCTTCCGCAATGAAGAGTTGTTTCGCCATCCTGTCGCTCTTTCTCTGCATGAATTGCTTTGCCGCAGGGGGGGCGAAATCTGCCTCGCCGAAAGACGGAGTGAAGTCACCGGTTTCCAAGAGCGACCGCAAAGCGGCGGAAAAAGAATTCAAGAACGCGCTTGATCTGCAACGCAGCGGCAAGCCGGAAGATGCCTGGCTGGCGGTGACAAAGGCCAGCCAGCTGGTCCCCGACAACATGGAGTACCGTACTTTGGCGGAGCAGCTGCGCCAGCAAATCGTGGGCCAGCACCTGGAAAACGGCAACCGGCTGGCCGCGGCCGGAGACACTGCCGGCGCGGCCAAGGAGTTCCGCACCGCGCTGGGGATTGATCCGGCGAACGCTTTTGTCGTGCAGCGACTCAACGATGTGGCGCCGCCGGAAGATGTTGACCCTGAACACACGCGGACTCTGCAGCTGCTGGCCTCAGTGGACCAGATCAATCTGGAGCCGGCGCCGGGCAAGAAGAATTTTCATCTGCAGGGGGATACGCGACAGATTTACAACCAGATCGGCACGGCGTTCGGCATCAACATGTCGTTTGACCAGTCGCTGAATACCCGAGTCCTGCGTTTTGATATTGACAATGTCGATTTCTATACCGTCACCGCGCTGTTGGGGAAGATGACCAAGACTTTTTGGGCGCCAATTGCGAAGCATGATGCGATGGTCGCAAATGACACGCAGGAGATGCGCAAGATCTACGAGCGTATGGCGCTGCGTACGTTTTACGTCAGCAATGCGGTCGCCCCCACCGAGCTGCAGGATCTGGCCAACGTGCTGCGCAACATTTTTGACCTGAGGCTGGTTGCCCTGGAGCCGGGCAAGAATACCATCACCGTGCGTGGGCCGCACGCGCAGGTAGAGGTGGCTGCGAGCCTCCTGGAAAACCTGATGGAGGCCAAACCCGAGCTGACGATCGACGTGAAAGAGTTTGAGATTGATACCGACAACCTGCGCGACTATGGCGCAAACCTGCCGACAAGTTTTGTGGTCTTCAACATCCCATCCGAGATCAGAAAAGTTCTGGGTCCGAACGCGCAGGCAGTCATCGATCAGCTGAATTCCACCGGCACCATCGATCCCAGCAAGATCCCGACGGCAGACCTGGCCAATCTTCAGGGTTCGCCCTTGCTGGCGCCGTTTATCTTTTTCGGCGGGGGCAATGGATTAACAGGCATCAGTACGCCGCCCATCAGCGCCACTCTCAGCCTGAACAAATCCGCCGCTTCCAACCTGGAGCATATGCTGCTGCGCGCGACCGATGGCGAAGCGGCCAACTTCATGGTCGGTACAAAATTTCCGGTGGTGACCAGCACTTTTGCCAACGTCGCCGTCACCAGCACCGGGCAGCAGGCGCAGATTGGCAACACGCCGCAGTTTACCTATGTGGACCTGGGCGTGACCCTGAAGACCACGCCACACTACCACGCCGATGGCCGGGTGACGCTGCTCATGGATATGGCCATACAGGCGCTGGGCACGCAGCAGATCAACAGTATTCCTGATATTCTTACGCGCTCTTATAAAGGGGCCATTACGGTGAATGACGGCGAGCCCTCGGTGATCATGGGCGCGATCAGCGAGCAGGAGCTCCGTTCTGTCCAGGGCTTTCCGATACTCAGCACGTTGCCCGGTTTGAGCTCCATCCTCAGCTCGAACTCAAAAGAACGAATCCACAATGAAATCCTGATCGTGATCACACCGCACGTTGTGCGCAAGCCTTTCCGCGACAAAGGCAGCAGTGTTTTCTGGAACCTGGGGCCGTAGAAAATGCTTCACGGCAGCGATCACTGAGGTCGTAAAAGAAAAACCCAGCACTCCATCAAAATCCCTTTTTAATTCTCTGCGAACACTGCGTCTTCTGCGGTGACAATCATTTTCCCGCGTGATCGATCTCAAATTGAACCAGCTTTTTCAAATTGTCATAGGGAATTCCGGCCAGGCCCAGGACAACGCGCCCGTTGACGAAGACCGTCGGGGTCTGGTTTACGGCGAGAGATTGGCCGAGCGTCAGCGATTTCTGTACGCGCGCATCGGTTGCCGGTGAAGCGGCGCAACGGGCGATCTCCAGCCCGTCATACCCAACACCGGTAGCCAGCTCTTTGAGCTTATCGTCGGCTGTGGCCAGAGCGATGCCACCCTGGGCGTCAAAGATTGCGTCAACATACTTCCAGAAATTTTCTTTGTTAAGCTGAGCTGCGCAGTCGGCGTACTGAGCGGCCTTGAGCGCCCACGGATGCAGCGAGGCAGGCAGAGGAAACTGCTGAAAGACGAAGCGCACCTGGGGAAAATCGGCCTGCAGCTTCTCCACGATCGGCTGCGTTGCCTTGCAGTGCGGGCATTCGAGATCACTGAACTCCACGATGTCAATGGGCGCTGTAGCCGGTCCACGGCTTGGCCCGAAAGCGCCCTTCAACCTTGCTCGCGCCGAAGCAAACGGATTTGGCCCGAAGGGAATCATCTGTCCGACGAACGCCGTCTGGGCATGCGACGAATAAAAAAGATGGCAGGGATCGCCCTTGTTGACCGAAACAATAATCTCCGCGATACCGGGCACGTCGCTTTCCTTGATGGAATAGATCTGCCACGTCACCGCCGGATCATAGCCAAAGCTGCGCTTCATGTACTCATCCACCTGCTCGTTGGTGGGCAGGGCAGGCTTGAGGCCGGCATCTTTATCGATCTGCGCCTTGGCCTGGGGCGCGAGCGGGCGACGGGTTGCAGGTTTGCTGGGCGCGGTGGTTTGGGCCGCGCAGAGTGTAAAAGCAAAAATAAAAGAACTGATGAAGGCTAGAATATTTCGTTTTGTCATTGATTTTAGATTTCCGATTTTTGGGCGATGGGAAAACGGCGTCCAAAGCCGAAGGCCTTGGGAGTGATCTTCAAGCCAGGCGCAGCCTGCTGTCGCTTATATTCGCTGCGCTCAATCATGCGGATCACCTGGCGCACCAGCTTTACATCGTAGCCGCGGTCTGAGGCGATCTGCTCCGCTGTGCGGTAATCTTCCACGTAGTCTTCCAGGATATTGTCCAGCACCTCGTATGGCGGCAGTGTATCAGAGTCCAATTGTCCCGGCCGCAGCTCGGCCGAAGGAGGCTTGTCAATGGTGGATTGCGGAATCACCGGGCGGAGCGAGTTCACATAACGGCTCAGGCTGTAGACCATGGTTTTGGGGACATCGGAAATCACGCCCAGGCCGCCGACCATATCGCCATACAGCGTGCAATAGCCCACGCCAAGCTCAGATTTGTTGCCGGTGGTCAGCACCAGTTCGCCGAACTTGTTCGACATGGCCATGAGGATGTTGCCGCGAATGCGCGACTGGATGTTTTCTTCCGCTACGTCTTCGGGCATTCCGGCAAAAATCGGCGCCAGCGCCTGGCGATAGCCGTCAAAGATGCCGGCGATCGGAATCACCTCAAAGCGAATCCCCAGTTTGCAGGCCAGCGCTCGGGCGTCGGCAACGCTGTGCTCTGAGGAATACTGGCTGGGCATGGCGATGCCGGTCACATTCTCTTTGCCCAGGGCATCCGCGGCGATGACGGCCGTGAGCGCGGAATCAATCCCGCCGCTCAGGCCGAGGATGGCTTTTCGAAAGCCGCATTTGTGGACGTAGTCGCGCGTGCCCAGCACCAGAGCCGCGTAAGCGCTGGCATCACCCATGGCGGTCTGCTCGCGCATGTCGCCCTGGCCGGTTTCCGTGTCATAGAGGACAAGATCTTCAGCAAACGATTTGGCCTGGGCCACAATGCGGCCATCCGGCGCGATGACCATGCTTGATCCGTCAAAGATCAGGCTGTCATTCCCGCCCACCTGATTGACGAACACCACCGGGACCTTGTTATCGCGGGCAATGGTCTCCAGCATTTGGCGGCGAAGTTCGCGCTTGCCCAGATGAAACGGCGAGGCCGAGATGTTGAGCACTGCATTGGCGCCGGCACGCAAGAGTTCATCCACGGGATCCACACGGTAGAGCCGGCGATGCCAGAAGTGCTTGTCGTTCCATGCGTCCTCGCAGATGGTGAGGGCCAGCTGCTTGTCGCCGATGGGGAACAGTTTCTGCGATTCTGCGGGATCAAAGTAGCGCGACTCATCAAAGACGTCATAGGTCGGCAGCAGCATTTTGGACTGCACAAACTGCACTGCGCCCTGGCGCAGCACAGCAGCGGAATTCATCACCGACTTGCCTGTTTCAACTTTGGCCGGCGAGACAAAGCCGCAGATGATGGTGATCCCCGGCACAGCCTGTGCGATTTCATTCACCACCTGCTGGCTGCGGGCCACGAAGGCGGGTTTTTCCAGCAGATCGCGCGGAGGATATCCGCACACTGCGAGCTCGGGGAAAAGCGCCATCTCCGCGCCCAGAGTGTGGGCCTGGCGGGCGCATTCAATGATCTTTCTGGAGTTTCCGCTGAAATCGCCAATCGTGGGGTTGATCTGCCCGAGCGCAATCTTCACATCTTTAGTGTAAACCGCGCTTCTGTTCCACGGGTAGTGGGTCGGTTTGAACAGACCCACTACTGTGTCTGCGTCTAGCGTCCCGGCGCGCCGGAACGCGGGCCTTTAGGCAGACGTTATCGCGCCAGCGATAAACTCACGTAAAGGCATGACGAATATCCAGTCCGATTTGATCTGCTATCTTGTGTGCGATTGCTAGAGCGGAGGCCGTTTGCTAAGTTCAGGCTCGGGCGCCTGCTGCTGGTCCGGTTGTTGTTGACCCTGCTGCTGCGGTTGCTGTTGCTGCGAAGAAGTGCCGGCCGGCTGTTGGCTGCCGTTGGTGCCCCATTGCGGTTCGTCCGCTGCAGGCGCTGTGGATGCTTTCCTGTTCGACTGCGGCGCATCGGCATCGGGCTGCTCATCGGGGCGCTTCAAGGTTGGCTTATGCGTTGGTCCCTGAGGCTGTTGGTCGGCCTTTTCATCCTGCGGAGAATCACTTGCTTTGAGCGCAGCCAAAGTTGGGACGCCATCTTTGATGTCAACTTCTTTCTGCGTCTTCACGATCATCTCGCCGCCGACCTTGGCGACCTTTACCTGCGTTACCTCATCGCCAATAAAGCGGACAAAGACCACATCCTGCGGGGGCTGGCCGTAGATCCATTCTTCGTACTCATGGCCCTGGTCATCTTTCTCACGGACCTTTTGTGGCGGACGGTCCTTGGCCATGACCACCATGTCATGGTTCATGCCGACCAGCACTTCGTGCTTCTTTACTGCTTCCTTGATCTTGGGTGGAAGCGTATCGGCAAAGACCTCAGCCGCGGTCTTTACGGAGAAGTCCAGAACCGGGCTCAGAATCTGGTGCAGTTCTTCGCCGGTCATCTCCGGCACATGCTTGGGGAAATCGATGGTGAGCGCGGCTCCCGTGGGCTGCGCCTGATTGGGATCAACGCCGCCGGTGCTGCCGCCCATGCCGGAAATCTGAACGTGCTGGTACCACTTGGTTTTCTTTTTAGGGCCTCCGTTGATTTCGAGGTAAATTGATTTCTCTTTGAAAACAACGTTGGTGATCTGGACCCGGTCGCCGACCCGGGCTGCGGCACCCATGGTCTGGCACATGCGATAAAGTACCGCGTCGCCCGGCTTCACCAGGCCGTCCGTTCCGATGATGATGCTCTTGTCGCCTACGGGGAAGTACTTGCGCGTATGGACAAACTCAGCGTCCAGCAAGCGTATGAGCTGCATCTTGGTCCCTTCATTGAGGGCGTCGCGTTTTTCAAGATCTACTGGCTTGAGATGAGGCTTTTCTGGTTCGGATGGCTTCTGCGCGTCAACGGGCTTTGGCGTCGGCAGGCTCGGATCGCTGCCGGGATTCACGATCACGGGGGCAGGTCCCTTTTGTGGCGGGCCTTGGCCGGACTGGCCCAGGGCCAGGGTCGCGCTTAAAACCGGGAACAGGAAAAATGCGGCACGGCGTAACATGAGAGCACCTGTGGCTGCTCATTCAATGATTCTCCAAAATAGGCGATTTTTCAACCTATTTAGCAGCCATTTCCGTTAGATGCCAAGCCAGGGTGGGACGAAGTGAACGTTTCTGCCAACTTATGCCGGACTGTTTATTCAGCACCCAAGGTTCGCCCGCTGACGGAAAGGCCGTCACGGGCCACGGTTGCCGGCAAGACCTGGCCGCCATAGCTACGGATGGCAGCTGAGACATGGTCGCGGTTCTCCGGTTCCGTGAGGAAAACCACGCAGCCGCCACCGCCGGCGCCGCAGACCTTGGCCGCCAGCGCGCCCTGGCGCAAGGCCACGGCGATGAGTTTCTCGATCATCGGCGTACTGATCCGGGGCGAGTTGGTCTTGCGCAGCTTCCATTCCTCGCGCAGCAGCTTGGCCACCTGTTTCCAGTCCGCCAAGGAGAGCGCATGATGCATGGCGCGGGCAATCTCGCCGATGCGCTCAAAGTTGTGGAAGATTTTTTTGTCGCCGTTGATATGCGCCTTGAACACTTCCCAGTTGTTAATACCTGACTTGCGTGGCGCTCCGGTATAGACCAGAACAAAGCGGCGGTCGAGCTCTTCTGCAGCTACGCGGACAGCGGTATGGTGAATGCCATCCGGATCGAGATGAATGGCGCTCACCCCGCCGTAGAGCGCAGGATAGTAGTCCTGGCAGCCGGTGGGAACTTTGATGAGCTGCGCTTCAACATTCTGTGCGATTACGCGAATCTGTTCGCGATCGAGCTTCCGTCCGGTGTACTTGGCCAGCGCGGCCGTACTGGCGATCATCAGCGCGGACGAGCCGGAAATGCCCGCGCCGGCAGGAGACTCCGAGTTGGTTTCAATTTCAAAACCGCCTTCGGGGGCGAAGAAGCGTGCCAGATGCGCTGCCAGCGGATGCTTGAATTTGTGCGTGGCGCAGAGCTGCTCCAGGCTGGAAAATTCTTCTTCTACCCCGGTATCAGACGATTTGAGCTTGATCTTTTTGTCGGGCAGCCGGCTGATGCGGCACTGGGTAAGAATGTTGACGGCAAAGTTCACCGTAACGGCGCCGGGATGAAACAGGTACAGAGGCCAGAGGTCCAGGGTGCCGCCGGCCAGGTCTACCCGGCAGGGGGCGTGGGCAACAATCGTTCCGGGAGGTGGCAAGCGTTATTCCGTAAAGAACCGCGCCATTTGGCGGAACTTGTTATAACGGCTGTCGAGGAGCTTTTGCACCGGCTGTTGCTTCAGTGCGTTGAAGTGTTTGAGCAGGACGTCATCCACCAGGGCAGCGGCGGCGTCGTGATCGAGGTGCGCTCCGCCATCCGGCTCAGGAATGATTTCGTCAATAATCTCCAGCTCTTTCAGGTCAGGTGCGGTAATACGCAGTGCCTGTGCTGCGGTCTCCTTTTTTGCAGCGTCGCGCCACATGATGGAGGCGCAGCCTTCGGGTGAGATCACTGAATAGACGGAATTCTCCATCATGAAGACGCGATCTGCGACGGCGATGGCCAGCGCGCCTCCGCTGCCGCCCTCGCCGGTGATGGTGCAGATGATCGGTACTTCAATGCGGGCCATCTCGCGCAGGTTGCGAGCGATGGCCTCCGCCTGGCCGCGTTCTTCGGCGCCAAGGCCGGGATATGCGCCGGGTGTATCGACAAAAGTGAAGATCGGGCGGCCGAATTTTTCCGCCATCTTCATGCAGCGCAGCGCCTTGCGGTAGCCTTCCGGATTGGCCTGGCCAAAGTTGCGATACACGCGCTGCTTGGTGTCGCGGCCTTTCTGGTGGCCGATCACCATCACGTTCTCGCCGCGATAGCGCGCCATGCCGCAGAGGATGGCCGGATCGTCGCCAAAGCCGCGGTCGCCGTGGACCTCGCTCCAATCGGTGAAGAGGCGCTCCACATAGTCCATGGTGAAAGGCCGCTGCGCATGCCGCGCCAGTTCGGTCTTCTGCCAGGCATTGATATGCAGGCGGATCTGCTCGCGTAGAAAGTTGATCTGGTGCTGCAGGTGCTTCAACTGCAGACGGGCGTCCTGGTCGGCACGGGCGCGCGTCTCAAGCTGCGCCACCTGCTCTTCAATGACTTCCAGTTGCTTCTGTGCTTTGACTGCTGGGTCCATGATTTAATCGATGATGCGCACCGCACCTCGTCCGCACAACTCTTCCACCCGGGCAATAAAACTGCGGTCTGGACAAATATTATAGCTGTCGGCTTCCATCACCACCATGAAGTCGCCGCTACGTTCCACGTCAAACAATACTTTGGCCTCGCCCTTTCGTTCCCGGCAGATGGAGTGCAGCGCGTCCACGGTTGCTTCCGTGGCGGTTTCAAGCGGCACGCGAATGCGTATGGATCGCGGGAGTTTGGGCTGGGCTTCTTCCAGCGGCGTGAGCTGGCTGATGGCGATCTTGGGGTTCGACCCCTCTTCCACGCGTACGCTGGCTCGCACCAGCATGGGGATCTCCTGCTTCAGGATGGCTTGCAGCCGCTTATAAGCCTCGGGGAAGACGATGGTCTCGATCGTGCCCGTCATGTCTTCCATCACGGCCTGCGCATAGAGATCGCCCTTGCGCGACTTGAGCACGCGCACGTTGGAAATGATGCCGGCGGTGTAAATTTCGTCGCGCCCGGTTCCGGTGGTCATGGCGGTAATGGACTCAGCGGAGAGCGCGCGGAAGTCCTCCAGTTTGTCTCGGTACTTCTCCATCGGATGACCGGTGATAAAGAAGCCGAGGACCTCTTTTTCATTGGCCAGGCGCTCATGCTCGTCCCACTCGGGAACGTTGGGGAGCTTGTCGGCGTGGCCGTTGACCTGTTCGTCCTGGAAGACACCGAAGAGGCCGTGCTGGCCGAGTTCGGCGTCGCGCTGTGTCTTCTGCGCGCGCTCGATGGCTTTATCGAGCACGTTCATGAGCTGGGCGCGGTTGCCGAATTCATCCATCGCGCCGGCTTTGATGAAAGATTCGAGCACGCGCTTGTTCATCAGGCGCAGATCGACCTTTTCGCAGAATTCAAAGATCGAGCTGAAGTGGCCGATCTCTTTGCGCGCGGCAGCAATTGCTTCAATGGCGTTGCGGCCTACGTTCTTTACCGCAGCCAGGCCGAAGCGTATGGCGTTGCCATGGGGCGTGAAGTCAGAGTCGCTCACGTTGATGTTGGGCGCTTCGACGGGAATCTCCATCTCACGGCATTCGTTGATGTACTTCACCACGTTGTCCGTGTTGCCCATCTGCGAGGTGAGCAGCGCCGCCATGAACTCGACCGGGTAGTGCGTCTTGAGATAGGCCGTCTGGTACGCCAGCAGTGCATAGGCGGCGGAGTGCGACTTATTGAAGCCGTAGCCTGCGAACTGCTCCATGAGGTCAAAGATTTTGACGATCTTCTTTTCCGGGAGGCCGCGCTCCACCGCGCCTTTCACAAAACGCTGGCGTTGCGCCGTCATCTCCTCAAGAATCTTTTTGCCCATGGCGCGGCGCAGCAGGTCGGCTTCGCCCAGCGAGTAGCCGGCCAGCACGTTGGCGATCTGCATGACCTGTTCCTGGTAGACGATTACGCCCAGCGTTTCTTTGAGCAGATCTTCCAGTTGCGGCAGCTCGTACTCAACTTTTTTGCGTCCCCATTTGCGATCGATGAAATCATCGATCATGCCGCCCTGGATCGGGCCGGGACGGTAGAGCGCGTTGAGAGCGGTGAGGTCGTCAATCGAGTTCGGCTTGTAGCGGCGGAGCACGTCGGTCATGCCGCCGGATTCAAACTGGAAGATGCCGGAAGTAAGACCGGTGTGGAAGACGCTTTCGTAGGTCTTGGGATCGTCGAGCGGGATCTTCTCCAGGTCGATGGGCGCGCCGCGCTGGGCGATCAGCTTGAGCGCGCCGTCCAGAATCGTGAGCGTAGTGAGCCCGAGAAAGTCCATCTTCAGCAGGCCCATCTTCTCCACCGCCTTCATGTCATAGGCGGTCACGATTTCATCGTTCTTGGTCTTGTGCAGCGGCACCAGCTCGGTAAGCGGTTTGGGCGAGATCACTACGCCCGCGGCATGCACCCCGGAGTTGCGCACCAGCCCTTCAAGCTTGCGCGCTGTATCGATCAACTCGCGCACCTGGACTTCATTTTCGTAGGCCTGCTGCAGTGGCGGCGAGTCGTCTAGCGCCTGGTCGAGCGTGATGTTCAGAGTGGCCGGCACCATCTTGGCGATGCGGTCCACGTCGGTATAAGGAATATCCATGGCGCGGCCCACGTCTTTGATGGCCGCCTTTGCGGCCATGGTGCCGAAGGTGATGATCTGGGCCACATTCTCGCGGCCGTATTTCTGGGTGACGTATTGGATCACCTCGCCGCGGCGGTTCATGCAGAAGTCAATGTCGATATCGGGCAGCGAGACACGCTCGGGGTTCAGGAAGCGCTCAAACAGCAGCTCGTGCTGCAGCGGATCGATATCGGTGATGCCCATGGCGTAGGCAACCAGCGCTCCTGCGGCAGAACCACGGCCCGGGCCAACAGGAATGGAGTTTTCCCGCGCGTAGCGAATGAAGTCCCAGACGATCAGGAAGTAGCCGGAGAACTTCATCTGCTGGATGATCGAGATCTCACGGGCCAGTCGCTGCTCGTATTCGCTGCGCGATTTCTTGAGACGACCAGCGGCTTCCAACTGGCCCAGGCTCTCCCATCGCCGGGCAAAGCCCTGACGCGCGACGTGCTCAAAGTAGCTGTCGAGCGTATATCCATCGGGAACGGCAAATTCCGGAAAGGGATTCTTGACCTTATTCAGTTTGAAGTTGCAGCGCTCGGCGATCGCTAGAGTGCGCTTCAACACATCCTCGCGGCCGTTGAAGAGCTTGGACATTTCGTCAGCCGTTTTGACGAAAAACTGGCTGCCGTGGAATTTAAGCCGGTTGGTTTCGTTCACGGACTTGCCGGTCTGCACGCAGACCAGCACGTCCTGTGCGTGAGCATCGTCCTCGCAGAGATAGTGGCTGTCATTGGTGGCCACCATGGGAATGCCCAGCTCTTTTTCAATGCGGAAGAGATCGGCGTGGATGCGGTGCTCTTCCGGCAGGCCCTGGTCCTGGATTTCCATGAAGAAGTTTTCCGGGCCAAAGATCTCGCGGAAATGGCTGGCAGCGCCGCGCGCGGCGTCATATTTGTTGGCCAGCAGGTTCTCACAGACCTCACCCGCCAGGCAGCCGCTCAGGCCGATCAAACCTTTGCTGTGCTCGGCCAGGAATTTCTTGCTGATGCGTGGCTTGTAGTAAAAGCCATGCAGGCTGGCCTCTGAGGTGATCTTGATCAGGTTGCGGTAGCCTTCTTCGTTTTCCGCCAGCACCAGCAGGTGATTGTAGGTATCGCCTTCGGGCGGAGCGCGATGGTCGTCCTTCTTGCAGATATACAACTCGCAGCCGACGATCGGCTTGATGCCGGCCTTTTGCGCCTCGTCCACAAATTCCACCGTGCCGTAGATGTTGCCGTGATCGGTCATGGCCACGGCTTTCTGGCCGACTTCCGCCACACGCTTCACCAGGCCGGGGACGCCGCAGGCGCCGTCAAGCAGGGAATAGTCGGTATGAAGGTGCAGATGGACGAACTCAGACATGGAGGCCTAACCATCATTATAGCGGGGAAAAATGAGCAGCTGGCCTGTGCAGGCGTGTGGAAAAGAGGGATCAGAACATTGCCAGAACTGCCAAGGTTGTCAATTCCGGCGACTTGGCGAATTCTATTGTGGTTTCGGTTTGTCCATCATGATGTCGTGCTTTGCCTGGCACTCAGCCGCAGGATCCATATTGGCCACGCCCACAAGATCGCCTTTGCTCGCGTGAAACTCGATGGGAGGTTTCCGCACTTTGGACGGAATGCCCGTGAATCTGACTTTGCCCTGCGCGTTGGTGTAGGCAGTCATATCGAGCTTGTGCGTTCCCATGAATCCAAAGGCCGTGTGATAGTCGATGCGCGCGGCATACACCGGCTTGGTGTCAGTGCCGGTAACGGTCAGTTCAATGGAGCACGGACCGGATTGGGCATCGACGAATGGAACGTCGTCCGGCTGCTGGGGCTGCGCAGGCTGCTGCGCTTGCATGGCAAACAGAACAGCGGCGTTCAAGAGCAGCACGAAGAGAGCGATGCCATGAGATGGCTTGTTCCTGGGGCGCATCGTTCGATTATAGCCAGAAAAATTATGTTCACGCGAAACGCCGGCCAATACGAAAATGCGTTTTGGCCTGACGTGATCGGCTGACAGCACGGAAGAGCTGCTAGCTGGCGGTTTTCTGCTGCACGCTCCGGAACAGTTCCTGCATGGCAGAAATGACCGCATCCGGTTGCTCGATCGAGCTGCTGTGGCCGGCGCCGGGAATATTGATCATGTGGGCGCCGCGAATGCCGGTAAAGAGGCTGGCGGAGTTGCGTGGCGGCTGCGCGCTATCGTCCTCGCCGGTAATAATCAGCGTGGGGCACTGGATGGCCGCCATCTCTTTGCCGCGAAACTCGCGCCGCTTGGCAATGGCGCGCAAGGTTTCCGCAACACTCCGCGGCCGTGTCCGGAATTTGCCTGTCCATGCCTCGAGCATCGCGCGATGCTCGGGGCTGGTGCGGGTTGTTTTTCCAAAAAGGTCCTTCACGGCGATCGAGGTAAAGGGCGCGATGCCGAACATCTTCACCATCTGGGCCAGGAATGCGTACTTCATGCGGTTATAGAGCTGTTCCCGCATGGCAGTCGTGTTCATCAAGGTGAGCGTGCGTATCAGGTCAGGATGGCGCGTGGCCAGGCGCATGCCGACAAAGCCTCCCATCGACAGGCCAACGAAATGGCAGGGCGCGGCTTTGAGTGTGCGAATCAGGATCGCGGCGTCGTCGGTCACGGTTGACATGTCATAGCCGCGGCCTGGATCCTCAGATTGCCCCTGTGCGCGATGGTCATAAGCAATCACGCGATACTGCTTTTCGAAGGCAGCGCGCTGCGGCTCAAACATCGTATGGTCCATGAGAAAGCCGTGCGAGAAGACAATGGTCTCCGGACCGGTGCCGGATTCTTTGTAGAACAGGTTGACGCCGTTGACGGTGATGGTTGGCATTTTTTCTGAAATCCCGGATCCCGCGGAGCGGGTGAGGGAACCCTATTGTCTTCCTGAACCTTTGCGCAGCAAGCAAGAATTATCTCATTCCGATAGGCCCTCAATATAATCGTTACAATAGGGTTCTCTCCCCTTCGGCTTCGCTCAAGGTCGAGATTGCAGAAAACTCATGGACAACAAAGCCATCGCCAACATCCTGTATGAAACCGCCGAGCTGATGAAGGTCGCGAACGAAGACGGGTTTCGCATACGTTCGTATGAGCGCGCTGCGGAGGCGCTGGAAAGCTGGCCGCAACAGGTCCGTGAAATCTATCAGGACGAAAAGGCGCTGTTGGCCATCCCTGGCATCGGCAAAGGCATGGCCGGGAACATCCGCGAGCTGCTCACAGACGGCAAGCTTGATGTACATGAAGAGCTGCTCAAGAAATATCACCCATCCATGTTGCAGCTGTTCAGGGTTTCCGGGCTGGGGCCCAAGACCATTGCGCTGATCTGGGATGCCTTCAAAGTCTGCGACGTAGAGGGCGTGGCCAAGCTGGCCAGCGAAGGCAAGCTGCGGACATTGCCGCGGCAGAGCGAGAAATCAGAGCAGAAAATCCTGAAGGCGATTGAGAGCTACCGGCAGATCACCGGACGTTTTCAGCTTGATGTTGCTGATGATGTCGCGCGCAAAATGACGGAGCTTCTGAAAGATCTCCCCGGTGTAGAAAAAATTACGCCTGCGGGCTCATTGCGCCGCGGTCGAGAGACCGTGGGCGATCTCGACTTGCTGGTGACGGGCAAATGCTGCGAGAGCGAGCCGCAGCGCGAGAAGGTGATCGACAAGATCCTGAGCTTCCCGGGGATTCTGGAAGTGCTGGCGCGGGGCGAGAACAAGGTCAGCTTTAAGTTGCGCAGCGGCATGCAGGTTGACGTACGGCTGCTTCCACCCGACTCTTTCGGCGCCGCCATGCAGTATTTCACTGGTTCTAAAAACCACAACGTGCAATTGCGTCAGAGGGCGATCAAGCAGGGTTACACCCTGAATGAATATGGTTTGATCCGCGTGGAAGACAACAAGCGTGTCGCCGGCAAGACCGAGGAAGAGATCTACAAGAAGCTGGGACTGGCGTACATTCCGCCGGAACTGCGGGAAGACTGTGGCGAAATTCAGGCTGCGGCGGAAGGAAAGCTGCCGGAGCTGATCACGCAGGCTGATATCCAGGGCGATGTGCACATGCACACCGTGGAGACCGACGGCAAGTGCACGATCGAAGAGATGGCTGAAGCCGCGCGCGCCCGTGGCTACAAATATATGGCCATCACCGATCACTCCAAGAACCTGGCTTTCGCCAACGGGCTGGATGACAAGCGCGCCGAAGCGCATATAAAGAAGATACGAGCCGCCGCCCGGAAATTTCCCGGCATCACGATCCTTGCCGGGATCGAGGTCGATATCCTGGCCGACGGCGAGCTTGATCTTTCTGATTCCGTCCTGGAGCAGATGGATATTGTGATTGCCAGCGTGCATACGCACATGGAGCAGGATTCGGCGCAAATGACAGACCGTCTGCTGCGTGTGATTGCCAACCCGAACACGTCATTGATCGGGCACCCGACCGGGCGCAGGCTTCTGCATCGCGCGGGTTTCAGTTTTGACTATGACAAGGTGTTTACCGCGGCCGCCAAGGCCGGCGTGGCCATGGAGCACAACGGTTATCCGGAGCGCCTTGATCTGCGTGACCAGCATCTGCGCATGGCCAAGGCCAAGGGCGTGAAGTTCATTGTGAATACTGACGCGCATCATACGTCGCACATGGAGAAGATCCGCTATGGCGTGCTGCAACTGCGTCGCGCATGGCTGACCAAACAGGATGTGCTCAACACGCTACCGGTGGCGGAGTTCGCGAAAGCGGTAAGACGGGGGCGGCCAGTGCTGGCCGAGGTAGCGTAGGATTCGGACCAGGGTGGGCCACGGCCCGTGATTTCAGCATCTCAGAAGAGTATCCTGTTTCCGGAGCGAGTTATGCCTGACAACGCCAACCCGAATCCGCCGCCCGGCAATCCGCCGCAGGCAACTGCGCCGCCAGCCAAGAGCCAGCCTGATGCGGGACACGTTCCCATGACCGAGGAGTTTGACAGCGCCAAGTGGACGCTGCCTCCAATCGTGCCGCTGCTGGTTGCTCTGGTGCTGGTGGCAGTTGTGGTCACGGTGATTGTGCTCTCCAACCGCACACAGCCAAGCGCCTCCATGGCTATCACCAAAGTGGTGGCAGCAGATATGCAGGGAAGCACCATGACGGCGGTCCAGGTAAAACTCGACAACCAGATTGACAAGCCGCTGTGGAT
This sequence comes from Candidatus Angelobacter sp., assembly GCA_036557225.1. GTDB lineage: Bacteria > Acidobacteriota > Terriglobia > Terriglobales > Acidobacteriaceae > Angelobacter. Next base: position 42,991 of record DATBHX010000012.1, read on the forward strand.
CAAAAACATCACGGCCGAAATCGAGACCCCCGACGGTAAAAAGCTTCATGACAACGCAGCGCCTTCCGTGGACGCAGCCCGCTACATGGCGGCCATCGCGCCGCTGCAGGAAGCCAAAGCCGACTGGCTCAAGGAAGAATTGAAGATCCCGTCCAAAACTTCTTACAACGGCGTGGCGATTTTCTCTTATCCCGTGGCCAAGAAGGATTTTGATGCCCGCAAGTCTCTGACCCTGCGCGTCGAGCTTTACGATAACCCGACACTGGTGGTGGTGAATACGCCGGCGCCTGCGCAGTAGCGGTTCTGGTCAGATTCCTCCGCGGTGGTTTTGTCCGCGAAGTTTAGTTGTTGGCTGTGCCCGCCCTTGCCTCGGGGTCTGAAGCCCATCAAATCTAAGATCTAAGCCGCAGGCCTAAAGGCCTGCTCTACCCTCTTCATCCTAAGGTGTCTTCGACGTCGAGAGGTATTCGTTGCCCAACTATTTTGACGTTAAAATTTTCTTGACATTTCCCGTGGCTGGAGGAGAATTGGCCGACTCAGGGAGGTGGCCCTGAGGGAATCGTTCGTTGTGTGCATTTTTTATTTGGCAGTTTATCCGAACGAACGTTCGTAAGACTCCACTCCCCTTTTGGAGGAACCATGAATCGTCCTTGGGCCTTAGTCATGCTCGCCCTCGTTCTCCTGCTCACTCATCGAGCGGCGCTGGCGCAAGCCAACACCGGAGATGCACAACTCAACGGCTCTGTACGAGACCAGACCGGCAGCATGATCGTGAAGGCTACGGTATCGCTGCGCAACGTCGCCACCAACCAGGTTTACAAGGCTTCTTCCAACAACGTCGGGTTTTACATTCTCACCAATGTTGCGCCGGGCAGTTACGATCTGACGATCGAGTCGCAGGGCTTCGCCAAGTACGAGCAGAAAGGGCTGGTGCTGCGTGTTGCCCAGGTGGCGACCATCGACGTGAGCCTGAAGGTGGCCGGGACCACGCAGGAAGTCGTGGTCAATACGGAGGCGCCGGTGATCGAGCCCACACGCACCGAGGTGAGCAGCGTGGTGGAAGCGCAGAAGATCCAGGCTCTGCCGATCGCCGGACGCCTGTTCACGGATTTTGCGCTGCTCAGCCCCGGCGTGACCACGGGCCGTATCAGCCTGCAATCGACGTTTACGGATCCCACGGTGACGCGCATCTCGTTTGGCGGACAACGGGATCTCAACAACAGCGTAACCGTAGATGGCGCGGACAACATCAACACGGCCACCGGATCGCAGCGGGCTACGCCTTCACAAGAGGCGGTGAGCGAATTCCGCGTAGTGAACAACGGCTTTGGCGCGGAGTACGGGCGTGCGCTGGGCGGGATCGTGAACATCGTGACCAAATCGGGCAGTAACGATATCCATGGCTCGGTCTACGAATACTTCATGAACAACGCGCTCAACGCCAACTCACCGCTGGCGCCGCAGGGTTTTGATACCTTCCGGCAAAACCAGTTTGGGGCTACGCTGGGCGGTCCCATCAAAACCGACAAGACTTTCTACTTCCTGAACTATGAAGGCCAGCGGAAGGGGCAGTCGCCGCAGTATCCGGCGCTGCTGGTTTCCGCCGTGCCGGCCATCAATGCCGTGAAGCAGAGCTTCGGTCTTGCACCGGAAAATCTCAACGTGCTGAAAACGGCCGACGTCAACAACGGCTTCGCCAAGCTGGACCACACAATCAACGACAAGAACCGGCTCTCCGCCCGCTACTCCATTCAGGGCGCTACCAACCTGAATATGCTGGTGGGGGAAACGCTCGATGGCGGCGGTGTCGGCGCGCCCAGCAGCGGACGCAATGGCGACCTGATGGACCAGGACCTGGTCGGAACGCTCACGACTTCTTTCACTGAGAACAAAGTCAACTCGCTGCTGGTGCAGTGGGCACGGCGTAATTACGGCTTTGCCGGCGTGACCGGACAGCCGAACCTCGACGTGCCGAACCTGCTACTCTTCGGCCATAACTTTGGCGCGTTTGATCGCTACAACGAATCCCGCATCCAGGGATCGGACACTTTCTCCCTGGTGCATGGCAAGCACTACGCCAAGTTTGGTTTTGACACCAGCTACATTCGCAACTTCGTGATCTGGCCGGGCTTCACGCCTGCCCGCGTCATCTTCCCCAGCCTTGACGATCTGCTGGCTTCGGGTAAATCCGGCTGGGGATCCACGCCGTGCCCGCCGCCGCTGGTGGGGCTGGTAGCGCCGTGCATTGCAGCATTTTTCTGGGGCGCACCCATTGGTCCCGGTCCGTTCAATCCCAATGCAGCCTCGCCTTCGCTGCCCACTACGTGGGCCAATGCCTTTGATCCCGCATCGGCTTCCGATTTCTTTGTCCACGTGAACCACAGCTACTTTGGCTTCTTTGCCCAGGACCAATACCGGCTGACACCGAAACTCACCGTGAACTACGGGCTGCGCTATGACGTGGAAGCCGGGCTTGATTTCTTCGTCAACGGCGACCACAACAACTTCCAGCCGCGCGTCGGCTTTGCCTACTCGCCGGACTCCAAGACGGTGATTCGCGCTGGCTATGGAATCTTCAATGACAAGTACAGCCTTACCTTCTTCTTTGTGCCTGCGCCGCAGCGGCCGCCGGTGATTGCCGGGCTGCCTACGTCGAAGAACCAGACAACAGGCACCTGGCTGCTGAACAGCATGTTCCTGCCTACGCCCTGCGTGATCGCAGGCTGCCCAACGCCTCCGCCGGGAGCTGCTCTGCCTCCAGGAACGGTGCCGCCTCCGCTGCTGACTGCGGCGTTTGAGAACCTGATCAACAACGGAGCCTTCCCCAACAACTCTCTGTTTGTTCAGGGCGGAACAGCGGTTGACCGCAACCTCCGCACGCCTTACACGGAGCAGACCAGCCTGGAGATCGACCGAACGCTGGGCGGAGGGCTTACCGTCAGCGCCGGCTACATGTTTGTCGCCGGGCACAAGCTGGTGCGCCCGATCGATCTCAATGTGGGACCGCCGGTTGGCAAAGAACCCGGCACGGGCAAGGATATCTACGCCTTCGCCATTAACGATCCCAACATTCCCGCGCCGCCGGCCGGCTCCAACGGGACCAACGGGATCTTCTACTTCACTGACTCCACCGGCAACTCCGTGTACCACGGGCTGACGCTGCAGGCGATTGAGAAGGCAGGGAAGTATTTTTCCTTGAACGCCAATTACACCTTCTCGCACACGCTCGATGACGGGACTTTTGTCACCTTTGTGAGCACGCCGCAATCGAACGCGCAGCGCAACCTGGAGCGCGCCAACTCCAACCAGGACGCGCGCCATCGTTTTGTCGCCAACTTTGTGGCCGACGCGCCGCAGAACACCTTCCTGCGCAACTTTGAGTTGAGCAGCATTATCACTCTGCAGTCGGCACGGCCGTTTACGCTGTTCGTGGGCTTTGACGCGAACAACGACGGCAATCCGGTGACCGACCGCGTAGGCGCTTCGCCGCGCAACAGCTATCGTGGCGATACGCTGCAGACGGTGGACCTGCGCCTGTCGCGTTCGGTCCACTTCAGCGAGCGGAAGATCTTGAATCTTTCCGTCGACGGTTTCAATCTTTTCAACCGCGCCAATATCGACGAAGTGTTCTCCGTGTACGGTGCGCCTGACTTTATCCCCGGAGACGTGCCAACGCACTTCGGCGACGGCAATTTCGGACCGAGCGGCGCCGTGGGGGCGCCACGCACGGCGTTTAACTCGCGCCAGTTCCAGCTGGCGGCGAAGTTTACCTTCTAATTCACTCCTGCTCACTCACTACCCCGGCAGCTCCTTCAAAGGGCTGCCGGCTTTTTTATGTAATGAATGAGGAATGATGATCCGTGTCTCGAACTACCGCAGCGCGCTCGAGCGTTTCGAGTGTTGAGAAAAGCCAGGGCCCTTGGTAAGGGAAGATTGGCAGAGCGGCCCCTTCCCTTCAAGGGCCTGGTTTGCCCCTTCCTGCAGGGTTAGACACACGCGGCGTGGAGGTGGAACGGCATTTATAATTCCTCTCCATGCGTACGGATTGGACGGGGCAGGAAGTTGCCGGCATCTATCGACAGCCGCTGCTCGACCTTCTTCTACAGGCCCAGATGGTGCATCGTGAATACCATCCGGCCAATGCTGTGCAGATGTGCCGGCTGCTCTCCATCAAAACCGGAGGATGTCCTGAAGACTGCGCGTATTGCCCGCAGAGCGCGCGCTACCCAACAGGCGTAGAACGTGAGCCTTTGATGAATTGTCATGAGGTCCTGCCCGCTGCGGTGCGCGCGAAAGCCGAAGGCGCGACTCGTTTTTGCATGGGCGCGGCATGGAGACAGGCTCCGCAGGGTCGCGAGTTTGATTCAGTGCTGGAGTCGGTGCGTGCCGTGGCCGCCCTGGGCATGGAGGTCTGCTGCACGCTGGGCATGCTGACGGAGACACAAGCTGCGCAATTGAAGCAAGCGGGTTGCACGGCCTACAACCACAATCTGGATTCGTCTCCGGAATTCTACGGGACTATTATTTCAACGCGCACCTATCAGGAGCGGCTGGATACCATTGCCGCAGTGCGCAAGGCCGGGATCACTGTTTGTTGTGGCGGTATTCTTGGCATGGGTGAGACGGAAGAAGATCGAATCGGGCTGCTGCATCAATTGGCAATCCTCAACCCGCACCCGGAGAGCGTGCCCATCAATATGCTGGTCCGGGCGGAAGGCACGCCGCTGGCCAATGCGGCGGATCTTGATCCGTTAATCATGGTGCGGACGATTGCGTGCGCCCGGGTCCTCATGCCGTCTTCAATGGTTCGCCTCGCTGCCGGCCGCAAACAGTTACCACGCGAAGCGGTGTTGCTGTGCTTCATGGCCGGAGCCAACTCCATTTTTACTGGTGAAAAGCTGCTGACTACCCCGAATCCTGGTCATAGCGAGGACACGGAGTTGCTAGAGGAATTGGGCTTAAAGGCGATGCAGCTGGTTTAGCGACTATGCTTGTGTAGACAATCTTTGACCCGATTGGAGATGCATGTGAAAGTTGGTATCTGTTCCATCCTGCTTCTTTGGGCGATGACGGTGCTGCCGGCCGCAGCCAAAGAGATTCAGGCCACCATTGTTTACGACGATGCCCCGACTCAAATCTCCTTAGCTCTCGAAGAAGCGGACCAGCTCTGGATCACCACGGCCGATCTCAAACGGGCTACGCGCTTTGAAGTCAAGCCGCAGGGCGTCTGTCGCGATGAGCTGTGCTTTCCCCTGCCCAAGGCACGGCGGCAGGATTTTCTGCGGAAAACTCCGCCGGTATTCTGGTTCAACCTGACGGCTTTTGCTGCTCTGGTGCATCAGCCGGTGGCGCACGACGCCGCGCTCGCAACCTGGTACTTTGGCTTGCGTTCGGACCAAAGGCAGGGCTTGAGTTCGCTGCAGGCCCCGGACTTCACGCTGCCGGACATTCACGGCAAGCCGCATTCGCTCTCTGATTTTCGCGGCAAGAAGATCTTTCTCGTCACCTGGGCCTCCTGGTGAGGGTGCCGTTTTGACCTGCCAGGCTGGCAGGCAGTCTATGAGCGACTGAAAGATAAGAATCTTGAGATCGTCTCCGTGGCTCAGGACACCGGCGGAGTCAAAGACGCAGGTCCATGGATCGATCCGCTGCAATACGTCGAGAGCAAACCTGATTTGCCGAAAGAGACGGTTGAGACCGCAAAGAAGATCGGCCCGCTGACCTACACGGTTCTGATCGACGAGAAGCACCTGATCTCAAAGCTATACAACATGGTGAACGTCCCGACGGGCGTGTGGATTGACGAGAAGGGAAGGATCGTCCGTCCGAACGAAGTGGCGTTTGTCGACGATCGCTTCAAGAATTTCAGCGGGCTTGATTCTGCGCCGTATCTCAACGCGCTCAAAGACTGGGCAGAGAAGGGCGACAAGAGCACGTTCGTGATGAGCCAAGACCGGCTGCGGGAAAAGCTCTCCGCCAACGATCCCAACATTGCTCAGGCCGCGGCGGAGTTTGGTTTGGGCGAGCAGCTCTACAAATCCGGCCATCCAGCGGAAGCGATTCCCCATTTCAAAGAAGCCCAGCGATTGAATCCGAAGAGCTGGAATTACAAGCGCCAGGCATGGGCGCTCTCGGACGCCAAGCGTGATTACGGAACCAGCTTCAAGGATGAGGTAGAGAAGATTGGCGGGAGCAAGGCATATTATCCGCCGCCGGAGTTGCCGGAAAAGAAGCCGTAATAGCCTTCCGCGGCAAGGCTGATGCTGCAGTGGGCCAGTCTTTCAGAATGGCCCACTACCCCGGATCATTCAGAATCAAAATTGCAGACCTGGCCGCGGCAATACAGGTTCTTTACGGTAAATCCCTCCGGCACCCTGAATACAGATGGATCAGGATCGCCAAGGTGGATGTTGGTGAGTTGGTCCTTCATATGAGAAGAGGATGAAGCGTCAGAGTAATCAGAGACGTACAAGAGCGTGAACTTCAAGTCAGGTGAATACCATTCGTCCGTCGATGATGTTTGGTCGCACGTATTGCTGGAGTGCTTTCCTCTTGCCATCAATCCCTCGATTTCCCTGCTGCCCAGGTCCGCTTCAGAGTGGACGATCTTGAGCGAAGCATTGACTGGAGCTTTGGTTTCCGGATTCTTTGTACCATCCTGAGAAGCTGGGGGCTTGGACGGCCCGATTGGAGCGGAGCGGGGGTGGTGCGTTACGGTAGCGGTCTGCTGCTCCACATTTATGCGAATGGTAACGTTTGCCACCGGATCAGTGACAATCACATACCTGGTTTTTCCGGTCTTCAGGTTTTCCATGTCGCAGCGGGCGCGTCCTTCAGAATCGCGGAAAACCTTCCCACGTGATTCCTGGCGATTACGGCTCCCGTCGCTGTTGAGGGGCTCAAAAACATGAGTGTAATCGGCGGTAAACGGAGCGCCAGTCACCGGAGCGGTCAGATTGATTGCGCCGGCCACGCCAAAACAGGCCTGCGCCCGGGCGGTTGAAATAGAGAACAACACGAAAAGAGCGGCAGAGACCCACAGAGGTTTCATCGCATTCAGCTCCTTGCTTTCTTTCACTGAACTGTCTTCGCAAACAGAACGGCGGCGGAGGAGTTCTTTGCGCAGGAATTTTCTTATGAAAACGGCGCAGGTTCCGATAAAGCGCCTGCCAGTCTCGTCTGCCTTTCGTGATTGCCAGGGCAAACGCGCTGGACATCCGTTCTACGAATCGCTATAAAAGTGCGTTCTCACCTTTGTCAGAGAACCAAGGAGCCTCCATGCATCGAGCCGTTCGTCTTCTTACAATCGCGCTTTGTCTGGCTGCGGCGATTGTCGTTTTCGCGCAGGCGCAAAAGCGTTCCATCACCGAGAAAGACATCTTCCAGTTCAACTGGATTGGCGATCCGCAAATTTCGCCCGACGGCGAACGCGTGGCCTTTGTGAAGGTCACGGTGGACGACAAGAAGACCGGCTACGATACGGCGATCTGGAGCGTCTCCATGAAGGGCGACGATCTGCGGCGCATGACCGATGGCAAGCACGATTCGCAGCCGCGCTGGTCGCCCGACGGCAAGTGGCTGCTCTTTGTGCGCGCGCCTGAGCCGCCGGCGGGTGCCCCGGCGGCAGGTGGTGCAGGTGGCCGTCCTGCGGGGCCGCAGCTTTATATGCTGCCGGTGAGTGGAGGCGGCGAGTCATGGAAGATTACCGATCTGCCACGTGGCGCGGGCGGGCCAGTGTGGTCGCCGGACGGACATTGGATTGCCTTTACCAGTGATACTTCACCGGAAGACCTGGCCAAAGCGCGCAAGGGCGCGCCTAAGGGCGAGAAGAGCGGCGCCGGAGACAAGCCGGAAGGCTCGAAGCCAGACGCCGCGAAGGCAGCGGATTCCGCCGACGGCGACCACGAGAGCGATGTTCGCGTAATAACGCGCTCGGTGTATCGCATCAATGGCGGCGGCTATCTCGACTACAAACATCCGCAGCACATATGGGTGATGGCCGCGCCGAAAAATTCAGACGACGAGGTGAAGCCGAAGCAGGTCACCAGCGGCAAGTTTCAGGAAGACGGCATCATGTGGGCGAAGGATTCGAACACGATCTACTTCACCAGCACACGGGTTGACGATCCTTCCTATGAACAGCCGCGCGCCGACGTTTATTCCGTTGCCGCGGCCGGAGGCGAGCCGCAGAAGATTGTTACCATCAATATGGCGCCCCGGGAGATGTCGCTTAGCCCGGATGGCAAGCGCCTGGCTTTCTGCGCGTCAGTGAATGAGCCGGTGCAGTCTTACACCGAACCCGATCTGTGGGTGATGGACCTGGCAGCGGATGCCAAGCCGAAAAACCTGACCGCAAATTACGATTTTGACGTCTGCAGCGGAGTGGGCGGCGACCAGGGCACGCCGCGCGCGGGTGGAGGCGATCATATTGTCTGGACCAAAGATGGCAACAGCCTGATCACCACGACAGCCGCCAAGGGCAGCGCTGACCTGATCCAGGTAGAGATTGCTTCGGGAAAAATTACGAATATCACGGGCGGGAAGAAGGCAGTGGAACGTTTCCGCGCCAACAATGATGTTTCAGAGTTGGTGGCAGTAATCTCCACGCCGACGAACATCGGCGACTTGGTTCGCATTCATCACGCGGGTTCGGGCACGCAGATGTACCCGCTCACGCAAATCAACCAGAAGCTTTTCTCGCAGCTCAATCTCACCGAGCCGGAGGAGATCTGGTACACGAGTTTTGACGGCAAAAAGATCCAGGCGTGGGTGCAGAAGCCGCCGGATTTCGATCCGGCGAAGAAGTATCCGCTGATTCTCAACATTCACGGCGGGCCGCACGCCGCATACGGCTTCGTTTTCGACCACGAGATTCAGTGGATGGCGGCCAAGGGCTATGTGGTGCTGTATCCCAATCCGCGCGGCAGCACGTCGTACGGGCAGGAGTTTGGCAACATCATTCAATATCACTACCCCGGCGATGACTTTAAAGACCTGATGGCCGGCGTCGATGAGGTATTGAAGCACGGTTATGTCGATCCCAAGAAGCTGGGCGTGACCGGCGGCAGCGGCGGTGGTTTGCTGACCAACTGGGTGATCGGGCACACGGACCGCTTTGCCGCGGCGGTAGCGCAGCGCGATATCGCGAACTGGGCTGACTGGTGGTACTCCGCCGACTTTACCTTGTTCCAGCCTTCATGGTTCAAGCAGCCGCCATTCCTTGATCCACAAGACTATGTGAACCGCTCGCCCATCACCTACATCCAGAGTGTGCACACGCCGCTGATGCTGGTGCTGGGTGAGGCCGACTATCGCACGCCGCCGGGTTCGGGGGGAGAAGAGATGTTCCGCGCGCTCAAGTTTTTGAAGCGTCCGGTGATCATGGTGCGTTTTCCCGGAGAATCGCACGAGCTTTCGCGATCCGGCCAGCCCTGGCACCGCGTGGAGAGACTACAGCATATCGTCGGCTGGTTCGATAAGTATCTGCAGGGATTGCCGAAGCCCGAGTATGACGATGTAGCTTCAGCCGAGGTCAGTTTGAGGTCCGCCGACATGCCGGGGCAACACGACGCGAACAAGCCGTCGGGAACGAAGACACCGCCGCAGCACAAGCGATAGCTCATTGACGAAGCTGGATGAATGTCCGGAGCGTTCTCTGACGATCAATTCGACGAACGCTCCGCTTTATTCACATAGACAGAGTCCCAGACGACCTGCCAGGTTTTTTGACCGTCGTTGGACTGTTCCGCCATCTGCCGCACCTTGCCGGGCGAGATGACGTACCAGGTCCAGCGGAAGACTGGAGAAGTTTTTTCGTCGGTGATCAGGACCATTTTGTTGTCGATGAGATCGCCCGCCATTGGCGGAAACGCTCCTGCATTGCCGGAGTTGCTGAGGTACAGCTGGTGCCACTTCTTGTCGTTAATGTCGTAATAATTGAAGCTGGTGCCGGTTTCCACGCCGCGTGCGCTCTTCCAGTGCTCGACCAGAAGGCAGCCCTCCTGTTCGCGCGTGACCAGATTGTCGCCGACGCGCTGGCCGGCAGGGTTTTGGACGGCCCAGTCTCCGATCCAAAAATCGAAGTGATGAAACTCCGCTGCCTGGCAGGGACGCAGTGACTGCAGCGTTTGTTGATATGCCGGAAGGCCTGCCAGCGTCTGGAACTCGCTGGCGCCGGCAATGTACCCACGCAGGCCAACTGCCTTGCCCGTCGCCACAACTTCTTTGAGAACCGAGATGGCCTGCGCCGTCTCTCCCGCTGCCGCGTGCGCACGCGCTACGTTCACCTTGTTCAGAAGCGGCCTGAAGCTCTGTCCGGAAGCGGTGGTAAATGCCTGTCTCGACTGCTCAAATTTGCCGAGCTGCAAATAACTTTCCCCCAGATTCTGCCAAGCCTGGCCATTCGCCGGCTCCCTGGACGTAATCTGTGCGTACGCTTGAGCGGCCTGCTCCCATTTGGATTGCGCGAACAACTCGTCCGCGGCCTGGATGTCAGAGGCTTGCAGACATGCAGCGTAAGGCGCAAGGCCTGTGACGAACGCTATCGCCAGAATGACTTGCCTATATTGACGGATCGCCAGAGTCATCTGAACCCCTCAGAATGCTTCCGCTCTTTTGACACTGCTGTTGACGATTTGGTGAGCAGAGCTCGGTTATTTAGGCCACTCGGCCCAGGTGCTTCTTCCTCTAAACTGCAGGACAGAGCACCGTTAACGATCGAGGTGAGAGCTTGGAAATCAGGATTCGCCAACGAAAGAACGCCACGTTTTATCAGCGACACGGATTGACCATCATCACCAGCGCGGTCCTTCTTTTGTGGATCGTGCTTTACAGTGTGAGTGACGAAAATCATCACATAGGTTCGTTTTTCGGCAATGCGATTGCGGACTGGACCGGTGTGGTCGTCATGCTATTGGCGACCAAACATCTGTACGAGCGCGGCTCCAGCGAGAGCAAGAAGCCGCGGAAGAAGCTTGCCAACCCCGTGTTGGAGGCTTTACACGAACATTCGCTCACGATCTTTCTGGTGATCACAGGTGTGGCCTGGGTGCTGCTCTTTGCCCATTCTGATTCCGAATCAAAGTGGGGACAAGTCGTGGGCAACATTGTTTCCGAGTGGACCCAGATTCTAGGGACTGTCCTGCTGACCAAAAGGCTGGTGGAAGTGGGATCGAAGGAGAGCAAGGACAGCAAGTAACGGTCAGACGAAGTACCTGCGCGGCCTGCCAAGGCAAGTCAAAAACAGGTACGAGTTGGGGCGACGGGCCGTTGGCCGAGTGGTGGCTATGCGCTTTTAATTTTCGATGGCTCCACTGACCCGGTTGAGCCGGGAATGTATGGCCGTGGCTGGTCCTGTTCCACCAGCCGGACCATCCACGCGCGCCCGGCATCGTCAAGATGCGTAATCTCCACGCCGGCCTGTTTGTCTTGGGGTGACGTCCAGCGCACTGTGCCTTGTCCGGAAATGATGTGCTGATCGGCCTTGAAGCCAAGCACGAAATCGACTGGGCCCGTATGCAACACATTCGCAGCTTGGATACAGAATCCGCGACGGCCGAAGGCAATGCGCTTTTCCTCGAGCGCAGCGGCAAGGCTCTCAAAGTCGCTTTTGAGCTTCATGTGCGCCGCTCCGGCCGGGGGCTTGCGCCAAAGCTCCTCCGGTTCGGTAAGGCTGCGGCGAGCCTCGTGCAGAAGATCTTCTCGCGTGACCGGTTTTTCCAGGACTGCCTCCGCTCCGAGATCGTGCGCTTCGCGCAAACTGAGATCGCTGAAGCCGGTAATGAAGATGACCTGCGGTCTTGGGCCGCGCGTTTCATTGAGTTTCTTGATCAGCCCAATGCCATCCATCACCGGCATGCGTACGTCAGAGATGATGAGGTCGATCCTGTGAGTCGCAAGAGCCTCCATGGCCTCGACTCCGTTGCTGGCGCGCAAAAGCTTTCCCACCGCGCGCCCTATCCATGCGCCCATCAGTTCACTGAGCACCGGCTCATCTTCCACCAGGAGGACAGATGCCTCTTTCAGCTCCATGCAACAGCCGCCTCTCTGGCCAGTGGAAGAATGAGCGAGAACCGCGTATGGCCATGGTCTTCAGAATATTCCAGCTTTCCTCCATGCTCTTCCGCGATGGTCTTAGACAGGCTCAATCCCAAGCCTGTGCCTTTGCCTACGGGCTTGGTAGTGAAAAACGGCTCCATGATATGTGGCCGCAGCTCTTCAGGAATACCTGGACCGTTATCGGTAACGGAGAAGATGACCGATTCTTCCGACAAGCTCACGTCAAGCCGCACCCATTTTTCTACCGGCTGTTCAGCCACGGCATCAAAAGCGTTCTGCAGCAGATTGAGCAGGATCTGCTCGATTTGAACTTCACGGCAGGGAACACTCAGATCCGGCAGGGACTGCGGCAGCATCAGTTCCACAGCGTTGGCGCGAAAGCGCTCGCGGCAGATCGCCAGCGTGGCTTCTACAACATGGCTCACCTGCGCCGGGTGGAGCGTATCGCGCGAGCCTTCGCGAGAAATCTGGCGCAGGCTTTTAACGATCTGGGCGATGCGGTCGGCCGTTTCGCGGATGCGTGCGCTGTTGCGCGCAACGATCTCGGGCGGCGCGGCGCCTTCTTCTTCCACCATGTCTCTGAGATCGCTGGCCAGTGCATGAATGATGCCCAGCGGATTGTTGATCTCATGAGCCACGCCTCCCGCCATCATGCCCAGGGCGGAAAGTCGCGCCGAAGCCACCAGCTGCACTTTACTGGCTTCAATCTGCGCTTCCATCTGCTTGCGTTCCGTGATGTCGACGGCGGTTCCCACCACGCGTACAACTCTTCCGTGTTCGTCCAGCACCGCTCCGGATGCGGAATAGATATGACGCACGGAACCATCCGTCCGGATGATGCGGAATTCCACAAAGTCCTGGGTTCTTCCCTGGATCGCCCGTTCCAGCGAAGCCTGTACTTTAGGCAGGTCCTCGGGGTGTACGCGTTGGGTAAACTTTTCATACGCCATGGGAACAACTTTGGGAATGCCGAACATGGCAAATATGGTCTCGTCCCAGACCGTTGTGTTGGTATCGAGGTTCCAGTCCCATACGCCGATGGACGCGCTGCGTATCGCCAGCGACAATCTTTCTGTCAGCGATCGTAATTCCTCTTCCGTGCGCTTGCGTTCCGTCATATCGCGATTGATTTCCAGGATAGCCCGCGGCTCGCCATGCTCATCGCGCTGGAGAGACCAGCGGCTCGCCAGAACTAGTGTTCTGCCGTCTCGCGTGGTGTGTTGAAGCTCGCCTTCCCACCCTCCGTGTGTCAGCACCGCTGCCTCGATTTCGCTGAATGCAATTGGAAAGCTGGTATGAAGCAGCTGATGTATCACGTTTCCCAGGGTCTCGCTCGCCGGCCATCCATACGTATCCTCAGCTCCACGGTTCCAGAATCTGATTCTGCCATCGAGGTCGCGCACGATGATTGCATCATGGGCCAGACCCAGCAGGGCCGCCTGTTCCGCCATCTTTTCGTCGGCCTGTCTGTGCTCTGTGATGTCTTCCACCAGGCCCAGGCCGTGCAACGGCTTGCCTTCGTGATCGCGAATGACTGAAGCTGTCAGACTTGCCCACATCACGTCACCGTTTTTCTTGATGTAGCGTTTTTCCATTTTGCAGAAGGGGACTTCCGCCCGGTCCAACTCCTGAAGGAGCTTCAGGCAGTGCTTGCGGTCGTCGGGATGGGTCATGTCGATCGGCGTCATGGTTGCAAGCTCCGCCTCTGAATATCCGAGCATGCGGCAGAGTGCCGGGTTGGTTTTGCTCATGCGATGGTCTCCATCCAGCAGGGCCACTCCGATGGGTCCTTGTTCGAAAATGCCCCGGAAGCGTTCTTCGCTTGCCCGCAAAGTCTCCCTCGCTTCTTTAAGGTCGGTGATGTCCTGATGAATCGAGACGCCCACCAGCCCGAATTCAGGATGATGGAATGTAGAAACGGTTACGGCGCACCAGAAGTGCGTCCCATCTCTGCGCTGGTGCAGGATTTCTCCGCGCCACACGCCGGAGCGCCTTAGCTCTTGCCTGATTTCTTCCGCTAGCTCCTCGGGGCTCTTGTGCGTCGGCGCGTTAATCAGGGAGATATGTTTCCCGACCAGCTCATTCTCGTCGTAACCGAACATCTTTTCGAATTTCGGATTGGTATGGACGACGACTGCATCATCGAGCCGAACCAGACACACGCCTTCTTCCATGGTAGAAAAAATCTCGCTATCCAGCCGCAGCTCCGCTTCTACTCGTTTCCTCTGAGTAATATCTGCAACCAGGCCGACGCTGTAGAGCGGGTTGCCTTCGCGGTCACTAATGAGCGAAGTGCTCAGGCTCGCCCACATGACTTCGCCGTTCTTCTTGATGTAGCGTTTCTCGATCCTGCCGATGGGAATCTTCTTTTTCAAAAGCTGCTCCATCAGCAGTTTGGTAATTTCCTGGTCTTCCGGATGCGTGATCTCGACGGGCGTCATCTGGGTCATCTCGTCTTCGGAATATCCCAGCATCTGGCAAAACACCGCGTTCGCCTTGAACATGCGGCCATCGGTTCCCACCAGGGCCACGCCCATGGGGCCCTGTTCAAACAGGCTGCGGAAACGCTCCTCGCTCTGGCGTAAAACGTCCTCCGCTTTCTTGCGTTCGGTAACGTCTTGTACCAGCGCCAGCACCACGGCTTTGTTCCCCGGCGACAAGGGCGTAAGTGACACCTCGGCGGGAAATTGGCTGCCGTCGCGGCGCCGGCCGTTGAGCGCCAGCTCATGCGGCATTGAGGCGTTGAAGCGCGTTCGATCTTCCTTATTCCTTCCAATGCCATAGTCGCGCAGCTTGACGGGAATAAGCTCTTCCAGCGACGAACCTGGAAGCTCGTCGTGCGTAAACCCAAAAATCCTTTCCGCGTGCCGGTTCGCCATAAGGATGTTGCCGGCGACATCGGTCATGATCAGTCCTTGCGGCGCGGTTTCAAAGAGCTGCTGCAGCATCACGCTGCCGGCTGCAATCTCGCGACTGCGTTTTTGCGCCCGCTGGGCCTGGAAAACGGCAAAGGCCACCAGCACACTCCCCAGAATGCCTCCGGCCAGAATGACTCCTGAAATCAGGTGCAGCTCGCTTGCTTCGCGCGCGGTGAGGGCGTGCCACATGCCCACAGCAGCAGCACCCAGACCCAGTCCCACACTTAGTGGAAGCCATTCTGGAGTGCCTTCCTGCTCCCGGCTTTTGTTCCATGCCCACGCCATGAGCCCATAGCCGAGCAAGGCAAATGCTGCGGAGCTGTGGAGGGCCATCCGCTTGGCTGCATACCAATCGTAGGGTTGCATATGCACTAACAGATAGCCCAGAACGCTGACCGTCCCCACCGCCGCGATCATGGAACCCAGGACGCCGGCGATGGCCAGCGCCGATTCCGCCGGTCTCCGGCTTGCGGCCGCGATCACGGCCAAGCTCGCGCCGACGAAACAGAGAGCGCTCACCGGTGACATTCGTCCCGGAATAAAAGTCGTGATGTAGTCAGGCCCGAGAAATTCGTCGATACCGAAATTGGTTCCCAGCGCATACTCCAGGCAGACCAGGATGACGAGTAGGAGCGTCACTCTGGCGAGAAACGCTGCCGCGCGTTTGTGTCCTGTGTTGAGCAGCAGCAGTGCGACACCATTGAGCACGAAGCTCAAAGCGGTCATTCGATACATGGGTGGGAGCGTTGGAACCACCTGGACCAGTGCGCGAGAGTGAATCTGCCATCCGATCAGCACAACGATGCCGAGCACAGAGATTCCTGCACCGACTATCGCAACAACGAGCTTGATCCCTTGTTGTCGCCAAGAGCGCATAGATCGCCCTGCCGGTCAAAGCCCCGATCATCCATGACCAGCAGCCCCCAGAGATGCTTCGATCGCTCTGCCCCAGAGCAGTCCCGACCACTCTAGTGGTTCAGATGCCACACCACAGCTTTGTGTCGCTCATCTGTCTCCATGCTGCTCGTTTCCATGCAGCTCTTCATTTGCGGAGTCATTGGTTTGCGCGACATGCGCGCGAATCGCTGTGCAAAACCTTAGGGCGCTGCCTTTTCTGATTCATGCGGCTCTGTTATCTACTGAAAAAGCTGTATCGCACGCGATGCACAGTTTGTGGTGAGCAGGTTTTCAAACCGCACAACGGCCAGATCGAGCCATGGCGATTTCCCAGCCCATCTGTTACACTGAGAGTGTTCTTCGCGTAGAGAACATTCCTGATAAGTTGCAATCCCACCAAAGCTGGGGACGTAGTTCAGTTGGTTAGAACGCTGCCCCCTAACTGCTTTCGTTTGTTTTCATCGTTTTAACCCACTTCCTGTCGTTCTTCCTGTCGATAGATTCGCTGTAAACCCCGTCAACTCCTTCCATTCCGTCAACCCAGTTTTCGAATTTGATCGAGCTTCCGATCCGGTTTACCTTCCATTCCCTCCAATCCTGGAGATGGAAGATGCCGAGAAAACAAAAGCACTACGCGAATCGCGTCAAAATTCTCAAGTACGTCAAGGTGGGCGATGCCTGGCGCTTCGCCAATGTGGTCCAACAGAGCGGAAGGATCGTGCGCGACCACGTGCTGATTGCTGGCCGTGACGAACAACACGCCGAGGGCACCTACTACTTGGAGTGGTACGAAGTCGATAATCGGCGCCGCCGTAGAGCTGTTCCGAATTTTTCTGAACTCATAGCGGAAGCACGGCGCAAGTCCATCGAAGTCGAAGCCATGCGGGCCGGCGTGATGGCGCCACCCGCCAACGTTGCACCGGGAGTTTCTACCGCTCGCATGCCCGTGACCACTGCGATCGATACGTATCTCGACTACGTCAAACATAACCGGGCCGATCGCACCTATTTGACGTATCGCTACACTCTCGACGTGCTGTTGCGCCAGTCTTGCGCGACTCCATTTGTGGAAGACATTTCCCGCGAGGATATTTTGAAGTTCATGACAGACTGCTACAAACTTGGGCTTGGCGGTCGCACCGTCTATGACAAACTGGTCGTAGTTCTGCAGATGTTCAAGAGGTACGGCAGAACAAAATTGATTGAGAAGAACGATTGGCCGGACTACGTTGAGAAGATCCGACCAATCTATGAGCCGGAGGAGATCCAGATGCTCCTCGGGAACGCCGATGCGGACGAGGCAATCTTCTTAAAGTTTCTGCTGGGTTCCGGGTTCCGCGACCGCGAAGCTCAGCATGTCACCTGGCGTGATCTGGATTTTCATAACAGCGTCGTCAGAGTCATCGAAAAACCGATTTGGGGGTTTAAGCCAAAGAACTGGGAGGAGCGCGCCGTGCCCTTGCCAACGGCCCTCATCGATCAACTGCGAAATTTGAGAGAGTGCCGCAAGGCGCTTCCGGCGCAACTGGTCTTTCCTAATACCAAGGGCAATCCTGATTCTGAAAACGACATGATCGTGAAACGCGTCGCCGAACGAGCGAAACTCAACTGCGGACAATGCCTTACCCGCCACGGGAATCGCTGCTCTGAGGGACCACACTGCGGGCATTTCTTTCTGCATAAATTCCGGCACACGTTTGCCACTGAGCACCTGCGCCACGGCGTTGATATCCGCACTCTCCAGTCCTGGATGGGCCATCGCGATATCAAATCAACGATGGTTTACCTGAAAGGCGTGCAATCGAAGGACGCATTGGCCAAAGTCAATGCCGGAGCCCTGGCTGGATATGTGGCTTGAGCCATTCGACGGAGGAAGTCGAACCAGCGGCCTGTGTTGTCAACGCGCCGCTTGAACAGATCTTGTAACAACTTACAAATACGCGGGACTGCCAAACTCCGCACAAGTCGTACAAGACAGCGGCATTTTGTGGGTTGGGTTGTGGGTTGGAAAAATAGGAGCACCACAGCGAGGAATCAATGCTCGGGTTAAGGCGGACAAACGAAAAGACTCCTGATTGCTGTTTTCGTCGACGAGAGCCGCGCCGTAATTCCGTGATGTTTTCGGCCTTCCGGATGGATTTAGCTATATGTACTAGCGCAAAGTTCCTATAAAATGCGAACTTGTAGTTGTATTATATAGCCATGAAACGCGAGATCGACTCCTTGCCAGCCCACCGCGCGCGGCTCGCTTCAGTACTCCGCGCCGCAAAGGAAGTGGTGTCGGTCAATATTGCGTCTCAGACACTCGGTATCGATCGGCGTGCATCGGCCAAGCTCCTATCACGGTGGAAACAGCAGGGCTGGCTTCGGCGGATAGGACATGGGCTTTATGTTCCAGTCCCGTTGGACCTGGCCGGCAGCGAACAAGTGATCGCAGATCCCTGGGTCCTAGTACCAACTCTCTTCAACCAATGCTACATCGGCGGCTGGACGGCCGCCCATCATTGGGAACTCACCGAGCAGCTCTTCAATGAGACCCTGGTCTTCACTACGCGGCGGGTTACAGAAAAACGGGTGATCGCCCAAGGTGCAGCTTTCGTGTTGCACAACGCTAAGCCGAAACGTTTCTTCGGATTGAAAACGCTTTGGCGCGGTTCTGTAAAAGTATCTATCTCGGACCCCGCGCGCACGCTGATCGATATGATCGCCGCACCCGAGGTGGGCGGTGGCATCGACCACATAGCTGAAAGCCTGAGCGCGTATCTCGAAACTAAGACCGCTGATCGCGACTTGTTAATCCGGTACGCGGGGGAGTTCAATAACGGCGTCATCTTCAAGCGCCTCGGATATCTTGCGGATACGCGGCTGCACGATGCCAAGCTCGCTGCCGAGTGCCGCTCCCGGTTGACACAGGGTTATGCGCGGCTCGATCCCGCGCTTCCCGCAAAAAAACTCGTCACAGCCTGGCGTCTCTGGTTGCCGTCAGCCAGGAAGCAAACGGCCTCATGATCGACAGGCGCGAAATCCTCGAAGCCGCGTCGTCGTTTTCGCTGTTGCCTCACATTGTCGAGAAAGACTACGTACTCGGCTGGATGCTGGCGGGCATAAATGCGCATGACGAACTTGCAGAAAGCTGGGTATTCAAGGGCGGCACGTGCCTCAAGAAGTGCTATTTCGAGACTTATCGGTTTTCGGAAGATTTGGATTTTACTCTGCGCAATGAAGAACACCTCGACCAGGAATTCCTACAGACGGTGTTTAGGGAAGTCGTCGCCTGGGTGATGGAAGAATCTGGTCTCAATATTCCCGCCGACCAACTCGAATTCGATATCTATGACAACTCCCGCGGCCGTCCCAATTGCCAGGGCAAAATTGCGTACCGTGGACCGGTGTCGCCGACTTCGGGCGGCTGGCCCAAGATCAAGCTCGACCTGACAGCGGATGAAAGGCTAGTGCTTCCGTCTGTCCGGCGCGAGGTCTTTCATGCGTACACCGATCGTCCGGAGGGAGGTATATGGGCAAATAGCTACGCCTATGAAGAGGCGTTCGGCGAGAAACTGCGCGCGCTTGGAGAACGGACGCGGCCGCGCGACCTCTACGACGTGGTGAACCTCTATCGGCATACGGATAGCCGGCCGACCGCCGCTGTGTTGCTTGACGTGCTTCGTCAAAAATGCACATACAAGGCGATCCCAGTGCCCACGCTCCAGACTCTTGTGCCGCATCGTCCTGCTCTTGAAGCGATGTGGTCGGACATGCTGTCGCACCAGCTTCCCGTTCTTCCCCCGCTCAACGACTTCTGGGACGCGCTTCCAGAGATCTTTGACTGGATAACGAGCGGCGCCCCGATTCCGGAGCGCGCGCTTATCCAGCGTGGTCTCGGCGAAATGCCGGTGCGCACACGCGTATTGCCGATGAACATTCCGCTTCGCTCGCGCTCCAATCTTGAGATCATTCGATTCGCAGCGGCGAACTATCTCTGTGTCGATCTTGCCTACGAGGGCAGCGTTCGCCGTATAGAGCCGTACTCACTGCGACAGACGGCCGAAGGAAACTACGTGCTGGGAGCCATACGCAGTGATTCAGGAGAGTACAGGTCCTACCGCGTGGACCGTATGCAGGGAGCGACGGTAACCTCGCAAGTGTTCACGCCCCGTTACGCGGTTGAGTTGACTTCGACGGGGCCGCTTAGCGTTGCGCCTTCAGCCGCGATGCCGCGCATGCCAAGGATGGGCCGTTTAGCGAGAACCGGACATCAAGGGCCAACCTATGTCTATCGATGCACGGTTTGCGGAAAGACATTCAACAGGAAAAGGATGGATGGCTCTCTCAATCATCACAAGAATCGTCAGGGATCTCCATGTTACGGGCGGTATGGCGTGTACGTACGCACGAAGTATTAGAACTCCAATGCCGTTCCAAACGAGCGTCCAGTGAAGCAATAGCGCCACACTGGGCGTGGAGAATGACTACTCCCAGTAAGTCCTTGCCTTGATTCCATCAAACCTCACCGCGTGAACCTGGCAGTTGCTGGATCCACTTTCAGCTATCGCAGTTAGATTAAGTCAGCCAGAAGTTGCTCAGGGCTCTGATACCGAGCATCACGATCCTTCTGCAGCAATTTACCAATCACGGCGCAGAGAATGTCTGGCAAGGTCGAGAGCCATTCGCGTGGATCAGGAGCGTCAAGCTCCACAATATTGCGAAAGATGTTGACCCGTGGCAGTGCATCATTAAGAAAGGGGTGCTCTCCTGTTGCGCACTCGTACATCGTTATGCCAAGCGAAAACAGGTCAGACCTGGGATCGAGTTCGCGAGATGCCAGCATGATCTGCTCGGGCGAGTAGTATGCCGGCGTTCCGACCGGGCCACTGCCAACCAGACTCAGTGCCTCGCCATCTAGATCTAATGCTAAACCTGCGTCAATAAGCACATACGTTGATGAAGTCTGCTGCATTATGTTCATCGGCTTCACGTCTCGATGTACATAACGGTTGCTCGCCAATATCCCTAGAGCTTCTCCGACACACCGGCCGAGTGAGATAACCTGTTCTGGCCGCATGGGGATCCTCACGGATGCCAGAGGAACGCCATCAATGTACTCCTCAAGGAAGTAAACCACTTTCTCGCCTGTGGGGACAATCAACTCTCGGAGAGAAACCGGGCCGAACTTCGGTAAGTAGGGCGAGTTGCACCGTTGCATAATCTCGATCTCACGCGCTACACGACGCAACGCGCGGTCACTCGCCATTATGGCTTTCAGAACATACGCCTGATTTTGAAATGCGCAGGCCCACACGCTTTTTTGCCCGCCGATTTTGAGGTGCGGTCCCAGCGCGAGCCCGGGACAGTCGGCAACAAAGATTTGCCCATCGATCTGACTTAATTCCATCTTACTGCACTCCTCAGAGTACGGGCTCGCCGACAAAGTCAGCGGCGAAGTGCGTACAATGCTTTGGCGCGTATTCCAACCTCGGACTGCGAGTAATTACATGCTCGTTCGCGTCAAAATGTAGATACTCAGCTCGAAAGCGACGGCGTTGCCACCCGGTCAGAAGCTCTACAACTAGTCCGACCGCAACGCTCGCGAGCACGCCGTTGGACCAGACGACTTGCGGCCTACCGCCAGCGGCGCCGTACAATTCTGCCTCCCGGCGCAGATTTTCCTCGGTGAGGAAACCGAGGCAGCGGAAGCACGGACCACCAGGTACCGAGAGAATTACCTGTCCCGTCATGTGCGCCTGCTCGTTAACCAGGTGGACATCCATCCCAATGTCGATCAGAGGCGTCAGAAACCGGCGAACACTGACTTCCAAGTCTTGGCGGGCCGCGTACGAATCAAGGCAGCTGATAACAACGTCCGCTTCGCGGAGCGGCTCCGCAGCTAGTTGCCACTGGACGGCATACGTGTGTACCTCTGCTGCGGGATTAATAGCAACAAACATTCGGCGGGCAATCTCCACCTTTTCCGTCCTGGCCCCTACATCCGCTGCTGTCCCACCAATGAGTCTGTTGAGATTACTTAATTCAAGACTGTCGGGATCAAAGAGCAACACGCGCCCAATACCAACATGCGCTAGCTGCTGGGCAACATGCGAGCCACCGCCGCCGAGGCCCACAATTGCGATCGTCGCGTTCTGTAGTAGCTCTGCTGACCTCGCGCCTAGGAAAGACTGTCGGGTGTACTGATCTGTCATGAGAGCACCTTGATGTGATCCCCAACTGACGTTATGCGTGAAACGTCAACGCCACTGGTTTCTAATGCCGTACCCCATACGTGGGCGTAGGCCCGGTCAACACTCATTACAAGGGCTCCGTGCAAACGCTCGGGACAAACATTCACAAAACAAGGCATCAGTTGCTGCATCTCACGTGTATCGACTCGACTCATGCGAGGCACACCTGCGTGCTCGTGGACATGTACGTGAAACACGCTTGCCTCTTCTGTAAGGGCCAGCTGCATTCCCGTTCTGATGGCGGTCGCATCAAAGCGTGCTCCCACTGACTTGTCCCGTAGATACCTGTCATCTTCGATTGGGACGTACCGGTAGCCAAGAAGGAGGTATCCAGATGGCACACTGCTCTGCTTGCAGCACAAGAAGCCGATGCGCTCGTAGGCAAATGGATGTGGCCGGCGAAGATCCGCAAGGATCGTCTCGACTAGCGTCGTGAGCATCCGGAGGCGGATCATAGTCTTAACCCTTTCAGGTGTCCGATCAACAATTCAATGGGTCGCAATCCATTTGGCACACGCCAGGAGTACGCGAACCAATTGCGCTCGAAGATGCGTACGTTCTGCGTGTTCCAATTCCGCCCGGTGGGAGCGTTCGCCACGCCGGCGAAAAATAGCCGGTTTTCGTAGCCGTCGCGGGCGCCCATGCAAAGCAGGCAATCCATCACGTCCGGATTGCAACCTGCAGGAAGTCGCAGGGATGGCAAGAAAACGTAATCGATACCTGCCTCAGTGCACGCGCGCGCTTCGGGACAAAGGGCACGCAACTCGTCGATATGCGCTTCCGGGATCATCGCTACGAGGATGCTCCCGCGCGCGGATGGCTGACGAACCGCTCCCCACCTTTCAGCACGACGTGCCCGTCATCGCGCAGTGGTGTTAGCGTGCCATTGACTATTTGCTCGAGTTCGTACGCGCCTGGAACGGCCCCTACAGTCTTCAATTCAGAGACCGTGATGTTTCCGCGGTGGACAGTGAAGGTTTTATTGTCAATGGTGATAGTTACATCAGGTCCAGTTTGGGGATGATCTGGGTGGTCAGGTTGTGCCATATTTTTGTTCCAAACCTTTCTGGATCAGCCCTGGCACGCCAGTCAGCCGATCTGCTGATTAGCGTA
>DATBHX010000013.1:0-36674 GCA_036557225.1 Candidatus Angelobacter sp.
GTGATCGACTTGGTGCCATACGGTCGTGCGGATGACCCAACTATTCCTTACTATCCGCTTACAGAACTTAACCGAGCTTGAGAGTGCTTCCGCGCACGGCGGTGTTTCTTCCTGTTAACAAAACCAGTTGAACGTTAGAGCCAGGATAAGAAGACGGTTTTAACGGGAGGGAATATGAAGCACTTACGAGCAATGCTGATAGGAGCAGCGTTACTTACAGGAACGGCAACTTTCGCCGCGGCGCAAGCGGTGGTGCCGATACAGTGGGGATATCAGCGTGATAACGACGACCGACAGGCGTTCAGAGAAGGCTTTAAGCAGGGACAATGGGATGCGCGGCACAATCGCCGCTTTGATCCGAATGACAACCGTTGGCGCGAGCGGGACGACCGGGATGCATATCGCTCGGGCTATGAGCGTGGGTTCCGTGAAGTCTCCGGGTATCGTGGCGATGGAAATTACGGCGGTGGCGGGTACGGCGGCTACGGCCTGAATTCGGCACGACAGAACGGCTACCAGGACGGAATCAATGACGGCGCAACGGACCGGCGTACCGGCCACAGCAACCGTCCGACTCAGAGAGACAACTATAAACACGCAGACCGCGGATACATCCCGAACTACGGCAACAAGAACTACTACAAGCAGGCGTATCGAGAGGCGTATTACAACGGTTATCAACAGGGCTACAGCTCGAACGTTTACTGGCGCCGATAGCCTGACAGCCACGCGCAAGGACGTGGCCTAGGCAGACCTGTTGAGGGCGCAAAGAAGAGCCATGCGGCAACGCATGGCTTTTTTGTTGAGATCACAAAATCCCTTGCTTTTGGCTCGTCTGGTATGCTTTACTCCCATAAGTAGCTTATGGGAGAGCTGAATTCCAAACCCGGCGACCTACTGCCAGGAACGTTGGACCTTCTGGTATTGAAGACACTCACGCGCGGCGCCATGCACGGTTACGCGATCGCTGAATTCATTCATCAGAGCTCGGAAGATGTGCTGCGCGTGGAGGAGGGAGCGCTCTACCCGGCGCTGCATCGTCTGGAGTTGCGAGGCCTGCTGGCTTCCTCGTGGGGCGTTTCAGAGAACAACCGGCGCGCAAAATATTACCGCCTCACTACTGCGGGCACAAAGCAGCTCCGGTCGGAAACAGAATACTGGGGGCGTATGACCATGGCAGTACGTCGGGTTTTGGAGACGGCTTAAGGAGGAGCCATGGAATGGTTCACCACAATCCGGCTTCGACTCAAGGCATTGTTGTTGCGGAGAAGATTTGATCGCGACCTGGAAGATGAGATGGCCTTCCACCTTGCCATGCGCGAAGAAACAAATCGTTCGGCCGGTGTAGGAGCCGAGCATGCGCCCTTGGTTGCACGCAAAAGTTTTGGGAACGTTACTCGCATCAAGGAGGCTTGTCGCGAAATGCGCAGCTTTATGTCTGTCGAGTCATTTTGGCAGGATTTGCGATTTGGATTTCGTTATCTGCGCAAGTCGCCTGGGTTCGTTCTGGTCACTGTTCTGACGTTGGCTCTTGGCATCGGCACCAGCACATGGTGTTTCAATCTCGTGCGACAGTGGGTCATGCAGGCGGTTACGTTCCCTGACTCAGATCACCTGCTCGCCATATCGGAAATAGACACGCAAAAAGGATGGATTGGGCAAGTCTCAGCGCCGGATTTTGACGACTGGCGACAACAGAGTCACGAGTTCGACAGCATGTCAGCATGGAGTCCGCGCCAGTTCAATCTCACTGGGATGGATATACCAGAACGGATTGCGGGCGCTCGTGTGAGTCCGGATTTCTTTCGTACCCTTGGGGTCACGCCGGTCGTGGGCCGGGATTTTCGTCCGGAGGAGAGCCAGCCGGGACTGGGCCAGGTAGCGCTGATCAGCTTCGGATTCTGGAACGAGCGGTTGAATCACGATGCGGATTTGAGTGGAAAGACATTTCTTCTCGACGGCGAACGCTACAGCGTGATTGGAGTCATGCCGGAAACATTTCAGTTCACCTTGATGGGGCGAACCAACATCTGGGTGCCGCTGGTTTTCACGCCGAAGGAAAAGGCCGATCGGGCTACCGGCTGGCTGGGTGTGATCGCACGGCTCAAGCCAAAAACGACGCTCGGAGTGGCGCAGCAGGCCCTGAACGCGATTGCGCGGCAACTGGAGAAACAGTACCCGGAAACGAACACTCATTCGGGAGTCGTGATCAATACCCTGGCCCATGAAATCGGCAAAGATACCGGCGAGCAGGGAATCTATTCCGGATTTGTCATCGGGAACTGCATTCTTTTGATTGTCTGCACCAACATTGCCAGCGTCTACCTTGCCCGTGCATTGCTGCGACGCAAAGAGTTGACGGTCCGTATGGCGTTGGGCGCCAAAAAATCACGGCTCGCGCGGCAATTGCTGATAGAAAACCTGCTGGTAGTTCCACTTGCCATCGCCCTGGGGTTGGGATTCTCAGCCTTTGCAGCCAACTGGGGAACTGCAGCAATCCCTTACGATAATCGCGGATATCTGCCCAACTACGGCCAGATTCACATGGATACCGGGACTTTTATTTATGCCGCCGTAGTGGCTCTGCTTAGCGTCGCGCTGTTCACGTTGGCTCCAGTCCTGGAGGCCAGCAAACTGGATCTTACCGGATCACTCAAAGATTCAGCGGTTTCAAGTTCTCCCAGCTTTGCCGGGCGCAAAATGCGCAAAGCATTGGTCGTCATAGAAGTCGTTTTGGCTTTGGTGGTTTTGGTGCCCGCCGGTCTTACTTCAAAATCCCTGATCAATCGTTTCGCAGAAGATCCAGGCTTTGCGCCCGATCATGTACTCACGGCCAAAATGAATCTGCCGGCGACGAAGTACAAGGAACCATCGCAGCTGGTGACGTTTAATGACCGGCTGTTGGAAAAGCTGAACGCATTGCCGCAAGTTCAGTCAGCAGCGTTGAGCGTCTCCATTCCGTTTGGCCATTCCTACGGTGGAGGCGAGGTGTGGATCGACGGCCGGCCAGCCCCGAAGCCGGGCGACGTTGCCGGCATGCAACTCACCTCTGTCACCCCGGGATATATTTCCGCTATCGGTCTTCACCTCGTGCGTGGCCGATTTATTGATGAGAGTGACAGGCCGGAAACGCAGAGCGTGATTGTGATCAACCAGACACTGGCCCGCAGGTTCTTTTCCAATGAAGATCCGCTGGGGCACAAGATACGGCTGAGCCGCGACGATACAGCCGCGCGCACCATTGTTGGGATTGTCAAAGACATCAAGGTAACCAGCCTTTCCGATCATCCAGTCAGTCAGGGTTACATGGCGATGGCCCAATTTCCCAATCGAGCGCAAGCGATTGTGTTGCGCACCACCGCCGAGCCGCTTTCTTTAGTTACAAACCTGCGGGAAAGCGTAGCTGCTGTGGACCGTGATCAGCCAATCTCCGATGTGCTACCTCTTACCCAGAGGATTAGTGACCGGGAAGCTCCATTCAAGATTTTTGCTCAGTTCACCTCTTTCTTTGCTCTGATGGCGCTCTTTCTGGCTGGGATTGGAGTTTACGGCGTGATGGCATACCTGGTGGAAAACCGGTCGCGTGAGATTGGTATTCGCATGGCGTGTGGCGCGCACCCGCGCAGGATTCTCTGGCTGGTGTTGGCTGGGAGTTTCCGGCTGGTCGCGATTGGAATATTCGTTGGGGTTGTTCTGGCATGGATGCTGGCGCATCTGCTCGAGAGCCTGTTGTACCGGGTTAACGCAAACGATATCTCGACCTATCTGACCTCTGTGGTGGTGATGGTTGCCGCGGTGCTCCTGGCAAGCGTAGTCCCCCTGCGTCGAGCAACCAAGGTTGATCCTATGATCGTGCTCCGTTACGAATAAAAAAGAGGCGCAGCAGAAACATTGCTGCGCCTCTTTACTTTTATTCCGATCTGGCTACCAAACCGTACAGCGATCAGCCGCCGGCCGCACCATGGCTGAATCGTCTTTGCAGCTAAAGGCCTGCTTGAATTCCGGCAAGTTGGAGAGCGGGCCGATCACACGATATTTTCCGATCGGATGCGGATCGCCCTGCACCATCGTCCGCTGCGTTTCTGGACGAATCTCGTCGCCCCGCCACTGTCCCCAGGCGATAAAGAACTGCTGTTCCGGAGTGAAACCGTCGATGGTTGGTGCAGGATGCTGCTGCTGCGCTTTCCTGAAGGCAAGGAAAGCGATCTTGGCTCCAGCCAGGTCGCCGATGCTCTCGCCGAGCACGAGTTTCCCGTTGTGATGTATTCCGGGCTCGATGAAGTAGCCATCGAATTGGCGCACCACGCAAGATGTCCGCTCCTGGAAGTGCTTCAGGTCGTCTGGGGTCCACCAATTATTCAGACGTCCGATGGCGTCAAACTGGGCGCCCTGGTCATCAAAGCCGTGGCTGATCTCATGTCCGATCACCACGCCGATTCCGCCATAGTTGATGGCGTCTGTGTTATTCACGCTAAACGAAGGAGGTTGCAGAATACCGGCAGGGAAGACGATCTCATTGAGAAGCGGATTGTAGTACGCGTTGGAAGTTGGCGGCGTCATACCCCAGCGGCCGCGGTCCACCGGTTTGCCGATCTGTGAGCGATCATCGTCTTCATTCCACTTCACCGCGGCGATGCTGTTGTTCCAGAAAGAGTCGCGGTTCATCCTGATGCTGCTGTAGTTCTTCCATTTGTCGGGATAGCCGATTTTGGGATTAAAGGTGGAGAGCTTTTCCAATGCTTTCTTCTTGGTTTCCGGGGTCATCCACGCCAAGCCCTCGATGGTGTCATGCATCGCGGCCAGAATGTTCTTGACCATTTCCTGGGCGCGGGCTTTGGCCTCAGGCGGAAAATACTTTTCGACGTATTTCTGGCCGAGGGCGTCACCCAGAAGTTGATCTGTGGTTTCGGCACAGCGTTTCCAGCGCGGTTTCAATTCTTTGGCCCCGTTCAGGTACTGGCCGTAGAAGGCGAAGCTCTCCTTAACAAAGGGATCGGAGAGGCCGTCGGAGGCATCGTGCAGGAAGTGCCATTTCAAATAGGTTTTCCAAACCGGTAGCGGCGTCTCGCGGAACTGGCGATCGACCTCCTGCATGAACTTGGGCTCAGCGACGTTCAGATCGGCGCGGGAGAGTTTGGCGCCGGTGAAATAACCGTCCCAATCGACCGCGGGCGCAAGCTTCTTCAGATCGGCATACGTGGTCTTGTGATCTGTGGCTGCGGGATCGCGCAGGGCAACATTGTCGAGCGAAGCCTCGGCCAGCTTCTTTTCGAACTGAAAGACGGTGTCAGCAGCGGCTTTGGCTTTGACGTCGTCATAGCCGATCAGCTTGAACATATTGGCTACGTGGACAAGATATTTTTCCCGCGCGTCCTGAAACCGCTGCTCTGTCTTGAGGTAGTAGTCGCGATCGGGAAGTCCCAGGCCGCTGGCGAAGACGTTGGCGATTACCTGCGATGGATTGTGATTGTCAGGGCTGGAGGTCAATCCGAAGGGAACAAGGATGGAAAGGTCGTGCATGCGGCGGATCATGCGTTGCAGATCGGCCGGCGTCTTCATGGCATCGATATCGGCCAGCATAGGCTTGGCGGGATCGAAGCCGGCCTTGTTGATGCGAGTCTCGTCCATGCAGGAGCCGTAATAGTCGCCAATGAGCTCTTCCACGCTGCCGCGCGGCCAGTCGGTGCGCTTGGAGACATCGTCGAGAATGGTCTTCAGCTGCTCCTTGGCATCTTCACCGGCCTGCCAGCGCCGGCTCCAGCGCACCATGGAGGGCGGAATTGGGTTGTCGGCGCGCCACTTGCCGTTGGCATACTGGAAAAAGTCAGTGCAGGGATCGGCGTTGCGATCGATATCGCCGGTTTGAACGCCTTTTTGTGTGCTGGTTTGGGCCAATAGGGCGCTGCACGATGCAATCAGAAGGAGGGAAAGTCTTAGAAAACGCATTTTCACCTTTTTTGAGCAGAGATAAATCGTTACAGATCGATTCCATGCCGGCAAAATAACCCGCCGATGAATAAACGCACAACTGCCGCTGACAGGTCAACGTCAGCGGCATATCTTACAATCACAGCGTGAGCCAGAAGGGCCTCGTCACGCGCGCCTGGGTAATGAACCCTCGTTACATCTGGCCGGACAACTTTTCCAGCGAAACCGATCCCTTTTCCGTGCGCAAACGCAGTTTCGTTCCACCCTGGTTGACGGTTCCGCGAACGTGATCGTTAAAACTTCCTGAACTAATATTCAGTGGGAAGTCGCTGCGGAAACTCGCGCGGCGATTGCCCTCGTAGTCTACGTCGAGCCCTGCATTCTGCGGCACGCGCAGCACGATTGTACCTTTTTCATTCTCCAGGCTCGCAGTTTCGCCCAATGCTACGGCGTTGACCTCAGCGTCGGCTTTGTATGACTTAATCTCCAGGGGACCGCGGAGTGTAACATTGTTCAGCTTCACTGTCTCCTTGTAAGTATCGATACGGATGGCGCCGGTAGTGGAGTCAATTGTGATCGGAGACTTGTAACTCTTGATGCGAATATCGCCTTGCACTGAGGTGACCTTGATATCGGGCTTGTAGCTATTCAACGCCACATTGATCTGGCGCGGCACGCGGATCTCCAACTCAACGGCGGCGGTAAAATCGTGGCCTTGCCAGCAGAGCGTGCAGTTCCACTGCGGATATTTCACCTCGACCGAGACTCGATTATTGTCATTGTGGAAATTGACCTCAACATTTTCCATCCACCATTTGCGATCAGCGTCGCTACCACCCTCGAATCGCTTGGTTACGTTCACCATGACTTGGTTGACCTCGGTGCCGGTGACGTGGATAGTGCCTTTATAGTTGTCGACCCAAAGATTTCCACCGGGTGTGACATTGAAGGTGCGCTGAAAAGTTTCAGGCTGCTGGGTTGAACCTGAAGACTGACTCTTGAGGCTGGGTGCGGCCAAGGCGATCAGGCCGGCAATTACGATGAACCATCCGGCCAGGCGTTGCGTTTGCTGATTCATATCGGCTCCTCCATACGAAAGGACGATTGTGTGCGGGACGCAAAATGCCGTTCCTGCCTGTGAATACGCTCTGACTCGATCTCTGGTTCCCTTAGACGTGCAGAAAAAGCAAAGGTTATCGCCCGCTGAGCCAGGGACTGGAAGCGCCGATGGGTGACGAGAGCCCAAAAAAGAGGGAGGGACGCCCTGGCTAGGGCGCCCCAAGGGATCTAGATGGCCTTAAGCAGCGAGAGCCAGCGCGCCCAGCCTTCGGTCCGAGCTTTTTTGTTGGCAACAGCTATGTCGTGCTTCTTTTTAGCCGCCTCGTCGCCGCCCGCAGCATTGGCGGCAGCTTCATTGGCCGGATCTTCGCCAGCGCGCATAAAACCATGACCCGCGCCCGCGTAGGTGACAGGATCAAATTTCTTGCCGGCAGCTTTCATGGCAGCCTCGGTGTCGGGCAAGGTTGCGCCGATGCGTCCATCCTCGCCGGCATAGAAGCCGTAAACCGGAGCGGTGATGGAGGAGACGTCAGCAGGTCCCTGGCCATAAAAGACGAACGCGGCGCTCAGATCTTTGCGGTTCGTGGCAAAACGGAAGGTCTGAGTGCCGCCCCAGCAGAATCCGCCGACAACAATCTTGCCATTGCCAGCGGGAATTTTCTTGGCATAGTCTGCAGCAGCGTTCAGATCGGCAGTAACCTGGTCAGGGTTGAGGCCACCGATGGCTTTGACTGCATCCTGTGTGCTCGCGAACTCGCTGGTGCCACCCCCCTTGGGCCCCGTGCCGGAGAGAAGGTCGGGAGCAATGGCGATATAACCGTTAGCGGCAAGCTGGTCAGCTACGCTGCGTGCCCAATCCGACAATCCAAAAATCTCATGAATAACGATGACCACGGGCGCCTTCTGTTTTGTCTCAGGGTAGACAACGAAAACCTGGACGGTGCGATTGTCATGCTTAAGCTGCACCCATTCACTGTGACGTGGAGATTTCTCAAGGTTTTGTTTCGCCCAATCCTGGGAAAATCCGCAGGCAAGGCCGAATAGTAAAACCAAGGCGGTTGCGAAGGTTCGTCTCATGCGAAAAAGTTTACTCCGGCAGAAGAGATACGCCAATTCCTTTTACAATTTCTTTACCTGACCAAAATGGGATATCCATAAACTACCCGGCGTGGTCTACCTTGGCGCGTCCGCATACTTCTACTTGACGGTTGTTACTACATCTTTGACAATCAGGGGCCATGGGAGCTCTATTGCAAGACCTCCGTTATGGCGTGCGCGTGCTGCGCAAGAGTCCAGGGTTCACTCTGATCGCCGTTTTTACGCTCGCTCTGGGCATAGGTGCAACGACCGCGATTTTCAGCGTTGTCTATGGCGTGCTTCTGCGCCCCCTGCCTTATGAAAAGCCCGATCAACTGGTGCGCGTGTGGGAAAAGGCCGACAAGGGAGAAACCCTGCCCCTGACTGACCCCAACTTCCTGGATCTGCGCGCGCAAAACCGCTCGCTGCAGGGGCTGGCTGAGTACAGTACCGGCGTAGAGTCGGTCTCCGGCGGATCCGAAGCAAAGCGGCTGAAGGTAGCTGCGGTTTCAAGCGATTTTTTCTCCATCATGCAAGTACGGCCGCTGATTGGCCGGGGATTTGTTACTGAAGACCAGAGGGTGGGCGCCGGTCCGGTCGCGTTGGTGAGCTACAGCTATTGGCAGCAGTATCTCAACGCGGTGCGGGAGCTTTCCCCGGTGAGGTTGCGCGTAGGCAACGAGTTAGTGTCAGTTGTGGGTGTGCTTCCTCCGGGGTTTAGATTTCCTGAGGATGCAGATGTGTGGATGCCGCGTGAACTCTCGCCGAATCTGCCCGCGCGTACCGGACACAATCACGAAGGCCTCGCCCGGTTACGGGATGGCGTCTCTCTCGCCCAGGCTACGGAAGACCTCTCTGCGATTGGGGCTGCCATCAAGCGGCAGTACGGCGATCAAACAGATATTACCGCCGTGGCCGTAATGCCGTTGCAGGAGGCATTGACGAGAACGGTGCGGCCATCGTTGTTAATTCTGCTGGGCGCGGTAGGTTTTCTGCTGCTGGTGGCCTGTGCGAACGTGATGAACCTGTTATTGGCCCAGGCCGCCGCGCGCGCGGGGGAATTAGCGATCCGCAACGCGCTCGGCGCTTCGCGCAACCGTATGCTGCGTCAATTCATGGCAGAAACGCTTCTGCTCTCGCTCACGGGTGGGCTGATTGGAGTGGTTCTGGCCTATGCGGGTGTGCGGTGGTTGCTGCAGCTGGCGCCGGGAACAACGCCTGGCCTGGCTGCCGTTTCAGTGAATCTGCCGGTTTTGCTTTTTGCCTTTGGGCTCTGCGTTCTGGTCGCCGTGGGGCTGGGGACTTTTACGGCCTTGCGCTCCGGCACGTCTGATCTACGGACCGCCCTGGCAGAGGGCGGAAGGGGAAGCGCCGATAGTTTTAGCACGCAGTTTCTTGGGCGAAGTATAGTAGCCCTGCAGCTGGCCACGACCATGACGCTGTTGATCGGCGCGGGACTGCTGAGCCGCAGCCTGCTGCGGGTGCTTTCCATCGACCCGGGGTTTCGAACAGAGCATGTGGCAACCATCGATCTGGCGCTTCCAAACGCATATGCGCCGGCCCTGAAGCCCCCACGTGTGCAGTTTCTGCATGAGCTCTTCAATCGCACGCGTGCCTTGCCGGGCGTCTCCGAGGTTGGCGGCACCAACTCTTTGCCGATCGCTACTGGAATCTCCGGTAATGGCGGTTTTGCCGAGGTGAATCCGCAGCAAATTTCGCCACACACACAGGACATCATCAATCGCGCGGCCCAGGGTAACGTGCTGAATGACAGTCCGCTCATGAAAGAGCTTGCGGGTTTCTTCATGCAGCTGTACCGCGATCACGACCATGCCGGCTATGCCGACTACGTTTGCGCAAGTGAGGGATACTTTCGCGTTTTGGGCATACCTTTGCGCAGCGGCCGGTTGTTTGACGACCGTGATTCCGCAGACGCTCCGCATGTCGCCGTGATCAGCGAATCGCTGGCGCGGGAAAAATGGCCCAACCAGGATCCTTTGGGCCGCACGATTGAATTCGGCAACATGGATGCCGACCCGCGTTTGCTGACCGTGATCGGCGTGGTGGGTGATGTGCGCGAGCGCAGCCTGGAAACGCCGCCCCGGCCAACGATCTATGTGAATTATCGCCAGCGACCGCAGCGGACCTACAACTTCAGCATGGTGATTCGAACTAGCGGGGATCCGTCAGCGGTGATTGATTCCGTACGGAAGATCGTTCGCGATCTCAATCCGGATGTGCCGCCCACTACCAACAGCTTTACTACGATCTTTGCCGCGTCGATGAGCAGTCGCCGCTTCAACCTGGTTCTGTTTGCCATCTTTGCCGGGACAGCGTTACTGCTGGCGATTGCAGGGATCTATGGCGTGCTCTCTTACTCAGTGCAGCGGCGCACGCGTGAGATGGGTGTGCGCATGGCGCTGGGGGCGAACTCCAGCAACGTCTTGACGCTGGTACTGCGGCAGGCGATGATCACAGCATTGATCGGGGTTCTTATTGGCCTGGCAGGATCACTCATTCTCATGCGCTTTATGCAGTCGATGTTGTATGAGATAAGCACCTTCGATCCGCTCACCTTCACCACAGTCGCACTGCTGCTGCTGGGGGTCGCATTGATCGCCTCATACCTGCCGGCGCTGCGGGCGACCAGAGTGGACCCGATTGTGGCGTTGAGGTATCAGTAGTCTATGGCGAGACCCGGCCTCTAGGCTGCTCGCGGCAGATCGTGCTCGCGGTCCTCAACTCGACCCACGACTCGTCTCAATCCGACCGACAAGGCAATGCGGGTAATTCCGCGCATCAGCACAGCAACGCCAACCAGCGTTCCAATCGCCCAGATCGCGCTGGCCGGCCAGTGGGCAAGAATCAATATGCCCAGCAGCCCGGTGATGCAAGCATCAAACAGCAGCCATCCCCACCCGGACGCAGGCCGGGTCTGAAACGCCAGAACGAATGCCATGGCTGCTTCAAAAAGCAGGAAGGCTGCGACAACCACCGTAAGGACCGCCACGCCCCATAGAGGAAACATGAGCAGGAGCACACCGCACAGACCATAGCCGATGCCGAGCAAGAGACGGAGGAAAGAATTACCTGCTGTGTGAGAACGCAACGCCAGGACAAGTTCAATCACGCCAACAACAACCAGAATGCAGCCCAGCACAATGGTAGTGATAGCGGCCGTCGCCAGTGGATAGATCAGCAACAGAATACCCAGGGCTGCAGTGACGATGCCCAGGAAAATGCCCCAACCTGCTCGGCTCTTAACCTCTCCCGTTAAGTTGTCTCTTAGTGTGTTAAACCCTGTGGACATAAGACCCCCTGATGCGTCTCAATTGACGATTTCGTGACCCATTGTTCCCACTCATTACATTATGGAAGGCCGTTATTGCCAGCCGCATCCGGTAAATCTGCTGAGAATTGTCATCGAAGAAGTACGGATGAATGTTCTGCGAAAGAGCGCACTATGAGCGCATAATTGAAGATGCTATGACGGCATCAACACGACAGACGAATCTGCCCCGCGCAACAGAGCCGCCTGCGAAAAACGCTGGCGCTCAGCTGGCGCAGAATCAGGTCCCGCCGCTCACCGATTACAACCTCTTCCTGAGCGATCCTACGCTGGTGAAAGCCGTGGAGCGCGAGGGTGCAGGCTGGGCGCAGAAGCAGATCACCGAGTTGGGCCGCCTGCTGGGGACAGAAGCGGTGCAACGCCGGGGCTTTGACGCGAATGAGAATGAGC
Source organism: Candidatus Angelobacter sp. (assembly GCA_036557225.1). Classification (GTDB taxonomy): domain Bacteria; phylum Acidobacteriota; class Terriglobia; order Terriglobales; family Acidobacteriaceae; genus Angelobacter. The sequence continues at coordinate 11,804 of DATBHX010000013.1, forward strand.
CGATATTGCACACGCACGATCGTTTCGGCAATCGTCGCGATGAAGTGGTGTTTCATCCTTCCTGGCATGAGTTAATGCGTATGTCGGTTGAGGCTGGTGTGCACAGCCTGCCATGGGTTGAAAAGAGGCACGGCGCGCATGTGGCGAGAGCCGCTCTTCTGATGCTGACCGCGCAAAATGAAGCGGGGCATACCTGCCCGATCTCGATGACCTTTTCTGCTGTAGCCGCACTCCGGGCCGAGCCCGACTTGTCACGAGAGTGGGAGCCAAAGATTCTTTCCAGCGTTTACGATCCCAAGTTCGCTCCAGCTCAAGACAAATCCGCTGTGCTGGTAGGCATGGGCATGACGGAGAAGCAAGGCGGCTCTGATGTTCGCGCCAATATCACTCGCGCGGGGCGAATCGGCAGCTCACGCGAATATCTGATCACCGGACACAAGTGGTTTTGTTCCGCGCCTATGTGTGATGCCTTTCTGGTCCTGGCCCAGGCCAGCAAGGGTCTCTCGTGTTTTCTGTTGCCGCGCTGGACGCCCACGGGCGAACGCAACCGATTCCACATACAGCGCCTCAAGAACAAGCTCGGCAACCGCTCCAATGCATCAAGCGAGGTGGAGTTCGCACAGGCCTGGGCGCACCTGGTGGGCGAAGAAGGTCGCGGCATTCAAACCATCATTGAGATGGTCAATCACACCCGGCTTGACTGCGCGATTGCGGCAGCGTCTCTCATGCGGCAGGCACTGGTACAGGCGGTGCATCATGCGCGCCATCGCCGGGCCTTTGGCAAACTGCTGGTTGAGCAGCCGCTCATGCGCAACGTGCTGGCCGACCTGACGCTGGAATCAGAAGCAGCCACGCTGCTGATGATGAGGCTGGCGCACGCATTCGATGCTCGCGAAGGCGATGACCGTGAACGGGCGTTCTGCCGCATTGCCACGGCCATCGCGAAGTACTGGCTATGCAAGCGCACGCCGGTGCATGTGGGCGAGGCGCTGGAATGCCTGGGCGGCAACGGCTACGTCGAAGAGTCGATCATGCCGCGCCTCTATCGCGAGGCCCCGCTCTATTCCATCTGGGAAGGATCGGGCAACGTGATCTGTCTTGACGTCCTGCGTGCGTTGGCCAAAGAGCCGGCTGCGATTGAGGCGCTGGTGCTGGAGCTGAAATCAACCGCAGGAGCTGATACGCGGCTGGATAGCTACGTTGGGGGTATTCAAGAGCAGCTTAAAGGCAAAGCGAACAATGGATCGCCGCACAGCTACGGTGTGGCCGAGTATGCTGCACGGGAATTGACAGAAAAATTAGCTCTGGCACTGCAGGCTTCATTGCTGGTGCGGCACAGCTCGACAGAAATGGCGGATGCATTTATCGCTTCGCGACTGGCTGGTCAGCACGGGCAAAGTTTTGGGACTTTGCCGGCTGCGGTGAATGTGGATTCGATCTTGGAAACTGTCGTTGGTTCGTGGGCGAATGGTTGAGAGAGTTGTTCGGAGATCGGAAGCAAAATTAAAAGTCTTCGCGGCTGGCGTTCAACCGCGAAGACTCCACCAAGGAAAGAAAAACAGAAGGTTCACAGAGGAAAGCGAAGGAGCTCGGCAGGGCCTCTGCGGCCTTCATTGGTTCCTTGTTGTCTAGTGGGCTAACCGGCTCGAACGTTTCACTTAATAACAGGAAAATTTTTAGCTGATTTGCTGAAGCATCCGACGGTACCCAGCCGGGCGGGCGCAATCAGCCTTTCTGAGTCATTTATAATCTCGAGTTTCAAATTGGTAGATTGCAATCCTGAGTAAATCCTAATAAGAGGTACTTTGATCCTGATGAAATCGACTACGCGGCTCCCTTTTATGATCCTGCTCGTGTTAACCGGTCTGGGTTCCACCCTGATTGCGCAAGCTCCTGCCGCCCCCAGCGGCCGCACCGATGAAGCCAAAAAGGCCTACAAAGCCGCCATGGAGCAGGCAGATCAGAAGATCGCTGAAGAGGTAAAGGCGCATTCCGAGCTGATGAAGAACCTGGAATACCTGACTACCGAAATCGGGCCGCGGCTGACGGGATCAAAGCAGATGCAGCAGGCCAGCGACTGGACATTGAAGCGCTTTCGCGATTACGGCATCGACGCTCATCTGGAGAGCACGGAGATCCCGCACGCGTATTATCGCGGCTCCGATACAGCTGAAATCGCCACTCCGGTTTCGCGCCGGATCGGCATTCACGCCATGGGGTGGAGCAAGGCCACGCCGGGCGAGATTTCAGGAACCGTTGTAAGGATGGAAGGCCTGGAAGAGATGCCCAAATTCAAAGGGAAGTTGAAGGGCGCGATTGTTCTCATGAACAAACCAACGGAGATCCCAACCGATCCAGAGGAAAACGCCTATGACGCGGTGATTGCGCCGGACCGCGGGCTGAACCACGCGCCGAGGCTGGGGTTCCAGGAGAGAATCAAGATGATGGCGATGATGGCCGAGGAGCAGCCGGCAGCGGTCCTACTGGATAGCGGCAAGACGGACAATCTCTTCAACATGGGCAGTTTCAGCCGCTATCAGCCGTCGGCGGTGCCATTGGCTTTCATTTCACACGAGGAGTACAGCCTGATCTATCGACTGGCGGAGAAGGGCGCGGTCACAATGAAGGTGCAGCTCACGGGGACGTTTAGCCCTGCACCTGTACCTACGGCAATCACCGTAGGTGAGATCAAAGGAAGCGAGCTACCGGACGAACGAGTCATCATCGGGGGCCACCTGGATTCATGGGACCTGGGGCAGGGAGCGCTCGACAATGGAACCGGATCAATGGCGGTCCTGGAAGCAGCACGAACTCTCAAAGCGCTGGGTTGGAAGCCGAAGCGAACCATTACATTTATTCTTTTTACCGGCGAAGAGCAGGGTGGCGTTGGCGTGGATACGTTCATGAAGAACCATGCAGCCGAGATCCCAAAGATGGACGCAACGCTGGTTCACGATACCGGCACAGGCAAAGTTTTCAGCATCGCGCTGGAGAATCTCTATGAGACTGCGCCGCTGATGGGTGAAATCTATGAACCGCTGCGCGAAGTCTTCGATCTGCAGCCGTTGAGCACGAGATACTTCGGATCATCGGACCACGTTGCCTTTCTTCGCGCCGGAGTGCCTGCGTATTTCTGCATTCAGAAGCCTGCCCATTATCGCGAAGCGCACCACAGCCAGACGGATACGTTTGATAAGGTGATACCGGACGAGATCAATGAGGGCGCAGCCCTGCTGGCAGCGTGGGCCTGGAACGTCTCAGAGATGCCGGACCCATTGCCGCACCATGCGGCGGCGGCAGCCCGGGGAGCACAGTAGCGTCCTACTCGAACTCACCCGCCTCAATGACGACATTTTCGCGGACGATCAGGCGGTGGGCGGCCATCTCTTTTACATGCGGCAGAACGCGATCGATGTGCTCAGCGCTGTCGACAAAGGTAAGAACCAGAGGGAGTCTACCGCCGGCGTCCACTAGCGTTGCTGTTTTCACCCGCCCGCGGCCGGTAAAGCCGGCGACTGCATGCAGCACGGTGGCGCCGGCAATTTCCTGTTCGCGCAGGTACTTGAGCAGCTCCAGATGGAGCGGCTTGCGATGCCACTCGTCGGCTTCATTCAGGTAGATGGAAACCTGGACGGCGATGCGAGGCTGGTCCATACGTGCGGCGCTTCACTTCCTCTCCCAAAAAAATTCTACTCTCTGCACGCCGGAGTTCAAATCGCCCGCGCAATCACGGCGCCCACCAGGATCGCGACAAGGCATAGAACGTTGTTGGCAACAATATTGGCGGCGAAAAGAGTCCAATGGCCTTGTTCAAAATACACCATGGTTTCATAAGCGTAGCTGGAGAAAGTGGTGTACGATCCGCAAAAGCCAACCGCCACCAGCAGCCGCCAAAGTGGATTGGCCAGCACGCGCTCCGTGGTCCATACCATAAAAAAACCCAGAATCAGACTACCGGTCACGTTGATAACAAACGTGCCGTAGGGGTAAGCTGCATCGCTATAGCGAGTAATGACTCGGGTAAGAAAATAACGTAGATTTGCGCCGAAAAAAGCGCCGAGCGAGATCCAGAGATAGGGCTTCCACTCGATCAGAGGTCGCATGCCAATGACTCCTAACGTTCGTAGTGAGTAGGAGTCATCAGCCGCATTGGGCGGTTAAAGGCGAACTCCATCGCCTATACACATCACTATAAATGGGCCCAAGGACGTAAGCAAAACACCGTTCGTAACGATTGTATCTGATACAAAACAATAGGAATAGATGTTTTTCCACCAGTGCACTATAAACTGTGCATTTCGGCTAGACCGCCTCATCTAAAATATGACCCTGGCATTTTTAGCGAATTCTTGACCCTCATTGCATGGCTCTTCTTGAACAACAAATCAAAGGTCTTACCGAAGACCTGTCGGATGTAGTTTCCAAGCTTTCGGAAGAGGCCACTCCTAAGAGCGTACATCGCTTACGTACCACCATTCGCCGGATTGAAAGCCTTGTCAGCTACGCTCACCCTGAGCTGGGCAAGAAACTGGAACGCAGCCTGGAGAGACTGGAGGAGCTGCGTAGACGAGCGGGAAAAGTCCGCGATATTGATGTCCAAACCAAGCTTCTGGATCAACTGGGAAACGGATCAACGGCGAAAGACAGAAAGACGCTGGCCAGCCTGCTGGAGAAAAAGCGCAAACACCAGGTAGACCGGCTGGGCTCCGCCCTCAACAAGCTTGCCGGCGACAAACTTTTTTCACGGCTCGAGCGCGTAGCAGAAAAAGTAGGAACAGGTCCCACTGGGGCGAACCGGCCGCTGGCTCCTTTGGAAGAAGCTCGGTTGCAGCTAAGCCTCCTGGCTGCGGGCTTTTCGTCACACACGTCGCTCAAGCCCAATCGATTGCATGAAGCTCGGATTCAACTGAAGAAGATCCGTTACCTGGCGGAATTGGCTGATAACTCTGATGAACGAAAGGCCTTCCTGGAACAGCTCAAGTCGGTGCAGGACGCTGTGGGGGAATGGCATGATTGGGAGGAGTTGACGAAGCTTGCGGAAAAAAGATTTGCTGATCGTGTGAATTGCGCCTTATTGCGCGAAGTACGCGCACTTTTCGCAGCGCGCGAGTCCGCTGCCGTCTCCGCCGTTATCAGATTGTTTGCCTTACCCGTTGCAGCTGGGAAGAAGCCGCCGGCGACTGCCTCATCGCTGCGAACCATGGCTCGCCACGCCTGATAGACCATGCCGGTCTTTGCCGCGGTTGACATTGGCTCCAATTCGGTGCGGCTCAGTATTGCTGAGCTGCGTCGAGGCCGTTTGATCCCCCTACACCAGGACCGCGAGGTCACACGCCTGGGTGAAAGCGTCTTTCGCAATGGCAGCCTCAGTCCTCAGGCCATGGCGCAGACGCTGAAAGTGCTGCGCCGCTTTCATCGCGCCGTACAGAGCTACGCCGTGGAGCGAACGCGGGTGGTCGCAACCAGCGCTCTCCGTGACAGCAATAATGGACGCCTCTTCGCCGAATGGCTCAAGACCGTAACCGGATGGAAGCTTGAGATCATCACCGGTCTGGAAGAAGGCCGGTTGATTCACCTGGGCGTGCTCGCCAACCTGCGCACCAAGCCCTCGCGGCTGCTGTTGATCGATCTGGGCGGTGGAAGCTGCGAGCTTACATTTTCAGAAAAAGGGCATATCAAGGAACTGGTGACGCTGCCGTTGGGCGCAGTGCGGTTGACGCAGGAGTTCATTCATCATGATCCGCCGAACAAGGATGAATTGAAGCGCCTGCATGGCTTCATTGTCCAGGAAGTAGCGCACGTATCGCGGCAGATCATGCGGGCTGACGTACGCTCTGTAATTGCGACTTCAGGCACCGCTGCGGCACTCGCCGGCGCTGCCCAGTCTTTGAAGTTGCGGCGTGGCGGATCGGTTTCGCAGCCTGTGGCTGCGAAGCTGGCCAAGCGTCTGGCCAAGCTCACAGCCCGGCAGCGCGCAGCCATTAAGGGCATCAACCCGAAGCGGGCGCAGATCATCGTTGCCGGTGCAGCGGTTTATGCACACGTGCTGCATACCTGCGGCCTCAAGGGCTTTCGTTACTCGCCGCTGGGCCTGCGTGACGGCCTTCTGGCGCAGATGGCCGCCGAGTATGACGAGCACACCCGGTCACACCGCCAATTGGAATCTGATCGCCAGGACGTGTTGCTGAAAACTGCGCGGCGCTACAGAGTCGATCTGGCGAACGCCGTGCAAGTGCGCAAGCTGGCACTCTCATTGTTTGATCAGACACGCCGCCTCCATGGGCTGGACGACGAGTGCCGGGAGTGGATTGCTGCGGCAGCCATGCTGTATGAGGTAGGAATGTACGTGAATCCCGTGGGGCTGCATCGCCATGCCTACTACGTGATTTCGCGCTCCGAATTGTTCGGATTCACGCCTCTCCAGCGCACGATCATTGCTACAGTCGCCCGCTTTCAGGGAAATTCGAAACCACAGCTGCGTGACCGGCTGATCAAGCTGCTGCCGGCGCAGATGCGTTCCGATGTAATCAAAGCCACGGCGATTCTTCGCGTGGCGCGGGCCCTCAACCAGGGACGACGATCTGCCGTACACTCCGTGCGCGCCGGCGGCCGCAATGGCGAGGTGACGATCGCAGTCAAGGCCGGCCGCAGCGGCGCCGACCTGGAACTATGGGCAGGGAAGAAGGAAGTGCCTTACTTCCGCGAGGTCTTTGGCCGTGAACTCATCTTCAAGCTGGCCTGAAGTGAGCGTGCGATTTTGGGCGTGACCAGCCATTGCATTGTCCCTTGCCGGCCGCTCATCTCCACCCTGGCTACCGCGCCCTTTTTGAAATCGATGTGGGTATCACGGGCGCCGGCAGAAATAGATTTGGCGAGAAACTCCGTAAGGCTGGGGTTGTGGCCGACCACCATGATTGCTTCATATTTCCTGTAACGCGACAACATGGCCTGAAACTGCTCCAGTTCGGCTTCAGGGCGTAGCGCGTTATCCAACTGCACCGCCGGTTCAAAGGCAAGCTCGTTGGCGACGAGCGAAGCGGTCTGGCGGGCGCGCTTCAGCGGGCTGCTGATGATCTGGTCGACCTGCACATCGAGAATGGCCAGCATGCGGCCGACATATCGGGATTGCAGAATGCCTTCATCATCAAGTGGGCGGCGCTCGTCCTTTTCAGGGTTCAGCACGCTTTTCCCGGCAGATGCATGTCTTAAAAAATATACGATCATAGATTCTTATCGATGCGCGAGCTGCTTCTTCCGCCGGCTCCCAGGTGTACGACGGCCCGGCATCGCAGGCGCTGGAATGTCAGCAGCGCTGGCTGTGCCTTCAGCTACAGCGATCAGAAAGTCCTGGGCAGAGAATTCCGGCTGTCCGCGACGGCGTGGCAGACGCGCATATTCGCCATTGCGATCGAGAATGCGTGCTTTCACGTTGTCAGCCATGTATGCAGCCAGGATCTCCTCTTTGATGCGCAGCTTGAGCGACGCATCGAGCACCGGGCACAGAACTTCCACGCGTTCATAGAGGTTGCGCGGCATCCAGTCGGCGCTGGAGATATAAACCTCGTCGTCGCCTCCATTTTCAAAATAAAAGATGCGGCTATGCTCCAGCAGTCTGCCCACCACGCTCCGCACCACGATGTTGTCACTCACGCCCGCAACTCCTGGCCGCAGAGAACACATTCCCCGCACGGTAAGGTCGATTTTTACGCCGGCCTGCGATGCCCGATAGAGGGCTTCAATCACGTTCTTATCGAGCAGGGCATTCATCTTGGCGATGATGCGCGCGGGACGGCCGCTGGCAGCATGCTCGGCCTCGCGATGTATCTGCTCCAATGCCGATGCCGCCAGATCGATTGGCGAGATGGCCAAGGGAGCATAGCTTGAGGCTTCAGAATAGGCAGTCAGGTAATTAAAAACCGAATGGACTGCCGAGGTTATCTCAGGCGAACAGGTGAGCAGGCTCGCGTCAGTATAGTAGCGGGCCGTAGCCGGATTGTAGTTGCCGGTGCCAATGTGGACGTAGCGGCGCGTTACCCCGTCAGGATCGTGGCGCACCAGCAGGGAGAGCTTACAGTGTGTCTTGAGGCTTACCAGACCGTGATATACCTGGACGCCGGCATCTTCCAGCATGCGCGCCCATTGGATATTGGATGCTTCATCAAATCTGGCTTTCAACTCCAGTACGGCAGTGACCTCCTTTTCGGCAGCAGCCGCGGAAATGAGAGCATCGACAATCGGTGAATCGTGGCTGGTGCGATAGATGGTTTGCTTCAGCGAGATGACGTCAGGATCGCTGGCTGCGCTCTCGATGAAATCAACCACGGCGTCAAAGGAATCAAACGGATGGTGCAGGAGGAGGTCGTGTTTGCGTATCTCGGCAAAGATATTGTTGCTGCTGGCAGGAAGACGAAGCTCGCGGGAAACGAAGGTGCGGTACTTGAGGTCGGGCCTCTCGAGATCGTAAAAATTAAACAGGCGCGAGAGGTTTACCGGTCCCTGGGTATAGAAAATTTGCCAATCCTCGAGCTCAAAAGTCTGTTGCAGACGCCTGGCAATTTCCGCGCTGGCGCTGGCGTCGATCTCCAGACGAACAGCATCTCCCTTGCGGCGGCGGTGGAGTTCGGTGCGCACTGACTCCAGCAGGTTGCGCGTTTCTTCTTCTTCCAGATAGAGATTGCTGTTGCGGGTAACGCGAAATGACGCCGCAGAAAGAATGTCATATCCGCGATACATGCGGGCCGCGTGATAGATGAGAAGGTCGGCCAGAAAGACGAAATCAGTGCCGGTTTGCGAAGGCAACCGCACCAATCGGGGCAGAGCTCGCGGAACTGTAATTACACCCATGTACGTTCCGCTGGCGCGACGCTTGCGCTTCAACAGCAGGGCAATGCACAGCGCTTTGTTCAGCACGCGCGGGAATGGGTGTGCTGGATCGACCGTCACCGGCGTCAACAGCGGGTCGACCTCTTTTTCACAATAGCTATCGACAAAGCGTTCCTGGTCAGGCGAGAGGTCCTTGAGGTCGAGAACGCGAATATTCTCGTTCGCCAGGGTCGGCAGAAGTTCGCTGTTCCAGCATTCATACTGCTCCTCGACGAACTCATGCGTCTCGCGTGCAATCAGATCACGCTCCTGCTGCGCCGTGAGGGCATCGGGACCGGCGTCAATGAATCCTTCTTCAATGCGCTGCAGAAGGCCGGCGACGCGGACCTCGAAAAACTCGTCAAGGTTGCTGGCGGAGATGGCGAGAAACTTGACTCGGTCCAAGAGAGGATTGCGAGCGTCATCGGCTTCTTCCAGAACGCGGCGGTTGAAGGCCAGCCACGAGGTTTCTCGATTGATATAAAGAGACGGATCTGATACGGAACGGTTCATGCGCGAAGGGACAAGGGGCCTAGCGACGTAATGCGGGGAAATACGCCGCAGATTCATTGTAGCTTTTTATGAGCAATCCGACCCAGGAAAGGCGAAGCCATAACCATGAAGTATTACTTTATAGTTATGGACTTTTAGGATGATTATTCTAGCCTTGAGCATGATGCCTTACGTCGGCACCACGCACCCAGAAGATAACGTCTTCCGCGATATTGGTGGCGTGATCCGCCACTCGCTCCAGGTTGCGAGCGACGATCAGGGTATCCAGCAGGTTGCGATGGTTGCTGTTTGACTTTCCCATGCCCGCATCCACGGTCTCAAAGATCTCGCGGTTCATGTTGTCAACCAGATCGTCCCGTTCGAGCACCGTTTGGGCCATATCGACGTCGGCGGTGAGGAAAGAATTCAGGGCGTCACGCACCATGCTGATGCTGAGCTGGGCCATGCGTGGGATATCAACATCAAGAGCCGAATCCGGACGCGCGGCCAAGTCCATCACGCGCTCAGCGATGTTGACGGCCTGATCGCCGACGCGCTCCAGATCGGCGTTGATCTTGATACAGGAGATGACAAAGCGTAGGTCGACCGCCATGGGCTGCTGCATGGCCAGGAGATCGACTGAAAGCTCGTCGACGTCGCGCTCTGCTGCGTTGATCTTGGCTTCATCGCGCAGCACCAGCTCGCACAAGGCGAGATCGCGATTCTGGTAAGCGCGCACGGCGCGCTCCACCGCCTGCTCGGCCAAGCCGCCCATGGCCAGCAGCTTCTGTTTCAAATCATCAAGTCCCTGATGGAACCGTGTGCGGCTCATCCAAACCTCCCGGTAATATAGTCTTCCGTCCGTTTGTCGGAAGGCTTGGTAAACATGGTTTCAGTTTTATCGAGCTCCACCATGTTGCCCATGAGAAAGAAAGCAGTGAAGTCAGCCACACGCGCCGCTTGCTGCATATTGTGAGTGACAATTACCACGGTATATTCTTTCTTTAATTCAAAAATCAAGTCTTCGATTTTGGCGGTTGAAATCGGATCCAGGGCCGAAGCCGGTTCATCCATGAGCAGGACTTCAGGCTCTACAGCCAGGGCGCGAGCGATGCAGAGACGCTGCTGCTGTCCGCCGGAGAGGCTGGCGCCGGACTTCTTTTTTAGATCGTCTTTTACTTCTTCCCACAGCGCTGACTGTTTCAGCGAGCGCTCGACAACGTTATCGAGTTCGCGGCGATTGTGGAACCCATTGAGCTTCAGTCCGGCTGCCACATTGTCATAGATCGTCATGGTTGGGAACGGATTTGGTTTCTGGAAGACCATGCCGACGCGGCGGCGGATCCAGACTGGTGAAACGCCCTTGCCGTAGACATCCAAATCGCCAATCGTGATTGTGCCTTCCACCCGCGCGTCCGGCAGCGTTTCATGCATGCGGTTCAGGCAGCGGACAAAGGTTGATTTTCCACAGCCTGAAGGGCCAATGATCGCTGTGGCCTTCTTGGCGGGGATTTCCATGCCAATGTTGTAAAGCGCCTGCTTGGGACCAAACCAGGCGTTCAGCTTTTCCACATGAATGCCGGCACCGTCCATTAGCTGGCTCCTTTGACTGCACCGCGGCTGGCGATGAATCGAAACAAGATGACAGTGATCATAATCATGGATATAAGCACTAGCGCGCCAGTCCATGCCTGGGCGTGCGCTTGCTCATAAGGCATGATGGCGTATGCATATATCTGCAATGGCAGCGCCGCTGTGGGCTGATTGAGGCTGGTATTCCAATACTGGTTCCCGAGTGTCGTGAAGATCAGGGGAGCGGTCTCGCCGGCAATGCGGGCGAAGGCCAGCATGATACTGGTAACAATGCCCGCGCTGGCTGTGCGCAGCACTACGGAGAGAATGGTCCGCCACTTGGGAATACCGAGTCCGAGAGCGGCTTCACGAATGGATTGCGGCACCAGGAGCAGGACTTCTTCCGTGGTGCGCGAGATGGTGGGAATCATCATGATCCCCAGAGCAACACTGCCTGCCAGCATGGAAAAATGCTTTTGCACGACCACGACCAGGGCATAGGCAGTGATGCCAATCACGATCGAAGGGACTCCGTTCAGGACATCGGCCGTAAAGCGGACAAGGTTGCCGAACTTGTTGCGTCCGTACTCCGCAAGAAAGACGCCGGAACCGATTCCGAGAGGCACGCCAATGAGGCTGGCGATGCCAAGCAGCATAAGGGATCCGCCAATGGCATTGGCCATACCACCGCCTTCTTCACCAACAGGCTTGGGAATTTGGGTGAAGAACGCCAAATTCAGCCCGCCAAGGCCGCGATAGACTACGGTTCCCAGGATCAAAAAAAGCGGCACAGTGACGATAAAGGCTGCCGTCGCAATTGATCCGAGAGCCAGCCAGTTGGTAAGGCTGCGCCTTAACGAAATGGTATGAGTAGGGTTAGGCAATGGACCTCGATGGCATTCCGCGGGTGATGGACCAGACCAGCAACCCGGCTAGAGCGTTCACGACCAGAGTGATTACAAACAAAACGAGGCCCATCTCTATCAACGCGCTGGTGTAAACGTTGCCGACGGCTTCAGAAAATTCATTGGCAATGACGCTGGCCAGCGTATGTCCGGGAGCAAAGAGTGACTTCACAATCTCGGCGCGATTGCCGATGACCATGGTTACGGCCATGGTCTCTCCCAGGGCGCGTCCAAGACCGAGTATGACTGCGCCGAAGATTCCGGGGCGGGCGTTGCGCAAGACCGCCACCCGCAACATCTCCCACTTGGTGGCGCCCAGGGCCAGAGCCGCTTCACGCTGCACGCGCGGCACCGCGCTAACGACCTCGCGAGTGATGGAGGCAATAATTGGCAGGATCATGATCGCGATTACGATCCCAGCCGCCAGCATGCCCCACCCATATTTCGGTCCGGTGAACAAGCCAGTCCAGCCAAAATATTTAGCCAGGAAAGGCTGTATGTGGACGCGCAGAAAAGGCGAGAGAACAAAAATGGCCCACAGGCCGTAAATCACGCTGGGAATTGCCGCCAGCAACTCAACCAGCAGAGAGAGAGTGCCACGCAGCCACCGGGGACAAAGCTCAGTGAGAAAAAGAGCGGTTCCCACAGAAAGAGGAACAGCGATAATCAGGCCCAGCACCGACGAAACAATCGTACCGTAAATAAACGGCAGGGCGCCGAAGTCTTCTGCTACCGGATCCCAAACTTGCTTTATCAGAAACCGGAATCCAAACTTGCTCATTGTCAGGCGGGATTGGGTGATCAGCTCGTAGACGATCAGGCCCACCACCACCAGAATCGTGAGCGCACAAAGCACAACAATTCCGCGAAACACTCCGTCAGCGAGTATGCTCTCCCGTGCACCGACCTTGCTCTTGGGCACGACTTTCAGCTTCTCTGCAGCGGCTGGCACGGGCTCTCTTTTTTCAGCTTCTTCAGGAGATGAGGATGCCTGAGAAATCCTAGGATTCGGCTGAATCTGCATGTGTGGAAGCTAGCAGAGCATTGTTAATACATTGTTAAAAAAAGAGCGCCAGTTGGTAAAACTGGCGCTGGCAAGGAGTTAAGGAAGAGATCCTGAATTCTGCGAAGCCTGCGGGCGAAAACGCCGACCCCAGAGCCCGGCGCTTCAGGTCGGAATGACCGGCCTATTTCTGGGCCGTCTGTCCTTTGACCTTTACCTCTTTGATCCGGGCCTTTACTTTGGTGGCGACGTTCTTCGGCAGAGGCGCATACGAGAGCTGCTCCGTCATGGTCTGGCCTTTATCGACCATCCAGTTCAAGAAATCGACAAACGCCTTACCTTTGGTTGCATCGCTCCACTCCGCCGGAACCAGGAGCCAGGTGAAGCTGCTGATGGGATAGGCGGTCTTGCCTGGGGCATTGGTGATGGAGACGCGGAAATCATCCGGCATCTCCTTCACCGAGGCCGCTGCGGCGGTCACGGAGTCGAGGCTGGCTTTCACGAACTGGCCAGCGGCGTTCTCCACGCTGCCATAGGGCATTTTATTGGAGAGGGCATAGATCAGCTCAACATAGCCGATGCTGCCTTCGGTCTGTTTCACCATGCCGGAAACGCCCTCATTGCCTTTGCCGCCCAGGCCTACAGGCCAATTGACGGAGGTGCTCTTGCCGACTTTATCTTTCCAGGCTGGGCTGACTTTGCTGAGGAAGTCGGTAAAAATGTAGGTGGTGCCGCTGCCATCCGAGCGGTGAATGACTGCAATATCTTCATCCGGGAACTTCTCACCGGGGTTCGCCTTGGCGATCTTTGGGTCGTTCCACTTCTTGATGTTGCCCAGATAGATGTCCGCCAGAACATCAGGAGCGAACTTCAACTCGGCGGTCACGCCTTGAATGTTATAGGTCGGCACCACCGCGCCCAAGACCGTCGGAATGTGGAACACTTTTTGCGGCGTCTGTGAAAGCTGTTCGTCGGTCATTGGGCCGTCACTGGCGCCGAAGTCGACCGTACCGGACTGGAGCTGTTTGATGCCGCCGCCGCTGCCGATGGATTGATAGTTGATCTGCACATTGTTGTGCTCGTTGTGATATTCGCTGAACCATTTCTGATAAATGGGGTTGGGAAAGGTTGCGCCCGCGCCGTTCAGATTGGTCTGCGCGCTGCTCACGCCGGCCAGAGCCGCAACGAGCGCCAATACCATAGAAAGCTTCAGTTTCATTGATCCTCCTCGCGTTACGAGAAGAACCTATCAGAGGAGTGTTAAATGACTGTTAAAAGCAAAAAACCGGATCAAACCTCTCGCTGAGAGAAATCCGGGGCGCGCCGAGAGCAAAACTTTTTACCTCAAAAAAGAAGAGCGCCAGCCATGGCCAGCGCTCTTGGTTCGTTCCAGGTCAGTTGCGTTTATGGGATCACGTAGCGAATGCTGAGGTGGTCCATAAACATGTGAGCGTTCTTGGGTGCGCCGGTCGCTACGAACCAGGGCGCGCGCGTTGTGTAGCTTGCGTCGTTGATCAACTGCAATGCGCCGTATTGCGGGTTGCGCCACAGTGTCTGTACCAACACAAAGCTGCCTTCCTGGATCGCACGGTTGTTGTTGGTCGCCGAATTGGTGCCACCAAAGCCGATGCACGGCCGGTTGACTGCCGGCAATCCTGGCTCGCAGGAAACCGGGGTTGCAACGGCAGCAGCCGTCAGGTCGTTAACGCTGTTGCGGCCGTAGTAATAGCCACCGTAGTACGCGCCGATCTGCGTTTTCGGCCCGAGTTGGAATTCGAAACCACCGTAACCGGCGCCGGAATGGACCATGGAGGTGTCCACGTCAAAGCCCGTGCCGACCGGGATAGGAACAACGACAAACTGCGGACCCGAAGCGTTAAAGTATCTACCGACACCATTGCCGTATGAGCCGTAAGCCATGACGCGGAAGTTCTTGATCAGCTCAAAGTTGAAGCCGCCCATGAAGCCTGCGCCGACGCTGGAGTGGGACGAGAACGTTGTAATTCCGCTGCCGGCGGTCGGCAATACCGAGACCTTCGCTGAGGTGATCAGACCGCCGCCTTCCAGGTGGAACAGGCGTCCGCCGAGCTTGGCGTCATAGGCCATCTTGGTCATGAAATCCGGGAAGAGGTTGGGTGTGCCGCCCGTAGCGTTGCCGTCCAACTGACTCTGTCCGCTGCCGGTATTGGTCAACACGCCGTTAAACACCGTGGGAGGCGTTACCGTTCCCACGGTGAACTGCTGCGGATTGTCCACTGCAACGGCCCAGGAGAAGGCGTCCGTTGGGCGATAGGTCAGGCGGAACTGGCCATCACGCGAGTACGGCATACCGACGTGGATGTTACCGTCAAGCGAATAAGTGGTTGCCAGATCGGAAGGCATGGGCGAGGTGCCCACGCGGTTCGGGGTAATCAGGCTCCAGGCTTGTCCGGCAGTGATCTCCCAGCTGCCGCGGCGAATGTCGGCAAAATAGAGGCGCAGGCGCAAAGTATGCGGGTTGGTGGTAGCAAATACGTTGGTGGCATCGTTGCCGTTAAAGTCGCCCTCAATGAAGCCAGTGATGGCGTTGGCCCCGTACTTGCCCGTGATCTTCATGTTCCAACGTGAATACTGACCGGTCGCGCGATACTCGGTGAGATGTCCTGCAGCTTGATTGCTGAAGGGAACAGCGCCGAAGTTGGTGGAGACAACGGAGCCGGTGTTGACCGTGCGGAAGATGTTCTGGAAATCCATGAATCCTCCGGGGGTGAAGTCCATTCCGCCGATCCGGAATGAGAGTGGCGACTCCTTCGGCTTCTCCGCCTCCTGCACAGCATTTGCAGAGGCAGGCGTAGCCACGCTGGTCGTGAGAGAAGCATTGGTCAGGTGAGGAGCAGCGTCAGTTTTCTTTCGATCTGCCAACTCCTGCCGCAGCGCTTCAATCTGTTGCTGTTGTTGCGCAATCGCATCCTGAAGACTTTTGATTTGATTGGCAATTCTGGCGTCGTCAGATTTTTGTTCCGGAGCGGGTGCGCTCTGGCCAAACATCAGACTGGTGATCAAAAATACAAGAACCACGGGTTTAAACAATTTCATTCCAATTTTCCTCCCGGCGGGAATGACTGATCGAGTTTGAGTTTCCACTTTGCGAACGTTGCGAGTAGTAAACTCGGGCGTTTACGAGCGGCAAAACGATTGCTAACAATAAAGCAGCAGAAATTTTTCCAGAACAGTGCAACGCTTCTTATAGGGGAGGAGTGTTACGAACTGATGAAACCAAGATGAATACGACGTTAAAAATCCCCTCATTGGGAACATAACGCGGGCTGAAATATCAGTGGTTGCGCCTAGGCCTTCGGCAGCAGGAAGAAGAAAGTTGAGCCATGTCCCACGGCGCTTTCGACATGCACGGAGCCCCCGTGGTTCAGGACAATGTGCTTGACGATCGCCAGGCCGAGACCGGTGCCGCCGCTTTCACGGGAACGGGCCTTATCGACGCGGTAGAAGCGTTCAAAGATGCGCGGCAGGTGTTCGGACGCGATTCCTGGGCCGAAATCGCGGACAAAGAACTCGATTCCATCCGGCTTTTCCTGGGCGCCGATCACGATCTTTTTCCCGTTCTGGGCATAGCGCAGAGCATTGCTGATCAGGTTGCCGAAGACCTGATGCACGGCGTAGGCATCGGCCATGACCACCCAATCACTCACTTCTTCGACCATTAACTCAACTCCGGCAGTGCGGGCGTTTTCCTGCAGCGAAGAAGCGGCCTCCGACACCAGGTCACGTGCGGGATGCGCCTTCAGATCCAGTTTGTCCTCGCCTGATTCCACGCGCGCCAGCACCAGCAGGTCTTCCGTAAGGCGTCCCATGCGCTCAGCATTGCGGCGGATCACGTCGAGAAACTCGCGCGCATTGTCATTGAGAGCGCCGTCAGACTCGAGCAGGGTCTCTGCATATCCGCGGATGGAGGTCAGCGGCGTGCGCAGCTCATGCGAGACATTGGCGATAAAGTCGCGGCGCGTTTTTTCCACACGCTCCACTTCTGATATGTCATGCAGGACGGTAACTACGCCGCCGTCGGGCAGAGGCTCGGCGGTCACGGAAAAGCTGCGGCGTCCGAAGAGCGAAGCGGCAATCGCGTGCTCACGCCGCCGCGATTGCAGCGTGGCATTCAAGGTCGCGAGAAAATCCGGATGACGAAGCAGTTCAATCACGGGCGAGCCGATACGGACGCGTTGATGAACGATATTGACAATGGCCTGATTGGCCCAGCGGACCTTCAGATCGGGGGAAACGGCGATCACGCCATCAGCCATGCTATTGAGCAGCGCTTCCAGTTCAGCGCGGCTTTCGCGGATCGCGTTGAAGTTTTCTTCCAGGCGACGGGCTGTGCGATCGAGAGCCCCGGCGACCTGGGCAATCTCATCACCGCTACGTTCGGCGATGCGCGCAGTGAGATCGCCGGCTGCGATCTTCTCGGCAAAATCGACGATGCGGCGCAAGCGGCGGGCAATGATTTCGGCAATAACCAGCGACAGCAGCAAAGCGAGAAGCAAAGCCAGAAAAGTCGTCCTAAGCAGCGAGGAGCGGACTTGCGCAACGTGGTTCTGAATACTGGAAAGCGGATAGGCCAGGCGCACTACCTTGTCACCGCTGGGCGCGGCGACATAGAGAAATTCAATGCCGACGGTGTGGCTGAGTCGGGAAGAGATGCCGGTTTTTCCTGCCAGAGCCGCGGCGACCTCCGGTCTGCCCGCGTGATTTTCCATGGTCTTGGGATCAGCTTCTGTATCAGCGAGCACGACGCCATCGTGGGCGATGATCGTGGTGCGGGTCTCTGTGATCCGCGCTTCTTCCTGAGCCATCTGCTGGAGAGGGTGTTCGCGGTCATTGGCTACGCGCAGGGCAAAACCCTGAGCGTTTTGCACCAGAAGGCGCTCAATATCGCTATGCAGAGAGCTTTCCCAGGTACGGCGGATACTGATGTCCAGAGTGAGAGTGGCGGCAGCAATCACCGCTACAAAGGCCGCCATCGCCTTCAGGAAGATCCGGTTTCTCACTTGGGCGCCTCAAACTTGTACCCGGCGCCACGGACGGTCTTGAGGTACTGCGGATCTTCCGGGTCGCGTTCAATTTTTTCCCGCAGGCGGCGTATATAAACGTCGACGGAGCGAGGCGTCACAAAAGAGAGATCACGCCAGACAGCATCCAGTACTTGATCGCGGGAAAAGACGCGGCCAGGATGCGAAGCCAGAAAATGCAGCAGGCGAAACTCGGTGGCCGTGACCTCGGCAGGCTTGCCGCGAACAGAGAGATTCATGGAGTCGCCTTGTAGCTCGAAGTCGGGTGTGGTGATGTTTGTGGTCAGGGGCTGTTCAAACCGGCGCAATACCGCGCGCACGCGCGCTGAAAGCTCGCGCATGCCGAAGGGCTTGGTAATGTAGTCGTCGGCGCCCAGGTCAAGGCCGCGAACGCGGTCCTCTTCGCCTGCCTTGGCCGTCAAAAAGATGATGGGGATGCGGGCGAGATCGCGCGCCTCGCGGATCCGCCGGCAAACTTCAAACCCGCTGCCGCCGGGCACCATGATGTCGAGCAGAAAGAGCGTAGGGAGCTGCTTGCGCGCCTGCGGGATGACCTGCTCGCCGTTGTCGCACACTTTGACGTTGAATCCAGCCAGTTGCAGATGGTGCCGGACCAGATTGGCGATGTCGGCGTCATCTTCCAAAACAATAATGGTCTGCTTCACGTGGGTTGGGGAACTCTCAGTTCTAGATTCTAAACGCAAAGGAGGAGAATTGCCGGGCAGGAGATTGTAAGCCGCTGCGCGGACTGCTACCATCAGTGATGTGAATGTCCCCAGGAAACTAGCTGCAAAACTGACGATTTTGGTGGCCCTCAGCGTCTCGGCATGGCTCTATGCCGGGCCGGCGCCGGTCGTCCTGCCGTCTGTACCAACAACCGTAGATTCCATTACCCCCGGAGAGCTGCGAATGCACCTTGAATTCCTGGCTTCCCCGGAATTGGGTGGTCGCTACACGCTGGCGCCCAACTTTGCCATCGCCGCCCGATATCTGGCTTCTCACCTTGAAGCCTACGGTTTTCACGGCGGGGGTGAAAATGGCGATTTTCTGCAGACGTTTCAAGTGATCGCGGCCAAGCCGGATACGGCAAAGAGTTCCTTGGACATCACAAAGGCAGGCAAGACCGGCAACTACCATTTTGGCGACTTTTATCTTGCCGGCGTCGGCAGCGGCGAGGCACAAGGGCAGGTTGTATTCGTGGGCGCCGGCATCTCATCGCCCGCACAGCATCATGACGATTATGCCGGCCTGGATGTTAAGGGAAAGATTGTATTGATTGCACCCGGCACGCCGTCTGGGATCGATTCTTCACAGCTCAAAGACAACGAAGAAGGACAAGGCGCCGCCCGTGCTCATGGCGCCATTGGTGTGTTGCAGATCCCCTCACAGCGCATGTCTGAACTGATGAAGAACAAGGGGTACCAGGACCGTGCGGCTTCGCGCGAGAGTGTTCGGTTGGCGCGTGAGTCTGAGGGCAAGCTGCCTGCGGTCAACGTCGGTCCAACTCTGGCAGACGAGCTTCTCGCTGCCTGTGGGCTGGATGCAAAGACACTCTATGACGCAGTAAGCCGGAAGCAGGCGTTGTCGCCCAAGAAGACAGATATTACTGTCCATATGGTGGTAGCACAGCAGATTACGCGTACCACGACGCAGAATGTTGCCGGAATTCTGGAAGGTTCTGATCCCAGGCTGAAGAATGAATATGTGGTATTCAGCGCGCACTATGACCACCTGAAAACCGGCCCCAGCGGAGAAATCTATCCTGGAGCCGACGATGACGGCTCAGGCACGACAGCGGTCCTTACCATCGCCCACGCCATGTCGCTCGAAAGGCCAAAACGGTCTGTGCTGGTTATCTTCCACGCCGGAGAAGAGCTGG
The DNA here is from genome assembly GCA_036557225.1 of Candidatus Angelobacter sp. Lineage (GTDB taxonomy): Bacteria > Acidobacteriota > Terriglobia > Terriglobales > Acidobacteriaceae > Angelobacter. Next base: position 31,577 of record DATBHX010000013.1, read on the forward strand.
GCCTGCTGGGTTCGGAGTACAACACTGACTACGCGCCGGTCGTCCCGTTGGAGCAGATTGTGGCCGATCTCAATATCGATATGATCGGTCGCTCGCGGCCACCGGGAGACAAAGAACTGGAAGACGAGCATCTGACCGATGCAAACACGGTTTACCTTGTAGGATCAAACCGCATCAGCAAGGAGCTGCACGAGATCAGCGAAGAAACCAACGCGCAGTTCCAGAAGATGAAGCTGAACTACTATTACAACGATCCCAACAATCCAGAGCGCATTTACTTCCGCTCGGACCACTGGAATTACGCCAAGCACGGTGTGCCCATCATCTTTTATTTCGATGGCACGCACGTGGACTATCACCGGCCTACGGACACGATCGATAAGATTGATTTTGCCAAGATGACCAAGATCACGCGTCTGGTATTTGAAACGGGCTGGCGTCTGGCCAACCTGGATCACCGGCTTACGAAAACGCCTTAAGGTTGGGACGCGTGGCAGGTTTGGTTTCCCCGGAAACGGGCTTCTTCTCCTGCATGTAGGTATCAATCACGCAGTTCAGCCGTTCAAAGAAGGAGCCGGATTGTTCTCCGTGTTCCGGATTGCCGGATGGAGGAGAGATGACACGCAACAGGTCAGTTACGCGCTCAAGCCGGCGCGATTGCTGCTCCTGGTCGGTGGTGGCGCGTGGCTTCCGGGCAGCTTCTTCAATGTAAAACCAGAGAATTCGCCGCAACTGGTCCAACTCAGCCTTGAAGAGATTGAGCGACTCAACGGCTGTGCTGTCCGCAAAAAAACTGTTGGCCTTGCCGCGGGCGGGCGCTGCCAGCTCAATGTGCATGTCCGCCTGAAGGGCTTCCAGTTCGCGGGTGATGGTCTGCATTCTTCTGAGAACAGCTTCTTTGCTGTCCGGTTTGCGCTGCCAGGCGTTGATCGGGATACGACGATGGGTGCTGCCGGTTGATTTTGTCATGTGCATCCAAGGAGATGCCAACGTCACAGGGGTACAACCATAACGGCTCGCCGCGAAAAAAGTAAGCAGGAAATCTTGTGTTACCAAGATAGGCAATAACGATAAGCAATAACGACAGGCAAAGACGGATGAGGAGTCAGCTCGTTCTAAATGCGGCGGGCGAGAACGAGCGTAATATCGTCAGGCTGCTCCGTGGAACCAATCCAATCCTGAATGGCCGAGATCACGTGTTCGGTGATCCGCTCCAGCGGCAGGTGGCGATAAGCGGCAATGGTTTGGATCAGGCGCTCTTCGCCGAATTCTCCAAATTCATTCTCCGGCTCGGTAATGCCGTCACTGAAAGCAATGAAAATGTCCCCGGAATACAGCTCTACCGTTTCTTCTTCATAATCGCGATCGGGGAAGAGACCCACAACCGTGCCACCACGATCAAGGCGGCGAGCGGAGCCCTCGCGCGAAAGCACGATGGGTGGGAGATGACCGGCGTTGGAGTAGGTCAAGCGATGTTGAACGTCATCATAGAATCCCAGGAAGAGCGTGGCGTATTTTTCCGGCTGCGTGCTTTGGAAGAGGTGACGGTTGAGCAGCCAGAGCATCTGCCCGGGCGAAGCTGGGGCTACCTGGGCCTCAATCGCCCCGATACGCGCGTTTGTGCCGTAAGCCGCTGCCGTACCGACTGAAACCAGTTGCTCCTGCTCATAGGCGCGAACGGCGGAGTGGATGGTGGCCATGAGCAAAGCTGCGGAAATGCCTTTGCCGCTGATATCGCCGACGGCAATGCCGACCTGATCAGGCCCGTAAGAGAGGAAGTCATAGTAATCGCCGCTGACAATCCGAGCAGGCCGGCAAACTCCATACAACTCCAGCGTGCTGGTTCCGGAGACCGACTGCGGAAACAGATTGCTCTGGACTTCATGGGCAATCTCCAATTCGCTTTGCAACCGCTCCTTTTCCTTTTGCTCCAGAATCAGCCGTTCCAGCGATTCGGTCATGGAGTTGAAAGCCAGCTGCAAAGTCGCGAGCTGGTCACGCTCACGCACCTGGATGCGATGGGTGAAATCGCCACGATTGATGTGCTGTGTTGCCCTGTAGAGATTGGCTACCGAGTACGTGATTCTTCTGGTCAGGCTGATCCCGATTACTAAAGCAGCCAGCACCACCAGGGCCAGCACAATTCCAGCGATCAGCAGACCAATTCCCAGGATGCCCGTGTAAAGGCCCATGGAACCCGCGAGATTGGAAAAAAGGGCAGAGAGGCGCGTGTTGCCGCCAAGAAACAGGGCAGAATTTGATTCGCCGGTTTTCCAGTCCATGGCTTGAATGATCCCGCCGAATGGAAGTTCCCAATCCAGGCGGCCTAGAGCTGCGGGAACGGAGCCAGCGCTCATGAGCCCCGTGGTTTCGTTCGTTCGAGTTGGCAAATCTTCACTGGTAGCTGGTCTTGTGCTTTCAAAGTGCTCGGTCATAGTGAGCGAACCAAGCTTGGAAGAGACGGCAACTTTAGCCAATATTTTTCGATCGAAGGGAACGCTGGAAACCACCATCACCGGCTCTTTCATCCTGGCCAGGTGAGCGGCACGCAAGTAGAGGCGACCATGATCGGTGACAAGGCCGGCAAAGCCATCCTTCAGCCAGTCAGGTGCGCCACCGAGAGTAATGGATTGTCCAGGAAACGACGGATCGCGAGCAGCAAGCTGTTCCGGAGAGCCGTTGTGACGCTCCATCTCCTCGACCGCGGCAGCATTGGCTGCGGCCAGCCTTTGTTCCTGGGTGCGAATTTCGGAAACAGCAACAAAGGTTGCCAGATGTTCCACAGCTACGTATCCCAAGCCGATAGCCATGGCGGCGAGAAGCAAAATCGGAACGCCTCCGATGAACAGGTAGGTAACGATCAGGCGGCTGCGTACACTCCACAGAACGTAGGCGCGGAACCAACGGAATGTCAGTACGATCAGCAGGATGGCAAGGACCCAGCCCAGGAAGGAAGTCCATCCGCGGAGTGTGTCAGCGGCGCCGGCAGCTCCAGTCAGTCGCAAGACCCACAGCAGGACGAGCAGCACAGCTTCCATCCCTGCGGTATAGAGGGTGAAATACGCGAGACGGGTGCGCGGAACCATACCCCAGACAGCAAGTTTGTGCGTGATTTTGCTCCAGATAGCCAAGCCGATTTGATTATATCGGGTGGAAAAGGTGGAAGCGGGACAAAACGTCAGTTTAACGTCAGGGACGAATCAGAGTCTGGCGAGCAAATCCTGCTGAAAACCTGAGCTATGAAGTTCGCCCAGATCGCCGGCGGCGGTTTTAAGCCTGGCGTAGGCGCTGATGGCACTGATTCCGAAAACTTTGCGCAGCCGAGGCAAACTGGGGGGTGAGATAAGGAAATGCAGTGGGGAGGGAAGAACCAGCCAAAAGCGAATTTTGAATATTGCCAGGAGTGAATACAGCTTAAACTCTGTCGCTGCCTGCACCAACTCCCGGGCAAGCAGCTCGCGTTGTCTACAATGTGGAGACTCCTTGCCTTCCTGTTCCATCGCTTCCATATTGCCCCACTCGATCAGCACCAGCGCGTTGTGCGACATGCGCAGCAGATACTCGCGCATCAGGTGAAGGCGCTTGCGCTGCCAGGCAGCGAAGTCTGCTGGTGACAGATGCATGCGGAAATTGACTTCCAGGGCGGGATCGAGCAGCGCCTCAAATTCGTGTGCTTCAGCTGGGCGGAGGAAAGGGGTCACATCATCGATGGTGCGCCTGGGAAACTTGCCGAGGAATTGAAAAGCAGTGTAACCGGCAAAGAGGAGCAAGCCGCCGATGAGAAAAATCGTAATGAGATCGAACATCATCGTTATCGTTCTAAGATGCCCTTCACTGCCTGAGTATAACGCCTAAGGTCAGAAGCCATTTGCTCAGGCGTAAGAGCCGGGGCCCTGTCTAACCCTGGCTGTAAAGGCTCAGCGCGAAGGAACGTAGCCAGCCAAACAACCACAGCCATAATGTAAGCGATAGGAGGGGTAAATCGGACAACAGGCTCGGATTTCGTTCCGAATTCGGAACGCACTAAAAACGCCACGAGTGAACCTGCAACCGAAATGCCAAACCCAAGGACTACGCCAAAGGCCTGTTGCCGCCATCGCATCTGGAAGAACCTGACCAACACGATGAACAGCAAAAAGAGGCCAAATTGTAGAAATCCCACGCCAATTTCGAGTGAAATGATGGCCGAGGCCCAAAGCCGGGCCTGCGATACCGGGTGGGAGGCGGCGCGTAGGAGAGCAATAACTAACATCAAAAGCCCTATTCCGGGAAAAAGGAGCCGGAACCAGTGAATGGACAGAAAATTTCGAAATACCAGATAAACCGATTCCTGCAGGGCAGCAAAGATCAGGACTACGGAAATAGCTTCAGTTATCCAATAGACCCAAGAATATATAGAGGGGTGGTTTTGAACGGCTAACAAGGCCGGTGTGGTCAACGCGGAAATAGCCGTATAGAGACTGAAGGCGCGGAATTGGCGATACGCCCCTTTGACCCAAAGTACCAGACACAGCATCAGTTGCAATGCCGCGCCAGACAGGGCCATGGCCAATTCCGTGCTTGTCATGATTCAGAGTGGCCAGCTTAACCCAGTCTCTGGCTAACCACAAATCGTTAGCGCATTGTATGCGCAGCTGCGGGTGGTAACGGTGGAACCGGGCATGGATTACTCGCAGCACACGCGGATCCAGCACAGAGACCCAACATAAATAATGCCACCAGCATCAGGCGCACAGTTTTGATTTTCATACTTCCTCCTTCGAATTTTGGAAAAGGTCGACTTGAGGCGCAGCCGTCCTTTAATTTTCTAGGGTTCCCGTATTACACAAAGATGGTCAGGCAAAAACTGAGGGGAGGCCTATCTTACTTTACGAGGGAGATTCTACGTCTTTGCTCCAGATCCCTTAACACGGTTACCGCCTTTTAACAAAAAGCGAAACTGGTCAGAATCGGGAGCACTATGTGAATTCAAGCCCGTTCTCGTTCCCGGATTTGCTGACCGACTGACCCTCTTCGGTGAAGTCAGAAGAGAGGTGCGCTCCTGCCAGCAACATTAGTCCCGAAATAAATGCCCAGAACATCAAAGCCACAGAGATGG
>DATBHX010000014.1:0-48086 GCA_036557225.1 Candidatus Angelobacter sp.
TCAAAGGCCGGTTCTTTGGTCCTTGGGTTCCCGTTGAGCCAAGTCCAATCGGCGAAGGCAAAAGGATCAGCCGGCTTCTCTTTTTCTGTTTTTGGCTGCTGGTTCGCGGCGGCGGTCTGTTTTGGTTGCATCGTGACGGAAGAGGGTGCGGCGGCAGACGTGGTGAGCAGCGTGGCCTCTCCTGCGACAGCAGGCTGCTGCTTCGCCTCGGATTGCGCCTTGAGTTGCGCTTCCAATTGTTCGATGCGGCGGCGCATCTGCTCCAGTTCCTTGATGAGTTCCGCGTTGGCGTTCGCATGCGCTCTACCCGCATCCGTCGGGGAAGAAGCGGGGCCGGCGCCAGAAGGGGTGGAAGAGTTGGCAACGAGTTTTTCCGCCGCCGCAGTTTGTGCGAACGCCACTTGCGGCAGCGTCATGCCTGCCAAAGTCAAGAGAGTAACAACACAGATCAATTTGCGCGCGCAAAGATTTCTCGATGTTTGCATCCGCCCCGTCCTCTCCAGAACAACTTAGTGGACAAGATGGGGCATAAAAATGGCCTAAGCGATACCTAAATTGTTCCTAAAGGCGCAACTGCGTGCGGATGAAGGAATTGAGCAGGTTTGTGGAGTCGCTCAGCCGGCTTCCGGGCGGAAGCGATAGCCGATTCGCGGTTCAGTCAGGATGTATTGCGGAGTGGAACCAGGTTCAATCTTCTTGCGCAGTTGATTGATGAAGACCCAAAGATACTCAGCGGAGCGAACGCTGTGTCCACCCCAAACGGCATTGAGCAACGTGCGATGCGTCAGGACTTTCCCTGGATGGCGGGCCATATAAACCAGGAGGTCGAATTCCTTCGGCGTGAGATGGACTTCATGCTTATTGACGGTGACGACACGCGTCTCGAGATCGATGACAAAGCCGCCGATTTTGATCGGCGCAAGATCCTCCTCTTCCTGCCTGGCGCCAGCGCGGCGCAGGTTAGCGCGAATCCGGGCCAGAAGTTCATTGATGCTGAAGGGCTTGGTCACGTAATCATCGGCGCCCTTGTCCAGAGCGTCGATCTTGTGGGCGTCCTCGCCGCGGACGGAAAGAACAATGATAGGGACCTGGGAGTGATCGCGGATATTTTCAGTCAGTTGAACACCGGTCATCCTGGGCATGGCCAGATCGGTGATCACCAGGTCAGGTTTCCAGGAGTCGAAAGCCCTGAGGCCGGCCTCGCCGTCATTGGCTACCTGCACATCATAGCCATGCATGGCCAGACTGTTCTTGAGCACCCGCGTGATCTGCGGCTCATCGTCGACTACAAGAATTCTCGACCGATCCGGCATACCGGCCTTTCCGCTGCTCATCGCGGCTTCTGATTCACAATGTGGATATCAATATCAGGTGCAGCTTGCAGAAACCGCTTGAGCGAGTTCAGGTAGAGGTACTGTCCGATCCCGCGAATCGCCGTGCGGCCAAAGATGATCTGGGTGATCTTGTAGTCGCGGGCAAAAGTGCCCAGCGCCGTGGCAATGTCCTTCCCTTTGAGCACCAGCACCTTGGCGTTCAGGTTCTCGGCAAACTTCATATTGGCGGTGAGCGATTGGCGATCGCCATCGGTTGCAGGAACGCCGGTATCGACGTGGACAACATAGAAGTCGCTGGCGTCGACTCCCTTGGCCAGGCGCGCGCCGCGAGCAATCAGGTTTTGCGAAGCCGGGCTGGCGCTGACGCAGACCGCGATCCGCTCGCTTACGCCCCAGTTCTGGTCGATATGCTTTTTGGTGAGATACGCTTCCAGGTTGCGGTCGACCGACTGGGCTACCTGGCGCAGAGCCAGTTCCCGCAGGGCCAGCAGATTTCCCTGGCGAAAGAAGTTGGCCAGTGCCTTTTCTGCTCGTTCGACGGGATAGACATCGCCGCGGCGCATGCGCGTCTGCAGCGCTTCGGGCGTCAGGTCAGCCAGAACGATTTCATTGGCGCGTTCCAGTACCCAGTCAGGTACGGTCTCACGGACCTGGATGCCGGTAATGCCCATCACTGTTGGAGTCGCACTCTCCAGATGCTGAATATTCATGGTGGAGAGAACATCGATTCTGTTCTGCAGCACCTCAAGCACGTCCTCATACCGCTTCTTATGCTTGGTGCCCTCCACGTTGGTGTGCGCGAGTTCGTCGATCAGGACCACCGCGGGCTTGCGCGCGAGGATGGCGTCAAGGTCCATCTCATCGAAGAGAGCGCCCTTGTATTCCAATTGGCGGCGGGGAATGCTCTCCAGTTGCGAGGCAAGCTCGGCGATCCCCTTGCGTCCGTGAGTTTCGACAATTCCGATCACCACGTCTTCTCCCCGGCGCTTGCGGCGGATGGCTTCGCTGAGCATGTTGTAGGTCTTACCGACCCCGGGAGCGTAGCCAAGAAAAAGTTTGAAGATGCCGGCCTTCGTCTCAGGGGCAGCCTGTTCCAACCATTGTTCGGGCGTTTTAGCCAATGGGCCTCTCAGGACAACAGAAGAGCTCAGTTACAATCACCAGTGTGAAGACGCCTTTGCGCACCATCGTACGCTCCGCGATCATCGTGCTGGCGATTCTACTCATTGTCCTATTTTATTCAAGGTACGTACATGCGAACCCGACCACGGTCGCACTGAGCTTTTTGCTGGCGATCCTGGTCGTCTCGGCAGTGTGGGGGCTGCGTTATGCCATTCCCATGTCGGTTTTATCGGCCCTTGGCTTCAATTTTTTCTTCCTCCCTCCGATAGGAACGCTGACGATCGCTGATAGCCAAAACTGGATTGCTCTCTTTGCCTTTCTAGTCACCTCGATCATCGCCAGCAATCTTTCTGAACGCGCACGGCGAGAAACGCGCCAGGCGACCATGCGGCGCAGAGAGGTGGAACGCCTTTATACCTTCAGCCAACGCCTGCTGGTGACGGACAACACTGTGGAGCTGCTGAAATCAATTCCGTTTTACATCGTCGAAGTATTTGGCGTTCCTGAAGCAGCGATCTATCTGGCTGAAAAAGACATGCTTTACCGCTCCGGCGGAGAAACGGAGGGGCTGCCGCGGACAGATCTGAAAGAGGCAGCTTTCAGCGGACATCTCAATGTCGATGCCGGTCTGAAGCGCTCCATCGCACCGGTGAGAATGGGCGTGAAGATCGTGGGTAGCCTGGGTATCTTCGGCGATCTGCTGTCGCGGGAGACCCTGGAAGCGCTGGGCGGGCTGGTTGCGATTGCCATAGAACGCGCCGGCGCGCTGGAAAGGCTGATGCGCACAGAGGCGTCGCGTGAGAGCGAGCGGCTCCGGTCTGCGCTGCTCGATTCCGTCACTCACGAATTCCGCACGCCGCTTACTTCCATCAAGGCCGCGGCTACCAGTTTGAAGTCGGAAGCGGCCATGAGCGAAGAAGCGCGCAAGGACTTTGTGGAAGTGATTGACGAAGAGAGCGACAAGCTGAACCGGTTAATCGGCGAAGCCGTGGAGATGGCGCGCCTTGATGCCAATGAAGTAACGCTGGACCTGGCGCCGCACTCGATTCGCGAAGCCATTGATGCAACATTGGACCAGTGCAAGCATGCGGTCCAGGGCCATCCGGTTGAGGTTCGCCTGCCCGGCAACCTGCCCCCCGCGCTGATGGATGTGACCTGGATCGGCAAGGTGCTGCAACATCTGATCGAGAATGCCGCCAAGTATTCAGCTCCGGGTGAACCGATCTTCATCAGCAGCGAGGCGCGTAATGGACGGCTGGTGACCAGCGTGGCCGATCGCGGCGAAGGCATCGACGACCTGGAGCGTTCGATGATCTTTGACAAGTTTTATCGCGGCCAGGGGCAGCGCCACAGAATTCACGGCACGGGCATGGGTCTGGCTATCGTGAAAGCGATTGTGGAAGCGCACGGCGGACGCATTGAGGTAACAAGCCAGTTGGGCAAAGGCTCAGTCTTTTCGTTTGGATTGCCTGTGGCAACGGCTGCGAGACCTTGAGCGGGAGTCTGAATTCCCGAAGAGGTGTTGTCAGAATTCCAAAAAGTTCAGGGCTGAAGCTTGGAGGCGCGGGTCGGAATCGAACCGACGCATAAAGGTTTTGCAGACCTCTCCCTTACCACTTGGGTACCGCGCCCTGAATTTGATACGCCCGGTTGTGCCGGCCCAGAGAGCATAAACCCTCGCCGGTGCGAGGGACAATAGGCCAACAAAATCTATGGAGCGGGAGACGGGAGTTGAACCCGCGACTTCGACCTTGGCAAGGTCGCACTCTACCACTGAGTTACTCCCGCTCAGGGCGAAGAACTACATTATATCGTGATGAAAATACACGGTCAATCTAGATCGGAGAATGGTAGTAGCGCAGAATGACGGCGTTGGTAGCGCAAGGTCCCTCACCCCTACTCGCAAGCTGAAGAAAGCGCTTGCTCGTTGACGGGGATTCGGGATGACGAGCTTATAAATCGGACAATCCCGACCCACGCAAAACACTTTCCCTCTTTCAAGCTCTGCGCTAACTTTGAATCATGACCCACGCCTCCCTGGTTCGTCTCGCCGAGCAATGGCTTCGCACCCGATATCGTTGCGGGATCGTCCTTTCCGAGCAATCCTGCGCCAGCGGTGAAACGCCCGACGTGATTGGCTGGAAAGGTTCCTGCCGCTCCGTGGTGGTGGAGTGCAAAATCTCGCGCGCCGACTTCTTCGCCGACCGCGAAAAGCCTTTCCGTAAGAATCCTGAACTCGCCATGGGCTGCGAGCGTTTCTATCTCGTGCCGCAAGGCCTGATCTCCGCGAAAGAGCTGCCGGCAAAGTGGGGACTACTGGAGTGCAAAGGCCGCGACGTTCGCCTTGCCGTCAAGCCCTGCCGCCAGAGCCAGCGCAGCCAGACCGGTCTGATGTGGGAGATGAACCTTCTGCTGGCCAGCCTGCGCCGGGTTGAGGTGCGCATCGAACCGCAAACCATCACAGACTTCCTCAAGTGGAAGAACCGGTTGATCGAGTACAACGGCGGCCGCTTGCCCGAAGGAATCGTGGCCCAGGAGTCCGAGCCAAACGTTCATCTGGCGTGACTACCACTCAGGACGAATCAATGAGCAAGGCGCGCGACGCGACTTAGTTAGCATTTTTCCGCGCCGCACGTGCATGCCAACGCGGCAGCACTTCGGTGCTGTGCATGAGCAGTCGAAAACGCACGTTCAGGCCGCACTGTCTGCAGGCAGGAAAGACATTGTTCGCGGAAACCACGACCTTGTGCGGCGCCCGATGGGCAAAGTGAACCACCTCATACACGCCGTTCTGTGCGCAGAGATCGCCCGGATGGAGATCGGTCCCGAGAATGTCGCTTTCCATGGGCCCCGCGCCTCTCGACGATCAGCCGTCACGAGGAAGCGGCGGCTACAGTGCGCTTAGATGGGTTACGCGCTCGTCAAAGTTGTACTCTGCGCTCGTGTAGACTAATTTTCACACACACACGCGGAAGCGCATGGGGTCCGGTGACCCTTCCGGTCTTCAAAACCGGCGAGAGTTAGCTTTGCTGGCTCTGGTGAGTTCGACTCTCACACGCTTCCGCCACTTCTAGGGCCTTCTTGCGAGAGATCCTTCGACTCGCTCCGCTCGCTCAGGATTTCGCCTGCGGGCTCCCGCTTCGCTCACGCCCGCAAACCGGCTCAAGTTCGACTCTCACACGCTTCCGCCAAATTCTAGGGCCTTCTCGTGGAGATCCTTCGACTCGCTCCGCTCGCTCAGGATTTCGGCTCGCAGCTCAAACGCCGCGATAACGCCTCAAGTTCCTTGCCGTCAGTAGATGCTCCACACGCCCGGTGTTACCACTTCCAGCAGATGGCCGTCTGGATCGCGAAAGTAGAGCGCCTCTCCGCCATATTTCCACCTTTTTCTCTCCTCGATCGGAATACCTTGCTGTGCCAGCCAGTCTTCCCATTTGCTCAAGTCAGAGCGCGGTATCGCAAACGCAACATGAATTGCACCGGAGGCATCCGTATCGGGAGTAGCCCCTCGTTTGAAAAGCAGCAGCACACTTCGATCACCGGCCCGCACTGGGCACAAGCGGGTGTCGTCGCTTAGAGGAAGCTCGGGTTCCAGCGGCTCAAAGCCGAACACACGGCGGTAAAACTCAGCTGAGCGGGCCGGACTCTCGACATACAATGACGTTTCCAGAACTCCGTTCACGTGCGGTGGGCCGGGACTGGCTTGACTCATACTTCCTCCAAATCGCGTAGGCCCTGTCTCGGGCCAGGTTTTCTGATGCGCGCAGGACTCTTTCGGTCGCAAATGGTGGATTGGTATGCAGGTAGTCTGTTCTGATCGAGCTCGGTTCCGATGAACGATTGTGGTTGGCAGAAGCGATTATTCCGTAGCGCCCGTTGCTTCGCGATGGCCGAAATAGGCTCTCGCTTCCGGGCGGAACAGAAAGTAGGCAAACATAGCCAGCACCAAAGCATGGATGGCCACTTGTTGCAGTGAATGATAAAAGCTGATGCCCAGGTGGAAGGTGATCCAGGCAAGCGCCAGCCATCGTGCCCAGTTTTTGCTGAGCAACATGAAGGTCCCGCTCACGATCGCAAGAAGTCGGAAAAGTGAAATCCAAACCATTTCATAGTGAAACGGCTTGGCGCTGAACTCAGAGAGGTGGTATGCCAGTCCAAGGGCGCCGCTCACGATGAGCACGCAACTCAGGATGAGAACCGCAATGGGACGTTTCTTCATGAGGCTTGACCATGCATAACCGCTCTCCCTGATCCGGATGCTTGCCGCGCGCTACTGCGGCGTAATGCGAAGAATGTCGAACTTGACCTCTACTTTTCGTCCCGGAAACTCAGTCTCAATCCTCCGCTTCAATTCTTCCACGGTCGGGGCGCCATTCTGGCCGTTGAGCCCACGCGCATCGTCCATCAGAATGACGTGTTTCGCAATCAGGCTGCTCAAGACGGCTCCCAGTTCGCTGGTCAGACGCTGTTTGTCTCCCTGCAGCCCGGCCCAGCCATAATAGCCCGCGTCGAGCCAGAACAGCGCCGGCTCTTGCAGCTGCTGGAGCAACTCCGGGACAACTCTCTGGCTGTCACCTTCCAGGATGTGGACGTGCGGCCAGCCGGTAAACTTTTTTGCGGCGCGCTGGGCCAGCTGTGAATCGAACTCCACGGAGTAGATTTCGGCAAAGCGATTTTTCATTGCTGCCACCATCTCGCCGTAGTAGGTGCCGGTTTCCACGAGTATGCGCAAGCCGAAGCGTTCGGCGTACTCGCGCACCGTGTGTTGTTTGAGCAAGTGGGGCGAACGGATGGGGCGGCCGCGCAGCTGCCAGTACCAGTAGTCAGGATAGTGGCCCAGCGCTTTGTAAACGCCGTAGAACGGAGTACGCTGCAGAAATTTGCGGAATGCCTTCATTGGTACAGGGTGTACGATCGTCGCACTTTAAGTTGCTACATCGAACTTCTGTGAGCATACGGGTGGGGAGAAAATCATGTCAAACCAGAAGCGCCGTTTGTCCTTTGTCCAGGTTGATGTCTTTACAGCGATCCCGCTGGAGGGCAACCAGCTGGCGGTCTTTGCCGACGGCAGCAGCTTAAGCGACGCCGAGATGCAAACCGTGGCCAAAGAGATGAATCTCTCTGAGACCACCTTCATCCTGCCCCGCGATGCCGCCACCGAACGCGAACGCGGCGTGCGTGTGCGGATCTTCACCGTGAATGAGGAGCTGCCTTTTGCCGGACATCCTACGCTGGGGACCGCGATGGTTCTGCGAGAGAACGGTGCGAACGGCAACAAGGGCGCGGAAGAAGTTGCGCTTGATCTCAACGTCGGCCGTATTCCCGTGCGTTTCTCCACCCGCGACGGCCTGCCTTTCGGCATGATGACGCAGCGCGACCCGGAATTTATGCAAAAACATTCCCGGGAAGACGTGGCCCGCGCCGCAGGGTTGGCTCTGGACGACATTGCCGCCGATGTCCCGATACAGACGGTGAGTACCGGCAATCCGTTTATCATCGTGCCGCTGCGATCGCTCAAGGTTCTTGAAAACCTTGCGCCTACGTGGGCCAACATGAAGAGCTATCTCGAAAAAGTTGATGGGCGCTTTTTCTATTTCGTTTCGCGTGAGGCTCTCAATCCGGAGGCCAAGCTGCAGGCGCGGATGATCTTTTACAACGGAGAAGATCCGGCGACCGGCTCCGCGGCCGGTCCCTGCGTGGCGTGGGCGGTGAAATACGGTGTAGTTGCTCCGGATCAGCAGGTTTTGCTGGAGCAGGGCGTGGAGATGAAGCGGCGCAGCCGGATTTTTTTCAGCGCATCGCGAAAGGATGACAAGATCGTTAACGTGCGCGTGGGCGGTCACGCGCTGGAAGTCATCCGCGGTGAACTTTTTTTGTGATTCCTCGCGCGCAGTAAACGGTTGATTTCGCGCACCTTCCGGCAGCGAATGCGCAGCCGGCAGAATTCTTCCACAGAGTTTTCCACCTATTGGCGTTTTGGGTACTTTACAGCCACTCTCTCGTGCGCCTAAGATGCCCTAACGTTTTTGAAAAAAGTCAGCCGTTTTTCAACCAGCTCAAAAAAAAATTATTTGAATGACAACCTGCGACGGTTGGTCATGAAGTATCCCCGGGGGCGGAGATGAGACCAAAGCGAACGATTTTGTGTGTCGACGACAATGAGCAGGCACTTTCCATTCGCAAGCTGATGCTGGAGACGCGCGGCTACCGGGTTGTAGCCTGCACCAACGGACATCAGGCGCTCGAGGCTTTCAAATCAGGCGGCGTAGACCTGGTGCTGAGCGATCTGCAAATGCCCGGCCTTGACGGCGCTGCCCTGGTCCAGAGAATCAAAGAAATCTCTTCCACTACGCCGGCCATTTTGTTCTCCGGCAAAACGCGAGTCTATGACAAGGATGTCCACGCTGACCTCTTCCTGCCGAAAGGAATGTACGCTCCAATCGAGCTGCTGGAACGCATCCGCGTGATGCTGGTGAAGAAGCGCGGACCGAAGCGTGTGCAAGCTCCTGAACCGGTACGGTACCAGGCGGCCAGCTAGTCTTGGCCAAAACCGCGAGCCCGGGCCCCCGACACGCGCGGCTTTGCGTGACGGGGTGAGAGCCCGACTACGCGGCGAGCGGCTTGCGTCGAGCGCAGCGGCACCTACCGGCAGAGAAGGAGCTGAAGCGGTTTGGAGCGCAGCGATAAGGCTGGCAAAAAGACTGAGCCGCGAGCCCGACTACGCGGCGAGCGGCTTGCGTCGAGCGCGCAGAAGCACCTACCGGCAGAGAAGGAGCTGAAGCGGTTTTGGAGCGTAGCGACAAGAATTACGATGTCGTACTTTGCCGCGCTTTGACTGGTATTTCGTCGTGGCCGCTCTGGTAATATCGAAACAAGTGGCCGCCATCATCCAAGTTGAAAACGTAACCAAGGTTTTCCGCATCGGCAAGGTCGATGTACCCGCTCTCCGTGGCGTAAGCTTCACCGTGGAGAAAGGCGAGTTCGTCAGCATTGTCGGACCGTCAGGCAGCGGAAAGTCGACGCTGTTTTACATTCTCGGTGGGCTCACACGCGCCACCTCCGGGCGCGTGGTGATTGATGGCGCTGACTTCGCCCAACTCTCTGACGCGCAACGCACCGCCATGCGCAAGCAGAAAATCGGCTTTGTCTTCCAGAAATTCAATCTGTTGCCGACGTTGAGCGCCCGCGGCAACATTGAAATTGCCCGCGAGATCGCCGGGAATGGCAGTCTTGACCTGGAGCTTTTTGAGCGGGTTACGGGAATGCTGGGCATTGGCGGACGGCTTGATCATCGTCCGTCGGAGATGTCGGGCGGCGAGCAGCAGCGTGTGGCTCTGGCCCGCGCTCTGGTGAACGGCCCGGCCATTGTGCTGGCGGACGAACCAACAGGTAATCTCGATTCCAAAAACTCCGACATCGTTCTGAAGATGCTGCGCGACGCCAACCAGCAATTCGGCCAGACCGTACTGATGATCACGCACAACCCACAGGCTGCGGAGATCGGCGACCGCATCATTCATATGCGCGACGGCTCCATCGTGGCGGCGGAAGAAGACCCGCAGTGGGCGAGGCATTAGCGAATCGGGAGATCGGGAGATCGCGCGTGATCGGGTGATCGGAAAGACTATGTAAAACGAAGGATCTCTTCCCTCCGCACAGCAGAGAGAAAGAGATCCTATAACCAAGTAGAAACGCTACTTCCTGCCGCATTTCACTGATAAGAAGAGGGCACGAAGGCGAATGTTCCGAAAAAGTGATCGACGAATATGTCAACCGCAGTCGCCGTTCCAAAAAGGGCCGGCGTGGGCGGATATGCAGGCATGCATGGGTTCCCGGTACAAGCCGGCGGAACGATGCTTGCGCTCCCTACAGAAGTGGCGGTGGCCGTGGTTGAATTGTTTACTTCATACTTCCACATTAAGGTCCGCGATGTGCTGACATTGGCGCCAAAGCCAGCGAGGAAGCCACTTCCTGTAAACGCACTCTCGATGCCGAAGGTTTGCGAAAAGCTGGTTTGGCTGTCCTGGCTGTGCGTGGTTGAGGTGGCAGTACTGACCGAGAAGCCGCTGCGCACGTCACCCTGATGGTAGGAAACATCCCGGTGGTCAGAGATGCTGAACTGTGGCGGAAGAAGAGTAAATGTTCCGTCGGTAGAAAAAGTCGGACAGGCGCTGGCGCCGATTGATGAGTTTGGTGTGCAGTGTCCCCATGGGTCGGCAGCCAGAATATTGTTCAGATCAGCCTGTGTAAGCCCAGGACCTTGGCCCGCCGGCCAGTTTTCATTTGCGGCCCAGGTGCGCTGAAGTTGGCCCAGAGGGGGAGCGCAACGCGAATCGGTGGCAGCAATGTCCCCGTTCAAACAGCCCACCAGGATGTCGACAATGTCGATCGGGGCAGTGGGGTCAAGAGTGCTGAAGCCATAGCCGTTCCACTCCACACCGCTATCGCTGGTCAGGGTAAAAAGCATTACCGGGTTGACCCATACCTCGACGAGGTCGCAATCATGGTCTACTCCGATGAAATCTCCGGCCGATGGTCCACAATTGTTATTGGGGCCGGGGCCAAAGAGGGTGACGCTTTGGGTGGTTGTAGAGCTGGCAGTAACAGACGTGGAGTCCTGAGACTGCTGCGTTAATGTAGTGGATTGTGTTTGCGTCTGCGACCCTCCCAAGAAGCCGAATAATCCGCCTGGGCTGGTTATCTTTACCGTCTTGGTTACGCTGCTGAGGAAAGTATCAGTTATGGCTGTTGTACTGCTCAAGAAATTTGTGGTGCTGTAGGTGACAGAGCTCTGCGATCCAGGCGGAGCGTAAATCACGCCTACCACTACGTATTTGGGATTGATGTACCCAGGAATGCTGATGGTGGCGTCGACGAAGCCGTTATCCGGCGTGATGACAATCGTATAACCGCTTCCATTGTTCGTGATGGTAGAGCCGGCTTTGGTAGCCGGGCAGCTGCCTTGCGCCCGGTCAAGACCGTCAACATAGGTCGTGAGTCCAGAGATCTGATGGGTTACATTCTGGTTGTCAGTATAGGCAAAGTGACTAAAGCTCCAGCGCGTGAACTGAGCCTCGAATCCATGCAAACCTGTACACGGCTCCGTATCACCCGATGCTATGTATGTAAGAGTCCCGAGGCCAGTGCCAAAATTGAAAGTTTGAGTCTGTGCCAATGCTGCTGGTGGGATAAAAGCTACGCCAACAAGAATCACTACATAAAATGTACGCTGCCAGAGTTTCATATTTGTCTCCCGAGGTTCGAGTATCGTTTTTTGGATAAGTTATGGCGCAAAGGAGCTCACGCCAGAGCCGAAACGATACAAGGAGAAGCCAAGATCGCCACAGAACGAAGCAATATTTATCGAGTACAGAAATGAAATTTTTTCCCGATTCGGGCGTGTCGGAGGAAACCCCGGTTTTCAACGCGAGACACGAGGAGAAAACCGGGATGGGTTGGTTCGGTTATCTATGAGCCGGTTTGCTTTGCCTACTCTGCGGCTTGGTGAAACGGGCAGCGACCTGGTCTTCGCGTCCGGCAAAGAGGCAGAGCAAGTCGCGGTTGGCTACGGCGCGGAGAGCTTCGGTGCGGTTGCGGTAGTCGCGGAGGCAGCCGGCGGGAAAGATCGTCGGGCGGACCTTGCGGTCTTTGGTTTCAAGGCGATATGCCGAAGAGCGTCATCCTTTCCGTCAATATCTGGTTGTCGCGGGCATTCTGGCCTTGGGTGCTATCGCCGGACACACGCTATTCAACATGACCTACTCGACACTCGGAATTAGCAGCGAGCACCTGTTGAATGATTTCGGAAGATTGTATTTAGCGGTCCCGTCGGTAACATTAATATTGATCACACAATATCGCTTCAAAAAAGGACCAAAGTTTTCTGCCATAATGCCTTCGATATTTGTAGGACTTATGGTCTTGACCGTGGTCCACTTACTCGGCGAAAGAATCTACGGAAAGATTCCGGAAGCTTGGGGCGGGGGAAAGCCGACGATCGCCACACTAATCTTCACCAACGAGGGAGCGACAGCATGGCAAAAAGCCGGGATGCCTTTGCTTGGGGGCGCTGGCCCAATGAATAGCGACAAGATTTCCGTCATTTACCAAGGCGACCGCGACATTGTCGTCGAAGGATCTTATCAAGACCAAGGCCACCCCAAAAAGAAGTTGGTAATTGTGAACCACAGCCTGGTTGACATAATCGTTCCAGACATTGACATCGCTCGAGCGTCCAACAATTAGGGCAAGGAAATATTGCGGTTTATTTACGTTTTTTTGTTGACAATTGTTCGCCTCTTGGGCAAGATGTAAACTGCACGACCGAGAGCGGCGTCGGAGGATGAAGCAGCTAGCAACTGGCAATTAGCAGCTAGCAAAAGACGATTCCTAATCAGCTTGCAACCTCGCCAATGGTCCGCGAGCAGGGTTCGTTCCTGGGGTCGCCTGCCATGACAAATCCCTTACAGTTGAAGTGTGTGCGGGGCGGCCTGCGCCGCTAGCCTTCAGTAATCAGCCAAGAACAAAAATCAAGTACGAGGGCCACCCAGAGGGTGGCTTTTTTCATTTCAGCCCAGGAGAAGAATCGTGAGCAAAGGAAAAGCTGTGTCGAAAGAGGACGTGATTGCGGCGATCAAGAAATTGGCGGGAGAGCTTGGCCATATCCCAAACCTGAAAGAGGTGCTGAAGGCCAAGGCGGTCACACGGCACGCGCTACGGATGACGTTCATGACGTATCGGGAGGCGCTGATTGCGTCCGGCCTGGAACGGCCCGGGAACTACAAGCTGCCGATGGCGGAGATCTTTGCCGACTGGGCGGCAGTGGCCCGCCAACTGGGCAAGGTGCCAACCATGGCCGAGTACGACAATCAGGGCAAGTACTCATGCGGTCCGCTGATGAGGCGCTATGGCGGATGGCGACATGTGCCCACCGGCCTGCTGAAGTATGCACAAGAGCAAAAGCTGGAAGCTGAGTGGAAAGACGTGATGGAGTTGCTCACATGGTTTGTGCAGCCGGCACCGGGACAGACTGGTGCGGCAAGGAGAATGAGCGGGAGGCTGGCAAGACCGAGGATCGTGGAAGACCAGCCGTTTTATGGAGCGCCGTTGCTGCCGCTACCGCTGGGTATGGCGCCGACGAATGAGATGGGCGTGATGTTTCTGTTCGGAGCAGTGGCGCGTGAGATGGGCTTCATGATGATGCGGCTGCAGGCGGCCTTTCCGGATGGAGAGGCGTACAGAGAAGTGGAGCCGGGCCGTTGGCAGCGGGTGAGGATTGAGTTTGAATTTGAAAGCCGGAATTTCCTGGCGCACCTGCATCCGATTTCCGGCTGTGAGCTGATTGTGTGTTGGGAGCACAATTGGCCGGAGTGTCCGATGGAGGTGGTGGAGCTGAAGAATTTATTGCCAGAATTGCGGTGACTCCAAAGATCGCGGAAAAAGATCCACCACGGAGACGCCGAGACACGGAGAAAGGCAGGAAATCGGGTCATCGATCGGAAGCGACCTACAATTTTCGGAATAAAAATCCAAAAAAATCGAATCTAATATGCAAGGAAGTTCTGAGTCGGGCTGAGACGGACCGCTGGAGATGGGCTCAGGCAACCAAAGTTCCCCAAAATGCCGTCCATTACCTATTCACAGGGGCGCGGAGATGAGCGAGCGCCAGAATTTCCGGCCTGGCCATTAGAGCTAGAGTCGGGCCGAATCGGGCCATACACCGGTAAAGACGTATACTGAAAACCGTAGGGCCGCCAACGGGCCTTGGGGTCGCGTAACCGGCTGTAAATCGAGTGAAAACAGGGCTGGCCGGACAACGAAGCAGCTACAATGCCGCATCCAAAGGGATCAAGCGGCCTCAAAAGGGCAAATTGACACAAGCAAAAAAACTAGTCGCATCCGGGCTAACCGAAGCAGAGGCGATTGATCGGGCCAAGGGCGGTGACGCGGAATGTTTTGAGGCCTTGTATGGGCTGCATAAACGCCGTGTGTATTCGCTGTGTCTGCGGATGACGGGAAACACCGCTGAAGCCGAGGACCTGACGCAGGAAGCGTTCCTGCAGCTGTATAGGAAGATAGCGACATTCCGGGGGGAATCGGCGTTTTCCACGTGGTTACACCGTCTGGCAGTAAACGTGGTGCTGATGCACCTGAGAAAGAAAGGCCTGCCGGAGGTTTCGCTGGATGAGGCCCTGGAGCCGCAGCATGAGGACGGCCCGAAGAAGGATATCGGGGCCAGGGACAACGTGCTGGCCGGGTCGATTGATCGGGTAAATCTGGAGCGGGCGATTGAAAGCCTGCCGCCGGGATACAGGATCATCTTTGTATTGCACGACGTGGAAGGGTAC
Source organism: Candidatus Angelobacter sp. (assembly GCA_036557225.1). Lineage (GTDB taxonomy): Bacteria > Acidobacteriota > Terriglobia > Terriglobales > Acidobacteriaceae > Angelobacter. The sequence goes on from DATBHX010000014.1 coordinate 14,804, forward strand.
GAACACAACGAGATTGCGGAAATGATGGGTTGTTCGATTGGTAACAGCAAGTCGCAATTGCATAAAGCGCGCATGAAGCTGCGCGATTTGTTGAAGCTCAGTAGAGCCGAAAAGGCCGCCCGCAGATAGAAGACAGAGGGCTGAGCAGCAAGTGAAAATCCAGGCGCTGACCGGACCCTGGGCGCGTTAGCGCAGGGCCGGAAAGGGGAAGGGCGCATGGTTCCCTGCAAAGTTAGGTGGGAGAGGACAAAACAATGAATTGCCAGCAGTTCCAGGAAGTACTGCCTTACATAATTGAGTCGGGGGGCAAGCCGGAAGAGGAACAGCATTTGGAGGGTTGTGCGGCTTGTAGCGCCCTGGTCGAGGACCTGCGTTACATCGCCGAGCAGGCCAAACTGCTTCTGCCGATGCATGATCCCAATCCACGCGTGTGGAACAATATCGAACAATCACTGCATCGTGAAGGGCTACTGCCCGCTACGGAGGGTCGAATGTCCCTGACGGGACATTTGACGAAAACCTCGACCCAAGCGAAAAATTGGACGCCTTTAGGATGGGCACTCGCCCTCACGGCGGTGATCTTGTTTGCCGTCGCGCTGAATAACTACACAACGCGCCAGTTGCCTTCAGGCCGGTTCTCGGCGCAGAATGTTCCTGCTGATCCAGCTACAAACATGGATGGCGATGACCAGCAACTCATCGCCCAGGTGGCCAAGGATGACCCCGGGGCTCGCGGCGCTTATGAGAACAGCTTGCGTGAGGTAAATTCGTACATTTCTGACGCTGAGCGGGCCGCGCGCCAGGATCCGGATGATCCTTACGCCAGAGAACTTTTACAGCAAGCTTACGAGCAGAAAGAGATGCTCTACCAGATGGCAACTGCCCGCTCATTGCCTTGAGCGGACGAGGAGGCTTAACGGCCATGAACCTGTTCCCCACGAACGCAACCGTTGAACCGGCTCAGATCAGCCGGTCCACTCTTCGACTCGCCATCACCGGATTTACTCTTACGTTCTTCGCCGCCACGGCCAACGCGGCCGACGTTCGCAAGGAAGCCAAGCTGGAACTGGCTCCAGGCGGCAACATTACCATCGTGAACGGTAGCGGCTCGGTGGCATTGCGCTCAGCGTTCAGCGGACGCCAGGTCGTGGTGGCCTACACCACACACTCTGACAAAGTCGAAGTCGACCTAAACACCACGGCGGACAAGCAGCGTGTCGAGTTGCGCACGCACGCCATTGCCGGACAAAAGCCGACGCCCGATGAAGCCAAGGTGGATTTCGAAGTGGCCGTGCCTCCGGGCGCAGTGGTAAACGTCAACACGGTTTCGGCGCCGGTCACGGCTGAGGGTATCAGCGGCGATATTACTCTTTCTTCTGAAAGCGGGCAGATTGAAGTGCACAACATGGCCAAGTCGCATCTGCACATCAGGAGCATGAACGCCGCGGTCAGTCTCACCGGGATCAATACCACGCATGTCGATGTGTCATCGAACGGCGGCCCCGTGCACATGAGCAACGTCGTGGGGCCACGCGTAGTTGTGGGGACGACCAGCGGTAACGTTGATTATCGCGGCGACTGTTCCGGCGGCGGCGACTACATCTTCACCACCCACAGCGGCGAAATCGATATGTGGCTGCCTAAGAGCGCCTCCGTAGAGTTTTCCGCACATACACGCACCGGCTCAGTAGAAAATGAGTTCCCTCTCGAGGAAAAACCTCATCCCAACCTCCCTCAATCGCAAGGACGTTCCTTTGCAGGCACCTCCAATTCCGGCTCAAGTTCGGTTGAGCTCGACTCTATCAATGGTAAAATCCGCGTGAAGAAGCAATAAAGCGGGCTGTACCGGCAGAAGAATCTATGACCCGAGTGAATCGAAGTCACTCCAGTGCGGATACGCACGTGGAGTTTTTGCGCTAGATGCTGCGTGTAGCGCTCATCGGGTTCATGGGAGCGGGCAAGACGACTGTCGGACGCGCGCTTGCCGGGCGCTTGCGCTGCCAGTTCCAGGATCTCGACGACCTGATCGAGCAACGTGAAGGGCAGAGCGTGGCCCAGATATTTGCTTCCGCCGGTGAAGCCGGGTTTCGCCAGGCAGAGAGCGCTGCATTGCGCGATCTGCTGCAAGAGAAGACCGGCTCAAGCGATCTGGTATTGGCGCTGGGTGGCGGCGCGTTTGTGCAGCCCCAGAATCGGGCACTGCTGGAGCAGGCCGGCGCGATCACCGTTCTGCTGGAAGCGCCGCTGGAAGAGCTGCGGCGTCGATGCCAGGCGGAGAAAAAAGTGCGTCCGCTGGCAGAGCAGGAAGCGCGGTTCGCCGAGCTTTTTGCAAACCGGCGCGCAGACTACGAACTGGCGCGCTTTCGCGTCCAGACGATGGACAAGCCGGTGGAGCAGATTGCTGCGGAAGTTGCGCAATTGCTGACAGAGGTATAACAAGCGGAGGTAGAAAAGTGAAAGCAGTGAAGCTGGCCATTCTTGTGAGCGTTATCGCAGGCTCGCTCTGCCTGAGCGCAGCCGATAAGCCTCAGAACCAGAACAACAAAGACAAAGGCAATGCCAAAGTGGCCGACTCCGGGAGCTTCGGCATCTACTTGAATGGCAGGCGCGTCGGCACTGAAACGTTCAGCATCACTGAGACAGTGAACGCTGAGCGCCGTTCCGCCTATTCCACCACCAGCTCAGAGATCAAATTTGACGACGGCAAATTCAAGGCCGACCAGACCGCCGAAATGCAGGTGTCGGCCAAGGGCGAGCTGCGCTCGTACGTATGGCACGCTACCGTTCCGCAGAAAGAAGAAGCCTCCGTCGAACCCAAGGACCAGCTTCTGGTGGAGCACGTAATCCCCGCCGACCAGAAGAAAATCGATGTCCCGCACATGCTGCCGGTTTCCACGGTCATTCTCGATGACAACTTCTTTTCTCAACGCGAGGTCTTGTTGTGGTGGTATCTGGCCACCGGCTGCCAGCGCAAGAATAACGACCTGCTGTGCGGCACCGGCAAATTCGTGATCCTGGTTCCTCGCCAGCATGCCTCCGGCAACGCGACCCTGGAGTTGGTGGGCCAGGACCGGGTCATGGTAAAAGGCAGCGAGCGCGAACTGAACAAGATCAAACTGGAAACCAATGGCCCGCAAACCATGACATGGCTCAACGATCAGAGCCATGAGGACTCAACCCAATGGCTGCTGTGGGTGGACGATCAGTACCGGCTCATCAAGATGACAGTGGCCGGAACCGGTATTGAGGTGGTGAGAGACTGAGGGAATTTGGGAATTTGGCAATTGGGTAATTTTGTAATTTGGTAATTTTTGCTGGTGTCAGCGGTCGATCTCAATTACTAAATTACTAAATTACTCAATTACCAAATTCTTCTCGCCCAATTATCAATTCCTGTGAACAATCACCGGTCTGACATCTTGTTCTTTTTTGGCGTCGCGCTGGCGCTCTGGGTCGCCTACACCGTGCGCGACGTGCTGATGCTGATCTACGCGAGTGCCCTGTTTGCGGTGGTACTGTCGCCGGCTATTGGAGTGATTCAAAGGATCCGGATCGCTAACTGGCGGGCGGGACGCGGCTTTGCCATCATCTTCCTCGTCCTGATGCTGGTGCTGGCCGGGACGCTGTTTGTTGTCTTCGCGCTGCCGCCGGTATTTCGCGATGCCCGCAACTTCTCCGCCGACTGGCCGCGGCACATGAATGAAATCAGCGAAGGCGTCAAGCACCTGCCGTTTGCCGCCAAGGTAGATCCCGCGGCCGTGCAGAAATACGCCGCAGAAATCGTTGGCGGCGCGGGCGGGCTTTTTCTGAATGTGGCCGGCGGAATCTTTGGCTTGTTCACGGCGGTCATTCTCACGGCCTATTTCATCATCGATGGCGAGCGCACGTTTAGATGGGCGGTTTCGCTTTTCCCTCTCAACCACCAGCACCGGCTCGCGAACACTCTCCTGAAAGCCAGGGGACGGATGCGCAACTGGCTCATCGGCCAGGGACTGCTCATGCTGAGCCTGGGAACCTCCAGCCTGGTGGTGTATTGGGCGCTCGGTCTCAAGTACTTTTATCTGCTGGCGATGTTCGCCGGCATTGCCAACATCGTGCCCATTGCCGGTCCCATTAGCGCGGTGATTCTCTCTTCAGTCGTGGCCGTCCTGGATTCGCCGGAGAAGCTGGTCGGCGTGATCATCTTCTTTGCCATTTATTTCCAGTTTGAAAGCGTATTTCTCTCTCCGCGAATCATGAAGCGCACGCTCAACTTGTCCCCTCTCGCCGTCATCATTGCTCTTTCTCTCGGCGGATCATTGGCCGGTGTTCTCGGTGCGCTGGTCTCTGTCCCGACGGCTGCGCTGGTCATGGTGCTGGTGGATGAATACCTGGTCAAGCGAAAGCCGGCGGCTGCCACGGCGACTGCCGCCGATTGAAGTTGCAAACAAGCGGTAGTGCTCATTTTCTGGAATCCCGAAGCGCCAGCGAGGGATCCATATCGTCTACGAAGACATGACAGGAAAATTACGATTTGATATTCGCCGCAGTAATTTGATATGGATCTCTCGCTTCGCTCGAGATTTCAGAAAGAAGTCCTGCCTCCGTGCCTCAGTGTCTCCGTGGTGAGATTTTCTGCAGATGTTAAAATCACCACTTAGGCTCCCACATGAACTCTAGGATTCCAGTCGGCATTCTCGGCGCTACCGGGACCGTCGGGCAGCGATTCATACAGTTGCTTGACCAGCACCGGTGGTTTGAAGTTACCTGGCTCGCGGCATCGGACCGCTCAGCCGGAAAACCCTACGCTGAAGCCGCCAAGTGGAACCTGGCCACGCCGATTCCGGCGAAGATCGCCGCGATGAAGGTTTCGACGGCGGCGCCCGATAAGAGCACGCCCCGTCTGGTCTTTGCCGCGCTGGATGCGACGGCAGCACAGCAGATCGAACCTGCCTTCGCTGAAGCCGGGCACGCCGTGGTCTCCAACTCCTCGGCTTTCCGCATGCATGAAGAAGTTCCGCTCGTGATTCCTGAGGTCAATGGCGACCACGTTGCGCTGATCAAAGCGCAGAGCTGGTACAAGAAGAACGGCGGCTTCATGGTGACCAACCCGAACTGCTCGGCCATCGGCCTGGTGCTGGCGCTGGCGCCGTTGCATCATCGCTTCGGCATCGACAAGGTTTTTGTCGCTACCATGCAGGCCATCAGCGGCGCGGGTTATCCCGGCGTGCCCTCCATGGACATCCTGGGCAACGTGATTCCCTACATCGCCAAAGAAGAAGACAAGATGGAAGCCGAGTCGCGCAAGCTGCTGGGCACGCTGAACGGCTCGCAGATCGTCCCGGCCAACCTCACGTTGAGCGCGCACTGCAACCGCGTGGCCGTGGAAGACGGGCATACCGAATCGGTCTCGCTCAAGCTGCGCCAACCGGCAGAAGCGGAAGAGATCATCGCGGCGTGGAATGAGTTTCGTTGCCTGCCGCAGAAGCTCAAGCTGCCCACGGCGCCGGAGCAGCCGGTGATTTATGAGCGCGCCCCGGACCGTCCGCAGCCCCGGCTCGACCGTGATCGCGGACGCGGTATGTCTTCCGTATGCGGCCGCCTTCGCCCCTGCAATATCTTCGACTGGAAATTCACCGTGCTCTCGCACAACACGATCCGCGGCGCCGCCGGCGCGGCAGTGCTCAACGGCGAACTGCTTAAGGCGCAGGGATACCTCGGGTGAACGAATCGGCACAGCAAGAACGCCGTATTGGCATTCTGACCGTCCTATTTGTGCTGCTGGTGGTAGCGGCTTTCTGGACGTTGTATCCGCAGAAATGGCCGTTCCGCTCAGAGGGAAGCGAGGCCGAGCCCGGCCTTGACGCGGGCACCGCCCGAGCCAAGTCGATGCTGGAAAGCTTTCAGCAGCTACCAGGCGACGATCCTGGCAAGATCGGACCGTTGCGTTTCGGTCAGCGTAGTATCTCGATGGTAATGGGCAGTTATGCCACCAAGTCTGATTGCGGCACCCTGGAACTACACTACAAAGAAGAGTTTGCCAAACATGGCTTTACCTACACCGGCACAAATGACTCTTTCGGAAATGAGTCTTCAGGAAATGAATCGTCCCGAACGAAGCGCAGGTCGCTTTCCTTTTCTTCCCAGGTATACATCGCAAGGCTGAGCTGCACCGACACGGAAGGCCTTTTTCGTCCCTATTTCATCATCATGTGGTCAAAACCCCGTGCTTGATAGACGCTGGTTGTTCAATTCCGTTCCAGGTGATCGGCGATGAGATACGAGGGAATTCACTTGCCGGCGAGATGGCGCAGGCACACTCTCCTGATCATTTTCGTTGTTCTTTGCGCTGTTGCTATTTGGTGGATATTCGTGTTCCCCCATACCAGGTGGTATCGGAATCGCAAGGATGAATCCCTCACAAAAGCGCGACTGCAAAAGATCAAACCTCCTGCCGGTGACCGGCTCACGGAGCTGACGACATCGCATCAATGGGGCTGGCCGAGCGCAACGGCGATCTATTCCACTAATTCAGACTGCGCTCGCCTGAAAAGATACTACAAGGAGGAATTTGCAGGACAAGGCTTTGCTTTTGAAGATGAGCGCAGGAGTTTGCAGTCGTCACCGGAACTTGACTCTCTTGATTTTTCGGACCACGGCTATTCCGCGGGAATGATCTGCGACAGCTCCGAAAAACCGCTTCGATCTTATATGATCATCGTCACATTGAACTCGCGCGTGGACAAGGAGATTCCGCTTCACAATCCTATGGATGGTGATCGCCGATGATCGTGATGAAGTTCGGCGGCACCTCCGTGCAGGACGCGCAGGCAATCGATCGCGTTGCCGCTATTGTGCGCGAACGCCTACAGGAACGTCCTGTCGTCGTGGTAAGCGCTCTGGCCAAAATTACCGACCAGCTTCTGGCTATGGCCAATGCCGCCGGCGCGGGCAATCGTGAAAAAGCCCTGGAGCTTTCCCGCATCGCGCGCGAGCGCCATTACAACTGCGCCTCTGACCTGCTGGGTACGCATGCGTTTGAGCAAATCGCGCCCGAACTGGAAGCCGACTTTGACGGCCTGGACGATCTTCTGCGCGGCGTGGTTGCCGTGGGCGAATTGACTTCGCGAACCACGGATACCATCTCAGGCTTTGGCGAACGCGTCTCTTCGAAGATCGCAGCCGCAGCTTTTTCCCAGCGCCAGATCAGCGCCGCGCATGTCGATTCACGGCGTTGCATCGTGACCGACGCAAACTTCGGCAAGGCCGTCCCGCAATTTGAAGAGACCGATGCCCGTTTGGCAGAGACCGTCAAGCCGCTGCTCGAGCGCAAACTGGTGCCGGTCATGGGCGGTTTCATCGCCGCCACACGCGAAGGCATCTCCACTACGCTGGGGCGTGGAGGCTCCGACTTTAGCGCAGCCATCGTCGGCGCGGGGCTGAACGCCGAGCGGATTGAGATATGGACTGATGTGGACGGTATGATGACCACTGATCCCAACCTCTGCCCCGATGCGCGCCGCATCAAGACCATCAGCTTTGAAGAAGCGGCGGAGCTGGCTTATTTCGGCGCCAAGGTGCTGCATCCAGCCACGCTGCTCCCGGCGATCCAGAAGAATATTCCGGTGCTGATCCTGAATTCGCGCAATCCCAAATGTGAAGGTACGCGCATTACCGCTACGGCGCCCAAGAGCAAAAATATTTTCAAGGCTATTGCCGCCAAGAAGCGCATTACCGTGGTGGACGTGGTGGCCACGCGCATGCTCATGGCGCATGGTTTCCTCAAGAGTATTTTTGAAGTCTTTGCCAACCACCGCTGTCCAGTGGACATGGTTTCCACCTCTGAGGTCAGCGTTTCGGTGACCGTGGATTCGAACGAGTCGATCGCTGCCATCGCCGCGGACCTGGCCCGCCTGGCCGACGTGAAATATGAGGGCCGCAAGGCCATCGTCTGCCTGGTGGGTGAGAACATCAAGAACACGCCGGGGATTGCCGCGAAGGTCTTCAGCGCCATCCCTGACGCCAATGTGCATATGATCTCGCAGGGCGCGTCAGAGATTAATATCAGCTTTGTCATTGATGAGGATGACGTGCCCGATGTAGTCTCACGTTTGCATCACACGTTTTTCTCCCAGGTTGATCCAGAGGTGTTCGCATGAAAATTCTGGTGCTGGGGCGCGGCAAAACCGGCGCGTTGGTGGCCGAAGTAGCCAAAGAGCGCCATCACGAAGTCGACTCGCTGGCCAGCCAGGACAACCCTGATGGCCGCGCGCTTACGCCGGCGACGCTGCAGGGCGTTGACGCAGTTATCGACTTCACCACGCCGCATGCTGTGATTCCGAATCTGATTCGCTGTGTTGAAGCCGGCGTTCCCGTGGTGGTGGGAACCACGGGCTGGTATCAGCACCTGGACAAAGTTCGTGAGCTGGTTGCTCACCGCAAAAGCGCGGTGCTCTATGGATCGAATTTTTCCATCGGCATGAACTTCTTCTTCAAGGCTGTGCAGGCCGTGGCCCCGATCCTGAAACACCACTATCGCGGCAGCATTGTGGAGCGCCATCATGTGCACAAGAAAGACAAGCCGTCCGGGACCGCGGTGACGCTGCAGAAGATCCTTGAGTCCGGCTCAGGAGAAAAAGTTGAGATCGCCTCCGTGCGCGAAGGCGAGACCGTGGGCATGCATCTGCTGATGATGGATTCGGCCAATGACACCATCCTCTTTACTCATGACGCCAAGTCGCGGCTGGGCTTTGCTGAAGGCGCTGTCCGCGCCGCCGAGTGGATCAGAGGTAAGACGGGCCTCTACGAGTTTCCGGAAATCGTGGACCAGCTTTAGGAAATTGGTAAATGAGTAATTTGGCAATTGGGTAATTTAAAACCAGCGTGCTCCCACCTTCCGGGCCTACGCGGTCGATGTTTTAACCGCCGTTCATTTACCAAATTACCAATTTACCCAATTACCAAATCCTTGAGGGAGTTGTTATCCTAAAACACGATGAAACTACAAGGTTGCGGCACCGCGCTCATTACCCCCTTCAAGCAGGACCAGAGCATCGACGAAAAAGCTTTGCGCCAGCTCGTCGAGTGGCAGATCTCCTCCGGCATTCATTTTCTTGTTCCCTGCGGGACCACCGGCGAAACGCCGACGCTGAGCAAAGACGAATGGCTGCGCGTGATCGATATCACGATCGAAGTGGCGGCAGGCCGCGTTCCCATTGTTGCCGGCGCAACTTCCAACTGCACCTATGACGCGGTGGAGAAGGCCAAAGAGGTCGCCCGCCGCAAAGGCGTGGACGCGATCCTGACGGCCTCACCGTACTACAACAAGCCCACGCAGGAAGGCCAGTACCAGCACTTCAAGGCCCTCGCCGAAGCCGTGGACAAGCCATTGATGCTCTATAGCGTGGTAGGCCGCACCGGCGCCAACATCGAACCGGCCACGCTTGGCCGCCTGGCAAAAATTCCCAACATCATTGCCGTAAAAGAAGCCAGCGGCAATATCGGCCAGATTGCTGAGGTCTTCAATCATGTTCCCGAGAACTTCCTGGTCTTCTCCGGCGATGATGCCGTAACGCTGCCGGTGATCGCCCTGGGCGGCGTAGGTATTGTTTCCGTCTGCTCGAATGAGATTCCCAAAGAGATGTCAGAACTCACGGCCGCGGCGCTCAACAATGACTGGGACAGGGCGCGCCGCCTGCAACGCCAGTATCTGCGCCTGATGCAGGCCAACTTCCTGGAATCAAACCCCATGCCGGTGAAGGCTGTCTTGGCGATGATGGGCCGCATTCAGGAAGTACTGCGCCTGCCTATGCTGCCGGTGAAGCCGGAGACGCGATCGAAACTGGAAAAGATTGCCGCCGAAGTGGGATTGTTGCAGGTGCACGCTTCTGTTTCTGATCTATAAGATTCGACCATTGACCGAACTTCGCCTCTTCTTTATGCTGCATTGCCCGCAGCTGCAGGCGATGAATAAGGCGATGAATAAAAACCTATGATTGAAAATCACTGGGCGCGGCCGGTGCAACTTGCATCTAAGCCTTTATCGCGCCACGAAAGTCCCCCACGTAAATCAAAATGTAAAAACGTAAAGAAGTGAAAAGCACCGCTGCTTTTCGCGTGTTGCTCTTGCGCGGCTGCGAAACTTGGATATTCTGCCGGTGTTGATGCAATTAGCGGTGACCCCATGGAGCGTGGCAGTAGTTGCAATGGGGCCGGATTTTCTTGCTGTGTTGTTGATCACAGGGGATCTCTAAACAGCGCGGAGGGGATTAGAGAAAATGAAGGCAAAACATCAAAAGTGGTTTTTGACGATATTTACTCTTGTGGCATTCTTATGTGCCCCGATGTTCGGGTTTGGACAAGACAACTATCCGCCCGACAATAACGATCAGGGAGGCGGTGATCCTCCGGGCCGCGTCGCGCGACTGGGCTACGTGAGCGGCACGGTTTCATTTCAACCTTCCGGCGAGGACCAGTGGAGCCAGGCAGTACTCAACTACCCGATGACCGCCGGAGACCGCATTTACACCGAGCACGATGGGCGCGCCGAGCTGGAGACGGGCAACATCGCCGTGCGCGTTTCATCCTCCACTGACGTCACCACCACCAACCTGAGCGACCAGATCGTGCAGCTGGGTCTGGCGCAGGGAACGCTGCGCGTCCGCGCGTATGAGATTCTCGACGGCAACTCGGTTGAGATCGATACGCCGAACGCGGCGCTTACCCTGCTGCGTCCGGGAAGTTATCGCGTAGAAACTTATGCTGACAACGGCACGACTCTGGTCACGGTCAATAGCGGCGACCTCGAGATCAGCGGCAACGGCATCTCGCAGACTGTGCATAGCGGACAGTCAGTAAAGCTGGAAGGCACTGACCAGGTGCAGATGGCTTTTGTCTCGGCGCCAGGCAACGACGATTTTGACAGCTGGTGCAATGACCGCGACCGTCGCTATCTCTCTTCCAACTCTCGCCAATACACGGGCGGCTATGTGCCCGGATATGACGACCTTGATCAGTACGGCCAATGGCAATCGACTTCCGACTACGGACAAGTCTGGTATCCAACCGGAGTGGCCGTGGATTGGGCCCCCTATCGCTACGGACGCTGGGCCTGGGTCGAACCCTGGGGTTGGACCTGGGTTGAAGAAGAGCCCTGGGGATTTGCGCCGTTCCACTACGGACGCTGGGTCTTGATTGGTCCTCGCTGGGCGTGGGTACCGGGATCATATGTGGTTGGTGTAAGACCGATTTACGCGCCGGCGCTGGTGGCTTTCGTCGGCGGCCCGAGCGCGGGCGTGCAAGTGTGGTTCCCGCTGGGTCCGCGTGATCCGTTCTTCCCCTGGTATCACCACAGTGATGTCTACCTGCGCCAGGTGAACGTAACCAATGTGCGGGTAAACGTAAACATTGTGAACGTGATCAATGTTCGCAACGTGGAAAACGTTCACTACGCCTATCAGCGCGTGGCGCCAACCGCAGTCTCCACCGAAGTATTTCGCGGCGGACGTCCTGTGGCGCGTGAAGCAGTTCGCGTCGATGTGAATGCGATTGGCCGGGCGCGGATCATTCCGCATCCGGAGGTCCAGCCTGACGTGCGTGCGGTGCATGCGGGAGCGCCGGAAGTCCATCCTCCGGTTGAGCGTACCCGTCCGCATATAGAAAGCCGTAATCCTGTCACAGTCGGCCGCGGACCAGCGCCGCGCTCAAATGATCGTGGCGGACCGCCGCAGGGCAATCGGCCGGACACGGTTCACACAGCGCCGTCCGCGGAAGTCCCCAGAAGGGACAATCCGCAGGAGAGCATCCACACGCTGCCGGCCCAGGTGCCGCGGCGTGATAACCCGACGGAAAACAATCAGGTCAATAATGGACGTCCAGGCCAGAACGATCACCCGGCCGGACAGCCAGGACCGGGTGGACCGCCGATGGAGCGCAGGCCGCTGGTAACGCGGACTCCTCCGCCACCGCAGAACCCGTCTTACGCGCAGCGCCAGGGCGCTTCGCAAGACCATCCAGGACGGCCGCTGGAACCGCAGCAGGTGAACAACATCCGCAACGGACAGCCGGCGGGACAGATGCATGATCGTGAGGTCCCGTCGCACCGTGATCAGGGTCCGCCGCCACGGCAGAACTCAGGTCAATCCAAAGGCGGTGATCACGGCAACGGAAACGATAAAGGCAAAGACCACGGCCACAACTAACGCGGCCAGACTCAACCCGAACGCCCTCAGTTCATCTGAGGGCGTTTGTTTTTGCGGCGGCATTCCATGACATACGCTGCCTGCCGCTGTATGCCGCTTGAGACTGCTTCCCTGCCGGCCTACTGTTGCCCCTGAGGCCGTACGCCCATCGCAAGGTGAATTGCGGCTTCATGGAGCAGCGCAAATGTCGAACCCAATCAAACTTCCCTTTTCTCGTCGCGATTTTCTCAAAACGTCATTAGCCGCCGGAGCCGGCATCTGGCTGGGCGGATGCGCTTCGGAAAAGCGCCCACTTGCAGCGCTTCCAACCGCAACCTCGCCAATTCCGACACCGAGCGGCATCACTGTGAATGATGTCCACTCGCAGTTGAACTCCGCACAGGTGCAGCAGGTCCTTAGGCCCGGCTCTCCCGATGAATGCCGCCAGATCATTCGTGATGCCCGGCAGTCCGGCAAGGCGATTTCGGTAGCCGGCGGCCGGCACTCCATGGGCGGCCAGCAGTTCGCGGACGGGTCCGTGCTGATCGATACACGCAGTTTGAAGCGCGTACTGGGTTTTGATCGCCAGAGAGGATTGATCGACGTGGAAGGCGGGATCGAATGGCCGGAGCTGATCCAATATCTGCATGACGAGCAGGCGGGCCAGGATTTTCAGTGGTCCATTGTACAGAAACAGACGGGTGCGGACAGATTCACGCTTGGCGGATCGCTGGCGTCAAATATTCATAGTCGCGCGCTGAACCAAAAACCGATCATCGGTAACGTGGAATCTTTTATGTTGCTGGACTCTGATGGCGAGCTGCATGAATGCAGCCGGCAGACGAATCCTGAGCTGTTCCGTCTGGCCATCGGCGGCTACGGAATGTTTGGCATCATCACCTCGGTCAAGCTGCGGTTGCGGCAACGAGTCAAGGTGCGCCGTATTGTCGAGCTTCGCGAGCTCAAGGACATCCCTGACGCCTTCGAGCAGCGCATTCAAAACGGCTATCTCTACGGCGACTTCCAATTCGCCACCGATAGCAGCCGTCCCAGCTTCCTGCACCGCGGCGTCTTCTCCTGCTATCAGGAGGTGCCTGCGAACACGCCGCTCACGGAGAATCCCACGCGCTTCAGCCCGGAAGACTGGGCACGGCTCACCTACTACGCGCACACCCACAAGCGCCGGGCCTTTGATCTTTATAGCAAGCGGTATTCGCAGACCTCAGGGCAGGTCTACTGGTCTGACTCACAGCTCTTCGGCGCCTACCTGGACGATTATCATGCGGATCTTGACCGCAAGATGCACGTGCGCGTGCCGGCGACGGAGATGATCACGGAAATTGATGTGCCGCGGCCGGCGCTGGTGGATTTCATGGACGAGGCAGCGCAAACTCTGCGGCGCGAGCATGCCAACGTGATCTATGGCGTAGTGCGGATGATTGAGCGCGACGATGAAAGCTTTATGCCCTGGGCCAAAGATCGCTTCGCCTGCGTGGTTTTCAATTTGCACGTGACCCATGATCCCGAAGGCATTGAGAATTCGGCCCGCAGCTTTCGTTCGTTGATCGACCTGGCCATCAAGCACAATGGAAGCTATTACCTCACATATCATCGCTTTGCCACGCGCCCGCAGGTGGAGGCATGCTATCCGCAGTTCCAGCAGTTCCTGCAAAAAAAGCAGCAGTATGATCCGGCCGGACTCTTCCAAAGCAACTGGTATCGGCATTATCAGAAGATGTTCAGTTGATTGCACCCCACCGCGCCAAACCCGGGCGCGTCGGGGCCCCGTGTTTCCTGAGAGAACGAAAAAAAGCGGCTGCGCCGTTTAGCGCAGCCGCCCTGCATCACCTCCGAACACGGCTATCGCGGGAAGGTGCGATAGCCGTATTCGGGGTGCCCACCTAGGAGAACATCCCTCAGAGATAGATCGGAGAGCGCAGAAATTCTTGCATTATTTCTGAGGTTTTCTGCTGTGCTGTTCGTCCCACTAGCCTGCTGTCGCAGTAAGGCGTAGGATGTCCGGCGACGGAGGCAACCCATGCTCAACACGGCGATGATTATGGCTTTTGTTCCCATCCACGACTCCAAGCGGTCGCGGCCTTTCTATGAAGGCGTGCTGGGGCTTGGCTTTGTGAGCGACGACCCTTTCGCGCTGGTCATGGATGCAAACGGCGTGACGGTCCGTCTGGCCAAGACGCCAAAATTCAAACCGGCGGGATTCACGGTGCTGGGCTGGCAGGTTGCGGATATAGAGAAGATCGTCAGTAAGCTGACGAAGAAGGGCGTGACCTTTGAACGGTTTCCTGGCATGGACCAGGATAAGCTCGGCATCTGGGCGTCTCCGAGTGGGGCGAAAGTAGCCTGGTTCAAAGATCCCGACGGAAATATGCTCTCAGTTTCGCAGCATGACTAGGCTTTAGCCAATCCACGTACGACACTCGTTCGAACTATTCTTTCGTAGAGTTCGAAATAGGCATCAGCCATGGCGGTGCCGCTGAAGTTTGCGCAAGCATGCTGGATGCATGCCTCTGAATCAATAACGGCAGTCGAGTGGCAGGCTGTGACCGCGCTGTCAATGTCGTCCACAAGAGAACCGGTGACACCCTCGCGGACCACTTCCGGCAACGCGCCTCTCCGGAACGCGATGACGGGCGTTCCCGAGGCAGCGGCCTCCATGGCCACCAGCGAACTGGTCTCGTCCGTCTGACTAGTAATCAGGAGCGCCAGTGCTTCCCGCAGCAACTGGCGCTTGTGTTCGAACGAAGGCGACGGGACGAAGCTGGCGTTTTGCATGTGCTGCAGACGGGAAACAATCTCACGTTCGAAATACTGCTGGTGGTAAGAGAAAGGGTAAACCTGCCCGGCCAGTGTTATGGGCAGACCTGCGCGATGGGCAATCTCCAGCGCCAGGTGTGGCGCTTTCTCTTCGCAGATGCGGCCCAGCCAGAGCAGGCCTTGCCGCTGCAAGCCTTTTCCGCTGCCATTTGTGTAAAGCTCAGCCGCAAATCGATCAAGCGCAATGCCATTTGGCACAACACCGATCATTCCTAACAAATCTGAAAACGTGACGGATTGCGCGTGGGAGACGCAGTTGAAGCTCACATTGGCAGCCACGTTGTAAAAGCTATCAGGCGAATAGAAGCTGCGGGGCAGATGCACTGTGGCGAGCACGGGAATGTCGATTTCACCGGCGCGCCGCCAGAAACGGCCAGACATGTCATGAATGAGATCGAATGCCGCAGGTGTACCGGCGCGTTGACGCACCAAGTCGAGAACGTTCTCCTGGTGTTCCTGGTTGCGGCGGTCGTAGTCATCAGGCCGGCTGCATGGATCACCGGTAGAAAACAGCTCTCCGGTGACGCGCGATCCTGCCGATGCGGCAACAGTCGTACGAACGTCGCGACATGCCAACTCCCGCTCGAGTGTCCACAACACCTGCTCCGCGCCGCCGGCAGACTCGGCTGAGACGGTTAGTAGCGGGTACGCGATATAGAGGATGTTGAGAGCAGGCATTTTTTCAATTGGTAAGTTGAGCCGGACTGCGGGCGTGAGCGAAGCGGGGGCCCGCAGGCGAAATCCTGATCCCGCAAAGCGAGAGGGATCTCAAATTTACTCATTTACCAAATAAGTAAGATGCTGGTTTGCTGGTAGCGGGACGCGCCGTTTATACTCCGCACTTGCCCTGAACAAACTTCTTATGCACAGATTGCAGGCAGAAATTGAGAGGCTCTACGCCGCCGGATCGTTGCCCGCGGAAGCCACAGTCCCGGCGCGGCAGCTCTTTCACGAGTTTCGCGACGCGCTGACCCGTGGCAAGCTCCGTGCCGCTGAAAAACACCACGGCTCGTGGCGCGTGAACGCCTGGGTAAAGCAGGGCATCCTGCTCGGCTTTCGTCTCGGCGTTCTGGAAGAAACAGGCGGAGACGCGCTCACCTTTGTCGACAAAGATACCTTTCCCGCCCGCCGCTTCACCACCGGCGAAAAGATACGCGTCGTACCCGGCGGATCGTCGATCCGCGAGGGCGCGTATGTTGCGCCGGGTGTGATCTGCATGCCGCCGATGTATGTCAACGTAGGCGCATATATTGACGAAGGCACGCTCATTGACTCGCATGCTCTGGTCGGATCGTGCGCGCAGGTAGGCAAGCGGGTGCATCTGAGCGCGGCGGCGCAAATTGGGGGCGTGCTGGAGCCGGTGAATGCCTCGCCGGTAATTGTCGAAGATGACGTTCTGATCGGCGGTAACTGCGGGATCTATGAAGGCACGCAGGTGCGCAGCGGCGCGGTGCTGGGCGCAGGCGTGATTCTCACCCGCGCAACGCCGGTGTATGACATCGTGCGCGAACAGGTGTATCGTTCCACAGCGGACTCGCCCCTGGTGATTCCAGAAAACGCGGTGGTGGTGCCTGGATCGCGCACCGTGAGCAAAGGCAAGGCCGCCGAGTGGGGTCTGGCGCTCTATACGCCGGTGATCGTAAAGTATCGCGACCAGAAGACAGAAAGCTCAATTGAGCTGGAGGACCTGCTAAGGTGAACAATAGAACCGCGAACCAGGGCCGTTTCCTGATGGTATTTCTGGCTCTCGCCGCCATTGCCGCCGTGTTATGGGCAATCAATCACTACAGCGGCGCGGCTATCAACGTGACGCTTCTGGCCGTCACGCGCTGGATCGCTCTGATTGCCTTTTGCGCATATGCCTGGGTGCGACGTTCATTGACCACATGGATCATGGTCGGGATTTTTGTCGGCGCGGAAATTGGCCATGACTTCCCTGCCCTGGCCAAAGATTTACAGGTCTTGAGTGGAATTTTCCTGCGTCTGATTCGCACCATCATTGCGCCCTTGATCTTCTCCACGCTGGTGGTTGGAATCGCCGGTCATTCGAACCTGAAGCAGGTCGGACGCATGGGCATCAAGGCGCTCATTTATTTTGAACTGGTCACAACGCTGGCGCTGTTCATCGGGCTGGGGGCCATTAATCTGTCGCGCGCCGGCGTTGGTGTTCCGCAACCAGCGAACGCGCCTCCGGCGGCCAACGTGCAAAAGCAAACTACGGCTGACCTGATTCTGCATGTGTTTCCCGAAAACATCGCCAAGTCTGTGGCGGAAAACCAGGTCTTGCAGGTGGTGGTTTTCAGCATCATTTTCGGAATCGCTTTGGCGCAGGTGGATGAAAAACGCCGGCGGCCGCTGCTGGAATTTTCAGAAAGTTTTTCGGAAACGATGTTCAAGTTCACGAACATCATCATGCTGTTTGCGCCCATCGGCGTGGCTGGGGCTATTGCCTACACGGTAAGCGCAATGGGCTTTGACGTGATCTGGAACCTCATCAAGCTGGTGCTCACGTTGTATGCCGCTCTGGTGGTCTTTGTTGGCGGCGTCCTGATACCGGTGGCGCTGATTGCGCGCCTGGACCTGCGGCGTTTGTTCAAGGCCATCGCCGAACCAGCATCGATTGCTTTCGCCACCGCCAGCTCAGAAGCGGCCCTGCCACGAGCCATGGAGGCCATGGAAGCGTTCGGCGTGCCCAGGCAGGTGGTGGCCTTCGTGATCCCGACCGGATACAGCTTCAATCTCGATGGCAGCACGCTCTATCTCTCGTTGGCCTCAGTATTCGTCGCCCAGGCCGCCGGCATTCACTTGAGCTTCAGCCAGCAATTGCTGATGGTGATTACGCTCATGCTCACCAGTAAAGGGGTTGCAGGAGTTCCACGCGCCAGCCTCGTCATCCTGCTGGCCACGGCAGATTCTTTTCACCTGCCCACCTGGCCGATCTTCGCCATCCTGGGCGTTGACCAGCTGATGGACATGGCGCGCACCGCCACCAACGTGATCGGCAACTGCCTGGCCAGCGCCGTGGTTGCGCGCTGGGAAGGCGAACTGGGGACAGGAGCGCCATCGCCCGCAATCGTCGATGCTATGGCACAATAGGCGCGCACGTTATGTCCACATCCGTACGTGAACTCGCAGGCCATCATCTTGTGCCGCCGGAAAAACATTTTCGCTGGCGCGGCGGCGAGATCACGCGGCTGGAAGGATTCACTGACGCCGTCTTTGCATTTGCGGTAACCCTGCTGGTGGTCTCGCTGGAAGTGCCGCACACCTTTGGAGAACTGGTGGCGGCGATGAAAGGCTTTGTCGCCTTTGCCATCTGCTTTGCGATTCTGGTGCACATCTGGTATTTCCATTACAGATTTTCCCGGCGCTACGGCCTGCAAACCGTTTACACGGTTTTCCTGACCGCCGCACTAATCTTTGTGGTTTTGTTTTATGTGTACCCGCTGAAGTTCCTGTTTACTCTGGCGGTTGGCGGGATGTCCGGGGGCGCAACCGTTCCCGCAGAGCAGCTCAGGCGGATGGTCAACAGCTATCATGAGCTCTCTCAACTCTGGCTGATTTACAGCGCCGGCGTGATTGCCGTGTACCTGCTTCTGGCGCTTCTGTATCAGCACGCCTACAAGAAGCGCCGTGAACTTGAATTGAACGAATACGAAACGCTGGTGACGCGCCATGCGATCATCGAGTTCGGCGGGTTTGTCGTGATCGCGGCGCTGGTGGGCATTGCGGCGTTGGTGCTTCCGGCGCCTTACGTCAGCTATGCCGGATTTCTTTTCTGCCTGAACGCGCCCTGGGGCTGGGGAGCGGGCTCTTTCTTCGGCAAGCAGCAACAGCAGGCGCTGGCCCGCATGCAAGCCACCTCCACCGCCCATGCCGCCAAGTAGTCCGGCACATTTCTGCCAACGCCACGGCACCGAGGAACGCATCTAATCTTACGGTTTCTCTGATAGCATCACCTGTAGAGACATGCCCTCGCACAAACTCCATTTAATTCCTCTGGGCGGCCTTGGCGAATTCGGAATGAACTGCATGGCCGTTCGCTGGGGCGATGACATTATTGTCGTCGACGCCGGCCTCATGTTCCCCGAATCCGAGCTGCTCGGCGTAGACATTGTCGTCCCCGACATTACTTATCTGCTGCAGAACCGCGAAAAAGTCCGCGGCATTGTGCTGACCCACGGGCATGAAGACCACATCGGCGCGCTGCCCTGGGTGCTCTCAGAGTTGAGGGTCCCGGTCTTCGGCACCGAGTTCACGCTGGCACTGGTGGAAAACAAGCTCGACGAACATGATCTGCTGGAAGACGCCGACCTGCGCGAGATCCGGGCCGGCACGCGTTTCAACCTGGGGCCATTCGCGATCAATCCCATTCAGGTCACGCACAGCCTGGTGGACTGCGTCGCGCTGGCGATCCATACTCCGCTGGGCGTGCTCATTCACACCGGCGATTTCAAAGTCGATCCCACACCCACGGACAACCGTCTTTTCGATCTGCATACCTTTGCCGAATACGGCAAAGAGGGCAATGTGCTGGCGCTGCTGCAGGACTCAACGAATGCGGAGCGTCGCGGCTACACCCCCAGCGAGCGCGCCGTGCGCGGTAAGTTCGACGAAATTTTTGCCCGCGCCGAGCGGCGGCTTTTTATCTCCTGCTTCTCGTCTTCCATTCACCGCATCAAGCTGGCGTTGGAGATGGCTCGCGAATACAAGCGCAAAATCGCGTTGGTAGGCCGTTCGATGACGGAAGCTGCGGAGATCGCGCTCGATCTCGGCTACTTTGACGTACCGGAGGGACTGCTGATCCATCCCGGGCAGATCAAAGACTTCGCGCCGCAGCAGGTCTGCGTAATGATCAGCGGCACACAGGGCGAGCCCATGTCGGCGCTCTCGCGCGCCGCGGTCGATAACCACAAGCACGCCAAGATCGAGCGCGGCGACACCGTGGTGCTTTCTTCGCGCATTATTCCCGGCAATGAGAAAAGCATCTACCGGATGATTGACCATCTCTTCCGCCGCGAAGCCGACGTCATCTATGATGACGGCACCAATCCACCGGTACACGTGAGCGGACACGCCAGCCAGGAAGAGCAAAAGCTGATCATGAACCTGGTGAAGCCGAAATATTTCATCCCTATTCACGGGGAATATCGCCAGATGCGTATTCACGCCGACATGGCGCGCTCGATGCACGGCGCCGTGGGCCAGGTGCTGATGCTGGAGAGTGGCGACGTGCTCGAGTTCGACGAGCTGGGCGCGCGCAAGATTGACAAAGTCACTGTGGGGCGCATCTGCATTGATTCCGGCTCGCGCACGGATGTGGTGGAAGACTTGGTCATCAAAGACCGCCGCCACCTGAGCGAAGACGGCTTCGTTCTGCCGATCATCGCCATCAACAAGCTAAAGGGCACGGTGGAATCGATTCCGGAGATCGTGATGCGCGGTTTCGCTGCCGGCTCGGAGGATGGTTTTGTGCACGAGGCGCGGCGCATTGTCTCCGCCACCCTGGACGGGTCCACGCCGGAAGAAAAAGCCGATTACGGCGTCATCAAAGAAAAAATTCGTGCCGACCTGAAACGATTTATTGTGAAGACCACCTCACGCCGGCCCTTGATCATGCCGGTGATCCTGGAGATCTAGTGGCAAGGTTTACACGCAGACAGAAAGTTTTCATCTTTCTTTTTGTCATCTTTGCGTCCACCGGACTCATTGGCGCGGTGCTCCTGCACCCCGTAGGACCGCATTTGCGCGCGACTTCGCTGATGCTGCGTTTCTCCAATCCCAATGCCGGTGGCGTTGCCGCCAGCTTCGCCAATCATGCGTTCAAGGAAGAAGACGGCACAGCCATCACGCCGCATGGTCCGCTGCGCTACCGGCTTTATGTCCCGCAGGACGTAAAGAATCCCGGCGGCGTCGTGCTGCTGCACGGAGTTCATCACCTGGGAATCGAGGATCCCCGGCTATGGAACCTGGCGCGCGCCATGGCCAGCGCCGGCGTGCTGGTGATGACGCCGGAGTTGCAGGACCTGGCCGACTATCGCGTGACCGCGCGGACCATTGATGTCATTGGCGATTCGTCCGTGGTGTTGAGCACCAGAATGAACCGCCGCGTCGGCCTGATTGGTCTGAGCTTTGCCGGCGGCCTGGCTCTCCTGGCCGCCGACCGGAAAGATTATGCGCCGAACATCGGCTTTGTACTGGCCATCGGCGCCCACAACGATATGAGCCGCGTAGCGCGCTTCTTTGCCGCTAATATCGTTGCCAAGCCGGACGGCACGGAAGCTGCCCTGGCGGCGCACGAGTACGGCGTCCTGGTCCTGGCCTATTCACACCTCGAAGATTTCTTCTCTCCGCAGGATGTCCCGGTGGCGCGCGAAGCACTACGGCAATGGCTGTGGGACCAGCCTCAGGCCCTCCAGACCGCGGCTGCCCTGAGCAAAGGAGGGCAGCAGAAGATGGACGAACTGCTGCACCATCGCGACCTGCTTCAGGAAGCTCTGCTCAAAGAGATCACGCTGCACAAAGCCGAGATGGACGCTGTCTCGCCACACGGGCAAATAGCGGACCTGCACATGCCGGTCTTTCTTCTGCATGGCGCGGGCGATACGGTCATTCCCGCATCGGAGACTTTGTGGCTGGCTAAAGACCTCCCTCCGGCAAGCGTCAAAGCGGTGCTGGTCAGCCCGGCGCTGGTGCACGTGAATATGGACGCCAAGATCACGTGGCAGGAGCAGTGGCAGTTGGTTGACTTCATGTCACAAGTTCTGGAAGCTACGGAAAGACTGAACTTCATTAAATCTACGCAGTCGTTACCTTCCCATTGATCCGTTGTATTTCCCAATAAGGAACTGGTCCCGCATTTTCTGAGACAACATTCATCTTTCAGGAAGAATATACCTCTGGCAGTCCTCGCAACTTCCTTAGCTTCCAAAGAGCGTTGTAGTTTCCCAAAAAAGAACTACAGAACGCTACCAGGAAGCTACATTAACCTTCCCTCATCTTTCCTGTGCAAAACTTTTTCTAATTCTGGTGAAACTTAGCGGAAATAGCTATCACTAGTCCTCAGAGGCCTCTTACTATGCTGGGTAGTTAGTTTGTCTACAAGCAAACTACAGCGTTCGTGCTGATCGCGAATAGTTAGTTCAACCAAGGGAGCTAGATGCTCCCACGAAGCAAGGAGAAAGTATGTCAAAGAAAATGGTTGGATCGGCAGCGGTAGTTGCAGTAGTAGCTATGATGATTTGCCTGTCTGGCGCGGCAATGGCGCAGCAGGTACACATGGGCCAGGCAAAACCTGGCGGACCGCCGGTTGGAACAGAAGAACCGTGCATTCTCAACCCTTGCCTATTCTATGCGGGTGATTTCGATATCAATGGCCAGAACCCCAATGGCCTGTGGAATGGGAACAACACCTTCTTCAACATTCTGGGAACTGTCTACATTCCCATTAATGTGCCCAAGAAATTCAAAGGGGCAAAGGGGAAGACTGATTGGCAAATTGGCGGGCTCTTTGTCAACGAGTTGGTGGAGGATGTCGGGTTGGGTTCCGATGTCCCCAGCGTGACATGGTCCATTGTGCAAGGTTCGGTGGCCGAAGGCGGCAACCCTGGCGGCAACCAGGTAAAGACCATCTGCAGCGGCACGGGCGTGCCAACGGTGACTCCAACGGGGCGCAGCGGCTTTGGCCTTCCTGAAGTGACAATTGCCATCACCGGCGTCAGTTGCCCCGTTCTTGAAAATGGCAGCTACTGGATGACACTGGTTCCAACCAGCGCGGCCATCCTGTTTCTGTCCGACGTGGAAGACAATTCACCGGCCAATATTCAGGGCCCCGGAACTGAGCCGACGGATCTTTCCTTCTTCGTCTCCACTGCATTCGGCTTCCCGAGTTTCGCCAACACGACCGATATCGCCGTCTGCGGCAATATCGGCTGCGATGCGTTCTCGGCCGGCGTAATCGGAGTGGCGGTGCACTGATCCATTGCTTGAAGCAGGCTTAGTGACACTTGCCTGGCCCGGTCCTGGCAACTTCCCTGCCAGGATCGGGGCTATTTCAGGCGAGCAGTGCCATTGCTTTGCCACTGGCCCAACTAAGAAGCTTATGGCCTACCGGTTGGGCCGATAGACATTCAACTAGACCGACACTCGAAGTAATCCATGTTGCCAAGGAGGTATCCATATGCGCAATGGATCTTATGTTCGCGCGAACACGCTTGCTACGATTGTGATGCTGATCTGCGTCGCTGTGGCCCACTCCGCCATCGCGCAGACACAACCCACACCAAAGTTTGTCACCCTGACTCCACGCTATCTGGAAAATCTGGCGGCTCCGGCAGCCCCCACCGTTCCCAACTGGACGGGCAGCCTTTCCGCGGGCGGAACCAGCTTCACCATGGTGGGGACCAATCCGCAAACTACAAATACAACGACCGCGGTGACTGCGTTTTTGATTCCGATCCGCATTGTTATCAATCCCACGCCGACCGGCATCTTTGATCCGTCGCACGTGTTGCCGAACGGCCGCAGTGTGATCCAGAACACCGCACTCTCGCCCATATTCAACTCAGGCATTGATTTTGTTCAGGGCGGAGTCGACCTGGGAAACACCCAGTATGTTGACGCTTACCAGCGCGGCAACTTCTGGGCTGATGTTTCCACGAACACGAACTATCACGTGCTGCTCAACCTGGTGGTGCTGCCGACCGTCACCATTCCCGTTCCTGCGTCATCGGGAAAGATCGCGAATGAGTTTGGCGTACGAGCGGCCCTGGTTGATATCAACTTCTTTGATGCCAAGTTGCAGCAGATCATCAGCGGCAATAGCCAGATTACGCCCGGCAGCCTGCCCATTGCTCTCACCTATGACACCTACCTGACCGAGGGCGGTGGTTGCTGCATTGGCGGCTATCACAGCGCCTTTGGCAGCGCGAGTTCGCCGCAGACCTATGCCGATTTCTCCTACATCGACAAGACCGGCGCATTCGCCCAGGATGTCTCGGCTCTGTCTCATGAAATAGGCGAGTGGATGGACGATCCTTTTGTTGACAACCCAGGCTGTGGCGGCCTGCTGGAAAATGGCGATCCGCTGGAGGGCGGCCCCAATTTTGGCGCAGTCCCTTACACCTTGAACGGCTTTACTTATAACCTCCAGGACCTGGTCTTTCTGCAGTATTTTGGCCAGTCGCCATCGACCTCGGTGAACGGGTGGTTTAGCTTCCAGAACGCAAACTTGTCGGTTTGTTCGAACGGCCAGTAGAAACCCATATCAATTCCACCAGGCAAGGGGAGGTGGAAGGCCGGGACGTCAACGCTCTGCGCTGACGTCCTGGCCGTGCCCTGTCTGTTGCCACCCGAACACGAGCGTGTCTGGTCTGCCACGCCTCTCTTAAGTCAACTGATTGAATTTCCTGGATAAAGCCATAACCAAGGCGCTGGCCCGCTTCTTGCTTTCTGTTTTGCCGTGGAATTCAGACTGGAGGAAGCCATGGCCCTCAGCAGACGCAACTGGTGGAATCGTGAACTCTATATTTGTTTGGTGGTAGCGCTTTTGTCGCTACTTGTAGTCTTCAGCCCGCTGGCATCGGGCCATGAAACGGAGAAGGGTCCGCCCCAGATGGGCGAGGGCTCGCTCCTGTATCGCTCGCCGAACTCGCATCAATACCAATCCGTTCCCTTGTTGCATACAGACGCAACGCTGGACGTGCGCGGACTGGTGGTCTCGGCCACAGTCACGCAGCATTACATCAACTCGAGCCTCGAGCCGATTGAGGCCATCTATGTTTTCCCTCTGCCGCATGATGCCGCCGTCTATGACATGGAGATACGCGTCGGCCACCGGGTGATTCATAGCGTAGTGAAAGAGCGGGAAGAGGCCAAAAAAACTTATGAGACGGCGAAGTCTCAGGGTAAGCGCGCCGCGCTGCTGGAACAGGAGCGGCCCAATATCTTCACCGCTTCGGTGGCCAACATCATGCCAGGTGACAAAGTGGATGTGCGCATGCGCTATGTAGAACCGCTCAAGTGGGAAGATGGCAAAACCAGGCTGGTCTTTCCCATGGTGGTGGGGCCGCGCTACATTCCTGGCACACAGGCTGTGGGGCACAGCGGCACCGGATGGTCCTATGACACAGAGCGCGTCGCTGATGCATCGCGGATCACTCCACCGGTCGTGAATCCCCAGACGAATCCAACGGCGCGCGCCGGCCATGATATCTCCGTCTCAGTTGATCTGGATACGGGCTCCGAGCCGGCCACGCTGCACTGCGTTTCGCACGATATCGAGGTAAGCCGGTTGCCTGACGGCCGGCAGCACGTCGTGCTTTCTTCCGGCAAGACGATTCCGAACAAAGACTTTGTTCTGGAAGTGCAGCGGGGCGACAGCAATAAACCGCAGGCAGCGCTGTTCCTCTCGCCGGACAAAAATTCCGGAGAAACGCATTTTCTGCTGGCGGCGTATCCCCCGACGGTCGCCCAAACCCAGCGCGTTCCTGTGGAGATGCTCTACATGATCGATGTCTCCGGCTCCATGGAAGGAACGTCGATTGAACAGGCGCGGGGAGCGCTGTTGCAGGCGCTCGACCGGCTGCGTCCCACCGACCGCTTCGGCATCCTGGCCTTCAGCAGCGGCCATTTTGAGTTCTCGCGCGAGCCTTTGCCGGCGACGGAAGACAATCTGGCCGCAGCACGGCGTTTTGTAAAAGGCCTGCAGGCCGGCGGCGGCACGGAGATGCTGCCCGCGCTTGAAGACCTGATGCAGAAACCGCAGATCCCCGGCTACCTACGCCACATTGTGCTACTCACTGACGGCGATCTGGGCAACGAAGAGGAGATCTTCGCGGCGTTGCGCAGCCAGCTGGGCAATGCCCGTCTCTATACCGTTGGGATCGGCAGCGCGCCCAATACCTTCCTGGCCACCAAGATGGCGCAGTTCGGGCGAGGCACGTTCACGTCTATCGCCGACATCCATGAAGTGCAGGAGCGGATGGGCCGGCTGCTCGAGAATATTGAGAGCCCCGTGCTCACCGATGTGAAGCTCCAATTCGAAGGCGTGCAGGCGGCGGATGTTTATCCTGCGCATGCTCCTGATCTTTTCATGCGACAGCCGCTCCTGATTTACGGACGTATCACCAGTGGCCGCACAGGCAAGGTTCACCTGATCGCCAGCGCGAATAACCAGCCATACGAAACTACGATTGCTTTCGACACCTCCAAGGCCAGCTTCCACCCCGGCATCACAACGCTGTGGGCCAGGCAGCGGGTGGAGGAGTTGATGGACCAGTGGCGCTCGTCGGATGAAAAGGGCAAGGCGGATGTCCGCACAGCCGTGATTGCCCATGCGATCCAATACCACCTGGTGACAAAGTTCACCTCACTGGTTGCGGTAGAAGAAGTTGTCGTTAACTCGAGCGGCCAATCCACTACGGCTGCAGTTCCCACCGAATTACCGGCAGGCTGGAGCATGGAAAAAGTCTTTGGCGCGCCGGCAACGGGCACCGCGGACGAGTTCCTGGAAACTCTGGGCTTCGCACTGCTGCTTCTGGGTACGTTGTTGTGGCTGCTGACGCGCAGAGCGCGGAAGGAAGCAATCTCATGAGAGCGCTTCGCTGGCTGTGTGTCATTGCTCTCATGGCGGGCGCGGGCCTAACGGCCCGCGCTGCGTATCTTCATGCCAAAGGCGAACTGGCAAGCATTCTGATCCGGCGAGCGTGGCAGCAGAGCGTGCAATCCGGACACGCACAGCCGCCCTGGCCATGGGCGGATACGCATCCAATCGGCCGGCTGCAGATCCCGAGACTGCACTACGACGAGATCATCCTGGAAGGAGCCACCGCGCGCACACTGGCCTTCGGCCCGGCACGATTGCTTACGGGCGCTCAAATGGGCGAACCGGGGAACCTGATGCTGGCCGGCCATCGCACCAGTTGGTTCCGGCGATTGGAGGCAGTACGTCAAGGAGATAGGATCGAACTGGAGTGGTACGATGAGCGGCATCATGAATTGCGCCGGCGCACCTACGTCGTACGCGGCACTGAGGTGGTCGAGCCGCAGAACATAGCATGGCTCGCGCCGACGTCGGACGACGCGTTGACTCTGATTACCTGCTATCCCTTCGGCAGCAGCCCACGATCACCCCAGCGCTTCGTGGTGCGGGCAGTCCCGCAAATGCCGAGCGATCAACCTTAGCCGGTACGCTCGATTGAATCGCTGAACGATATTTTCTAGTAATCTATTGCTGTGAGTGTTGTCTCAGCCGGAAGCCCACCCAACAATGCAGTCCAGCGACTGATCACGCGCTGGGTCTCGCCCCAATCCGAGCGGCGCGAAGAGCAGATCTTCCTGGTTCTGACCCTGTTGATTGGGGCCCTGGTCGGCCTGGCCGTTGTCGCCTTTATTGTTTTGACCGAGCACCTTGGGATGCGGCTTTATCCTCCGGGCAGCGCTGCGTGGCGGCGCGTCCTGATTCCAGTCGCGGGCTCGCTCGCCATGGGCTATCTGCTTTACCGCTATTTCCCCAATGCCCGCGGCAGCGGCGTGCCCCAGACCAAGGCGGCTCTCTTCGCGCGCGATGGATTCATCTCACTGCGCACGGTGCTGGGTAAGTTCGGTTGCACGGCGGCTACGCTCGCCAGTGGTATTCCGCTGGGCCGTGAAGGGCCTTCGGTGCAGGTGGGAGCCGGGATCGCATCCGTGCTTGGCCGTGCTGTTGGCTTGCGCCAGGAAAAGGTAAAGGCGCTGCTGCCCGTTGGAGCTTCCGCCGCGATTGCCGCCGCATTCAACACCCCCATGGCTGCGGTGCTGTTTTCGCTTGAAGAAGTCATGGGCGATCTCCATGCACCGGTGCTCGGCTCGGTGGTGCTGGCTTCGGCGACTTCGTGGGTCGTACTGCGGCTGATGCTGGGCAACCATCCGCTGTTCTACGTCCCGCAGTATGAGCTGGTCCATCCGCTGGAGTTTGGAATCTACGCCGTGCTGGGCGTTGCCGGCGGATTTTTCTCGGTTGCCTTCACCAAGCTTTTGCTGGGCATGCGCAAGCGCTTTCTGTTGCTGCCGAAGAAGACATTCTGGTGGCATCCGATGATGGGCGGCATTCTGGTTGGGCTGATGGGCTGGTTTGTGCCTCAGGTCCTGGGCGTGGGGTACAGCTTTGTCGGCGCGGCGCTCAACGGCACCATGGCCTTGAAGTTGATGGCGCTGTTGGTCGTGCTGAAACTCTTTGCCGTGACCACCAGCTACGCTTCCGGCAATGCTGGCGGAATTTTTGGTCCCAGCCTGTTTCTTGGCGCGATGCTGGGAGGCGCGATTGGCAGCGTGGCCCATCACTTCCTACCCGGCTATACCGCCACGCCGGGCGCCTATGCGCTGGTCGGGATGGGCGCGCTGTTTGCCGGAATCGTGCGTGCTCCCATGACGTCAGTGCTGATGATCTTTGAAATGACGCGTGACTACTCGGTCATCGTGCCGCTGATGATCGCCAACCTGGCCAGCCTCTTTATCTCTTCCCGCTTCCAGAAGCAGCCGATCTACGAAGCACTGGCCCACCAGGATGGCATTCACCTTCCGAATGCAAAAGCGCTCCGTGAACTGGAGCAGCGCCGGGTCTCGCGGATCATGCGCCCCGTCATGGAAACCCTGCCGGCGCAAATGACCGTGCGTGCAGCGGCAGCGCAAGTTCGCGTCAGCGCTGTCCGCGCCTGGCCGCTGATGGATGAGGGCAGCATCGTGGGTTTGCTGGGCCGCAGCGCGATTGAAAGCGCTTTGGCCGGCGACAAAGCGGAGCAAAGCCTGAGAAGCCTGCTTGACTCGCTGGATTTTCCCCACGTCCACGCCGATCACGCCTTGCATCTGGCGCTGGAGCGGATGAGCGGCGCCCACGTCGACATTTTGCCTGTGGTCAACCGGGCTGACGTTCATCAATTGGAAGGCGTGGTAACGCTGAAGGACGTACTGGACTCGTATGGTGTCAATCCGGGTGGGCCGGCGTAGAAGGTGCTTAAAAAAAACACCGGCAGGAGCCGGGCTCCTGCCGGTTGTGGAACAAACTCAATTTTTTAGTGATGTTCGTTGGAAGCTTCTGCTGCCATCTTGAGTTCCCGGTTGACTTGATCCAGAAGCTCTTTGGCTTTTTGGGCATGGCCGTTGAGGTCCCACTCGTTGGCCTGTTGGGCGGCGACGATCTTGTCAAAAGCCTGCCCGGAAAGTCTCTGGGCTGCGGCAAGATTCGGGTGGCGGTGAGGATTGATGTTTTGTACTGGCTGTCTCTGGGCAAATAGCAGGCCTGTAAATAACATGGCCAGCACGATCGCGAACAAGATGCTTCCGCGCAAAGTCTTGTTTCTTGTCATACTTTTCCCTCGTCAATAAGTTTGTACAACTTCTTCTGGTTGAGTTTGATGAAGGAGAGTGTAACGCTCCGCGGCACAATTGGAGCCATAAATTTTTCATATATCCCAGACGGCCGGGCCAGCACTGCCGGGCTCCGGGCGCGCTTTCGGGGCAAAGTCATTTACTATGGATAGCTGAAGCTGCCAACCATCTATGGTGACCCTCGGAGATATCCAGCAAGCCTCTTGCCTGCTTAAGAACATCGCTGTGCGCACGCCGCTGGTGCTGTGCCGCCTGGCGGACGAGCGCCAGATCCACATAAAACCGGAAAACCTGCAACCCATCGGCTCATTCAAGCTCCGTGGGGCGTACAACAAAATTTCGTCGCTTACCCCGGAGCAGCGTTCACGGGGCGTGGTGGCGCATTCCAGCGGCAATCACGCGCAGGGCGTGGCCTTTGCGGCGCAGGCGCTGGGAGTAAAGGCCACCATCGTGATGCCCAGGACTGCTCCCCGGGTAAAGCTGGACGCAACGCGCGCTTTGGGAGCGGAGATCGTGCTGGTGGGCCCGGCCAGTGAAGACCGTATCAAGAAAGCCGAAGAGCTGGAGCAGGAACACGGGCTGATCGCCGTTCCGCCGTACAACGATGAAAAGATCATCGCCGGCCAGGGCACCGTTGGGCTGGAGATTCTGGCGGACATGGCAGATGTTGATCTGGTGCTGGCGCCGGTCGGCGGCGGCGGGTTGATCAGCGGCGTGGCCACGGCCATCAAGGAGTCAAATCCCAAGGCGAAGGTGATTGGCGTGGAGCCGGAGTTTGCCGCCGACGCGCAGGCCAGCCTCAGGTCAGGCAAGATACAATCGATCTCCGGCGAGAGCGCGGCGAGGACCGCGGCTGACGGCCTGCGCTCGCAGAGCATCGGCGAGATCAACTTTGAACATATCCGCAAATACGTGGATGACATTGTCACGGTAACCGAAGAGGACATTCGCCGGGCCATGCACCGCCTGCTGTTTTCGGCGAGGATTCTGGCGGAGCCAAGCGGCGCCGTCACCACGGCTGCGGCCATGTTTCATGCGGAAGAGCTACCGGCAGCAAAGAAGATCGTAGCAGTGGTGACAGGCGGCAATGTTGAGCCACAGCTTTTCTCTGACATACTGCTGGAAAACCGTGTAAGGTGATGAAGGTGAATCGCGGAAAGCAAATTGGAATGCTGGTCCTGATTCTGCTGGCGGCAGCGCTGGCGCACGCCGTGGACCGCGGAACCCTTATCCGCGAAGCTGCTCTATACAGCTCAGCTGGAGCGAATTCACAGAAGACAGGACAGGTGCAGCGCGGCGTTGGCCTGACGATCCAGGAGCAAAAAGACGCTGACGGCCAGCCGTGGTTCAAAGTGTCGATGGCGGCCGATCCCACAGCGCAGATCTCGAAAGAAGTCAGTGGATGGGTGCCGGGGCAGGCCATGGTCACCGCTTCGACCGCCAATGGGGACCAAGTCATTTTTGGCCAGGCCGTAGCCTCAGAGCATCAGGCGGAAGAGCGGGGCGGTCGCAAAGGCGCAGCCAATGATGCCATGCGCCTATACGCGCGCGTGGCGGAGTTCTTTCCCAGTTCTCCTCTGGCTGCCGAGGCGGCGTGGCGCTCCGCCGATATCCGCTGGCAGCTGGCGAAATCCGATTTTTCCCGCTCCGGGACCCAGCCGGAAGAAAAATATCTGCAGGACGTGACGGCTAAGTATCCGCGGAGCAAACAGGCGCAACTGGCTGCGTATGATCTGCTGGAAGGAAAGCTTTGCGCGGAGTGGCGTGGATTGGCCGAGTGTCCGGAGAAAGAGTCGGCGCTGTTTGAGCAGTATGCGAAGGAGAATCCGCAGTCGCCCAAGGCCGCGGAGGCTCTGTACAACGCCGCGTGGCGGCAGGGAGCTCTGGCCGATATCTACCGCATCGACAACAAACCCGATAAGAGCGACGCTGCGCGCAAGAAAGCCATGGCACTGGCTCAGCAGATCGTCAACCAGTACGCAGAAGGCGACTGGAAGCCGCGGGCAATGGACCTGCTTTACAAACTGGAAAAGAAGATTCAAACCTTTGGTTCGGTGACGGAATGAGGTTCACAATGACTTCGCTGACGCGAACGATACTCGCGCTGTGGCTCGCTCTGTCAACGGCGACCGCCTTCAGCCAGGACAAGGAACAAGGAACGATCATCAGCGACGTCGATATGTATGTCTCGCCGGACACGACGGCACAAAGATTGGCGCGCGCATCGCGCGGGCGCAACGTGATCCTGGTCATGGACCGCACCACGCTTGGCGGCAAAGTCTGGGCGCACGTGCTGGTGGTGGTAGACGTAAATCCAGAGTTGCAGAGCGACCGGCAGATTTCGGGATGGATTCCCAATACCTTCCTGATCACCACGGGCACACGCAACGGCGACCAGATCATTTATGGCGAGGCGGTAGATTCAGAAAACCAGGCACAACAGCGCGGCGGCCGCAAAGGCGCGGCGCAAGATGCCATGCGGCTCTACTATCGGCTGTATGAATATTTTCCCAGCTCTCCGTTGGCGGGTGAGGCACTGTGGCGCGCGGCCGATATTCGCTGGCAATTGGAAAAACAGGACGTGATACGCCGGCCTTCTGCGCGCGAACAAGACCCGTCAATGCGCGAAGGCATGGACGACCGGACCATGAAGGAGCTGATCAAAAAATTCCCCCGTACCAAGTGGGCGGATATGGCGTCGTTTGACCTGATTGACAACAAGCTGTGCGGCTCGTGGCAGGGCGAGACCAAGTGTCCGGAAAAAGAATCCGATTTATACGAGAAGTATGCGCGCGAGCATCCGCAGTCGCCCAAGGCGGCGGAGGCGCTCTACAACGCCGCGTGGCGGCAGGCCGCGCTGGTGGACATGTACAAGGCGGCGCACGATCGCGACAAAAGCGAGAAGGCGCGAAAGAAGAGCCAGGAGTTGGCGCAGGAGATCGCGACGCGTTTTGCCGATAGCGACTGGAAACCTCAGGCCCTGGAGCTGATGCATGCCTTGCAGCAAGGTATCCCCACCTATGACGTGGAAACCAAAAAGCCCGTAAGCTAGGCGCGGAGGAATTTTGCACGACTACCTGCTCTCAGTCTTCCTGGGAATTGTTGAAGGTCTTACTGAATTTTTGCCTGTCAGCTCTACCGCTCATCTGCGGATTGTTGAAAAACTGTTCGGTCTGCCTCTAGAAGATCCTTTTTGGAAGATGTACTCCATCGTGATCCAACTGGGCGCGATTCTCTGCCTGCCGATTTATTTTCGCTCGCGGATCGCCCGTTTTTTCTCAACTTTTCCGCGGGGGGAACGCGGTGATCGTACTGTATTGACCCATCCACTCACGCTGGTGATGATCGCGTTTGTATTCACGGCGATTCCGTCATTGCTGCTGACCAAGGTCATCGGAAAACATCTGGAGAGCCTGACCGTGATGGGCATCTCGCTGCTGGTCGGCGGTGTGGTGATGTGGATTGTGGATGCAATGTTCGGCACGCCGCGTCCTGGCAGTGGCTACAAAACCGAACACATGGAAGATATGTCACTGCCTCAGGCAATCTGGATCGGGATTTGCCAGGCAGCTTCGGCGGTGTTTCCGGGGACGTCGCGGTCAATGTCGACCATTGCCGCCGGACAGGTGGCTGGGATGTCACGGAGCGCAGCGCTCGAATTTTCTTTCTTTCTCTCGATGCCGACCATGATCGCCGCCACGGGCTACGATCTGCTTAAGACCCTCAGCCACAAACACGGTGAGCCACTCGGCCGCATGCCTGCCAGCAGCCAGGAATGGACCGTGCTGATCATCGGCTTTGTGGTTTCGTTCATCGTCGCGCTGGGCGTGGTTGCGTGGTTCATGAACTGGGTGCGCAAGCGCGGCTTCACACCATTTGCCATCTATCGGATCATTGTCGGAATTGCTGTGCTGGTGTGGGTGGTG
>DATBHX010000015.1:0-22906 GCA_036557225.1 Candidatus Angelobacter sp.
TGAAGTGATGACATCTTCTTACCGGATGCGTCTATACTCAGGGTCAAAAAATGTTTACGGGTATCAAAACAAAATTCATTGCGTCGATTCTCTTGCTGGCGGCGTTGTCATATATTGCTGCGGCCCAGGTTTCCAGTTTCACAAAAGCAGAATCAACAACAACGCTTCAGAAGCGTCTGCAGCAAAAGCTGGACGATCTCCGGGCGAAGAACGGCTTCCCCGGCGCCACGGCAGCGGTCGTAATGCCTGACGGCCAGGTTATCTCCATCAGCACTGGTTTATCTGATGTCGAAGCCGGTAGAGCGATGAAGCCCACGGACCGCATTTTGGCCGGTAGTATCGGCAAGACGTACTTTGCTGCCGTGATGATGCGCCTGGTGTTCGAGAAAAAGCTCGATCTTGACGCCAAGATCAGCCGCTGGATCTCCGATGAACCCTGGTTTCACCGCTTCCCCAACGCTGACACGATTGTCTTTCGCCAGATGCTCAATCACACCAGCGGTATTCCGGAGCATGCCGAGTCGCCGGAGTTCACTGCGGCGTTACGCAAGGATCCGGACAAGAACTGGACGCCGCTTGAACTCCTCAGCTTCACCTTCGATAAGCCGGCGAAGTTCCCTGCCGGCCAGGGCTGGAGCTATGCCGACACCAACTTCATTCTGGCCGGATACATCGTGGAGAAAATCACGCGTCGTCCGCTCTACGATCAGGTGCGCGAGCAGATTCTTCGTCCGCTGAAACTCAATGACACCATTCCCTCCACCAGCCGCTCACTCCCCGGGCTGGTTCAAGGCTACTCCATGCCGAACAGTCCGTTCGGCTTCTCCGGCCCGACCATTCATGACGGAAAATTCGTTATCAACCCGCAAGCCGAGTGGACCGGCGGAGGCTTTCTCTCTACGTCAACTGACCTGGCGCGCTGGGCCTGGCTACTCTATCAGGGCAAGGCGTTTGACCCCAGCATACTGCCGGTGATGGAAGCCGGTGTTCCCGCCCGAACCGGCAAAGGCGACGAATACGGATTGGGCGTGCAGATCCGCCACACACAGTTTGGCATCACGTACGGCCACGGCGGCTGGTTCCCCGGGTACATCTCTGAGATGGAGTACTTTCCCGACAAGCATGTCGCCATGGCAATCCAGTTCAATACCGACGATCTTTCCAAGACGAAAGGCATTGGGCACAACACCTTGATGAAACTGGCAGAGGCCGTGCTTCAGGCTGAACCGCCATCAACGCTTGCAAAACCGGCACAATAGCTGCGGCATCAATTCTGCGGCAATCCGCCATTCGCTAGTCGGACGGAAAGCTTGACCGTATTCAGCATCTTTCCATCCGCGTCAACCTTGCATTCGATCTCCTGCCGCTCTTTTGTGTCGGTTTTTGGCGCGTCAACGGTCACTTGCCAGTAATAGTCGGAGTGCGGCTCAAGATTCAGATTTCCTATCCCACTCGCGTTCGTCCAACCATCTGGCAGCTTGAGGGAAATGGAAATGCTCTTCGCGCTGCTCGTATGATTGCGCAATTCCAGTGGAATCATCAGAGTTGCGCCACGCTTGATGGAAATTTCCGGCACGCTTGCTTTCGGCAGTTTAGTAAGCCCGTGTGCGCGATAATAATTCTCATAAAACTTCCATGGTCCGCCTAATTCCACTGAAAACGCAGCGGGCTCCTCATAGCGTTCTCTAGCTGTCGGTACAAATGCAATCCTACCCGGCGTAATTCCTTCAAACACATCACCAGTCACACGACCGGGCACATGGGATTTGGCAAGAAGAAGATCAATCGGTCCGCCCCAATTACTCTCCTGTGCGGCAATCTGCTTCTCGTCCATCTTCTTCATGCGCTCGATGAAGCCACGATATTGCGTCAGGTGGTACTGAAAGGTCTCCATGGCCAGACGCCAGTAAGGCTTCTTGAACGTAGGTGAAATACCATTCGTGGAATAACTTGGTCCGGTATTCTTAAAATTATCTCCCGATGATTCAGGCAGGTAGTAGAGCTTCTTCGGCTGCCAGGGTTGTAAGCCGTCGAGCAGAGTTTCGTTGACTTTCACCGGCCCGGCAAGCTGCGCAGGAAATACCGCAGGATCGCCCGCGGTATCGAAGGCCTCGGTTGCCAACACGCCCGCAGCCTGATGATCGCCATGGTTCTCGCCGACAAAAAATGCCGGCTGCAGCGTTAGAATCACCTCCGGACGCGTGAGCCGGACCATCCGCACCATCTCCTCCAGCACCTGCCCGTTGCCCCAGTTCGCCAGCGACTCCAGTACGTTCTGCGTGGGCGTATCCTTGCCGCTCAAAAACCAGACATTGTTGATGCCCACACTCTCCAGCGCATGCCGCAATTCCATCTCGCGCACCGCACCCAATGATCGCGCTCGCTCCGGCCCCATGTTGTTATGGCCGGCTTCGCCATGTGTGGTGTAGACCACGGCAACACGCTTGTGCTGGTCGATCAGCTGAAGCAGATAAGCAACCGCGCCGGTTTCATCATCTGGATGGGCGACGACCAGAAGCAGGTCAACTTTCAGGCGATCATCGGGCTGGAGCAGCGGTGGAGTGGGCGAAGGTGTTTGCGCCGCGGCGGAAACGCAAAATAGCACCGCGGCCATCAGTCCTGGGATTCTCATCTGCCTCCTCGTTTGGAAGAGGAGAGTAGCTTACACGCTGTATGGATTCAATTTTTATGGATTGCGAACGCGGCCGGCCCTGGGCCGGCGCGCTCTCGTCGAGTGGAAAGGTTTTGATCTTAGATTAGTGCTTTCCCGCTTCCAGGTTATTGTCAACCTGGGTAACGCCTGTAGCTTCGCGAGCGACCTGGATTTCGCTCTTGGCGCAGCGGCGCACGGTGTTCCGCAACAGATGGATGGCATCGCCAGATTCCACCAGAATCCCATACCCGGCGATATCGGAAACCGTGTTGTTTTCCATGGTCACGTTGGCCAATGGAGCATGCTTGGTTGTGGCCCACGCCAGCAGTCCCACCTGCTCGTGTTCGGCTGGGTCGCCTGAAATTACGTTGTCGGTTACCTGCACGTTCTTGGCGGAGCGAACGGCAATCCCGGTTGAGCTGGAGCTTCCACCGGGCGCGCCTTTCAACTCCACGTGGTTGCCAGTCACGGTAACATCCTGTGCGCCTTCGCCTACTTCAATGGATGCGCCGCGTACGCCGGAAATCGTATTGGCGTTGACCTTGACGCCATGCGTGTGTTCGAGTTCCGGCCCGGAGCCGACCACAAAAATCCCGCCACCTTTGGCCACCTGGCTGATCTCGTTGCCGCTGATCTCAATCGAGTCCACTGATCCAATGGAAGGCGCGTTTCCGGCTCGGATCGCCGAGCCCGCAGACACCACTTCGATATGGTTGTTCAGCAGCCTGCCATGGCTGCATCCATCTTCCAGGGCGACTGCATGGGCCACGCTGTTGAGAATCGACACATGCTCAATGGTGAAACGCGAGACATTCGTCAGACGGACGGTGCTGATGGTGCCGGTCTGGTTGATGCCGTTGCCGTCCAGAACCAGGTCGTGAATGAATATTTCGTGATTTCCTTTCGTGCCGCCGGCATTGCGAATAAAGTCGCTGTTCACTCCCGGCGCAAGCAGCAACACTGTGCTTCTTCCTCTGCCCTCGAGTTCACTGTTGTCCGGCAGGCCCCAAGGCTGTGAGACCTCAATCGTAACGTTGCCCAGAAGCACCCTGAGCGGCCCTACAGCTTCGGTGAATGGATCAATGCGGACCACTTGCTTGCCGGAGATGGAAAGCGCGTCGCAAGTGCCACCCTTCGGAACAAGCCGGCGAATGCAGCTGCGCAATTTTTCGCCGAAGTTGTCGCCCGGCTCGGTTTCCACGTTAATCCGCGCTTCGGGGACAGGACGCGGCAGCTGGGCCATCAGGCGCAGTGTTCCTTGCGGTACGAAAGCCAGCGCAAAGAGCGCGCAAAGCCAGAAGATTTTTTGAAAGCGAGTCATGCATTCTCCTTCCCATGGCCGGCGACCGGAATCGCAGCTGACACAAGAGCTACTGCCTGACGGTCACTTTGCCGCGGGGGAGAACGTTCAAAATGCGCTTAAAGCAGATATTAGAGTCAGTTACACACATGATACCAGCGGTGGCAAATCCACCCGTGGTTACCAAAGGAACCACGTTCCCGGCCTGTAAACAGCAAAGGAACCATGGAACGACAGTCCGTTTAGCCGCTTTGGATGATCGCGTCACTCGGTGACTGTGGATTGAAATGGAACATTTCAACGCTTGCGAGATCGAAAGTGACCTACGTACCGAGCTGAAATCACGTAAATTGCCTATGTGGACACGAGAAACTGCTCTCAGTTTTCGTGTGACCGACCGTCGGTGATTCCGCACATGTGGATATACTTGGCGAAAGCGGTGCCCAGGTCGACAATCCCAGCCTTGCGGCGGCAGGCATACTCGTGAATCGATTTGTCGAAATCTGGTTGAAATGCACTGTTGCAATGCGAGACGTCCATGTCTCTAAGAATCGCCTGGCCTGAGGGTGTCTTCTTTTCGTGTTCCATGGGGCGGACTTTATCGCACACCGCAGCGACAGCCAAGTCTCCAAAGTAACCCACGTCCCCGGATGGGATCACAAAACGTACCCGCTCAGTTGTTATTGTTTTCAACTGTTTACGCTAAATGTCGTAATACAAGGCGAACTCATACGGATGCGGACGCAACCGCATCGCGTCCACCTCTTTCGCGCGCTTGTAGTCGATATATGTAGTCAGCAGGTCTTCAGTGAAGACGTCCCCTTTCAGCAGAAACTGGTGGTCGTGTTCCAGCGCGTTCAGCGCTTCATCAAGCGAACCGGGCATCGACGGCACTTTTCTAAGCTCTTCTGGACCAAGATCGTAAATGTCTTTGTCCAGCGGCTGGCCGGGATCGATCTTGTTCTCGATTCCATCCAGGCCGGCCATCATCATCGCCGCAAAGCCAATGTATGGATTGCAGCTTGGGTCAGGCGGACGGAACTCAACGCGCTTGGCCTTGGGTGAAGCCGAATACATCGGTATGCGGCACGCGGCCGAGCGGTTGCGCCGCGAGTAAGCCAGGTTCACCGGGGCTTCAAAGCCCGGCACCAGCCGCTTGTAGGAATTCGTGGTGGGCGCGATGATCGCCGAAAGCGCCGGTCCGTGCTTGATCAGCCCGCCGATATACCATAACGCAAGCTGCGACAGGCCCGCGTAGCCGTCGCCGGCAAAAAGCGGTTTGCCGTCTTTCCACAGAGACTGGTGCGTGTGCATGCCGCTGCCATTGTCATTAAAAAGCGGCTTGGGCATGAACGTCACCGTCTTGCCATACTGGTTGGCCACGTTTTTCACGATGTATTTGTAGAGCATCATGTTGTCGGCCGAGCGCACCATCTTGTTGAAGCGCAGATCAATCTCTGTTTGCCCGCCGGTGGCTACCTCGTGGTGATGGCACTCCACCTCAAGCCCGCAGGCTTGCATGGTCATCGCCATCTCGGTGCGCAGGTCCTGGTAATGATCGGTCGGCGGCACGGGAAAGTAGCCTTCCTTGTACCGCGGCCGATAGCCCAGATTGTTTTCCTGCCGTCCTGAATTCCAGCGGCCTTCCTCGGCGTCGATGAAATAGAAGCCCTGATTCTCTTTCTGATCGAAGCGAACGTTATCAAAGATGAAGAACTCCGCTTCGGCGCCGAAGTATGCTGTATCCGCCAGCCCGGTCGACATCAGATACATTTCCGCCTTTTTGGCGATATAACGCGGGTCGCGGTCATAGCGTTGCTTGGTCACCGGGTCGATCACGTCCGCGATCATCACCAGCGTGGGCGCTTCCGTGAACGGATCCATGATGTAGAAATTCGCGTCGGGAATGAGCAGCATGTCGCTCTCATGGATCGCCGCCCAGCCGCGGATTGAAGAGCCGTCCATCCCGAAGCCGTCTTCAAACGACGCCTCAGAAAATTGCTCCAGAGGAAATGAAACGTGGTGCCACAGGCCAGGAAGATCCGTAAAGCGCAGGTCCAGCAGTTTGGCGCCGTTCTTCTGCGCGAATTCCAGCACCGCCTTGGGATCAGCTTGGGTAGACGACATAAGAAACTCCTCCGCAGCTTGACGATAAATGGGAGTCTGTAGAGAAAGGAAATTGATTGTTTTTATGCGAGGGATAAGCAGCGTTTATCGTGGTAAAAGACTTGTCAGGAGTGGTGGCTGGGGGGAAACAAGCACTCAGCTTTCAGCCATCAGCACTCAGCATAATCTTCACCACCAGCTTTCCCCTCACATGCCCTTGCTCGCTCAGCCGATGCGCTTCCGCGATCTGCTCCAGAGAAAATACCTTTTCAATCACTGGCTTGATCTTGCCCGCCTCGATCAACGCACTGATTTTTTCCAGGTCGCCTCCGCGGGGCTTCACCTGTGTGAGCAACAATCGTTTGGCTCCCATCAGGCCTCGGGTAAAGCCTTCACCGATTCCGGCAAGAGCTGTGGCAAAGAACTTGAACTTGCCCGAACGATCTGCAGGAATGGGGACCGTAAGGGTCACCAGTCGTCCGCCGAATTTCAGGGCACGAAACGACGCTCCCCAGACACCGTGGCCTACACCATCCAACACAAGATCAAACTTAGGGCGGATACCCGTGATCTGTTCTCTTGTGTAGTCGATCGCCTGGTCCACGCCCAGTTCATGCAACAGGTTCTGGTTGCGCGTGCTCGCTGTAGCGGCGACATATGCGCCAAACGCTTTGGCGATCTGTATCGCCATTACGCCTACGCCACCGGCGCCGGCATGGATCAGCACTCGTTGCCCGGCTTTGAGCTTTCCCTGATTGAGCAGCGCCTGCCATGCGGTGAGCGCTGCCAACGGCACCGAGGCTGCTTCTTCGTGGCTCAGATTGACGGGCTTTTTGGCCAGCGATTTCTCCGGCACCACAGCAAAGTCAGCGTATGTGCCCCGGTAGGTCTTGGCGACATACCCGTCCTTGAAGCCAAAGACCTCGTCGCCCGGCTTGAACAGCGTAACCGACATGCCAACGTCCGCCACGACACCGGAAAGGTCTCCACCCCAGATCACCGGAAACACTACGGGTCTCACTGGGTCGAGCAGCCCACGACAATATTTCCAGTCCACTGGATTGACGCTCGTGGCCCGCAGCTGGACCAGCACCCCATTCGGTCCGACGCGCGGCGTGGGCACATCGTCAGCCATCTGCAGGACTTCAGGGCCGCCGTATTGTTCACAGAGAATCGCGCGCATATTTTGAGGCGCGACCATTCTAAGCAATCAGCACTCAGTAGTCAGCATTCAGCTCCTAATTAGTGTTTCAGGGCTGAATGTTGGGTGCTGATTGCTGATTGCTGTCTTCTGACTCCTCGACTAGACTGTACCCTTCCCATGGATTTTGATCAGCTAGAGACCTTTCTTGAGGTCGCCCGGCACACCAGTTTTTCCCGCGCAGCGGAGAAGCGCTTCCGCACGCAGCCTGCCATCTCCTCCCAGATTCGAGCCCTGGAAGAGGAGGTGGGCGCGCGCCTGTTTGACCGCAGCGGCGGCAAGGTCGCGCTAACGGCCGCGGGCAAGGTCTTTCAGCAGTATGCGGAACAGACGCTGGAATCGCGCAAAACCATGCTGGTTACCGTGGCGGAGATGGAGCGTGTGCCGCGCGGGGAGATTGTGGTCGGAGCCAACGAGGGCACCTGCCTGCATATCCTGCCGGAGGTTTTTGCCGAGTTTAAAAAGCTCTATCCCAACGTCGGCGTGCAGATCAGCCGGCTGGAGCGGGCCAAGATCATGGAATCGATCATCGACAATTCCGTCGATTTTGGCGTGGTATCGGCGCCGGTGGATGACAAGAGACTCACGGTAGTAACCATCCATCGCGATGAACTGGTGATGATTGCTCCGCCGGGCCATCCGCTGAGCCAAATGAAGCAGGCCGCCATCGCCGACGTGGTGCGTTTCCCGCTGCTGCTGCCCAAGGTCGGCCGAACCCGTGATGCCCTGGAAAACCTTTTCCATGACCGCAATTTGAAGCCGAAAATCTCCATGGAACTGGACTCCAGCGAATTGCTCAAGCGCTTTGTGGCGGCCGACGTAGGCGTGGGCTTTATCGCCCGTTCCAATGTGAGCGAAGACGTAAAAGCCGGTGTGCTGGCGGCAGTTTCTATGGCCGACGCCTCCATCCGTCGCGACCTGGCGCTGGTCTTCCGCAAGGACAAGGCGCTGAGCCGGGCCGCGCTGGCTTTTATCGAGATTGCCGTCAAGATCAAGCAGGTCCAGCCATCAGCACTCAGCAGTCAGCAATCAGCCCAGTAAAAATGTTAACGGCATCGCAGAAATGCTAGTTTCCTGACTTTCGATGACAGGTGCTGATGGCTGATCCCATATGCACCATTTTCAGTGCATACAGGGAAAATTGATGCGCGCACACCGGGCTTTTTTTCGCCTGAAAAATTTTCGCGGAAAATTCTCTCCGCTCGACTCCCTGCGTGTGTTATTTTTTTTCATTCACTAAAAAAGCTTTTGGGGAGGCGGACTAAATTGGGATTAGACATGGTGCCTAAGCG
Organism: Candidatus Angelobacter sp.; assembly: GCA_036557225.1. GTDB lineage: Bacteria > Acidobacteriota > Terriglobia > Terriglobales > Acidobacteriaceae > Angelobacter. The sequence continues at coordinate 8,553 of DATBHX010000015.1, forward strand.
CATCTTCCTGACCAACGGAGTGGGCAAGCACAAGGAAAGACTCACCTCTTTTGAGCTGGCCTTAAGAGATGCCGGCATCGCGGCACAGAACCTTGTTCGCGTCTCTTCCATTTTCCCTCCTCACTGCAAGCTGATCTCGCGTAAGGAAGGCGTGAAGTACCTCCATCCAGGCGAAGTGACCTTTGCCGTGGTGGCGGAAAACTCGACGCGCGAGCCTCATCGTCTTACCGCGGCCAGCATCGGCCTGGCCATGCCCGCCGACCGCAGCACATACGGCTACCTGAGCGAGCACCACTCCTTCGGTGAAGCTGACGATGTTGCCGGCGAATATGCTGAAGAACTCGCAGCCGAAATGCTCGCCACCACGCTCAACGTAGAGTTCAATCCAGATACTTCCTGGGACGAGAAGAAGGAGATTTATCGCATCTCCAACAAAATCGTTCGCACCACCAACATCACCCAGAGCGGCGTTGGTGACAAGCGCGGACTGTGGACCACAGTGATTGCATCGGCGATATTGATCTTCGAATAGGACGGAAGAAAACCTTGCACGGCTATTTGGTCGAGCCGCGTTTCGGCTCATCCGTCCTTGGCTGCCTGCGTTTTTGGGGTTGTGGCGTCTGGCGGGTCAATGAGTTTAAGAAACGCATCTTCCTCAGATTCCTTCAGCACCTTCTTTAGAGCAGTAAAGCAGTTGTCCCGTATCTGCCGTTGTGCGCTGAATGACCGCCAGGTATCGCCTTTTTCCTTTATTCCAAGATATAGCTTGGCTAGTTGGCGGGCGCCGTTCTTCGCTGTTGTCCGTTGTGAACTACCAAGATCGACCGCGTGCTTCCCGCCATCAAAAATATCTGCCGTATAAGACATCAACCGGCCCAACATTTCAATTTGCACGGTGGCAAACAGCAGATTCCGGTGGTAGCAGCCGAGCTTTGAGGTGCGTTTGCTTTGCTCAATGGCCTCTTCTTCCGTTGGGTTGTCGATTGTACGGAAAAGCCCAGGCAGCCATACCGCTCGTCCTCTCCGTTCCGCATACAATGCCGACCCCGCCCCAGGATTACCTTTCGTCTGCAGCAGGACTTTCTCGAGTTCAGGCACCGTCACAAACTCTCGATCCGATGGCCAATTGGTAAGTATTTCTAACGCTTTCAATATCTCTCCATCCTTGCGAACATCGGCGGCCGGAGTGGCGCCGGCAGCTTGAATTACGGTGAAAATGCTGAACGGGTCCGGTAGCCCGCCAGGAGAAATTGCCGCGTCGCCAAGCGCCCGTTTTCGCATGGCCGTAAGTATCGCAATGGCTGCATCGCTAAGAGAAAGCGGCTTCTCTATGCCGGTGAGAGAATACTTGCCGTCTTTCGCGATCTCGTATGCTTTCGGAATCAGCTTTTCCAGTGACAGGCCTGGCGCCCAGCGAAAGGTAATGGCCAAGGCTATGCCAACGGGATAATAGAGCGCATCAACAAAAATAGTGCCGGCAAACCAGTCTGCTTGGATGCGGATCCCCGGATCGATCCGCAGGGGCACAAGATATTCCCACCCCTGTTTCCCCGTAACATCGCTGAGCATTCCCTGGACGAGGTACATCATCCAGAATTTCTGCCTCTGCTCACGTTTCCATGGGACTTCAAATTTTGGATCGCCGGGTAAGCCATTGAGCGCGCGAACGAACATATCGGGATAGGTAAAATTTCTTGTCAGGCCGGCAAAAGGAGATCCAGCAGGAAAGTTTTGTCCCAGAAAATCTGGAAGTACTTGTGCCCAGACAAACGACAGCCTTGCACTTTGAATCTCCAGCGGAGTGATTTTTGCGGTTGTTTTCCCAGGTTTTTTTGCCATACAATAGTTTCGACTTTTGGATTATTTGTGATTTATGAACCTAGGCCTTGAGGTCTATATGGTTCATAGGTTGCACACCTGTAAGGGATGGTGAATCCACGGCACAGTCCAAGCGACTGGCAAAATCGGGGCAACCCGTCAGGGATGCCCCGATTACCTTTAGCTCGCTACTCTTCGCGCAAGATAATCTCATCGTTTGCCTGTCCTTCAAATTTATCCGTTTCCACTTCATGCGGCACGGAATTCAATTGATCACCCTGATCCCAGTGAAAAGACTTGATATTGGATGGTTGTTTGGCTCTCAGCTTCCGCACTTCGCTTTCGATAGCGTCAATGACGATTGAAACGCTGCCTCCCCGGACAAGCTGGGCCTGGACCCTGGTTCTGAGCGCGGCATCAGCATGATCTTGCCAGACAAGCACCATTTGCGGCGAGAAGAATGCCTTGGAGCCATATGCGTGCCACATAAGCAGGAAAGCCGGCCGCGCCAGCCCTTTGATATTGCGCCGGGGAAAGTCCATGGTCTTCTTCTGCTCCGCCAGTTTGTGCAACACCTGTTCCGGGGTGTCTGTAAGCGTAGGATATCTGGCATTCAGCTTGTAGTTCACGATCCCCCGCCAGACTAAATAAATCAGGCTTCCCAGCACGATGGATACGGACCAGAGCTCGATCAGATCGAGCAGTCCGTAAAACGAGAAGAAATCGCCACGGCGCCAGATGAGTACACCGCTGATGATCATGGATGCCGTAATAGAGAGAAGCCAAAAACCGGAAGACTTTTCGTCCAACGGGAATGCCGCGGCGCTGGCTGGGCGCAATATCTGCATGCGCCAAAGCGCCAGGAACGAGCTTACGGCGAGAAATCCCGGCAGAAAAAGCAATGAAGGAACGCCCAGGAGCTTGAGTACTTCTGATTCCCCCAGCACGCCGACGGTCACTTCGCGCGTAACCATAAAGTCGCGCATGCGCCCATCGAGTTCAAGCCGCACCTGAAATAACAGAAGCTGCTTCCCCGGCCTGACCCGTCCTTTGGTCGTCACTGTGAACGGCACAACCTCAGAGCGCAGCGGCTGGATTTTAATCCCCTTTTTTTCCGACGGATCGATGTTAATAAAGTCTGGCCCGTTGGGCGTGATGCTGAGCTCGATCGGGCGAACCGTCTTGTTCGTGATGGCAACTTTCAGTTCGCCCTTATCAGTACCGGTCAATGACTCCAGTGTGGACTTAACGTCAATGGCGGCAATGTTGTCAAACGATTCAGGTGCGCGCAGCTTGACCGTGACCGATTTGGTCACGATCTGTTCCTGTTCGCCGGCAGCATGGCTGGTCAGCACAGCCTGTAAGGCTCCAGCGCTGAAACTTGCCGTGCATGTGACATTCACCTCCCAGGAGACGCTCTCATTCGGTTTCAGGGCCTTGGCTGAGAGCGATTCCGGAGAGGTTTTTGCCGGTACATCGGAAAAGAACCTGACTGACAGGTCAGACGCGCTGGCGGTAGAAGAATTGCGGGCGATCACCAGCAGATGCGCGCCGTCCTCACAAGAGGTCAGTTCCAGCCCCTGGGGCGCGGTCTCCAATTGCAATCCGGCAGGGCCTTCTGCTGCACACCACCAGGGAAGCACCCAGAACAGGAATATCCACAGCCAACGTCGTCTGCAATTCATGTTTACCTAACTGGCCATATAGCAGCCGGACACGATGCGGCCTGTGTGGCGCTGGGGGTGGACTATTGGAATAGACGAATCTGCCCGGAAATGCAACAGAAAATTAACATGGGATGGCGGGAGGCTTGTATCTGCAATCCCCAATTCTCTTGCCGTTGTGCAATCCCTTGCCCTGTGAGTCCAACTCGGAAATCTAGCGTTTTGCCTTGAGAGACGGCTTTTTGTAGGTCTTACCCACTCTCTCAAACAAGGCGGCGCACATGATCGGCAGGCCGACCGTGGCATCGACAAAGACCTCGCCAAAGCGGCCGCCTTCATCCGGAGGAACGAACTTGCCCCAGGAAATGGCCTCAGAATATGGTGAGCCGGAGAGTCCCCCCCAATAGACCGGCTCCGGGCAGACGCGTACGCCATAGTGATAGCGTTTGAGCGGGACGTCTTCGCCCGCGCGGCGCACGCGCAACTCACAGTAAGGACCAAACTGCTGCGCCCAGTTTCGCGGCACGCCGCCGCCGATCGTCAGGATGCCCAGCTTCTTTTGTTGCAACAGTGTCTCAGCAAAATGGTTCAGGTCAAGGAAGGGATCAAACCGCAGCTGCGGCTTGCCTTCGCGTGCCCGCATGCGATTGTTGAGCGCCACGTCCAGGCCCAGCTCAGAATCGGTAAACGCAGGAACAAAGACCGGAACATTCTTCACGAACGCCGATTTCAGAATGCCCCGCCCTTTCGCGTGATTTTTCAGGTGCTCGCCGATAGCGCGGTTCAGCTTCCATGAGCACATGGTCTGCTGCGGGTCCCATTTACCCAGGACCTCTTCCATGACCAACTCAACATGGTCAAGGTTCTGCTCCGGCTCCAGCGTGTCATAGACGCGGTTGTAGCCTGCTTCGTAGAGCTCCACGTCATTCATTTTGGGGTCATAGCGATAATGGTTGCAGCCGGTGGCTTCAACCAGGCCGTGGGCCATCAGCGCGCCAGTGGAAACCAGCGCATTGACCAGCCCTTTTTCGATCAGATCACAGATGATCAGTCCCTGCTTGGCCACGGTCATGGCGCCGGCCAGCGTCATTACGACGAAACAATCCTTGTCGCGGGCCATGGCCTCCAGCACATCCACGGCTTCCCCGAGCTGGCGTCCGGTAAAGGCAGTATCGGCCATGCCGCGCACCAGATCGCTAACACTCTTGATCTTCGACAAATCGAGCGGAAAGACGGGAGAGAGCTTATCGCTCACCGGATCGTGCAGCTTGCGATCAATGCCTGAACCTTCCTGATGTTTCTTGGTCAACGCGTCACCTCTGCGATCGAACTTATTCGGCCAAACTTAAAAAAGTAAACGGTGTGCGGCGCAGAGTCAAACCCGATGGCGCGGTTTGATATTCTTGAAGGGAGAAATTGCGAATGCCTGTTCATGAAAAATTCACAGTCGGCTTGATTCAGATGGCCTGCTCCCCCGACCCTGACGACAACCTTCGCCGGGCCGCCGAGAAAGTGCGCTCTGCCGCCAAACAGGGCGCCCAGGTTATCTGCCTCCCGGAACTTTTTCGCACGCAGTATTTCTGCCAGCGCGAAGATGCAGCGTTATTCGATTTGGCCGAGCCCATTCCTGGGCCGACGACCGAGGCTCTCGCCGTGGTCGCCCGCGAGTGCAACGTGGTTTTGGTGGTTTCAGTCTTTGAGCGCCGCGCGCGCGGCCTTTACCACAACACAGCGGTCGTCCTGAATGCCGATGGAAGCATGAATGGGCTCTATCGCAAGATGCACATTCCCGACGATCCGCTTTACTACGAAAAGTTCTACTTCACTCCGGGCGATCTCGGCTTCAAGGCATTTGACACCGACTACGGCCGCATGGGTGCTCTGGTCTGCTGGGACCAATGGTATCCGGAGGGCGCGCGACTGACCGCATTGCAGGGCGCCAACATCCTCTTCTATCCGACAGCCATCGGCTGGCATCCGGATGAGAAAGCTGAGTTCGGCACGACACAGCATGACGCCTGGCGCACGATTCAGCGTGCGCATGCGATTGCCAATGGTGTTTTTGTCGGAGTGGTCAACCGTGTGGGACATGAGTTCGGCGACATTCGCGGCAATCGCGCTAGCGGCAAAGGCCTGGAATTCTGGGGTGGCTCTTTCCTCGCTGATCCCTTCGGACGGATCATCGTTGAGGCTGCGCACGACAAAGAAGAAATTCTGATCGGCGAGTGTGATTTGAAACACTTGGAAAATGTCCGCCGCAACTGGCCTTTTCTGCGCGACCGCCGCATTGACAGCTATGCCGGCATCACGCACAGGTTTCTGGACTGATGCCAGGCAAAAAAATGTTGCTTGCGCCAGCAACAACACCTCGCTCCCTTGGCTATCGCATGCCCGCCGAATGGGAACCGCACGCGTCTACCTGGCTGGCATGGCCGCACAACCGTTCTGACTGGCCGGGAAAATTTGACGCCATTCCCTGGGTTTTTGCCGATATCATCCGCCATCTGGGACGGGCGGAAGACGTAAATTTGATTGTCGCTTCGGCCCGTGAAAAGAAATCGGCTGAAGACGTTTTGCGCCGCAGTCACGTTGATACCAAACGCGTGAAGTTCCACCTGTGGCCCACAAATCGAATCTGGACGCGCGATTCTGGTCCCATCTTCATCAGAAACCAAGTCAGGAACCAAAGCGGGGTTGCACTCACCAACTGGCGTTTTAATGCCTGGGCCAAGTATCCGGACTGGAAACATGACAACCAGCTGCCGGATCGAATCGCCAAGAAACTGAAGCTCGAGCAATTTACTCCAGTGATCGAACAGAAGGGTAAGCCCCACCATGTGGTTCTCGAAGGTGGCAGCATCGATGTAAATGGCAAGGGCCTGATGCTGACGACCGAGGAATGCCTCTTGAGTAAGGTGCAACAGAGAAATCCCGGGCTGACGCAACGCGATCTGGAGCAAGTATTCGCGGATTACCTGGGAGTGGAAAAAGTCATTTGGCTCGGCAACGGCATTCAAGGCGACGACACGCACGGCCACGTAGACGATATCTCGCGTTTCGTTGCCTCTGACACGGTTCTCACGGTTGTAGAGCATAGCCGAGGAGAGGCCAATTACGAACCGCTGCAGGAAAATCTGCGACGGCTGCGCGCGGTCACTGATCTCGAAGGGCGCAAGCTGCAGATTGTCGAGCTACCGCTTCCCCGGCCGGTTATTTTTCATGGACAACGGCTGCCCGCGAGCTACGCCAACTTTTATGTCGCAAACGACCTGGTCCTGGTCCCGACTTTCAATGACCCGAATGACCGCATCGCGCTCAACATTCTTGCCGGGATGTTCCCTGGCCGGGAGATTGCCGGCATCCACTGCGGAGATTTCATCTGGGGTCTGGGAGCGATTCACTGCATGACGCAGCAACAACCTGCGTGATCAGCGCCATTTTCGCTCAGCGCGCGTCTCTTTTTTGGTGCCATCTCCCGCGGTACTCTGGACCAGCACCTCGGCCTTGTTGTCTCCGGGGTACACTCCTTGTTGCGTGAGCGTCTGTTGCCAGGAGTCCAGAGGAGCGCCTGGGGTGTCCTTGATTTGGGGAAAGTCGTTTACCTTCACTTCGACATAGGTGATTTTCTCATCTGCGCCTGCTTCCACGCTCACGTCAAAGTTCCAGCCCATGACCGCTCGAGTGGGCGGACTAATTGCGATCTTCATCTTGCGTCTCCCGGATGAAACTAAGTATTCAGGTTTTACAGCACAGCAAGCATTTTCTAGGCTACAGCGCTCTTGGGCCGATACTGAAATAATTCCGGGTCAGATTTCTGCAGCTTCTCCACGGTATCTTTCCAGACGGCTGCGATCGCCGGCATTGCAGCGATCTCATTTTTCGCCGTCAACGCATGCTCCATCTTAATAGGAAGCGGCTTGTATCCTGTGGCCTGGGCCGCCATGGCCACTGAGATATTGCGCGCGCACATTCCTTCCAACAGCATCATGCGCATCAGCGCCACCTGGATATTCGGCCCGGAGGTGAGCGCGCCGTGGTTGGGCAGGATCACAGCTGCGTGCCGGGCGACGGCATCGGCAAACGGTTTGACCCGATCTTCGCTCGCCGCTGTGCCCGTGTATTCCTCCTCCACAATGCCAACGTCGCCGGCAAGGATGCAGCTTTCCTGGTCATAGATCTCGGGAATTTGTCTGAACGTTCCCCAGCTTACCGTGACAGGCGGATGAGTGTGGACCAGAGCGACAATCTGCGGGTTGTACCGGTGAATCACCGCGTGCAGCGCGACCGTGTCATTTACATAGGGATCGACGGATGGATCGTGCTCCAGCACCTTGCCGTCAAAGTCAAAAGTGCAGATGTCGGCAGGGCGGAGCGTGCCAAAGGAGGGTCCGAAGCGGTTCATCAGCATCTTGTTGTCACCAATCACCACGCTCAGATGTCCTGCAACTCCTGCGCTTAGCCCCGCACGGAAGAGAGCGCGTGCTGCGCAGCAAATGTCAAATTTGATCGCTTCCGTTGAAGTAACCATGCTTCTCCTCCAGGCTCTTTACCCCTAAATCGTAGCTGGCGGCGGCGCTTTTAACAACTGCGCAAAACAAACTGCCCGAAGGCCTGTACTCCTCCGGGCAGTTTCGTTGGTTGTGGTTGATCGAGATGTTACTTCTTCCGGCGGCTCAGCAAGCCGGTGAACAGGGAGCCAATGCCCAGAAGTCCGAGCAAAGGCAGCGGAGAAGCGGTTTGGGGCAGCTTTTGCTTGCCCGCATTCGCGTTTTGGTCAGCCGCGTTCTGGTCTGAAGTGCTGGCGGCCGGCGCCGTAGCATTCTGGTCAGTGGATCCCGGCGTAGTGCTGGTCGACGGAGTCTGCGCGCTCGGAGTGCTTTGAGCGGCATTCTGATCGGTGCTGCTTGGAGAAGTGCTGCTCGGTGACGTGCTGCTTGGCGTTGTCGCGCTCTGGTCCGTGCTGCTCGGTGCAGTGGTGCTCGGAGTTGTGGAGCTTGGCGACGTGCTGCTCTGAGCTGCAGAGCTCTGGTCCGTTGCCGGCGGGTTTACCGGAGCACTGGCGCTCTCACTCTGGCTTCCTCCTGGATTCGAGGTGGTTGCGGCCGGCGCATTGGCATTGTTGGTATCAGAAGTTGGAGTTTGGCTGCTGCCCGGCGTTACTGCGTTGCTTGCGCTGGTGGCAGCATTGTTCGCGCTGTTCGCTGCGCTGTCAGCCGCGCTCTTGGTTGCGTCAGCAGTTTGGTCTGCAGCCTGCTGGCCGGCTGATGCAGCACCTGCTGCAGCTCCGGTCGCAGCGCCCGCTACGGCTCCAGCCGCGCCGGAAACACTATTGTCTGTGCTGCTGGCCTGGTTGCTGGTGCAGGAATCAGAGATCATGTTGACGGAGCTGACCTGCAGCGAACCATCACTCGAGCGAGTTCCCTGAATCTGGACCTGATGCCCATCATGCGGCTTCAGCATGGAACTGTCACCCTGCAGATTCACGGTCTGGCCGTTGTCTGCGGAGAGGACCCAATTTCCACCGGACTGCTTCAAGCAACCTTTCATGGAGGCTTGCTGATCCCCACTGGTGGCGCTTGAGGTTGCGCTTTGATTGCTCTGGTCCGTAGAAGAAGGTTGAGACGGTTGTGTGCTGGGTTGTTGTGTGCTCTGGTCCGTGCTCGGACTGGTGGAGGGGCTGGTCGACTGGCTCGGCTGTTGCTGATCCGGCGATGTCTGTGAGCCGCTGCTCCCACTTGTCTGCGCAAATGCCATACCGGAGACCAGCATCAGCGCCAGAATAAGTTTCTTGTTCATGTCGTTGCTCCTTCGAAGTTTCGCCCCTCGGGGCTTTTCGAGTTTCTCGCCAACGTCCGCTGAGGTAGGACGCCGATTACTGTTTAGAGACGAGTTAACAACCGGGGGTTGACCGCAAATCCAACATAAGGAGAGCTGCCGCTCGTGTAGAATCCTTTACAAAAGAGCGCATTTCTGGACCATGGCGAAAATAGAGAAAAACCCAGTAGATATGCGGTACGGAGCTGACGCTGCCTGGATGGCACTGGCACTGGAGCAGGCCAGGCTGGCGGCCGGAGCGGGAGAAGTGCCTGTTGGCGCATTAGTAATCAAAGACGGTGAAATTGCCGGCCAGGGACACAATCGCAATCTGCTGGACCACGATCCCACAGCTCACGCTGAGATCGTTGCCTTGCGCCTGGCAGCCGGGCGTCTGGGCAACCATCGCCTGGGTGGATGTACTGTTTACACGACCATTGAGCCGTGCGCGATGTGCGCCGGCGCTCTCATCCATGCACGCGTGTCGCGGCTGGTCTATGGCGCCAGCGATCCCAAAGCGGGAGCTGCCGGATCAGTTCTCCAGGTTCTCAACCATCCCGGCTTGAATCATACAATGGAGGTCACTGCCGGAGTGATGGCGCTGGAGTGTTCAGAAGTCCTGCAGGAGTTCTTTCGCAGCAAAAGGACGCGGGTGGAAGCGGTCAAAGATGAAGGGTGAATATTGAACAGAGCTGCAGCAGATTTCAAAACTTTCATGATCATTTCATATCAGTCGCCCAGCTAACCAGCAGGAGATTTTCTAGTCCAAAACAGATATGCTGACGAGCATGGCTTCTCTCATCCCTCAGGATCTGCGTTACGCGTTCCGCGTGTTGGTTAAGTCGCCGGGATTTTCCATCATCGCCATTCTCACGCTGGCGCTCGGCATAGGCGCGAACACAGCCATCTTCTCGGTTGTCAACGGCGTGTTGCTCAACCCCCTGCCCTTCGAACATCCTGAGCAGCTTGTTTCGATGTTTGAGAAGATTCCGAATTTCGACAACGGCTCTATCTCATACCCAAATTTTGTTGACTGGCGGCGGATGAATCGAACTTTCGCCAACATGGCCGCCTACCGCAGTACAGGGCTGAGCCTTTCCGGCAATGGAGAGCCGGAACGCCTGCACGCCGAGATGATCTCCGCAGGCTTCTTCGAGATTTTAGGTGTCAGCCCGCTCAAGGGCCGCACTTTCAGCCCAGACGAGGACCGCTTGGGCGCAAACCCCACTGTGATGATTACGGAAGCGCTATGGAAGCGGAAGTACGGCGCTCGGCCTGACGTTATCGGCCAACGAATGATTCTTGATGACGTTGGACGCACCATTATTGGAATTGTGCCTTCCAGCTTCCATCTGAGCATCCAGAATTTTGAGCGCGGCACCGGGTCCAGAATTGAGGTTTACGTCCCGGTTGGAGAATACAACGAGCCCAAATTCTACAACGGGCGCGATTCAGGCTGGGGCCTTGACGGCATTGGCCGGATCAAGCCCGGCGTCACGCTGCAGCAGGCCCGCGAAGATATGGAGCGCGTCTCGCGCGAGTTGGCAGTCGCCTATCCTGAAATCGACACCGCCAGAAAAGCCAATATTCTTTCTTTGAAAGAAGAAATGGTTGGAAATGTCCGCCCTATTCTTCTGGTCCTGTTGGTTGCGGTTGTAGCTGTGCTGGCGATTGCCTGCGTGAACGTTGCCAATCTTCTCCTGGCTCGCTCCACCGCGCGACAACAGGAGTTTGCCATTCGCATTGCCCTCGGAGCGGGACAAAAGAGGGTGGTGCGCCAACTGCTGACTGAAAGCATTCTTCTGGCTCTGGCCGGGGGCGCACTGGGCTTGCTTCTGGCCAAATTCGGAACCAGTGCGGCTCTGGCCGCATTGCCGCAAAGCCTGCCGCGAGCGGAAAACATCGGTCTTGATCTTCGTGTCCTGCTGTTTACCGTTCTGATATCGGTTCTTTCCGGGATCGCCTTCGGCCTGGCCCCGGCGTGGAAAGCTGTGCACGGAAACCTGAGCGGCACTTTGACTGAAAGCGGTCGGGCTCTGGCACGTGCTCGCAGCGGGATGCAGGCATTTCTTGTCGTGGGTGAGATGGCGCTCACACTCGTGCTCCTGATCTGTGCCGGCCTGATGATCCGTAGCCTGATTCAACTATGGAACCTGGATCCCGGATTCAATCCCAAAAGCGTAATGACTTTCGCACTCACGGGTCCCGCCTCATACAGAACGCAATCCGCGGATTCCATTCGCTCAGCCTCCCGGCAAATTCATGACCAGCTGGCCTCCGCCCCCGGTGTTGAATCTGTGTCGTTTAATGATGGCGCTGATCCGATGGGAAGTGACGATGAAGAATTCTTCTGGATTATCGGCAGACCGCGCCCGTCAAACCGCAGCGATCTGCCCATGGCTGTCCAATATGTCGTGGAGCCTGAATATCTAAAGGTCATGCAGATTCCTCTAAAGCACGGCCGCTTTTTTACCGCGGCCGACAATGAGCATGCTCCAGCCGTTGCAGTGATTGATGAAACACTGGCGGCAAGATATTTCCCCGGCGAAGACCCCATCGGCAAGTACCTTGATATGAATATCGACGCTAACGATCCGGACAAGGTTCCCAATCCCCAGATCGTCGGCGTCGTGGGCCATGTGAACCAATGGGGGCTTGCCAGCGACGCAGCCAATCCTCTGCACGAGCAGATGTACCTGCCGATCGCGCAAATCCCTGACAAAGAACTGCAGCGCCGGGGCCTGGGGGGTAGCGTGTATCTGCGCACTCAGAGGCCGGGAAGCACCAATTTGCCGGTGCTGCGCCAGCGCCTGCTTGAATTCAATTCCGCCCTGGTGGTCCACGATCCGGAAAACATGGAAACCCGCGTTGCTGAAACGGTCGCGACCAGGCGCTTTACCATGATCTTGTTGGGCGTGTTTGCCGCGCTTGCTCTGGTGCTGGCGGCGATAGGGATTTATGGCGTCCTTTCCTACACCGTAGGACAGCGCACCAAAGAGATTGGCGTTCGCATGGCGCTGGGCGCGCAGCGAACGCACGTGCTGGGAATCGTTTTACGCGATGGTGCATGGATGACGCTGGCAGGAGTCGTGATCGGAGCAGTTGTCGCCTTCTTCGCTACGCGACTAATGTCCAGCGTGCTCTTTGGTGTCAGACCGACAGATCCGCTCACGTTCCTTTCGGTCGCTGCGTTGCTGTCGGCGATCGCGCTGCTGGCATGTTACATTCCGGCGCAACGCGCGATGCGGGTGGATCCGATAGAAGCTCTACGGCACGAGTAGACCTTCCCAGTTTGTTCGGTTTGGAACGCGATAAGTCTGCATAGATACCCTCGGGAAAGGGCTCGCGCACCTGCTAGAATATCTCCAGACCACGTTTTTTCACGGCGCGGAGAGGTGCGTGAGTGGTTGAAACGATCCGCCTCGAAAGCGGACATACCTTGACGGGTATCGGGGGTTCGAATCCCTCCCTCTCCGCCAGAATCTAAGTGTCCAGCCCGGAGACATGGGTTACAGAACGTACCTAAGACATGGGTAACAGTTTTGGACCGAACGGATTTTCCAGGGGTTCGAGCACCCTGGCCTCCAGATCGAAGTATCCCAGATCATAATCCATAAAGCTAACCAGCCAGATGTCGTCGTGCACTTCTTTGATTCCCACCGCCTGACCGGCAAAGACCTGGCTGAAGTTGATCTTCTTGCGACCCAAACAGATGCGGCCACAGCGAGTGACCACGACGGTTTTGTCGTGGAGAGGATAATCGATGTCGGGAAGTCCGGTGTAGGGACGCGGCGATGGCAGATAGACCTCGCTGGGACAACGCATATCCAGCGCTTCATGCGGGCGCTGGTGGTTGAAGACGGCAACGAAGTCGTCGAAGCGGGCCTGTTGCTGCAGGAAGTTGGCGCCCGGGGGACGAGTGGCTTCTTTCTTCAAGGTAAGGTGCATGCGTTCGTGGCGGCCGTTCTGTTGCGGGTGGCCAGGCTGGATGCGTTCGATGCCAATCCCCAGGCGCAACCACCAAACCGCCAACTTGCTCAGATTAAATAAGGCATGAGCCGAAGCGAAGGGCACACCGTTGTCGCTGCGAATGTTGGCGGGCAGGCCACGCTCGCGAAACAGTCTTTCAAACACGGCAAAAGCAAAATCTTCCTGGGTAGAAGAAAGAGCCTCACAGCAGAGCAGATACCGGCTGGCGTGGTCGGTGACGGTGAGCGGATAACAGTACTGGCGATTGCCCAGCAAGAACTCGCCTTTGTAGTCGGTGCACCAGAGCTCGTTGGGGCGCTGCCCGGAAGATAACTGGGTGCCCTGTGCGCGGCGACGAACACGGCCCCGCCGCTCCACCAGCCCATGCCGGTCCAGCACCGCATGGATGGTGCTCTTGGCTGGGATGGCAATCCCCGAGAACCTGCGGATCAGCCGTTCACGCACTTTGCGAGCACCCCAGCTGGGGTGCTCGCGTTTCACGTTCAAGATGTAATTCTCCACCTGAAACGGAAGTTGATTGGCGTAGCGATAGGGACGGCGACTTCGATCCGTGAGCCCTTGAATACCGGTTTCCTGATAGCGCTCGAAGATCTTGTAGCCAGTTTTGCGTGAAATCCCGAACTCCCGGCACAGTTCTGCCATCGCTTCACCCGCCAGCCGGCGCGCCACAAACTGTAATCTTTCATCCATCACCGAACACTCCTTCCAAGGCATCTTTCCCTCCTTCTTCAGGAGGAAAGTGTTACCTATGTGTCCGGTACAATCTGTTACCTATGTCTCAGGCCGCTCAACCCCTCGAAAGGCCCCAAACGGCGGTAACCTCCGGTAAAATCAGTTTCTAAGCAGCCGGGATTGGCATGGTGTATGTTTGCAATGTGCAGCAGATTGCGAAGCAACCCTCGTTTGACCGATTCTGCTTCGTATTGCATGATTGTGATTTATGGACGTCGAACGCATCATCAACGACATTGAGCAGCTTCAGGAAATGTACGAAGCTCCGGACATCCGGCCGCTCAAGGCCAGCGACATCTCTGCCGCCAATCGCAGGCACGACGAGATGCTCGCGCA
>DATBHX010000016.1:0-20817 GCA_036557225.1 Candidatus Angelobacter sp.
TCTTCCGTTGGAATACGCGTGTTTAGCCAGTGCGCGGTCGCGGAATCAAACTGTGGCAACAGGCGGCTGGTTTTAGGCGGCTTTGCGCTTCCATAAAAGGTGACCTCACAATCGGCGTCGTAGCAACTGTTGGCGGCGTCATCATCGCCATGCCAGTCGTATGTCATCTGTACCGGCTGACGAGCAAGCAGGGCGGTAAACGCTCCCCGGTCCGGAGACAGCTTGGTCTGCTCACCTAGGATCAGGTTGATAGCGGAAAGAGAAAGGTCTTTTTTTGTCGCAAGAATGCGTTCCAGGACCCCGCGGGCCCCTGCCAGATCGCCTCTTTCCGCGAGCAGGCGTGCGCGATGATAGTTAAATGCGGCATACAACGGCGAATCTGGCGCGACCTTAGCGGCAGCTTCTATTGCTTCAGAGCTGGCAGAATCCGTCCCGCTGAGCTTGGTTAGTGCCAGGTAGAGCCAGGGAAGGCTCCGGCTTGCCCGCCATTTTCTGACGGCATGCACCCATGCGGCTTTGCTATCGGACTGGAAGGTGATGATCCAATCGGTGATGTCATCGGCCCGCTCCCCTGCCAGGGTGTTGTATTGCTGGTTGCGCCACTGCTCCAGCTTTTGATCGTATTTTTCAGTATAGCGTTCAATCCCGGGGAAGTCGGGTTCAGTCTCCAAAAAGCCATCCAGGAGCAGGCTGTAATCTTTCACGCTCTGGCCAAAATCCTCGCCTTCGCTGCCTCGCGTGATTCCAGCTGCCAGCCGGTGTTGGTATTGAAGAGGCTCTGTCCGGAAGGCAATAAAATTTAAGAGTTTGCGCGCGTCATGGTGCCATTGTTGGCGGTTGGGATCGTTGATAATGGCCTGCAAGCGCCGCGTAGCTTCCTGCATGCGAGAAGCATCAAGCGAGCTGTGCTGCTCCGGGTGGTCGGGATCGGAGCCGGCAGCCACCTGGCGCAGTATGGCCCGGACTGCGAGGTAAGGCGCGATTGGCTGCCAAGGAGATGAGGTGTCGCGGCCGATGGTATCAAAATCTGAGGCCGCCCTCTGATAGTTGCCGCTGTAGAAATAAGCAGCCGCGGTTTGATAGTCGCGGTCTGCCCGAAGCAGCGGATCAGCCTGTACCGGAAGCGGTGCGGGAAAAACTGGATGATCATTCTCGCTGTCGCAATTCTCAAAAACCGTGTCCTGCCCCTCAATCCACTGTCGCAATTCCGGGCTTTTATCTCCAAACCGCTGGGCACGGGCGTGGAGCGTGTCGATCGCGGTGGTGAAGGCCGAGAACGTACAGTTCAAGCGGGAGTTGTACCAGGGATTTTCCTTGTAGGGATTCAGGCTTGCGCGCGGAAGTTTAGGAGAATAATTCTGCCGGACTTTCAGCCACTTCTGCAGGGCTCGCTTCGCTCGATCTGAGGGAAATCCATAACTCTGTTCGGTTCCCCAGAAATCGGCGAACGACTTGGACTCGTCTGGCGAAAGAGGCTTGTCTTCAAGATACCGGTACACAACCACCAGGTAGGAGCGCCACCAACTCGGCAAGGGAATGCCGATTTTCCCTTTAGTGAACGAGTTCATTGGGCCGTCAGGCCCGCGTTCCCGGGTAAAGACGAGGCCATCAAAAAATGGACCACAGGTCTTACCGCTTCCGACCAGAAGAACAAAGACCAACACGACCCAAACGATCCGATGTGCAGTTGCCTTCATGGCTGTATCAGCTTCTCCAAATTCTCCAGCGCCACAGGATTCCACGCGCGTGGATGAAAGACATAAATTCGTTGCTTCTGGCCGATGGCCGGCCATGGTTCATCGGTTGAAACGCCAACGCTCCCCTGGCATGAAGTTTCAGTCGCCTGATAGCTCCAGCCCGGACTTCTCTTGACCCGAGCGCGTTCGCCCATGCGGAAGAGCATAGGGACGGCCTCATCTACGGGCAGCCCTTCCATCCAACTGGGCTGCGAGCACCAGGAAGCCAAAGCGGTGATGGAAAGCGGCATGTCTACGGGCATGCGGCGGCGCGTCTCCTTGAGCAGGGTGCGATAGAACGCCCACTGTGACTTGGTGGCGTCGAAGTCAATCTGCAGCGCCGATACCTGCTTCCGCCGCAATGGTTCCACGATCAGATCGGCTACCGTCGCTGTAAGCCGCGGATCATCGAGCCGTGCCGAGCTGCGTGGAGCTTCAATTCGCACCACCGCTGTGACCCGTGCCCCAGGCGGGAGCAACAGCGGCTGTTTTCGCGGCACACCAGCCACGCCATCCGTAATAAAGATGGTTTGCGCCAGGTACGCTACCGCATACCTTTCAGGCGAGATCCGCCGCAGGTCCTGCGGACTCTCCCACGCCCACAGTGTGACCCGGGGAAATGCCTGCCACGTATTGGCATGCGCGGAACTGGACGGAGCTTTCCCTGCGGAGGCAGCCAACACCAGGAGCGCGGCCAAAATTCTTCTGCAATATGCCAAGGGATCGCACGCAGAGTGGGCGTGCGAAGCTGAGTGTAGCGCTGAACCGCAGGATGTCAATAGGCTGCGCAAGTTTTATTTGCAGGATTTTTCTGAACGAATCAAATTGCTCACTGACGAAGACCTCAGAACGGGTTGTGCGCGCATCCTCCGCCAGCCGGCAGACCGTCCTCGCTTTCTTCTATCATCGATCCATGACTCCTACCCTTGAGACCCGGCGACTGGTTCTTCGTCCGCTGGAACTGGCTGATGCTGAGCAGGCGCAGGCTCTCTTCCCGCAGTGGGAGGTTGTGCGCTATCTCAGAAATCTTGTGCCCTGGCCTTATCCGCCGGACGGCGCGTACAAGTATTATCGCGATCTTGCTCTGCCTGCGATGGAACGCGGAGACTCATGGCATTGGACGCTTCGGCTGAAAAGCGCTCCAGAAAAATTGATCGGCTCTATCGCCCTGATGCGGAGCGGAGATGAAAACCGCGGTTTCTGGATTGGTCCGCGCTGGCAAGGGCAAGGATTGATGACAGAAGCGGCTGACGCGGTCACCGATTACTGGTTTGACGTTCTCCAATTCCCGCTGCTGCGGGTTCCCAAAGCGGCCGGCAACATAGCTTCGCGGCGCATCTCGGAAAAACAGGGCATGCGGCTGGTGGGAGAGGAACAGCGAGACTATGTGAGCGGCCGCCTGCCGACAGAAATATGGGAGATCACCGCGGAAGAGTGGCGAGCACGCCGGAACCGGCCCTGATTCGGCGTACACATTTGGCCGCAAAAGCAGTGACATTGAATCGGAACAGGCGGGCATGTCACACTGTCTGTGGGGACAGCAAGGAGGACGTTATGCTCCGTATCTCTCTGTTTTTGGTTGCTGTTCTTCTCGTGACTGGGGTCGCCGCCGCCCAGAGCCATGATTTGCAACAAGCCGTTTTGCAACAAACCAACGATCCGCAACAGACCAATCCTTCCACGTCTGGCGCCGGCCCTCAACAATCAGGTTCACAAACGGCTACAGCCCCACAAAGCGATTCCAGCGCGAACCGCCGGATTCACGACTCCATCGCCGACTTGCTGAGCAGCGATCCGGTTCTCAGCGATGCAGATGTGGAAGTTGCGGTTGATGATCGGAACATCACGCTGACCGGTCACGTGCAAAACCAGTCACAGCATCAGAGGGTTCTGGAACTCACGGCACAATACAGCCGCTGGCGGAAGATTGTCGATAAGATCCAGATGAAATAGAGAGAAACCAGTCGCTGTTCAAACTCGCGCGATGAATTCTCAAAGACAAACACTGCCTTAAGGGTGAGTGTGCGACCTTCCAATCAACAACGTGAAAACAAATGCAGGTTTCACTGCGAAAATTTGCGAGATCACCTGAGAAAAGAACGGCAAGCGAGGTCTCAGGTGTTTCTTCTAGCGGTGATTCAGTAAAAAAAAATTCATAAAACATAATTTTCTTGTGCATTGCGACGGCTTATGAGCTAGACTACGTTCCTCACCAATCGGGCTGGTGGTTTCTAAAAGCAGACATTTGCGGATAGAAGGGTAATCCAGTCTCTTTTCTTACCGGCGTGAGCGCCGGCAAAATCGCTTCCATCAACGTTTGCGCAACAGCCGCGTACATGCGGGGTTACGTCGCTCGCGCGCAAGCAATGCTCTAGCCCTCCAAGACTTCCGGGAGAAGGAACAGAAGTCATGAAGTGCAGTAAGCAGCAAGTTCTTCCCAAGCCGGAAGAGTCCCAGGGCATTTGTTTTCAAAAAAGCATACGCAAATTAACAGGCGTGATCGCCATCGGCTGCCTGGCGTTGAGCATTGCAGCATGCGGCGGCACCGGCGCCGGCGCCAACAACACTACAGTCGGCAACACGAACCCGACTCCAACGCCGACTCCCACAGCTACACCTACTCCAACGCCGACGCCGACGGCTACCCCGACACCAACTCCCAATCCAACTCCGACACCTGCGCCTCCGTTGGTGGTTTCGCCAAGTTCGGCCAACGTAGCGCTGGGCACTACCCAGGCCTTCACTGCGACTGGATCGGGCGCGCCGGTGAACTGGAGCGTGAACGGAATTCCCGGAGGCAATTCGCTGATCGGCACCATCAGTGCCGGCGGAATCTATACGCCACCGGCCCTCTTCCCGGCGACCAACGGTTTTACCGTGACAGCTACATCGAAGGCGAACGCGGCAGTTTCAGCGAACGCTTCCTTGCTGGTTGTTTATCCCAACAACACGGCGGGAGTCCAGGTGCTTCCCATGCAGTTTGGCGTCACCGGTGGAAACTCGCAGGATTTCACCGCGAACGCATGTTGCGTTGGAACGTTGGGCAGCTTGTGGAATCTCAACGGATCACAGTTCGTCCTCAGCAACAGCCATACTCTCGGTCGTTCAGGACAGGGCATCGCCGGCGAGGCCATCAACCAGCCCGGCGCTGCGGCATGCTTCTCATCTCCCAATGCTGTCGCCAATCTCAGCTTGATATCGGCGCTGCAGCCCACGCCCACGAGCCAGGGGATCGCCGAGAGCAACGTGGATGCTGCGCTGGCTCAGATCATTCCTGGAGCTGTCGATACTTCCGGAGCTATTCTTAATCTTGGCGTACCCGGCCCTACCAGCATCGCCTCGGCGCCGCCGTCCGCCACCCTGGAACTCCCATCCCTAGGAATGTCGGTGGCAAAGACCGGCCGGACTACAGGCCTGACCTGCTCCTCTCTGGCCGTGATCAACAGTTCAATCAGTATTGACTATCCCGCATTCTGCGGAGGACCAACGCTGTTTACCAGTATTTTCGTGGGCCAATTGGCTTTCGCGGGCAGCTTCGCCGCTCCGGGCGATTCCGGTTCGCTCATTGTGGATACCACGAATGCGCGTCCGGTAGGCTTGCTAATTGGCGGCAACGGAAATCTCACGATCGCCAACCCGATTGGAGACGTGGTCAACGCGCTTTCGTCGCATGCGCGACCGCCGGTGATTCTGAATATCGTGGGAGGCCCTGACCATCTTGTCAGCTGCCAGCCCATGGCGGCAGCGTCGGACGCTTTCCAGGTTGCGCCCTTAAGTACAACGGTTGCTTCTCTGAATGCTCAGGAGCGTGACCGTACGCAAGCTGTCAGGGAAGCACGCGCACTGCTGCTGATGCGCGACCCGGCTATTACGGCTGTAGAAGCGGGAGCCAGCCAGGATGCGCCCGGCCAGGGTATCCTGGTAGTGCGCGTTTCCGGCACAACGCAGGCGCCAATTCCTGCTGTCATCGATGGCCTGCGCACCCGGGTTATGTTTGCCAACCAGAGTGCTATACCGGCGCTGACCCAGGATGATATGGATCGCGCCACCGCCACCAAGGAAGCCCACGTCAAGGAACTCATGGCCCAGCCCGGAATTCAGGGCGTTGGCGTGGCGATCAGCAAAGACAACCCGGGCGAACCGGCAATCGCCATTTTTGTGGTTCGAGGAACGCCACTTTCCTCGATCCCCGTAACCGTGGATGGTATCCGCACTCAGATTCTTGAGGGCGATCGGTTCCGCGCATATTAAACAAGGAAGCGGGGCGGGCCCCGATGAAAGTTTTTCGGGGCCCGCGGTAGTTTTGCGGGTTGTACCGGCCTCTGCTGGGCGCCGGGGAATCTAGTGAGATTTCCGGCCCTATATAGGTGAAATTCCCGTACAGCAGAGGATGGTTCTTATGCAATTCTGGCTGGACTGAATTCTGTGCCGGTCCAGGCCAGTGTGACATTGCGCACAGCGTTCAGCCTCCACTTCGTCCACCATCAATATGGCTGTTGCAATGGGGCTGTCATGATGAGATCAGGTAATCTGGCGCACAATGTGCCTCCGGTGCGGACGAAAGCATTTGCCGCGTGGAACCTCTTTTCTGCGCTGCTCCTGCTGGCTGAGCGAGACTCCTCCGGCCTGGTGCATCGTGTTCTGGCTGACTACGGCGTCAGCGCCCAAAATGCTCTCAGCGTCGCCGATGCTGATCGGATCACGCGCAGCAACCGGGTTGATCTTGTGGTGTGCGATCTTGACGTATTGGGATCGAATCAGCTGGCCTGTCTGCAGCCCTCCACTGGCTGGCGTGGCATGGCGATTGGATTATTGCCGGGCATGCGCGCCGACCATGCGTTGAACCGGCGCATTCATCTGCGCTTGACCAAGCCCGTCAGCGTTGACATGCTGGTGCGAGGCCTCAAAGCGTCCTACACCAACATGGCGCAGCGCCGGATCGCTAACTACCGCCATAACCTTCCTGCCCGCGTGATCGCCGGAACGCTGAACCATCGCGGCTGGCAACGCACGCTGCACCAGGTGAACGTCCTCAATCTCAGCCAGACCGGCCTGTGCCTGAACGCTGCAGAGCCGTTGCCGCACGGCGCGTCACTTACCATGAACCTGGCCCTGCCAGAGATCTCCTATTCGTTGCATGCCAGCGGGAACGTTGTCTGGTCCCACAGCAGCGGACGGACCGGCATTGTCTTTGACCATGCGGATTGTCCGGAAATGAAACGGCTGCACGAGCGCCTGAACCGCTGGCTTCCTCGGGAGTTGGGGATGGTGGCGCTGCCCTAAGCGGCAAGGCATAACGCGTCAAGAACCTGCCCCAACGGCGTGGGAATTGTCTGTGCCTTGAAGCGCTTAAGCTGGTAAACCAGGCATCATTAGCCCGCTTGACTGTCGGAATCTTTGTGCACCTGCACAACCAGATTAGCTGAAGTTCGATCTCATCAGAGGCGAACAGGAAGTCTGGTTGTTTCCAGGTCGCCATGTCGATAGTCAATGTAATTCCGTATTTTCTGCTGATGGCATTATTCTGCGGACTGGCTACCCTCATCACCAGAGTTGTGCCTTTCTACGGCAAGCCAGTCCCGCCGCAGAGGGCACCCGGCTACAAACCGCAACTTGAGGGGATGCGCGGGATCCTGGCACTCAGTGTTTTTTTCCATCATGCGGTGGTCTGGTGGTTTGTTCTTACGGAAGGGCAGTGGAAGCTTCCGCCGTCGAATTTCTATTCGCAAATGGCGGTTATTCCGGTGACGCTGTTCTTCTTCCTAACTGGATTCCTGTTCTGGTCGAAGCTGCTGGTGAGACCCAAACAGGAATGGAGATCATTCTTGTACGCGCGGATCCTGCGTTTGGCTCCGGCTTATCTTGGGGCGATGGTTCTGTTTGTATTCTCTGTAGCTGCACTTTCGCACGGAGCAAGGCACGAATCATGGCAATCCTTATTCTTGAACATCGGCCGATGGACGCCATTCGCCTTTGGAGGAGAGCCGGACATAAACCGGCTGCCGCATACGGTGTATCTGATGACAGTGGTATGGTCGCTACGATGGGAATGGCTGTTTTACATTGCCGTGCCGTTTCTGGGGTGGTTCGCCCAAAAGAGCTGGCGCAGCCTCTGGCTCATTGGCGGCGTACTGGCGCTATACGCCGGGAGCGCATTGGTTGCTAACGGGTCGCATAGAATTCATGGAGCCGGGACCGCTGCGTGGTTTCTTCGCCACTGTGCGTACAATTTCAGCATCGGCATCGTCGTAGCGTGCCTGATTGAACGGTATGACTGGCGCAAAGCTGCTCAGTCGTGGATTGCGTCGGTGGTGACGCTCGGGATCCTGGGGGTTGTCGCCGCAACCATCCCTGGTAGTTATGGGTATGGCGCGCTGGAGTCAATCATTCTCGGGCTGCCTTTTCTGATTCTCGCCTGCGGCAATGATATGTGGGGACTACTGCGGACGAAACCGCTGGTTTTCCTTGGGCAGATCAGCTATAGCGTCTACATGCTCCACTGCCTGGTGCTTGGGACGGTAATCATCGGGCTTCGCCAATATGTGCCGCGGTCACCGGTCGCCTATTGGGGAGCAATCGCAATTCTTGGAATAGCAGTGGTGCTCCTCGCAACACTGACGCACAGATGGCTGGAAGCACCGTTCATGCGCGTGCCCAGGACCGCGCAACCGAAAACAACATTGCTCTTTCCTCAGAGATCAACGCGCGTTCGCTCGGCATAGACGCTTCGGGATTTCAGAACACGGCGTTTAAACGCCCACCGGCTGCTTGGCCCGGTCATTCACCTGCACCCGGGTGAACCAGTTATGGCGGTCCGCGATTGCTCCGTTGACGATTCCGAAGAACTCGCGCTGTAGCGCCAGGGTGACCGGACCGGTCACACCGTTGTTGATATTGATCTTGTCAATGGAACGGATCGGAGTGATTTCAGAAGCGGTGCCGCAGAAGAAAACTTCTTCGGCCAGGTACAGCATTTCGCGGGGAATCATCTGCTCAACCACGGGAACGCCAATGTCTTCCGCCAGTGCCAGGACAGACTCACGCGTAATACCGGGCAGTACCGAGTTGCCCAGCGGGGGCGTCATCAGCTTGCCTTTGCGCACGATAAAGATATTGGCGCCTGACGCCTCGCTGACGTAGCCGTTCACATCCAGGGCGATGCCTTCCACGTAGCCGTTGACGATCGCCTCCATCTTGATGAGCTGCGAATTCATATAGTTGGCGCCGGCCTTTGACATCGCGGGCATGGTGTTCGGCGCAATGCGCGACCAGGAGGAGACGCAGGCATCAATGCCTTCGCTCACATTGCCATGGCCCAGATACTTGCCCCAGGGATAATTCGTCATGTAGACGTCGATGGGCGTATTGAAGGGATTCACCCCGGCCTCGCCGTAGCCGCGTATCACGATCGGGCGCAGGTAGCACGGCCAAACGCCATTCTTTACGACCAGGTCGACGGCCGCAGCACACAGCTGGTCAAGGCTGTAATCCAGCTCGATGCGGTAGATTTTGGCGGAATCGATAAGCCTTTGCATGTGCTCCCGTAACCGAAAAATTGCCGGCGCACCGGAGGGCGCGTAGCAACGGATGCCTTCAAAGACGGAAGAACCGTAATTGATGACGTGAGACATCACGTGGATCTGGGCGTCCTGCCACGGTATGAATTTTCCGTTGTGCCAGATCTTTTCGGTCGCTTGAATCGCCATTGGGGAGGCTCCTTGAGATTGGAATGTCCGCTGGGCTCAAAATTCCAGACTCGTGCTACGGCCTCACCGGGCCTAAGGCGAGTCTCTTACTATTTTAGATAAAAATTGAGGGCGAACTGCACATTATATCTGACGGATTTTTCCCCTGCTAACAAAACATCCGGCTAATTTCTAGCCGGATGCAATTGCAAATCTTTGCCACTGAAGTTCGCGGCCCAAAACCTACGGCCGGTTGCTGCCGCCGCCTGTAGAAGTCGGTGCTGCCTTCTCCTGTGCGGGCTTGTCCTGGCCTGGTGTGACCGGCTTATTTTCGGCCACAGCCGTTGGCGGCTCGTACAGGTAGGTTTTTGGGTTCGCCATCATGGTGGGCATAGCGGCAAAGGGCTTGGAATAGTCGTTGGCCGCGTTCCAGAACAAGAAGCCGTCCCCGTGATGGCTTTTTGAGGTGCTCACCTGCTTCAGGATGTATTCCGGCGAGTAAGTCTTGGTCCGCCAGTGGAAGGCCTGCAGCCACGGCCGCAATACCACGCCGGAGCCGGTGGTGATCTTCTCAAAACGGTCCATCGATACGCTGATGAAATGTTCTGGAGCGTCGCCCGGCGCCGCGTATCCGTCCATGCCAAAGAAGTGCGATGGATAGATCATGGGTGAAAGCACATCACAGTGTTTGGCCATCTTCACGATGTCCTGGCCGGTATGGCTGAGATCGACCTGGCGCTGCCAGGCCATGATGCCAAAGACGTCGAGCGATACCAGCACGCCCATGGGGTGCAGCTCGGTGTAAGCACGATCAAGAAACGCCGCAATCACGTCGTCGCGGTGCATGTTCGGGTCTTTTTGAAAGGCAAACTGCGCGTCGGCCTGGTTGCCTTCAGCCGGGAAGCGGACGTAGTCAAACTGGATCTCGTCCACACCCGAGGTGGCGACGTACTTGGCCAGCGCAATGTTGTAGTCCTGTACCTGCTTGTTCGAACTGTCAGACCATACCAGCTTGCCGTTCTCACGCCACGGCTGGTGCAGGCTGCGTGACTGCACAGCCAGTTCGCTGTGGTTCTGCGCGATATTGTCGTCACGGAAGAGGGCCTGCCGCGCGATCACATGCATATCGAGCGAGTGCAGGAAGCGTACGTACTTCGGCAGATTGGTAATCGGATGATTTTTGACCTTGCGGGCCAGCGGATGGTCAAACGGCACATTGATGCTGCCGTCGCTGTCTTTGATGTCGAAGACCACGGCGTTCCCGCCCGCCGCCTTCCAGCGCTTTACCAGTTCTATACCATGAGCGCTGCCGGCGGTCCCCCCGGTCATATAAATAGCGCGGACTTCGCTGTCCTTGGGGAAAGGCCGCGTTTTTTCCACAATCGGCTGCGGCTCAATGCCGGGAATCAGGACGGTCTCGCCCTTTTTGAAGGTCGTCTTGCCGTTGTTCATCTTGGCAATGGCCTCTACGTATTCGGCCACCGTCATATATTGCGACTCGGTCAGGTGGCCGCGGGCCAGGAATTGAGCGGTAGTCAACGCCTTAGCTGTATATGTGATTGTCCCCGGCGGAAGTTCCGGCGTTGCCGGCGCGGAGCCTGATGCATTCGCCGGCGGATTCTGTGCCGCCGATTGTTCCGCTGCCACGGCCTGTATCTGCGTATGCCGCGCGAAAAGTACAACAATAACGATTAATCCGAACACAATCAGGGCCGCGGAGGAGATATATCGAAGCTTTTTGGATGACATCAAGGACTCTTTCCCGGGGTCGATGACGCATCTTAACATGCGTCCCGGTACTCTGATCAAAATGGCTGGAGTGTGTGACCTTTTGGTCATGAGGTACATCCCCTAAGTGTGAGATGCCGTTCCGGCAGATGTTGACCAATCAGTTATTACAACTCTGCAGCTTGCACTCCCATCTGAGCATTCAGGCCTCATTAATTTATAGAGGCCGTCCTCGATGTTTGAAGAGGCAGGAAATTTATGAGGACCGGCTTTAATACCGCTCTTGATCCCACACGGCGCAGCTCGGATGCGCAGGACTTTGAAACCGCATTGCGGCGGAAGATTGTTGGCCAGGATCCGGCAATTGAAAAGGTGGTTGAAATCTACCAGATGTTTCTTGCCGGGTTGAATGCTCCCGGCCGCCCGGTAGGGAACCTTCTTTTTCTTGGGCCGACCGGCTCCGGCAAGACGCGCGTGGTGGAAGCCATGGCGGAATCGCTCTTTGGCGATCCCCGGGCTGTCATCAAGATTGACTGCGCGGAATTCCAGCATAGCCACGAAATCGCCAAGCTGATCGGCTCGCCGCCGGGATATCTGGGCCATCGCGAGACACATCCGCTGCTGACGCAGGAAGCGTTGAACCAGTGGCATACGGACCGGCTCAAGCTCACGTTGCTGCTGTTCGACGAAATCGAAAAGGCCAGCGACGCGTTATGGCAGCTCCTGCTGGGAATCCTGGACAAGGCAACGCTCACCCTGGGCGACAACCGTCGCGTTGACCTTTCCCAGGTGCTGATCGTCATGACCTCAAACCTCGGCGCGCATGAGATGGATGACCTCATGACGGGAGGGCTCGGTTTCGGCTCCACGCAACGGGTAGGCCATCTGGATGCCGCACTCGATGACAAGATCACGCGTACCGCTCAGGATGCCGCCCGGCGGAAGTTTTCACCTGAGTTTATGAACCGCATCGATAAGATCGTGGTATTCAAGACACTTAAGCCCGAGCATCTGGAGCAGATCCTGGAGATCGAACTGGGCATGGTGCAGCAGCGCATACTGCAAGCCACGGGCAACAGCCAGTTTGTCTTCTCCTGCACCGCCCCGGTCAAGGCCTTCCTGCTGGAGGAGGGAACTGATCCAAAATACGGCGCGCGGCATCTGAAGCGTGCGATCGAAAAGAACGTCGTCTTCCCGCTGGCCAATCTGGTCGCCACCGGCCAGGTCAAATTGGGCGATTTCATCCGCATCGACCAAAAAGACAGCAACATGACGTTTACCAAGGAAGCTGAAGGCGCCCTGGTGCCGGTGCTGCTGGAGAAATACGGAGGATTGAATCCTACGTCGCCTCTGGCTGCGAAGGCAGGCCGCAGCGTGAACAAAGGCCGCGATCTCGGCGGGATGGCGTCATTGCTCGACCCGCATAAGTAAGCAATTAGCAATTGGTAGCTAGCAATTAGCAAAAGCTGGGTTGATCCCAGCTTTTTCGTTTTTATGGATGCTTTTTACTTAAAACTGTCATTGGCGTATCGTTGCAGCCGGCGCAAGATCACTAAGGCCAATTGCTAGTTGCTAATGCTATTTGCCAGGCTCCACCGACTTATACTCCGCTCCCGGCGCCGCCGCTGTGATGCTCGGCGTTTCCTGATTCTGATGAGACTGGTCATATTCCGCCAATGACGGAAAAACCCCCTGTCGCTCCTCCAAGGACTGTGTCGATCCTTGCTGCGTGGTCAGGAACGCACAGAATTTCTGCAGCAATCCGGCCTGTGGGTGAAATTGGTCGAGCCACAGGAACTGGCCCTGTTCATTGATCTCCAGGAACCACCAATCGCCATTTCGGTCGACGGCAAAGTCCAGTACGCCAAAACAAGCGCCGGTTTTCTGCGCGAACAATTGCAAACCGGCTTCAACCTCTGGAGGCGTACGAACGATTTTAACGCTCAGCTTTCGTACGGCGGCATCATGCCGCCAGTCCAGGGAGTTTTCCGGGGTACGCAGCGCGAACGAATAGATGCGTTCTCCCATCATCACCACCCGAACGTCGAACTGCTTGGCCACCATCTGCTGATAAATGGCCGGAGAATAGGTGAAGACCTCGTCATCATCCGGCAACTGCTGGCGGGTCAGGCAAAATGTTTCCGTCACTGCAATGTCCTCTGAGCCTTCATGCTGCCAGACATGGGAGGCAAACGCCTTGCAGATGGCGTTCTCCGGGTATCGATCGAAGAAGCCGCGAACCTCCGCGGGAGAGTTAGACATGAGCGTTGCTGGAATCTTCAGCCCCGACGCTCCGGCCACATGCAGCTGTACGCCCTTGTTTCGGACCAGGCGCGACGCAGAATACTTGTTGATGCAACGGACCGGCAGGCCTTCGAGCATGTACATGGCTGCGTCAAAAAGTGCGGCGTAGTTCCGCTGGCTGGATTCTTCGCCATTCCCGGCAATCACATGGCTTTGTCCCGCCTGCTCGGGTTGGCGAAGCCATATGGCATCACCTTCTTCCAGTTCAAGTGATCCCAGAAGAATCGTGGGCCGCCGGCCGAAGAGCAGGCTGGCTTGTTCCTGTTCTGTCCAGGAAACGCCGCTCCAGCATGCAGCCTGATACCCGGCTTGCTCCAGCGCCCAATGAACGGGCGCGGCATGGTCGTCTTGCGGGTGCGCCAGCACGATGATCTTCATGGCTTGTTTCCCGGATGGTGATTTTGATTCATGGGAAACGCGCCAGCCCTACCCGGCTGGCGCTTTCCTGCTTACGCTACAAAAGTTTCACTACACAAGTGCAATTCAATAGAAGCGTTTGGCCTTGCCGGCTGCTAAGAATCCAAACGGTGATCAGGGTTGCTGGAAGAACCGGTAAGAATGACGCTCAGAAGCGTGGGAATACCGCCAGCGACTTCGTCGATCTCGTTCTGCGCCAGTTGACGAGCGCCCATACGGCTGAGGACCCGGTTGTTGTTTTCATTCGACATAGAATTTCTCCTTTCCATTTGGTGGTGCCTTCTCCAGGCACATGGGCAACATCAATGAGCGTTGGCCGCTATTCATCTAAACGTCGGTCAGGATCGGTGACAGGACCGGTAAGCATTGCGGTCAGACGAGTCGGGATGAAACCACCCGAGATCTTGTCTAGTTCAATCTGCGTCAGTTGACGAGCGCCCGTACGGCTGAGAACCCGATTATTATTTTCGCTCGACATGGATTTACTCCTTTTCACGGTTTGTGGCTATTCGTCCAAAGTGAAGTCTGGGTTGCTGGCGGTTCCGGTACGAATGACGCTGAGGATTGATATCCGCGCCCCGGTAACACCCTCGATCTCGCCTTGAGTGAGCTGCCGAGCGCCCATCCGGCTTAGTACACGGTTGTTATTTTCCTTCGACATAGATTTACTCCTTTCCAGTGTTGGGGCCTTCTCCAAAACACCGTGGGCGGTTCAAGCCTAGGAATCAAAGCCTGTGTCAGGGTTACTTATCGGGCCAGTCAGCGTGTGGCTGGCACGGGTAAAGCCGTCTCCGCTTGCCGCGATTTTCTCGATTTCATCTTTGGTGAGCCGGCGAGCACCCTTGCGGCTGAGTACCCGGTTTTCATTATCATTCGACATACATTTCTCCTTGCTCGAGTTGCGATTGTTTTAGAACGTCGTGGGCGCATCGTGGTCGAAATCAAAATCTGCCGAAACAGAAAAAATGACCCCAAAAACACTCCCGTCAGAAAATAACGTGCTTTTTTGTGTATTCGTCCAAATGCCGGTCCAGGTTGCTGATATTGCCGGTAAGAATGAGGGTGCCAATTGAAGAAGTCCACGCCCCGATAAACTTGCTCGATTTCATTTGGCGTGAGCTGGCGAGCACCCATCCGGCTGAGTACACGATGATTGGTTTCTTTCGACAGTGCCGTAAGCTACTGATCGAACGTATCGTCTGGGTTGTTAACAGTGCCAGTTACGAGAGCAGTGGCAAATGTGAGTTTTCCCGCTGCGACCCGCTCCAGTTCGGCCTTGGTGAGTTGACGAGCACCCATACGGGTGAGTACACGGTTGCTGTTATCGCTCGACATAAGATTTCTCCTTTCAGTTTTGGTTCTTCTCCAAACATCGTGGGCGAAATCAGAATTTCTCGAACAACAGAACAATGATCTGCCAAGCCTATAGAACAGGAATTCATTGTTCAAGGCGAAGAAAGTAGTTTCCCAAACTGGAACGGAGGATAGTGTTAGGCGGGCCTTAGCCTTTTTTGAGTTCGATCAGTACCATCTCTCCGAAGTCCCGAGCGGAGCGAGGGATCCCTATCGTTACGACGATTTTCAGTGACGACGGGCGAGTGTGGAGGCAGGATTCAGGATTTATTCAAGTTGCTAGATTTGCCCTTGTGGACCTCGGCAAGCATTCATGAATTGAATACCCATATTCCATAAATTCGAATTCATGAATCAGATTTATAGGGTTCCCTCGCTTTCGCTCGGGATTTCAGAAAACCTAGCCTTTTTTGAGTTCGATCAGTACCAGGCGCGCAACTTCTTTCAGGGTTTCAAAGACGCCTTTACCCTGAAACGCCACGGCTTCAAATGTAGGCTCAGCTTTGCGTACAAGCTCGCGCTTTAGGTCGTCCACCGGCATGGCGCTGGGCAGGTCGCGCTTGTTGAACTGCAGGACGTAAGGGATTTTTTTGAAGTCGTAACCGTGCTCTTTGAGGTTCTCGTTCAGGTTATCGAGCGCTTCAATATTGGCGTCAAGGCGCTCTTCCTGGGAGTCGGCCACAAAAACCACGCCGTCAACGCCGCGGAGGATCAATTTACGGCTGGCGTCGTAGAAGACCTGTCCGGGAACGGTATATAGATGGAAGCGGGTACGAAAGCCCCGGACAGTGCCCAGGTCGAGGGGCAAAAAGTCGAAGAAGAGGGTACGATCGGTCTCCGTGGCCAGGGAGATCATCTTGCTTTTCTGTTTGTCTGCCGTCTTATCGAAAATATGCTGCAGGTTCGTAGTCTTACCGCCCAAACCGGCGCCGTAGTAGACGATCTTGCAGTTAATTTCACGAGCGGCAAAATTAATAAAACTCAAGGCTCTCCTAGCATTCGCACTAAAACCACAGCATTCATGGCCAAGTCCGAAACGACCATCTGCTGAAAAACGTTTTTATATCATAACGTATGGATTGAGGGCGTTTTCAATTCTACGTCGTCTTGCCGGGTATCTAAGCGCATACCCCCTCAAGAAAAGAATCGAAGGTAACATCTCAGGGGTTTTACGGTGCCGGCCGTTGCGGCGGCAGCGGGTAATAGCCCGGCTTGGCGATCACGTTGAGGTTCGGCCGGAGCACGCGTACATCGATCGTGCGATAGTTGCTGGCCTGCGTGGCCCTGGTGGTGTATCCCAGCGTGTATTGGGTCCGGGCCGTGTCGGCGATCCGGGCATAGGCCTTCTCAATACCGTCACGGTCAAACTCGGCCATTACATCCCCGCCGGTTTCAGAAGCGTACCGGGGCAGAATGTTGGCAGTGCCAAAGCCGGGAACACGAACGCGGTTCAGCTTGTCATAAATCGGAATGGAGGCCGTGTCGACGCCAACCGCAAAAACGCTGATATTGTTGGACAACAGGATCTTCTTCACCTCGTCATAGTTGGCGCTGCTGCCCAGTTCACGCCCGTCACTGATCACGAAGATAATGCGCCGGCGAGTTTTGTCACGACGGCTCAGGTCCTGGGCGGCACGCAGAATCGCGTCATTCAAAACGTAGAATTCGCGCGGCGGCGTCTGCACTTCCGTCGATCTGCCCCCGGTAGCATTCGGATCATTCACCGGATGGCCGTTGATGCTGGGGCCTCCGCCAAAAGGCCCGCCTGTCATCGGCGGCCCGCCTTCGCGTCCCGGACGCTTGATCCGGTTGATCGTGGAAGTTGGCATGCTGCCTGCGCCGGTAAAGCCCGATACCTGTTGCACGGTGTTTCCGTAGCGGTATAGCGCTACTTCATCGAACTCACTGAAGGCCCCGATCAGAGACGGCAGGCTCTCATTGACTTTCTTCATCGTGGTGGAGGGCATATCCGTTGCAACGATTACAGCAGCCGACAAAGGGAACGGGTCAGCGGTAAAAAACTTAAGTTGTTGCGGCTGGCCGTCTTCGTAAACCTTGAAGTCGTTGGAGGTCAGGCCTGGAACCAGCTTGCCCGCGCCGTCTTTCACAATCACCGGCACCTGCACAAAGTTGACGGGCACGACCATTTTGTAGAGATCATCACGTGTGCTGGGCAGGACATTCGCGGGCTTCTGTTGCGCTGCCGGGGTCGGTGTTGATGCCGGCGCAGCATCGTCATGGACATTCTTCGGCGCTGGTGGCGCATTGTCCGGGAACTGGCCTTGCGGATTCTTGGGCTGGGGCGCGTCCGGAACAGACTGCTGGGACTGTGGCTTGGGCGTTGGACCATCCGGCAGGCTCTGCTGTGCCAACCCGGGCAAAGCGCACACAACAAAGGCACAGACGAATCTGCGGCACCCGCGCATCAACCTGAACATCAGTCCCTCCTGCACCTTAAGAACGTCCGCTGGGCCGGACTTTGCACTGCCCTGATGGACTAAAGTTACCTTAACTCAATTGTAAATGCTTATAGGGCTCTCATGCTTGCGGTGCCGCTCGGGAGGCAACTCAGCCGCATCTAATACAATAGCCCAAGAGCTTACCAGACCAGAAAGGCAACGCCCAAGAGCCTATGCGAATTCACTCGATCGCACTCATGCTCGTATTTGTTCCCTTGTTTGCGCTTGCCGGTCGCGCACAGGAAGCCGATCCACCCAAGCCTGATTTTCCCCCTCCGCCGCATCAGGAATCGCAGACCCCTGAGAATAGTCAGCAAAAGGTTCCGACCTACCGCAAGAACGTAACGCTGGTCAACGTGGTTTTCAACGTGAAGGACAAGCATGGCGCCCTGGTCCCTAACCTTGAAAAGGACCGTTTTGACCTGCTCGAAGACGGAAAGCCCCAGGCCATCAAGTATTTTTCTGCCCTCACGGACCAGCCCTTGACGATCGGGCTGCTGATTGACAGCAGTTACAGCATGAAACGGACCTTGCCGGAGGAAAAGATCGTTGCCGGCGGCTTTTTGCAAAAGGTGCTTACTCCCAAAGATCTGGCGTTCGTCATCAGCTTTGATGTCTCCGTCGACCTGCTGCAGGACCTGACGAATAACATGCACCTGCTCCGCGATGGGCTGGATAAAGCGCGCATCAACACCAATACCGTGGGCATGGCGCCGATGGGAAATCCCGGCCCGGTGCCTACAGCCCAAAATAACAAGGGCACGGTGCTGTATGACGCCGCCTATCTGGCGTCCGATGAAATCTTGAGCCGCCAGACCGGCCGCAAAGCGATGATCCTGTTGACTGACGGCGATGATGTTGGCAGCAAAATGCGCCTGAGAGACGCGATTGAAGCTGCCCAAAAAGCCGACGTGATTACCTACGTTCTCCTGATTACCGATCCCATGTTTCCTTCCGACTACGGCGATATGAACAAAATGGCGGAGCAGACCGGCGGTAGGATCATTGAGGTCAGGAATCCGGACAAGCTGGACAAGGCTTTCTCTGAAATCGCCGCGGAACTGCGCAGTCAATACAGCCTGAGCTTTACCTCTGACAACGCCAACAATGACGGCAAGTTCCGCAAGCTTGAGGTGAAATCCAAAGACGGATACAAGATCCAGGCGCGCAAAGGCTACTATCCACCGAATGACATGGCTGCCAGCCGGTAGGCGCTGCTGATCCTCGTCTCGCTGGCAGTCAGGGTGTCTGCGATTGCTGCGGCACGTAATATCCCTTCTTGGCGCGCACCTTGAATTTCTTGTCGGTCACAATCTGGATTGGTCGGAACTGTCCGTTGGCAACAAAGTTCTCCGCCCGATAGGAGACCGAATACTGGCTGCGCAGCTCGTCCTGGATATCGCGAAAGGCCGCGGAGACATCATCCAGCTTGTTAGGGAAGAATGCACGGCCGCCGGTTGATTCCGCCAGCAGCTTCAAATTGTCGTCACCCTTGGTGTGGTTGCCCATCAGGCTGGTGCTGATGGTGAAAATGACGACCTCCGCGCGCTGCGCCATGTCAATGGCTTCTTCGCGATAGACACGGCTGTAGTTGTCCTCACCATCGGAAACCAGAATGATGGCGCGCCGCACAGCGTTGCGCGCCGGTTCTTTCAACAGCTTTTCGCGGCAGGCAAAGTAGACGGCATCCCACAGCGCCGTTCCTCCGCCGGCATGAATCGCCTTGACGCCGTTTCTGAGCTTGTCCAGGTCGCCGGTAAAGTCCTGGGTCAGGTCCCATTGCTCATCGAAAGCCAGAACGAAGGCCGCGTCCGACTTCGGGCGGATGATGTCATACAGGAATTCTGAGGCCGCATCTTTTTCAAACTGGAAGCGATCCCGAATGGAGTTACTGGCGTCGATCAGCAGGCCTACGAAAAGCGGCAGATCGGTTTGCGCCCTGAAATCGAGAATCTTCTGCGGCGGCAGGTGATTGTCCAGGATCCTGAACTGGTCCGGTTTCATATCGCGCACAAAACGGCCGTCTTTATCTACTACAGTGAAAACAACATTGACCTCGTCTGACCGGACGCGCACGGTAGGAATGGAAGTGGTCTGTGCGTCCGTCTGGGCGCCGGCAGCGGGCGTTGAGGCCGCGGCGGCAGCAGGCGGAGCCGAGGGCACAGCTTGTGAGAACGCCGCAGGCGCTAAAACGAGTAGAAACAGGGAAACGGCAAGGTGCTGCAATCGATGCATAGATGAGTCTCAGTGATCTCATTATAGTTGCATCTCTGCATTTGGTCTCTAGAAGTCGTGGCAATGTATCAGTTGCTACGCGCGACACTTAATCCAGGCTAGTCCGCGCTTCTCGATCACAAGACACACCGTAGGGAGCAAAATAAAAAGCCGGCATTCGCCGGCTTGTTTGGAAAAACCTCCACGTTCCTGCTACCGGGGTACGTAATATCCCTTTTTGGCTCGTACCTTGTACTTCTTATTGTCGGCCGTGATCTGGATTGCCCGGAACTGTCCGTTCGCTTCAAAATTCTCCGGCTTGTAGAAGACCGAATACTGGCTGCGCAGCTCCTCGTTGATATCGTGGAAGGCGTTGGTCACGTCCTGCAGCTTGAAGGGGAAGAACGCCTGGCCGCCGGTGGTGTCTGCCAGCATCTTCAGGCTGCGATCACCCTCATCAGGATTATTGTTCAGGTTGGTGCTGATGGTGTAGACGATGACCCCGGCGCGCTGCGCCATTTCGATCGCTTCCTGCCGCAGCACACGGCTCTGATTATCATCGCCGTCAGAGACCAGAATGATGGCCCGGCGTACCGGCCCGGTTTCCTTTTCCTTCATCAGCTTGTCTTTACAGGCATAGAAAACGGCATCCCACAGCGCTGTTCCGCCGCCCGGACGGATCACTTTGACGCCTTTGGTCAGCTTGTCCAGGTCGCCGGTGAAGTCCTGGGTCAGGTCCCAGACCTCGTCAAAAGCCAGCACAAAGGCTTTGTCTGTCTTCGGCCGGATGATCTGGTGCAGGAATGAAATTGCCGCATCCTGCTCAAAGAGAAAACGGTCACGAATAGAATTGCTGGCATCGATCAGCAGCCCAACCCGCAGCGGTAGATCGGTTTCCGCGGAGAAGTCCAGAATCTGCTT
>DATBHX010000017.1:0-39696 GCA_036557225.1 Candidatus Angelobacter sp.
ATAAAAGTCCCGCCGGCATCGTCAATCACGTTCACCTGGCAGGTGTATAAACCCGGCTTGAGCTGGGCCAGGTTTACGTCAAACTGGAAGACCGCAGCCTTGCGTTCCGGCGCATTGAGCTGTCGCGCTTCAATCAGCGGCGTCTCAAATGCCTTCACCTTGCCGTTGAAGAACTGGATGCTGGTCATCACGTGAATCGGATTCTTGAGCGGCGCAACTTTCTCTTTCGCGTCTTTCGCATCGGCCGGAGGCTCAGGCGGCTTGTCTTTGGCCGGATCATAAACTTCATAGAAGAAATAAAGATGCTGGTCCGGCGTAAAGACGTGCGCGATGTTCGGCACCAGCTCATTGCCGTCGCGTATCAGCGGATTCTGTGTTTTTCTCGTGTTGGGTTGGCGCTGGCTGGCCAGCACCACGGAACTCATCTTCAACGGCGCTTTCTTGATGTCGGGCACCAAGAAATCAGTCTCGAACGAACCCAGCCTGCCCGTCTGGTTCTCACGCACGACAAACTTGAAATGATATTTGCCCGTAAGCAGCAGGAACCCGGTGGAGTACTGCACGTTCTTGCGCCGAACTTCCTGTGACGCGTCGAGTGAGAGCTTCACCGTCTCGCGCACGCTGCCCACCGGCCGCTTCAGTTCGTCCAGCACTTCGCCGATGATATCCAGCGTGGCCTTGTCTTTGTCACCGCCCTTGATGAACGGAATCTGCGATCCCGGCACTACCAGCGCCACCGGCACATAAAAGCGGCGCTCATCGATGCGGAAGTATGACGCCGCCATATACAGCGCCACGTCGGTATTCGGCAGCTCTGACGACAGTTCATCCGTCATCTGTTGCTCTTTGTCTTCCGCGTTGAAGTGCTGGTAATCCTTGGGCGCGTAATAACCTTTGCGAAATTCCAGATTCAGCCCCTGCCGGTTGATCTTGACCTGAATGTGCCGGTATTTGCCGTCGCGCATCGGATTGCTGCTGCGGTAGCCAAGCACGTAGTAGACCGAGGTGTCGCGCTGTACCCGGTCAAAAACCACCCCCAGATCGTTTGTATCCAGGAAGGCCTTGCCGCCGGTGTCGCCGGCAAGAGTGGTCAGTGTTTCCTGGCTGGCGAAGTTTGCATCCAGGCGGCTCTGCACCGCGGCGCCGCTATACATCGCCGTACCGCGCAGGCTGGCCGTTGACGCTGAGCCTCCCGGTGGCTCTGCCTCCAGTCCGCGTGAGTCGGTTGTATAGATGGCTACATTGGCTTTGATGGCCGTGTTAACCGCCGCGCGCAACGCTGTCTGGTTTTCAATGCCCGTCTGCGTCATGCCGCTGCTGAAATAAATGATCGATTTCTTCTGGTTGAACTTGGCCAGGATCTGGCACAGCGACTGCAACGCCTGCAGCTTGCGATCGGTATTGAACTGGTTGTATTCCGTCTCGTCGGGCGTATAGGCATCGCCGCTCTCTTCGATGCCGTCCGCGTCACCGGTGCTTCCGTTGTCCATGCCCTGGCCTTCTGCGTGCGTGTAGCGATTCAGAACTTTCAGCAGCCGCGCCTGGTCGTTGGTGAAATCCTGGTCCAACCTCAGCGACGTCGCCAGCGAGACAATCGCGATCTGATCGGCCGATGTCATCTTGGTCTGCACATATTTTTTGGCTGCCTGCACCGAACGGTCGGTCTCATCCGGGCTCATCGACGTGAGATCGAAGAAGAGCACGATCACCCGCTTGTTGCTCAAAGCCTGGTCGGCATCCTTGGTGGTGAGCAGCACTTTTTCTTTCGCCGGAGGCGGTCCATTCTTGCTCTCTTGCGAAGGTCCTGGCGTCGCAGCAGTCAGCGGCTGCATGTCAAGGTTCTCGAAGTCGAAGCTGGAAATCTTCTGCGGTTTGCCATCTTCCAGGATCGTGAAATCGTCCTGCTTCAGGTCTGTGACCGGTTTGCCTTGCTTGTCCCGCGCGACAACGTTCACCAGCACCAATTCGCTTTCGATACGAAACTTGTAAGCGCCTGGCTTGCTTTTGTCGCTGTCGGGCTGCTGGGCCGCTGTCTGCGCTGCCGCGAAAGGAAACACCAGCGCCAGGACCAGTGCAGCAGAAACCATCTGCTGCAACGGCGAAAATCCGGTCTTTGGGTCTCGCGCCATCTAAAACCTGTACCTTGCTGTGAGCTGGGCTTTGCGCATAGCGCCCGCACCCACCACCTGGCCAAACGTCGGCGAACCGAACGTGGCGTCAATCGAGGTGAAATGTACGGTATTGAAAACGTTTGTGGCGGAGAGCCGTACCTCAAGCGCCTGCATCTCCTTGACCTGAATATTTTTTGAGACCGCCATATCCACTTCGACCATGCCTGGGCCAATAATGACGTTGCGGCCGGCTGTGCCAAACACTCCCGCCGGCGCGCCAAACGCCGCAGTATTAAACCACTCTCTGATGGTGGGATCACTCAACTGAATCGACTGCCCCGGCACAATATCAGGACGCGCCGAACCCGTGACGCCGCGGCTCAGGTCAGTGCTGCGGCCGAAGAACTGCGGCGAGAACGGCGTGCCTGACGCCAGCGTGACGTTGCCGCTGAATAAAAAGCCGCCAAAAATGTTTTGCGCCATGCCGGCGGTATTCAGCCACTTTTTGTCTTTGCCGAAGGGCAGCTCGTAAAGATAGTCGGCCACAAAGCGGTGCCGCTGGTCAAAGCTGGAAAGGCTGCGCTCCGCCGCGATATCAAGATCGTTCTGCGCCACCACGGTTGCTCCGCCGCCGATCGAAGATGCATCATCAATCGATTTCGAATACGTGTAGGTCCCGCCGATTGAGAGCCCATGCCGCAGCCGCTTGCGCACGCGCAACGTTCCCTGGTGCAGGACGGACGCGCCTTCGGAAGATTCAAACAAAAACGGCTGCACACATTCCGCATCCGCCGGCGTAGTTGGGGTACAGGGTGTAAAACGCGGGCCGCCCGTAGGTAACTGGTCCGGTGCACGGACTATGTCCAGATGCGTGCCTTTGGCTCCCGTATAGCCGATGTTCACCACCACGCTGTTTTTGATTTCCTGCTGAATATTCAAGTTCCACGACTGCACGTATGGCAGCCTGTAATTGGGATCAACGGCGTAGGTGTTGGTGATGTGAAGTGGGTTGGCAGCGCTTGCGGTCGTAAAGCCGTTCTGCAGCGCCAGAAAACTTCCGGCTGGCGCGGGATTGATCTGCGCCACCGCAAATGGAGGCTGAAAGCCCAGCTGCGTCGCCATCAGACCATATTGACCGATGTTGTAATTGACGCCATAACCGGCCCGGACCACCGTCTTCGGCATCGGCTTCCACGCTACTCCCAGACGCGGCGCAAAATTATTGCGATCGGCGTTGATGAGTGAATCAGGATATTTCTTGCCCGTGATCGGGCCCACCTGGCCCGGCAATACCGGCGCCACGCTGCTGAAATCGGGCGCGACGTCGAGATTTACCAGCTGGCCGTTCAATTCGGTTTCCGGCATCACGTATTCATAGCGCACGCCCAGATTGAACGTCAGGTTCTTGCCCACGCGCCAATTGTCCTGCACAAAAAGATCAAAGGTGTTGGCGCGGAAGTGGTACTCGGCTGCGCCGGACTGCAGCGAGGTTTCCTGCGCGAGCCCGAACAGAAAATCCGCGAATGGAAGCCCGGTCGTGACGCCTGGAAGTCCGGTAGCCGCGCCGGTGAAAATAAATGTACCGCGCGCGTTGCTGGCGTTGCTGGTATCGACCATCTGATGGCGAAAATCGCCGCCCCAGCTAAAAGCATGCTTGCCGTGCGAACTGCTCATGGAGTCGCTGATCGAAATATTCTGCGTGGTGCGAAAGACCGGCGTGAGGTCCTGCAGGCTGCTGAACTGCGGTGCAAGGTTCAGGTTCGGCAAGCCAAAGTCTTCCGGCCGCTGGGACACGCCGGTGATTCCCAGCTGGCCTTCAATGTTGGCGCCGTTGGTGAAATTGTTTTTCGTGTTCACGCCGCTGTGGTTGTAGTTGAAACGGAGTGAATTCACGAACAGCCCTTTGGTCGCGGTGTGGCCAAAATTGAAGTTGACGTTATTGACCGATTGCTTGCCCCCCAGCCCGGGAAACGGATTCAACACGCTGTTGCGGATGTTGTTATAGATGAACATCCCGTTGATGCTCTGCGACCAGTGCTCTTCTTCTCTCTTTTGGTTTTGTTGTTGCTGTTGCTGGCGGCGCTGGCGCGCTGCTGCTCCGCCGCCGCGACCACCAAATCCGCCCAGCATTCCCTGCTGTTGTGGGCCAAAATTATGGTTGAAGCGGATGAATCCAGTGTCGCTGTTGCTGGGTGTAGCGGAGACAAAATGGAAATTCCTGGTGTCGCCCGGCAGGTTCGGCAAGGGAATGAACGATAAGAGCTGGGCCGACGCCGAATTGATGTTGCCGATCTGATTGTTGGCCAACGGAGCGTGCGTGACCGGATCAAACAACTGGACCGGCTGCCCGTTGACAGTCGCTCCGGAAAAATTTCCCGCGCGTTCGGCCTGCGTTGGGACCGTAGAAAACACATCGTAGGGATTGGTACTGCGCGATCCCGTGTAGCTGCCAAAAAGAAACGTCTTGGTGCCGCCGTTATAAATATGCGGGATATTCAGCGGCCCGCCGATGGTCACGCCAAAGCGATTCTGGTTGTAGCTGGCTTTGCTTTCCGGCTGGCCATTGAGCGAATACGGCTTGGCGTCAAGGAAAGAGCCGCCGTAGTTATAGAAGATGGAGCCATGTGGCTTGTTCGCGTTGAAATTGCGGAAGCCCCGTCCGCCTCCGCCACCGCCCATCATGATGACCATCGGGCCACCGCCGCCAAAGCCTCCTCCGCCAAATCCACCGCCCCCGCCGATCATCTGAACATTGGCT
Source organism: Candidatus Angelobacter sp. (assembly GCA_036557225.1). Taxonomy (GTDB): domain Bacteria; phylum Acidobacteriota; class Terriglobia; order Terriglobales; family Acidobacteriaceae; genus Angelobacter. The sequence goes on from DATBHX010000017.1 coordinate 4,870, forward strand.
GTCGCGCCTCCCATGGAGATCGTACCGCTGCCTCCGCCCTGGCGCGAGATTTGATCGCGCAGGTCGGCGATCCGGTCCTGCATCTCGCCGGGATCAAACATGTTCTGCTCCGCGCGTCCCTGCGCGCCGGAAACCGCCACGGACTCGTAGCCGCCATCCGCTGCCAGTCCCGCATTTGGCAGGCCTGCGTTTGCCAGCGAAGCTGCATCATTACCTCCGCCACCCGCAGCACTGAGATCGCTTCCGCCGCCGGAGAGAGTCAGCTGCTGCATGCTACCGCCATTGCGGCCGGCCGCAGCTGCCAACTGCTGCGCTACCTGCTGGCGCTGCTCCAGCTGCTCGTCGCGTTGCGCGCGCGATAGCAACACCATCGCCAGATCAGCCTGGCCCTTGCGGTTCTGATCGTTGATCAAAACCTCCTGTGTGACTGCGGCAAACGCCGAGAACTCGGCCCTCACCACGTAGCGGCCCTTGCCGGCGACCGCGATCTTGAAACTGCCATCTATGTCAGTCGAGGTGAAATATTTCTTGCCTGTAAGCGTGTTGGCAGCGGTGATGGTAACGCCTGGCAGAGGCACATTACCGGACTTCACCACGCCGGTAATCTCGCCGTATGGCGTGACAGTCGTAGAAGAAGCTCCTGCCGACGGTAAAGCCGTTGGCTGCGCGGCTGTGGGCTGTGCGACCGTTGGTTGCGATGATTGAGCCGCAGGCTGCACTTGCGCAGATGGCGTTGGCGCAGCCTGTGCAGGCGCAGCCGGCGCAACTGACGGCAGATTCGTAGCCGGCAAATCCTGTGCGCAGAGTCCGCTGGCGAGTGTCAGCAGAAAGAGCCCGTTAATTGACGAATAGCGGCGCATGTTTGGCTGTCAGGTTATTTTGGCGGAGTTGCGGGCGCTGCGCTGCTGGGAGTCGGGCCATCGGGCTTCTTCGGCGCCGGTGCTTCGCCTCCGGGTCCGCCCATCATGATCCGCATCTGCGGCCGGCCTACGATCAGCTCTTTGGGAACGAACACGCTGTCCTTCAACTCGCCGCGGCCACGGACGAAGTCTCCAACTTTAATGTCAGGCAGGGTGATGCTTTCCTGTCCCTTTTTGAATGACGTATTCTCGTCAACCTCAATCTCCTGGGTCTGCCCATCGGGCCTTGCAATGGTTAACTTGGTTTCATTGATGGCTTTCACTTCACCCGCGATAAACTTCTTGCCCATATCCTCAGGGTTGAAGTTACCCATCCTTCCGCCGCCTGTCATTCCTCCACCTGGGCCCCCGCCTTGCTGAAAGCGCTGAATCAACTCTGGATTCACGACACCAACGATGTCGGCTTCCATGACATTGCCATTCGATTTGCCGCGGGCAAAAACGGTGTCGTCGGCTTTGATCTCTTCCAGCTTCACCGGCTGGCGCTGCTTTGAAATGCGCGTGTTCTCGCCTACCTTGACCGTGACGGCATCGCCGCCGGTCAGCGGCGCAATGGTGAGTGAATCTTTGCTTACCGCCGTGACTTTGCCGAACACGCCGTCACCCGGCGGCATGTTCCTGCCGCCGCGCTCCTGGTCCTGGGCGATGGCAGCCAAAAAGCTGGCGCCCAGCAGCGCCATCACTACGAACATCTTTCTCATAGCTATTCCTTGTCGCGAGTCTATGGAAGCTTTCCCTAAGACGAGCACCGAACTAAAAGGTGAGTGAAGTATAAGAGGAAGGCAGGAAATGAGGCTGTAAAAAGATTGTAAATGGCTCGAAATCAAAGATATTGGAAGAAATTTTGCCTTTCCTGCAATAGGAAAAGTCCGTACTACTATGGCTTCTTTCCCATGCTGGCGTCGGCGGCCTGGGCCACTGTCACTCTGGCGGCGGTGGTTCCGATCAGCCCGGTGTTATCGTCGCGCACACCCAGGCGCAAATAATACTTTCCCGGCTTCAGGTCGATGGCCTGCTGACAGGGGAATGTTTCCTGCATCACCCGGGCGTAGGTTTCCGGCTTCAGCGCAGCTTTGATCGTGCTGGACTCGCCACGGATCAACAGCCCTTTCGCTGAAAATGCCTGTACGGTGCATTCCACCGTCGCATGCGCCAGGCCGTCAGCCTGCTGTTCAAAGCTGATGGCATGTGGGTCAACGCCGAAATTCACCAGCACTGTGTTCGGCTTCTGCGCCTCCGGTGGAATCACCATGGCATGGAAGAGCAACGCGGTAGCAGTGGGAGAATCCGGATCGAGCGCGAGAGCGAACGCCGCCGCCTGCTGGTTCTCTGCCTGGTTGGCATAAGCCTTCGGATCAACCGCATAGTAGCCGAGGCGATAGCGCAGCTTCACTCCCGGCTTGTTCACCGTCACATGGATCTTGCGAAACTTGCCATTCCAGTTTTTGTTCTCAGGATAATAGGCCAGCGTGTAATACGTGGAGCCATCATCGATGCTTTTGCGGATGGCGCCGTCAATGTCATTCGTGTTGTAGAACGCGCGTCCTCCAGTGCGGTCCGCCATCTCCTGCATGGTGCTGTGCACGTTCTGCAGGTTTGCGTTCTCCGCGCTGATAGCTGCGCCCAGCCGGCCCGGGCGGCTGATGGATCGTCCATACTTGTCGCGGCCTGGGTTCGAAGCGTCAAACACTGAATTCGCCATCAGGCCGCGCGCATCCACCGGATACATGGCAATCTGCGCATCAATCAAGGAGTCGGCCAGCTGCGCGAGCTGCGGCCCATAATTTCGCATGCCGGCAAATACGTCGCCCGTCAATTCGAAATTGGGATCGATGCTGATGGGAAAGGCCTCTGAAATCCAGATCAGGTTCTTGCGTCCGGGATAGCCGGAGAGCGACCGCGCAATCGCCGTGAGGGCATTCACCGTGTAGGTGACCCGAAGATCGGTCTGGAAGGCCACGCGCTCGTCTTCAAATCTTTGCATGGCGGAGAGCATCTGCCCCGGCATCATTCCGGAATCTGCCAGTCCGGCGGGCAGCAGTTCTATGTCTGAGCCACCGGCAGGATTGTCCTGCAGCGGAGAAACTTTGCCCTTCAGGTTCTTGACCACGCCTTTCAGAACTTCGGGATCGCTGGTGAAGTCCTGCAGCAGCGTCAGCTTGTTGCTCAGCGTGTAAACCGCCACCGGCCGCCCGGCCGGCATCTTCTCCAGATAGCGGATCATCTGGTCGCGTACATATGCCTGGTGCGGCAATGTGGTGTTGAGGGCATCCATCAGCACCACGTTGAGACTGTTATCAACGTTATATTTTGGATAATTGCTATACACGTTCTCCGGCAGCTTAGGCGAAGCGGGCTGTGCAGCGATGGCAGTGGCATTCGTCAGGTGCGGCTGCTGCAGGCTGAATACGCGCAGCTGCTGCTCTTTGCCGTCCTCCAGAATGGTGAAATCGTTGCGTTCCAGATTGGTCACCGGACCATTCTTGTCCGTCGCCACCACGTCGACCACCACCAGCCGGGTAATAGTCTTAAGCACCGTCGCCGACTCATACACCGGAGCAGGCTTTTGTTCCTTCGCTTGCGAACTCGATGGCGCCTGCGTTGAGGCCGTTGACTGTCCAGCAGCGCCCGAGGTGGGCGACTGAGGCTGGACCGCTGCCGCCAGAAAAAATATCAGGAAGATTGCAAACAGGTTCTTTCTATAAGTGCCAGACATAAAGCTCCTGACCGCGCCAGAGTACCAGATATGCCTGCGTCCGTGCCGCCAGATTATAAAAATAGTTGGTTTGACAACTAATAGCCGTCGTAATAACCCCCTCTACTTCTCCCGCATTCCGTCGCCTACAGACACACCAGCCACCTGCGAGTTACAATTTCCAGTTTCGTATATATGGTTCTATTCCTTTGAGCACGGTCATGGAGGCCTCCTGTGGACGATCTGCCTGACAAGCCTGCGAAGAACGACAAGCCCAAGAAATCCAAAGAAACTCACGGCGTTTCCCGCCGCGACTTCCTGAAAATCTCCGGCGTCACCGCCGCAGTTCCCCTGGTCAGCCAGGTTGGCGCGCTGGCACTGGCGGAAGAGCAGGCCGGAATCCAGGGGCCGGGAAAGGTTCCGGTAGCGCTCACCGTGAACGGCAAGAAGCTGAATGCGCAGCTTGAGCCTCGCGTTACGCTGCTTGACGCGCTCCGTGACCAGTTTGAGCTTACCGGCGCCAAGCGCGTGTGCGATCGCGGCACCTGCGGCGCCTGCACGGTCCTGATGGATGGCAAAGCGGTTTACTCCTGCTCGGTGCTTGCCATCGACGCCCAAAGCCACGAGATTACGACCGTCGAAGGCCTGGGCGAGCCTGGGCATCTCCATCCCATCCAGCAGGCGTTCGTCGATAACGATGCCCAGCAATGCGGCTTCTGCACACCTGGGTTCGTGGTTGCGACCAAGGCATTTCTTGATCGTCATCCAAACCCCACGCCTGAGCAGATCAAGCACGGGCTGGGTGGAAACTTCTGCCGCTGCGGCACCTATGCCGGTATGCGCGTCGCTGTGATGCAGGCGACGGGAAAGATGAAAGGATAAGCCATGGCCGATGACACTACTAAATACGGATGGCCGGCGGCAGAACAGCGCTCGCTGATCGGCAAACGCATCTCCCGCGTCGATGGCCCAGACAAAGTCTCCGGCCGCGCCAAATACACCTATGACGTTCATCGTCCCGGCATGCTCTTCGGCAAAATGGTGCGCAGCCCATACGCGCATGCCAAGGTCGTGAGCATTGACACCTCTGCCGCAGAAAAAATGGCAGGCGTGAAAGCCGTGCACATTATTCAGAAAGAAGGAAGCGAGATCCAATGGGCCGGCGATGACATTGTGGTTGTGGCCGCGGTCGACGAACCAACCGCCGCTGACGCCGCACGCGCCATCAAAGTGGAATACCAGCCCCTGCCGCACTTCGTGGATGACTTCAGCCAGCCTAAAGGCGTGGCGGAAAGCACGGATCCGCTGACCCAGCGCGATCTTTTCACCATGTTCAACAATGACGCGCCGGACGAGCAGGTGATCGCCGCCGTACAGAAGCGCGGGATCGCCTTCCAAGTATCGCCGGAACTGGCGCAGCGGATGAAAGACAACGAAGTGAGCGATGCCGTCATCAAGGCCCTGCAGGCCGCTCCGGTGAAATATGCGGTGGCGACCAGCTCTCCGTACAAGAAAGAGAGCGAACAGGTCAAAGGCGACCCGGACGCTGCGTTCAAGGAAGCGGAAACAGTCTCTGAAGGCATCTACGGCTGCCCGGTGATCACGCATTGCTGCCTGGAGAGCCACGGCTCCATCGCCGAATGGACTGACGACGATCATCTCTTTTCCCACATCTCAACCCAGAACGTCTCCGGCCTGGCCGGGCAATACGCGCAGGCGCTCAAGATTCCTGAGAGCAACGTGCACGTGCACCAGGACCACATCGGCGGAGGCTTCGGCAGCAAGTTCGGTATCGATCGCTGGGGCGCTTACACGGCGCAGGTCTCAAAGAAAGCCGGCGGCAAGCCGGTACGCGTGATGCTGGAACGTGACGCCGAACTTCAGGTCGCCGGCTGCCGTCCTTCGGCTTTTGCCAGGGTGCGTGTCGCCGCGAAAAAAGACGGCACTCTTACCGGCTGGCAATCTGACTCATGGGGCACCGGAGGCCCGGGCGGCGGTGGCGCTCCGCCCATGCCCTACGTCATGGCCATTCCCAACCAGCGCAAGCAGCACACAGCCGTGGCCACCAACATTGGCCCGGCGCGCGCGTGGCGTGCGCCCAACCATCCTCAAGGCTGCCTTATCACCATGTGCGCCATTGAGGACGTCGCCGCCAAACTCAACATGGACCCGCTGGAACTGATGTTGAAGAACATCGCTCTAGCCGCTCCTCGTGCCGATATCTACAAAGAAGAGTTGATGATCGGCGCGGACCTCATTGGCTGGAAAAAGAACTGGCAGCCCCGGGGAAAGAGCTCCGGCGTAACCAAGCGCGGCCTGGGACTGGCCATTCACACCTGGGGTGGACGCGGGCATGACAGTAACTGCTCCTTCACCATCCATCCCACTGGCGCCGTTGAGATCAAGATGGGCACGCAGGACCTGGGCGTGGGAACTCGCACAGCGATTCTGATTGTCGCCGGTGACACCCTCGGGCTTCCGTTGAATGCCATCGACCTGAAGATCGGCGACAATCAGTATCCATCTTCCGGCGGCTCCGGCGGCAGCACCACCATCGGCGGCGTTAGCGCGTCTACGCGCCGTGGCGCGGTGGACGCGCGCGACCAGCTCTTCGCCAAGGTTGCCGGCGCGCTCAACGCGAAACCAGACGATCTGGAAGCAGTCAGCGGAACGATTCGCGTTAAGTTAGCGCCATCGCGCAGCATGAGCTGGAAAGATGCCTGCGCCCGGCTGGGCACGCAGGCCATCCAGGTCACGGGCAAAAATCCCGGGCCGGGCGACCTGAACTCCAGCGGCGTCGGCGGCGTGGTGATGGCCGATGTCTCCGTCGACACGGAGACCGGCATCGTGAAAATGAATAAGACGGTCTGCGTGCAGGATTGCGGCCTGGTCATCAGCCTGAAAACCGCGGAAAGCCAGGTTTATGGCGCCATGATTATGGGTATTGCCTCTTCGCTCTACGAAGAGAAAATCATGGACCTGAACACCGGCCGCATGCTCAACCCCAACATGGATTTCTACCGCCTTGCCGGCATCGGCGATATCGGCGAGCTTGTGGTCCATATGATGACCGGCAAAGGCTATGACGAACGCGGTCCGATCGGCCTGGGAGAACCGCCTACGGTTGGCCCTATGGCTGCGATCAGCAATGCCGTGGCCAACGCCATCGGCGTGCGCGTTCCCTTCTTGCCGATCACGCCTGACCGCGTCCTGGCCGCGCTCAACCCCCAAGGAGGCAGCAATGCGACCGTTTGAATACACCAGCCCTACCACCGCGCAACAGGTCCCGGCCTTGCTGGGTAAGAGCTGGGGTGAAGTTGAGATCCTGGCCGGCGGCAGCGATCTGCTCTCCCTGATGAAGGATGACGTCACCTCACCTAAGCGCCTGGTCAACATCAAGCAGATTGCAGGCTTGCACGCCATCGCCAATGAAGGCGGAGCACTACAGCTCGGTACGCTGGTTACGCTTGACCGGATCGGCTCCGCGGCACAGATACAACACCAGCATCCCATGCTTGCTTCCGCCGCGGGCGATGCCGCCAGCCCGCAGATTCGCAACGTCGCTACCATCGGCGGAAACCTGTGCCAGCGCCCACGCTGCTGGTACTTCCGCACGGGCCATGGCTTGCTGGCGCAGAAAGATGGTAAGTCGCTCGTCCTTCAGGGCGACAATCGCTACCACGCCATTCTTGGCAATGACGGCCCGGCTTACTTCGTTAGCCCGTCCACCATCGCACCGGTGCTGATTGCTTACAACGCCAAGGTCCGGATCATGGGGCCGCGCGGATCGCGTGATCTTGCGCTGGAAAAATTCTTCGTCATCCCCAAGACCGAGCAGGAGCGCGAACACGATCTCCAGCCTGACGAATTCATCACCCACGTAATCGTTCCTCCTGCGCCGGGCGTTCGCGCCGCGCACTATGAGGTCCGGCAGAAAGAGGCTTTTGACTGGCCTTACGCCACTGCCGCTGTCGCTTTAACGATGAACGGCAGCACCGTTCAAAGCGCGCGCGTGGTGATGGGCCACGTAGCGCCCATTCCATGGCTCTCCGCAGAGGCCGCGCAGGCTCTGCAAGGCAAGGCCGTAACGCCGGCCACGGCAGATCAGGCTGCGCAAGCCGCGGTGGCCAACGCCAAAAGCCTGGGCCACAATGCCCACAAAATTCATCTCGCTCGCGTTGCCGTCAAGCGGGCCATACTCGCAGCGGCAGGCGCTCCTGCGCATGCAGCGGTGGAGCGCAACGGACATGGAGGCGTAGCATGAGCAACGTACCTGATCGTTTCAACACGGACCGTCCCGGACTCTGCTCCGCCCTACACTGGAAGAGTCAATACATCTGGTCAGAGCCGGATCCCACGGTTCCACGCTCGGGTGACGGCCTGTTCTGGTGCGCCATGACCCAGACCTGCATCGGCCCGGACGGCCAGCTGGCTGAGCCCGGCAATTGCTGCTCGGGCGATCGTGGCTGCCACTGCGGCGCCAGCAAGTAGAGTTGCCGGTCCGGCAATGAACGCCGCCGCTCGACCATCGCTGCTGTCGCGCACAGCCCAGTTGTTTGCCGCCCAGGCACGTTTGTATTGCTTGTCTGCTCTGCTTGCAGGGGCGCTGGGGATCATCGCTCTGACGCTGGTGTCCACATTGGTTTACATCGGCGGCAGTGGTTCGTTTGACGCCAGAGAGGTGTGGAAGTCAATGGCCTTCTCCCGCCAATTGACCTTCGTCTTCGGCTTGCTCTTTGCTCTCTGGTCTCCTATCTTGCTTGCTGCGCGTGGCGTATGCAGAATCACCGCCAATCATCTTGCCCGTCAGCCGCTCTCGCTGTCTTACGTCCTCTCCGACATGGCGCGATTTATTCCTGCTGCGCTCATCTATGCCCTGGTCATCGGGTTTCCTATGATGATCGGCATGAGCATCCTCTTCGTTCCGGGAATCGTGGTCGCCGCAGTCTTTGTTCTGGTCGTGCCAACGAGCGTCAACGAATCGCTGGGGATATTTGCGGCGCTCCGCCGCGGGGTTTCGCTCGGTATGCGTGTGTTCGGCAGGGAGATTGCTCTTACCTTTGCTTGCGCCGCCCTGATCGTGGTCCTCATCGTGTTGCGGATCAGCCTCTTTGACCGCTTTCTTCCCAGCACATATAGGTCTCTATTCGCCATCCGCTTTGCCCTGACCTACATACCTGCCCTGCTGGTCCTGATCCTGGCCAACATCAGCTTTACGCTGCTCTATCACGAGGCTCGCGCGCTGGAAGCGTCACCTGCTCCCGGCAGCCCTTCCGCACCTCAGGCGTAACCATCGCAATCACGCACCTGCAAAAAAAATTTACAAAATACAAAAGGCCGGAACACTTTTCGCGTTCCAGCCTTAGCCTTGCGATGATATTGGTTCCCGGTTACTTCGCCACCGGGAGCGGATAGTCCTGGTCCATGTACGCTGTGAGCGGTGTTCCTTCCTTTACCTCAACGTTCTTTCCGTGCTTGATCAGGCCGATAGGTCCAAATAAGACAGTCAAGGCTACGGCGGTGCCTTCTTTCCCCTCGCCTTCTTTGCCCTTGCTGCCGCGGATTTTTACCCGATCGTCACCAATCTTCAGATATTCCAGGCGCATGTTCAGTTCGCCGGCTTTTCCCATCATTCCCGCTTTTTTGGCATGCGTAATGCTGCCTACTGCTTTCGCCCCGGCTTTGACAACCACCACATCGCCGATCTTGATATCTTCATCCAGCACAAGATTGATCGAATCACCCTCGGTGGCGGTTTTTGACGTGATCGCTTCCGCAAATTTCAAATGGATATCGCTGCCATCTTTCAGCACCAGCTTTTCATTGCTGGGCGCAGCCGGAGCAGCTGCTGGTGCAGGCGACGGAGCAGGGGCGGTCTCTGCCGGTGTCGCTTTCACAGGTTCTACGGTCGCAGGCTGGGCCTGGGGCTGTGTCTGCTGGGCAAATAACGCCGCGCTGCAGCTCAGTGCGATGAAAAATACTATTCGTTTGAATCGCATTCCTATCTCCTCTCGTTCCATCGGAAGCAGCGCTGAGTTGCGCCAGTCCGTGATAGCAAGAAAATGTCGGGGGGCTGCTTCAATCTACAATAGGTTCCTGCGCAACCCAAAGCAAATAACGTGCTGGTTACTACATATTCTTGTTAAGAACCCTTTTTCTAAGCAAAGATGGCCCGGTGTTGCCAAGCCAAAAAAGTCCCCATTCGGCCTGCCCAGCGGCCTACAATAGAGATAGATTTGTGGAGTTTGCCTATGCGCCGAGTACCTCATTGGATCGCAATGCTTTCCCTGATGCTGGCTGTCTCCTTGTTCCTCACGCAGCCTCCTGCCGCTTCCAGCACCAGTTCGCCCCGAATCTCCGGCCAGTATGTTGAAACCCGGAGCGCCGATGTTTATGTAGGCCAGTGCTTCGCCAATGGCGAGGTAAACACGGCCGGCGAGGAGGCCATCGTGGCGTGGCACATCGGCTCGGGCGCGTGGGACGGCGTCTCGCTCGAAGGCTTGACCGTGGTTGGCGCCATCAAAGCCCAGGCAACGCTCGGCGACCCGTACGGCAAACCGTATCCTGCGAAATCTGTGCTCTTCGTCGACAAGCAAGCCACTCCTGAGCAGCGCCAGGCCCTGATCAACTTCGCCCAGGAGATGGGCGGTGAGCTGCTGCGTCATGTAGTGCGCGTGATCGATGCGCCAATCGATATGGAAGTCGCGGAAGGCCAGCACAGCGCCCGCGCGCGTCTGCAAGCCGGCAACGTGGTCACGGTTGAGACCCGCGCCATCGGCGACAAAGACCATCTCTGCGGCAATGAGAACACCTTCTATCAGCCATTGACCCAGACCACGCATGCCATGGCCGCCGTTGCCATGACCGATCAATACAGTGGCAACGACCTCAACGTTACCTGGACGCTGCATGATAAGCGCAGCGCCTTTGTGGGAACTTTCGCCCGATAGATAGACCCACTTGAAATCCGTGGACCGCAGGCGTCCGCGCCTGAGCATAACTTTCGTGTGCGCGCGAACTAATACTATCCGTTGCGACTTAACGAAGCAGCATGCCGCTGTGTTAATCTTTTCTCCCTCTTACTATGAACAGCCCACACGCTTCGCACTTCGATCTCCAGGCCGCAGCCAAACAGACCATGCTGGAAAACGGGTTCCAGCCAGACTTCTCGTCTGACGTCCGGGAGCAACTGGCGCAAATAAAATCCAGGCCGCCGCAATCCCCGGGCGCCAATGTGCGCGACCTGCGCCACCTGCTCTGGTCGTCCATTGACAATGACACCTCGCGCGATCTGGACCAGATTGAATTCGCAGAAAAACTGCCGGACGGCTCCATCAAGGTCATGGTCGGCATCGCCGACGTTGACACCTTCGTACAGAAAGACACTCCCATCGATCGCCATGCCGCACGGGAGACTACCTCCGTCTATACCGGCGTGCGTGTCTTCCCCATGCTGCCGGAAGAGCTTTCCACCGGCACGACTTCATTGCTTGAAGTGGACGGCAAGCTCAGCGTGGTCACCGAGTTCGTGGTCGATGGCAATGGCGATGTGGGCCAGCACAGCATCTATCGCGCGCTGGTGGTCAACAAGGCACAGCTCGCTTACAACGCGGTGGGAGCATGGCTGGAAGACCGCGGGCCGGCGCCGGCCAAGGTTGCCGCCTCCGCTGAATTGCAGGCACAGCTCAAATTGCAGAGCGAAGCAGCACAGGCGCTCAAGAATGAGCGCTATCGTCATGGGGCGTTGAACATTGAGACTGCGGAAGTCCATCCCATTGTTCTGAATGACCAGATCATCGATCTGCAAAAACAAGAGAAGAACCGCGCCACGGAACTGATTGAAGATTTCATGATCGCCGCCAACGGGGTGATGGCGCGTACGCTGGAAGCGGCAAAGATTTCCTCGATCCGGCGCATCGTAAAAACGCCCGAGCGCTGGGACCGTATTGTGGCCCTGGCAGCGGAGCATGGCGGGAAGCTTCCCGCACAGCCCGATTCCAAGGCGCTCAACGATTTCCTCCAAGCGCGGAAACAAGCTGATCCTGACCACTTTGCTGATGTCTCGCTGATTGTGATCAAGCTGATGGGCCCGGGAGAGTACGTGCTGGAACGGCCCGGCGAGCCCGCACCGGGACACTTTGGTCTCGCCGTGCAGGACTACACGCATTCCACTGCGCCCAACCGCCGCTTTGCCGATGTCGTGACCCAGCGGTTGATCAAGGCCTGCATGGCCGGCCAGAAGAGCCCTTACACCGACGATGCGCTGGCCGCGATCGCGACCAACTGCACCTTCAGAGAAGACGCCGCGCGAAAAGTAGAACGCACCATGTCAAAACGCATTGCTGCGGTGAGCATGAGCAGCCGGATTGGACAGGTCTTTGACGCGATCGTCACCGGCGCCACTCCCAAGGGAACTTTTGTTCGCGTGCTCAAACCTCACGTCGAAGGAATGTTGATCCAGGGGCACGGCGTGGACGTGGGTGACAGGCTGCGCGTAAAACTTGTGAACACCGATCCACAGCATGGATACATAGATTTTATGCGCGCCTAGCTGCCTGAATCAGGCAACACTGCCAGCCTCTAAACTCGCCTTTGCGTCGCGAAGCCTCGCGCGTTTCGTCGCTCGACCAAAATTAAAATTTCTAATGCAATTCCCAACTTCCACTACCATAAACACTATCCAAAAAAGCTTTCACTGAACTTTAACCAAAGAGCCTTCGGTAAAACTGGCACTTGTTTTGCACATATCTATATTTTCCGGGCTAGTTGCGACTCTTATAGGACAGTGAGCAGCACTAAGTCAGGTGCTTAATCGGCGGTAGGCTCCTGAAATGCTTGATCTTAGTGGCAATAGCTCAAACAGTCCAAATGTAGGAATGCTGATAATTGCTGGGTAATTCTTGCACGCCGTACGCGTAAGGAATTCACTCATTTGGAGACCCCCTTATGAATGACGATCAGAAATGGCTTGAGGCCGCTGCCGGTATCGAACAGGACATTCTTTATTTGCGGACTGCAGCCGCTAAAGACGGCGGCCTGCTTAGCTTCGTGAACGATATTGAGCGATTGACAATTGCATTGGCGATTTACAGAAAGAACGCTGCCACCGGCGTCGCCTGGCCCAGTCCTGACGATTTGTTTTGCATTGACTCTCTCTCCTCCCCCCAACACGTTTCGACCGCCACGCGGCGAGACTTCAAGCTTGCGAGCTAGTAAGACCACCTGTCGTTGGAGGCAAGAAATGAAAAAGCTGCGCGTACTACTCGGCGGAGCTGAATCCATCCGCAATCTCCAAGACGTGATGCAGTCCTGGGGTTTTGATGTAATGTCCGTGGCCGACGGCCAACAGGCCTGCGACGCTGCACACCGCGGCCGTTTTGACCTATGCCTGCTTGACTGGGATTTGCCCAGGATGTCAGGTCTTGAAGTATGCAGCTGGATGCGTACCGTCGATTTGCCGGCCCAGCCGTATGTCGTATTGGTTACCCAGCCAGGCCGGCCGCAACAGGTGCAAGCGGCCTACATCGCCGGCGCAGATGACTTCATCGCCAGCCCGTTCAACCTGGAAAACCTGCACTTTCTTGTTTCAGCGTTCGCGCACAGGTCTTTAAAAACGCACATTGCCTATCAGGACCTCCGCCATCTGGATCCACTGGAGCAGTATCGCCGCGATCTTGCTCTTTCCAGCACAGTCTGCTCATAAAATCTAAAACGCAACAGCCCGCAAGGACTGTTGCGTCTTAGAACCTTCACTTCATCTCTTGATTCCTTCGCTATCCGTTGAATCCATGCTCCACCAGGGCCTTGCGCAGCTTTTCCAGGCAACGCCCACGGATGAAACCGATAGAGCCTGTTGCCAGCCCCAGTCGCCGCGCAACTTCCGCGTATGGCAATGCCGGCTGTTCGAAGAAGAGAAGCCGCACCAGCTCGCGATGGCGCGGGGTAAGTTGTGATACTACTTCGCGCACAATCTGCTCCTGCTCCAGTTGTGCGAGCGTATCGGCATATGAGGTGCTGGCAATTCCTTCCGCCGCATCGGGCTCCATGGCATCCAGTTCTACGTGATTTGCCTGCCGTTTCTTCCAGCGGTAGGACTGGCGAATCGTCACCGTGATCAGCCATGACCGTAATGACTGCGCGCTCTTGAGCTGTGGAAGGCTGTTGAGCACCTCAATGCAGACGGCCTGAAAGACATCTGCCGCATCATCAGGAGTTGCGCCATACTTGATCGGGATGGAGAAGATCAGCCTTTTGTATTTGTCGATCAACTCTTCCCAGGCCTGCTGATCGCCTTGCAAACATCCCTGGACCAGCCATTCGTCTTCGATTGCTTCCGCGCCGTCATTGCACGAACAGCGTTCAACAGCCGGTTCATTCACGAGCGCCGTCTGGGCCGCCCCAGGCGGAAAACTTGCGCGTTCAGTTAAATAGATTTCGGAGGATTTCATCGTCCCATTCCTTGTTTAGGCTCTTGCGCATCTGGTTATCTTCGGTACCGGCCGCCAAAAGGACCGGCTAGAGCCCGTAGCGCGTAGCCTCCATGCAAAAGTTTGCGGGAGCACTTGTTCTACGGACACACTTCGGGAATGGAAACCGAATCAGATACGCAAGGGGACGGTAAAGCTGGAAAGTTCCGCTTCGGGGGCGACATTGTCGTGACTCCTGCTGGCAAACGCGCGCGCGGGAAGCAAAAATCCCGACCGCAGGAAAGCGGGAAAGAGCGAAAGCATGATGCCGGCGAAGACAAAAAACATCCCGGTTTCAAACAAAACCGAGATGAGGTGTAATTCAATATCGCCGGTTGCTACCGGGAAGTTGTCCCAGCTGTCCAGTTGCATGAATGGCGAAAAGACCGCCATCAGCACCATCAGGACGAGCACGATTTTTGGCAACTTCCGAAGCATTCTTTCTTTCTACCAAGGCATTTCTTACTCACCAGACAAGAGAAGCGAAGGGTTCGCACTCTGGGCCGTGATTTTCCGAGGACTATAGCATGAGAAAATTTATGGGCAAAACACCCAAAGCAGCCATATCACACGAAGGATGTGACCGCACCGATGAAAAGCGCATAACTCCATGATTTATTTAGTCTTGGCGGGGATTCTTTCGACGCGAAGAGAGCCCCATCTCCGCAGCTATGATCTCGGCTTCCTAAGAATCTCTAACAGAAACAATGGCTCTGATGGTGCTAATTTCACGTTTACCTATATTTTTTGGCGATCAGGCCTGCACCATACTGGTAGTGGCCGCGCTTCAGGGAGTTTCGGCCTTGATAATATTGTCCGCCAACCCGAGCGGGAGCGGTGGCGTTGCTGAGACTCCAACCACTTTCTGTTTAGTTCCAACCGACTGAGTTGGTTCAGGCAGGGAAAGAAGAACGGGAGAGCGAGTGGGGACATAGCGCGTTCTCCCGTATCTTCAATTTTGCTGTCGCTCCACTCCAAGAACCGCCGGCAAGCAACCCCTCTTAATACATCGGAAACGGAGTACTCTCCAGGTCCAGCCCCAGCTGTAACCTCGCCGCTTCAGTCATTCGCCCCGGATGCCACGGTGGATCAAACACTATCTCTACGTTCAATTCCTTGACCGTAGGCAGGCTTGAGAGCTTGCGTTGAATGTCGGCTTTCAAGACATCAGACATGCCGCAGCCAGGCGCTGTCATCGTCATTTTTATGTCGATCTTGTTTCCCTCGGCGACCGGAGAAATCTGGCATGCGTAGATAAGTCCAAGATCCACCACGTTGACCGGAATCTCAGGATCGTAGACCGTACGTAGTTGATCCCACACCAGCGCCTCGCTGAACTCTGAGTGTGTTTCTGCCGCGACAGCGGACGACGACTCAGGCGTCAAACCCAGCGCGTCGGCATCTTTGGCGTCTATGCGGACCATGTAGCCGATCTCGGTCATCAACGTGTAACTGCCCCCGAGCGCCTGCATCAACCGCGCCCTGGTGCCCGCCGCCAGTCGGTGCGGAATGCCGCTGGGAATCTGCGTGGCATCCACCTCACGCGCCAGCACGATTTGTTCATTCCCTGCCATGGTCTCTATTCCGTTGAGACGGCCTGCTCTTCGCCACGCAGCGCTGCGCGGAGCGCATGCCAGGCCAGCGTCGCGCACTTTACGCGAAGGGGAAATTCTGAGACGCCGGCAAATACCGCCAGCTTGCCCAGATCTTGTTCGCTGCCGGAGCCATGTCCGGTCACCAGATCGTGAAACCTGGTAAAGACTTCTTCGGCCTCTGCCGCTGTCTTTCCCTTAAGCGTCTGCGTCATCATGGAAGCCGAAGCTTTTGAAATAGCGCACCCGCTGCCTTGGAATCCAATGTCGCTGATCTTGCCGTCTTTCACGTCGAGATAGACCGTGAAGTGGTCACCGCAAAGCGGGTTGTAGCCTTCCGCTCGGTGATTGGCTCCATCCAATGCGCGGTAATTTCGCGGCTTTTTGCTGTGTTCCAGAATTACCTCCTGGTACAGCTCCCGCAGCTCAGACATCAGCCCATCACCTCGCGCACTTTGCGGATCCCCGCCGCCAGCGCATCCACTTCTCCCCGCGTGTTGTACAGCCCGAAGGATGCGCGCGCCGTGGCTGGAATGTTGAAGCGCTGCATCACCGGCTGCGCACAGTGGTGTCCGGTGCGGACGGCAATGCCCTCGCGATCAAGAATCGTGCCGATATCGTGCGGATGAATGTCCTCCATCACAAATGAGAGCACGCCCGCCTTTTCATGGGCGGTGCCAATCAGTTGCACACCGGGAATCGCCCCTACCTTGCTGGTTGCGTAGGTCAGCAGGTCAGCCTCATGGGCTTCAATCTGTTCCATCCCGAGCCCGTTCAGGTATTCGATGGCCGCACCCAGGCCAATCGTGTCGGCAATATTCGGCGTCCCGGCTTCGAACTTATAGGGCAGCCGGTTGTAAATCGTCTTGTCAAAAGTCACGGAAGCAATCATGTCGCCGCCGCCCTGGTACGGGGGCATCGCTTCCAGCAGCCTGGTTTTGCCGTAGAGCACGCCGATGCCTGTCGGGCCATACATCTTGTGGCCGGAGATGGCGTAGAAGTCACAGTCCAGCGACTGGACGTCCACTGGCATGCGCGGAGCCGCTTGCGCTCCATCCACCAGCACGGGGATGTTGCGTGCATGCGCCATGCGGACGATCTCACGCACTGGATTGATCGTACCCAGAGCGTTGGAAAGGTGTCCCACGGCAACGATCTTTGTCTTTGGTCCCAGCAGCTTCTCGAATTCTTCCAGCCGCAGCTCACCGCGATCATTGATCGGCGCCACACGCAACTTCGCGCCTTTCTCTTCGCACAGCAATTGCCACGGCACGATGTTCGAATGATGCTCCAACGCGGTGATCAGAACTTCGTCGCCTGGGCCCACGTTCTTGCGGCCGTACGTCTGCGCTACCAGATTGATGCCTTCCGTAGTGCCGCGGACGAAGATGATCTCCTTGCTATCAGCGGCGTTCAGGAATTTCTGCGCCGCAACCCGGACAGCTTCATAAGCTTCAGTCGCCCGCTCGGAAAGTGCATGCACGCCACGATGGATATTGGAGTTGTCGTGGCGGTAATAGTTCTCAATCGCTTCCATCACGGCCAGAGGCTTCTGCGTGGTGGCAGCATTGTCCAGGTAGACCAGCGGTTTGCCATGCACCTTCTGGTCGAGGACCGGAAAATCCTTACGCACTTTCTGCACGTCAAACGCAGGCGCCACGTGGATTTCATGAGGCGTTTTGGCTACCGTACTCATCCCACTTCCTCCAAATTCCGCTCTGCAACCGTGGTGCTTCCTCCGGAAAACTGCGCCGACTCCGGCAACCACGCATTGACCAGCCGCTCCAGGTGATCGCGAACTTGCTGCTGATTCATGCGGTCAAGACATTCATTCGCAAACGCCAGCAGCAAAACGTGCCGCGCAGAAACCTCATCCAGGCCACGTGACCGCAGGTAGAACAGCGCGTTCTCATCCACTTGTCCGATGGTGGCGCCGTGCGTGCACTTCACATCGTCGGCATAGATTTCAAGCTGCGGCTTGGTATCGATCTGCGCATCATCGGAAAGCAGCAGGTTGCGATTGGTCTGCTTGGCGTCAGTCTTCTGTGCGTCTTTGTGGACGATGATCCGCCCATGAAACACACCGCGCGAATTTCCATTCAAAATGCCGTTATAAAACTGCCGGCTGTCACAATGCGGGCTGGCATGCTCCACCAGCATGTAGTTATCCATGTGTTGGCGCCCGTTGGCCATGAAGAGACCGTTGATCAGGCATTCGCTTCCCTCGCCCGCCAGCACGGGATGAACGTTATTGCGGATGAGCGCTCCGCCGAGCAGCAGGGAATGCGTGGCTACATTCGCGCTGCGGTCCTGCTGGATTCGCAGCGTGGAGAAGTTGTACGCGCCCTCGCCTTCGCGCACGATCATGTAATGAGAGACGTTGGCGTTGTTGCCCGCTACCAGCTCCGTCGCGGTGTTCGAGAAAGAAACGCCTTCGCCCAGGGAAACATAGTCCTCCACGATCGTGACCTGGCTGTTTTCGCCCGCGACGATCAGGTTGCGCGGATGGTTCATCGTTGGCGTTGCATTGGGAACGGTAATGAAAAGTGCATAGATTGGGTGCTTGACCTGCACGCCGTCGGCGACCTCAATGCAAATTCCGTCTTCAAACAGGGCGGTGTTCAAGGCGGCAAATGAATCCCGCTGGATGTTCAGGAATTTCCCGAAGTAATCTTCCACGACGGCTTCGCCAATCCCGAAGTCCAGGTTGAACACATGCAAGCCGTCCTGGCCCGGGTTCTGTGACAACTCCGGAACAAAATGCCCGTTGACAAAAACCAACCTGCAGGCAAATTGAGAAATCGCGAAGGACTCCAGTTGCTCCGCGGAAATCTTCGTGGGTTGGGCCAACTCAAACTCGGTGTTCGCGACTGCCGCCACATTGGTAAACCGCCAATCCTCGTCGTGAGTAGTGGGGAAACCCTCCTCCACGAAGCGCGCAAACGCCTCCTCGCGGATAGATTGCAGCCAGTCTCGAGTCTTTAGCCGATCAAAGATTCCCAGATAGCTTTCCGGGACTTGGGTTGATGCAATCACCGTCTCGCTCCCGCCAACTCGCCTTCGGTCCAGCTGTAGCCCTTCTGCTCCAGTTCCAGCGCCAGCTCCGGCCCGCCGGACTTCACGATCCGGCCATTCACCAGCACATGGACAAAATCGGGCACAATGTAATCCAGCAGCCGTTGATAATGCGTGACCAGCACCATGCCGCGATCTTTGCTGCGCATGGCATTCACGCCCTTGGCAACGATTTTCAGAGCATCGATGTCGAGCCCGGAGTCGGTCTCGTCCAGCACCGCCAGCTTCGGCTCCAGTACCGCCATCTGCACGATCTCATTGCGTTTCTTTTCGCCGCCGGAAAAGCCTTCGTTCACCGGACGATTCAAAAAACGTTCGTCCATCTCCAGCATGCGCATCTTCTCGCGCAGCAGCGGAAGAAAATCCATGGCATCCATCTCGTCTTCGCCGCGATATTTGCGGATCGCATTCAAGGCCGCGCGCAGAAAGTAGGCATTGCTGATGCCCGGAATCTCCACCGGGTACTGGAAGGCCATGAACAGCCCTTCGCAAGCCGCGTCTTCCGGCTTCATCTCCAGCAGGTCTTTACCGGCGAAGGTCACAGAGCCGGCAGAGACTTCATAGCTCTCGCGGCGGGCCAGCACCTGGGCCAGCGTGCTCTTGCCCGACCCGTTCGGGCCCATGATGGAATGCACCTCGCCCGGATTCACCGTCAGGTCAATTCCCTTCAAAATCTCGTTACCATTCACACTTGCGTGCAGGTTTTTGATTTCGAGCAAACTCATCGTTTATCCAACACTCCCCTCAAGGCTGATGCTGAGCAGCTTCTGCGCTTCCACGGCAAACTCCATCGGCAGCTCTTTAAAAACGGCTTTGCAGAAGCCGTTGATGATCATGCTGACGGCCTCTTCCTTGGAGATGCCGCGCTGCTGCAGGTAAAAAATCTGGTCTTCACCGATCTTTGAAGTCGACGCCTCATGCTCCATGCGCGCGCTGGCGTTCTTGACCTCGATGTATGGGAAGGTATGCGCGCCGCACTTGTCGCCGATCAACAGCGAATCGCACTGCGTGTAATTGCGCGCGCCCTGCGCGCCCTTAAGGATCTTCACCATGCCGCGGTACGTGTTCTGCCCGTGGCCGGCGGAGATACCTTTTGATACCACCGTGCTCTTGGTGTTCTTGCCGATATGAATCATCTTCGTGCCCGTATCGGCCTGTTGATAGTTGTTGGTCAGCGCCACGGAATAAAATTCGCCCACGGAGTTATCGCCCTGCAGAATGCAGCTCGGATACTTCCACGTGATTGCCGACCCGGTTTCCACCTGTGTCCAGCTGATCTTTGAATTCTTGCCCAGCGCCTTGCCGCGCTTGGTGACGAAGTTATAGATCCCGCCTTTGCCTTCCTTATCGCCCGGATACCAGTTCTGCACGGTTGAATACTTGATGGTCGCATTGTCATGTGCGATCAATTCGACCACGGCAGCGTGCAACTGGTTCTCATCACGGATCGGCGCGGTGCAGCCTTCCAGATAGCTGACGTAAGCGCCTTCATCGGCGATGATCAGCGTGCGCTCAAACTGTCCGGTATTCTGCGCGTTGATGCGGAAATAGGTGGAAAGCTCCATCGGGCAGCGCACACCCTTGGGCACGTAGACGAACGATCCGTCGCTAAAGACCGCCGAGTTCAACGCCGCAAAGAAATTGTCGGTATGTGGAACCACCGAGCCCAGGTACTTCTTCACCAGCTCCGGATGGTTCTTCACCGCCTCAGAAAACGAACAAAAAATCACGCCCGCTTCCGCCAGCTTCTCTTTAAAAGTAGTGGCGACCGAAACGCTGTCAAACACCGCGTCGACGGCCACCCCGGCCAGGAGCTTCTGCTCATGCAAGGGAATACCCAGCTTGGTGTAGGTATCCAGAATCTCCGGATCCACTTCATCCAGGCTCTTCAGCTCTGCCTTCTTTTTGGGCGCCGAGTAGTACGAAAGCGCCTGATAGTCGATGGGCGGATACTTCACATTGGCCCACGTCGGCTCTTCCTGCTTTTCTTCCAGCGACGCCCAGTAACGATAAGCCTTAAGCCGCCACTCCAGCATGAACTCGGGCTCGCCCTTTTTGGCCGCGATGGCGCGAATGATCTCTTCATTCAGCCCTGGAGGCAGCCGGTCCTCGTCCACCGATGTGACAAAGCCCCACTTATATTCCTGCTGTGTGAGGTCTTGAATTTGATTGACTGTGCTGCTCATCTCACTCCTTCCGCCACCCTGCCTGCCGGCTTGATGGAGGCGACAATCTGTTCCTGCTCGTGCTTGCGCTCATGCCTGGCCATCTCATGGTTCAGATCGGAAAGCATGACGTGATCTAAAGCATCACGCAACGCATCGCCAATGATCTGCGAGTTGCTCTTGATAGCGCATGAACGCTCCATGTTGCAAAGCCCTTTGACCACACTGCACTCGGTAAAACCGATTGGCCCTTCCAGAGCCAGCACGATCTCGGCGACTGAAATCTCGCCGGCATCGCGGGCCAGGTTGTAGCCTCCCTTTACGCCGCGGTGCGAGCTCAAGAGCCCATGCTCAGAGAGCTGCCGTAGCAGCTTGCCGACGGTCGGTAGCGGTATCCGGGTGGCCTTGGCCAGGCTGCGCGCGGTGTGATGGGTCTCTTCCGGCGTGCGCGCCACGTGTGCCATCAGCACAATACCGTAATCCGTAAGCTTGTTCAGTCTGAACATGACGCCCTGTGCCGCCCTAAGCGGAATACCATACCAATACAGTATTATTTTATCAGATACCAGACTAGAACGGTATGGTTTAAATCAACCAGCTCTGGACTACAATAGCCAACGCTCTCCGATTTCCGCTTCCTGAAGGTGCCCATGTCTTTTCGCCGTACCGTAAAAGCCCCCTTCATCGTCGCTATGTTGTGCGTTTTCGCCCTGTCCTGCCTTGCTCCCGCGCAGTCAAGCGACGATCTGCAGGAGATGAAGAAGAAGGCCCTTGACCTCACCAATCACGAAAACTATGTCGAGGCTCTTCCGCTGCTGGAGAAGATCGTCTCCCTGGATCCGAAGGACCATGAGATGCATCTGCGCCTTGGATTTGCTCTCATGGCGAAAACCAACCTTACAGCGAACGCTGAGGAAAGAAAGCAGCTACGGGTCCGTGCGCGCGAGGCTTTTATCAACGCCAGGAAGACCGGGGACAATCACCCAGTAGTCGAAGCGATGATCGACGACATTCCCCCAGATGGGGGCGATGATGGAGCATCGTTTTCACAGAACAAGGCGGCACGAGACCTGATGGAAGAGGCTGAAGGCTTTTTTTCCCAGGGCAAGCTCGACCAGGCGCTTGAGGACTACCAGAAGGCTCTGGTGCTCGATCCCAAGCTGTACGAAGCAGCCCTGTTCAGCGGTGATGTTTATGTCCACCGGGAAGATTGGACTCAGGCTGAATTCTGGTATCAGAAGGCCATTGCTATCGATCCAGGCAAAGAGAGGGCTTACCGTTACTCAGCCACTCCCTTCATGAAGCAGAAAAAATATGATGTCGCGCGTGACCGCTATGTGGAAGCCTACATCACCGAACCGTACAGCAAGTTTTCGGCTGGAGGATTATGGCAGTGGAGCAAAATCACGCAGACGCAAATCGGGCACCCTGAAATCAAGATTCCCGGTAACTTCAGGGTCGACGACAAGGGGGCAGTCAACATGGACATTGACGTAAGCACCCTCATAGGATCGACCGACGGTTCATCGGCATGGATTGTCTATGGCGGGGTACGTGCCCTGTGGCATAAGGAGCGCTTTGCAGCCGCCTTTCCCAACGAGAAGACCTATCGACACAGCCTGCTGGAAGAGGCGGACGCTCTTCGTTCAGTGGTTCATGCTGCTACTGCCGATAAAAAACTCAAACAGTTGAGCCCTTCCCTGGCACTGCTCAAGGAACTCGACAACAAGGGCCTGCTCGAGCCCTACATCCTTCTGGCCCGGGCCGATGAAGGCATTTCGCAGGATTACCCTGCTTTCCTGGCCCACAATCGCGACAAGCTCCGGCTCTACGTGCAGGATTACGTTCTGAAACCGTGGGCAGGGGCGCAGTCGCAGGCGGCTGGGGCAAAACAATGAACGGACGGTTTGCCGGTAAAACCGCTCTCGTGACCGGCGGCACCGGTGGCCTGGGTCGCTCCGTGACTCTCAGCTTTCTGCATGAAGGCGCGTCGGTCATTGCTACGTACATCAAGAAGGACGAAGCGGACGCTCTGCGCGACGCGGTGGGGCCCAATGCGCACCTGGAACTCCTGCCACTCGACGCCACCGATGAAAACGCCTGCCGCACGTTAGTGGACGGGACCGTTGCCCGCTATGGCCGTCTGGATATCCTGGTGAATACCATTGGCGGCTACACCGGCGGACAAGCCGTATGGGAAACCGATCTTAAAACGTATCAGCTGATGCTGGCTCTGAATCTTCACGCGGGGTACAACCTGGCGCGCACCGTGGTTCCCGCGATGTTGCGGCAGAAAAGCGGGGCCATTGTGAACATTGCCGCCAAGGCGGCCTTCGACCATGCAGCCGGCGCCGCTGCATACGCGGCTTCCAAATCCGCCGCGCTCGCGCTCTTCGATTGCCTGGCCCAGGACGTGAAAGGCAAGGGCGTGCGAGTGAACTCGGTTCTGCCCAGCATCATCGATACTGAAGCCAATCGCAAAGCCATGCCGGACGCCGACTTCACCAAATGGCCCCGGCCGGAAGAGATCGCCAAGGTAATTCTCTTTCTATGCAGTGACGAAGCCAGGGTAGTGCACGGAGCGGCGGTTTCAGTTTACGGTGAGAGCTGAAGTCACCCGGACTCGGCCTGAATCGCATTCAGACGCCAGTGCACAGTAAAGAACTGTTAACACAATCTTCGCGAATCTTCAGAGAGCTGACTTGGCGCTAATAATATAATCGACCTTGAATCTACGCGTTGCGGTTTGGCGTCATATATCTATAGTTCGTATTTCTGCCGTGCTGACCGGGCGGCAAACAGTGGCTCGATCTTCTCCATAAAAGGACTTAGCAGATGTGGATAGTTCGCCTGGCCCTGCAGAGGCCATACACCTTTATCGTAATGGCGCTGCTGATCCTGATCCTGACCCCTGTCGTCGTTCTGCGCACGGCCGTCGATATCCTTCCTGAAATCAATATTCCCGTCATCAGCATTATCTGGCAATTCACCGGCATGTCCGCCCAGGAGATGACGGACCGCATCGTCAGCAATACGGAACGCGGGCTTACTACTACAGTCAATGACATTGAGCACGTTGAAACGCAAGCGATGGACGGCCGCGCCATCACCAAGGTCTTCTTTCACCCGACGGCGAATCTGCAGACCGCTCTCTCGCAAGTAACAGCGATCTCGCAAACGGCGGTCCGCCAGTTGCCGCAGGGAACTCAGCCGCCGCTGATCATCGTCTATTCCGCTTCCAGCGTTCCGATTGTGCAGATCGGCATCAGCAGCACGTCCCTTCCCGAACAGGCGCTCAACGACCTCTCGGTCAACTTTATCCGCCCGCAGATGACCACCGTTCCCGGCGCTGCAATTCCTTACCCGTACGGCGGCAAGCAGCGCGTCGTCGCGGTGGATCTTGATACCGCTGCGATGCAGGCGAAGGGATTGACGCCGGTTGACGTGGTGAACGCCATCAACGCGCAAAATCTGATTCTGCCGTCAGGAACAGCCAAGATCGGATCACTGCAGTACATCGTCAACATGAACGGCAGTCCGGACACGATTGCTGAAATCAACTCGCTACCGGTAAAGACGCAGAATGGCGCCACCACATACATTCGCGATGTGGCGCATGTGCGTGACGGCTACTCGCCGCAAACCAACGTGGTGCGTAAAGATGGCCTCCGCGGCACGCTGATCACCGTGATGCGCAACGGCGGCGCCTCCACGCTCGATATCGTCAACAACATGAAGGAGACGCTCAAGCGCGTGCAGACTACGCTGCCGGACGGCGTCGACATCAAGCTCCTTTTTGATCAATCACTGTTTGTGCGCGCCTCGATTGAAGGCGTCTTGCGTGAAGCGCTTACAGCCGCCTGTCTTACTGCCGCGATGATCCTTTTGTTCCTGGGGAACTGGCGCAGCACGCTGATTATCGCCATCTCCATTCCCTTGTCGATTCTCTGTTCGGTGATTCTGCTCAGTGCTCTGGGCCAAACCTTCAACATCATGACCCTGGGAGGGCTGGCGTTGGCCGTCGGTATCCTTGTCGATGACGCAACTGTCGAAATAGAAAACATTGACCGCAACCTGGCCCAGGGGAAAGAGCTGAAGCAGGCGATTCTGGATGGCGCTTCGCAGATCGCCGTTCCGGCGTTTGTCTCCACGCTGTGCATCTGCATCGTCTTCGTCCCCATGTTCTTTCTGACTGGCGTGGCGAAATTCCTCTTCGTTCCACTGGCGGAAGCCGTGGTTTTCGCCATGCTGGCGTCCTATCTGCTTTCACGGACCCTGGTACCGACGCTGGTCATGTACCTGCTCCGTGGCCATGAGCATGAAGACAAATTCAAGGTCGGGCGTGGCATCACCGCTCCGTTCAAGCGCTTTCAGATCGGCTTTGAGCACCGGTTTGAGCGCCTTCGTGAGACGTATCACCGCACGCTGCATTCGGCCATGGAGCATCGCAAGCTCTTTGTCTCCGCTTTTTTGGCTTTTTGCGTGCTCTCGATCGGAATCGTATTTTTTCTCGGCCAGGATTTCTTCCCTGAGGTGGATGCCGGCATCTTCCGCATGCACGTCCGCGGCCGCGCCGGCCTGCGGATCGAAGAAACAGCCCGCCTTTGCGACGAAGTGGAAAATTATGTCCGCAGCCGGATCCCCAAAGACGAACTGGTGACTGTGCTCGACAATATTGGCCTGCCCTACAGCTCGATCAACAATTCTTACAGTACGGCCGGCAGCGTCGGCACCTCAGACGCCGAGATCCTCTTCTCCCTGAACCAGGAACATCACCATCCGACCGCAGGCTATGTGAAGCAGCTGCGCGAGGAGTTGCCGAAGCAGTTTCCCGGCGTTGAATTCTTCTTCCAGCCGGCGGACATCGTCAGCCAGATTCTGAACTTCGGCTTACCATCACCCATCGATATACAAATTGTCGGCAAGAACCAGAAGCAGAATTACCAACTCGCCCAGGAGCTGGCCAACCAGCTTCGCCATGTCCCTGGCGCTGTCGATGTTCACGTACAGCAACTGATGAACTCTCCGCAGCTGCTCCTGAATGTTGATCGCACACGAGCTCAGCAAGTGGGGCTCCAGCAGCGCGATGTGGCGCAGAACCTGCTGGTCACTCTGAGCGGCAGCTTCCAGACTGCGCCCACTTTCTGGCTGAACCGCGAAAACGGCGTTACATACAGCGTGTCAGTGCAGTCGCCGGAATACCGCGTGGATTCTCTGCAGGCGCTGATGAATATCCCCATCGCCGCACCGGGAGCTCCGCCGCAGGTGCTGGGTAACCTGGCCACAGTCTCGCCTGCTGTGACTCCGGCGGTGATTTCGCATTACAACATCCAGCCCGTGATTGACGTCTATGCTGCCGTGCAAGGGCGTGATCTGGGCGCGGTGGCGCGTGACACGCGCAAGATCATTGCCGACTTTGAGAAGAAGCTGCCGAAGGGGTCGCAGATCGTGATGCGCGGCCAGGTTGAAACCATGACCAGCTCATTCGCCGGCCTCGGCATCGGCCTGGTGATGTCGATCGTCCTGGTCTACCTGCTGATCGTGGTGAATTTTCAATCATGGCTCGATCCGTTCATTATTATTACCGCATTGCCCGGCGCATTGGCGGGGATCGTCTGGATTCTGCTGCTCACTCACACTACGCTCAACGTGCCTTCACTCACCGGATCGGTGATGTGCATGGGCGTGGCTACTGCCAACAGCATTCTGGTGATCTCCTTTGCCCGCGAACGCATGCGTGATGGGCTTACTGCTATGGACGCAGCGCTGGAAGCCGGCTACACGCGTATGCGCCCCGTCATCATGACCGCTTTAGCTATGATTATTGGCATGGTGCCCATGGCCCTCGGAATCGGCGAAGGCGGTGAGCAGAACGCTCCGCTGGGACGCGCCGTGATCGGCGGGCTGGTCTTTGCCACCGTCGCGACCCTGTTTTTTGTTCCTGTGGTCTTCAGCATCATTCACGGACGCAGAGAAGCCAAAGCAGCCAGGCTTGCGGAAACGCGCCAGGAAGTTTATTCCGGGACCTAAACGATTTATGACAGAGCTTACGCAACAACGTAATGCAGCGCCGGCCATCACCGGCGCCCCAAGTTCGAACCAGCAGAAGCAGCCGGCGCCTAAAGGTGGTCGGCTCGCCCTGGTTGTTCTGGCTATCCTGCTCATAGCGGGTGGCTTTGCCGTGGCCCGCCGTCTCACCGAACGCGGCGCTCTGGCCAAGGAGACCGAAAGACTTGCTATCCCAACGGTAGGTGTGACCAGGCCCAGCACTGAGCCTGCGGCAGATCAGCTGGTTCTTCCGGCACAATTGCAGCCTTATGTCGATTCTCCCATCTTCGCTCGCACCAACGGTTATCTGCTGCGCTGGACCAAGGACATCGGCAGCCACGTGACCAAAGGCGAACTGCTGGCCGAAATCGACACTCCCGAAGTCGATCAGGAGCTGATGCAGGCGAAAGCAACGCGCCAACAGACTGAGGCACAACTGGCGCTGGCAAAATCCACCGCAGAACGCTGGACCAATCTGCGGAAGACGGATTCCGTGTCACAACAGGAAGCCGATCAGCAGGTGAGCGCGTATGCGCAGGCCCAGGCCAATTTTGCCGCCGCAGACGCGAACGTTCGCCGCCTGCAGCAGCTGGAATCCTTCAAGCGCGTCTATGCGCCGATCACCGGCGTTCTCACGCGTAGAAACACAGACGTTGGCGCCCTCATCACGGCAGGCAGCGGCACACAAACGCGAGAGCTCTTTAACATCGCCCAGGTTGATCCTCTGCGCGTTTTCGTGAATGTGCCGCAGATGAATGCTCCATCGATCCGCGCGGGGTTGCCGGCCTATATTGAGCTGCGCGAATACCCGGGCCAAAAATTCAACGGCAAAGTAGTCCGCACAGCGGACGCCATCGATCTCGCTACGCGCACTCTGCTTACGGAAATCGACGTGCCCAATCCTGGAGGCCGTCTGCTGCCCGGCTCCTATGCCGAGGTCCACTTTGCGGTCCCGATCCAGATCACGCGCATGTCGGTCCCGGTAAACACGATTCTCTTCCGCCCTGAGGGGCCTCGCGTGGCCGTGGTTGGTCCCGACCACAAAGTCCATCTCAAAGCCATCAGCATTGGCCGCGATTTTGGCACCAAGATTGAGATCCTCGGCGGCCTCGATGCCAACGATCAGATCGTATTAAATCCCGCCGATTCACTTGAAGAAGGCCAGGAGGTCAACATTAAGGCCGGAGGCGGGGCGAAGTCGTGAAGCCTGGCTCCTTTCGGTCTGTTATTGCTGCCGGCGTGTTCTTGTGTCTTATCGGTTGTACGGTAGGCCCAAACTATCATCGCCCTGACGTAGCGACCGCGCCCACCTGGAAAGAACAACCGCCATGGCGCACAGCTGATCCCAAAGATTCCTTCCCCAAAGGCGATTGGTGGAGCATCTTCCCGGACTCTGAGCTGGCGCAGTACGAGAAACAGGCGCTCAAGGCCAATCAAACGATCGAAGTAGCCCGCTATCAGTTGGACCAGGCGCGGGCTTCGGCGCGCATCACTCAATCAGGGCTGTTCCCTCAGTTCAGCGCCGGCGTTTCGGCCCAACGAGTACGGACCTCCGCCGGCAAAGCGACTACCACCGGCGTCCCGTTGACTAGCCCCTCTACGGCCAGCGATTTCCTGGTTCCTTTCAACCTGACCTGGGAACCCGATGTTTTTGGCGGCGTGCGGCGCAGCGTTGAATCCGCAAAGGCGACGTATCAGGCTTCTGCCGCCAACCTGGAGAACGTTCGCCTGGTCATCACTTCAGAACTCGCGGTCGACTACTTCAGCCTGCGTGAACTCGATGCCGAGATTGCGGTCGTGGACTCTTCGGTCGTCTACCAGACCAAATCACTTACGTTAGTGCAAAACCGCCATGCCGGTGGCATTGCTTCCGGTCTGGATGTCGCACAGCAGGAAACACTACTGGAGTCCACCAAGACCCAGGCCATCCTGTTGCGCCAGCAGCGCGCTCAGTTTGAACACGCCATCGCCGCGTTGGTCGGCGTACCGGCTTCCAGCTTCAGTGTTCCGGCAAAGCCGCTGGCTCTGCCGCCGCCAAGCGTTCCCATCGGCATTCCGTCGGACATTTTGGAGCGACGCCCTGACGTTGCTCTGGCGGAGCGGCAGATGGCTGCGCAGAATGCGCAGATCGGCGTCGCCAAGAGCGCCTACTATCCGGCCATTAACCTCTCTGGCGCTGTCGGCTATGAGAGCAGTGACTTTACCAGGATTCTCAACGCCGCGAACGGGTTCTGGGCTCTGGGCGCCAACGTTGCACAAACCATCTTCAGTGGAGGCCGGCGCCGCGCTCAGGTGGACTTTGCCACTTCCGGCTATGGCGTTTCGGTCGCCAGCTACCGTCAAACCGTACTTACCGCTTTCCAGGAAGTGGAAGATTCTCTCTCTGGGCTGGGCGTTCTCGCCCAGGCAGCGGAGACGCAGCAGCGCTCGGTGGATGCTGCACAACGCGCTCTCAACATCGCCAATGACCGCTACACCGGTGGCCTGGTCACCTACCTCGACGTGGTGAACGCGCAGCAGACGCTGCTCGATAGCCAGCGGCTCGCAACGCAGATTCTTGGCCAACGCCTGGTTACATCCGTTAATCTAGTGAAAGCGCTTGGCGGCGGCTGGGATGCTTCCAGCCTGCAGGCGATTCAGGTGAAAGCTACAGCCGGACAGGCGCTTCAACCCTGACATGCTGAAGATTGACCGTTTTCTGGCTCTCTTGCTGCTGTCCCTAAGCGCAGTGAGCAACCTTGCGGCTGAAAAGCGGCCCGCATCACCAGCGCAGTCCGCTGATTATCTCGCCCTGATCGAACGCGCCTCGCAAAACGAAGCCGATGCACTCGAAAATCCCGTTCCATTTCAGTTCACAGAAAGGCTCAACTGGAGTTGGGGATCGGAGACGCGGTCAGTGATTGAAACCCCGGAGGGCCGCGCTGATCGCATCGTACAATTCCACGATGAGCCTTTGGCCCCCGACCAACAGGGGAAACAAAAGCGCCGGCTGGAGAAATTGCTGCGCGATCATGACGCCGTAAAAGACGAGTTACAAGACTGGAAATCAGAAATGCAGCACAGGATCAGGATGGTGAAGGCCTTCCCGAAAGCTGTGCTTTTCGTGTTTGATGGCCGCGAAGATAACCTTTTGCGTTTCAGCTTCCGGCCCAATCCGGAATTTTCCCCCAAAGACCGCGAAACGCAGTTGTATCGCGGCATGGAGGGCTTTGTGTGGATCGAGCCTAAACAGGAGCGCATTGTTCGGGTGGTCGGCAAACTGGTGAAAGACGTCTCTTTCGGCTGGGCTGTGCTTGGTCACCTGAACAAGGGCGGGATCTATGAAATCGCCCAGACTGAGGTTGCTCCCGGCATCTGGCGCGCCACCACCCTCAATGTTGACGTCAAGGGCCGCATTTTCCTCATCAGCGGCTTCCGATTTTTCCGCGAAGAGGAAGACAGCCACTATCGGCTCACGCCTGCCTCCATGCACTACCGCGACGCTCTGGTGTCATTGCTGAATAAAGAAGTTCCTACTCTTGAAAAAGAACGCAACCGGCCAAGATCCGCCGCCACCTGTTCCGATTCGGGCCGGGCCGCGCTCCCGGCAAAGAACCGTCAGCCATAATCAATCGCGGTTACACAAGTAACTGCTGCCCGTCTAAACATTCAGCCGATAATTGCTGTATATGCCGAATCGGGCTCTCTCGATTCTGCATCCAATAATCGTCATGTTGAAGCGTCTGGCATTAATCGTTGCGGGCTGGCTGCTCCTGTTTCTGGGGGCTGCTGGTCTTTTCCTGCCAGTGCTTCCCGGCATTCTCTTTTTGCTGATCGGCTTGTCGATTCTCTCGGTTGAATATGACTGGGCACGCCGCTGGGTCGTGGCGTTGCGTCAGCGCTTCCCTGCTGCCGATCGCAAGATTCAGGAGATGCTGAACAAGCGCGTCAAACCTACCTCCGCCTGATGTGACGCTCGTCACCGCTTATCCAAAACTGCGAAATTAGCATTGATTGTGGCGAATCACCCGAGGCACGCACTCGTGGATGCCGGAGATGCCGTGATGACAAAGACCAACATATATCTCGTGCTTGCGGTCGGCATTATTCTTGCCGGGGTGCTGGCAATAGCGAACGCGCTGGTGCAAGATCAAAAGAAGCAAGCACACGAGCAACCAGCAACGCATCTGCAAGCCTCTTTGCAAGGCGTCGATCTGTACCGCGCCCATTGCGCCTCCTGCCACGGCCTGGACGGCAGAGGCAACGGTCCCGTTGCGGCTGCCCTCAACACACCGCCCGCCGACCTGACCAGGATTGCTGAGCGCAATGGCGGCATCTTCCCGCTTGAACGTATAAAGAAAATCATCGCCGGAGACCAGTTGGTATCGGCCCACGGTCCACGCGAGATGCCGGTATGGGGACCAATCTTTCATCAGGTGGAAGAAGACCGGGACTACGGCAATGTCCGCTTGCAGAACCTGGCCGAATATCTGCGGACCCTGCAGACGCTACAGCGAAAGTAGCATTGCTACCCCCCTGGGCGTTATTGATCGTGAACGCGCTCCGCATCACGATTTTTTTGCCCTGATTGACAGTTGTGCGCTTCCCTCATAGGCTGTCAATCACCAGCCATGAATCAAACGTTGATCCGGACCATTGCCCATAAGTTGCTCCTGCTGGTGCCTGCCGCGCTGCTCGCTGCAGCGCTCGCCCAGGATACCGGCAGCGGCGCCGGCGCCACGATGAAGTCCAACCCATTGACGTATCCCGGTGAGAAGCATCTGCGCAACGTGCGCCAGCTTACTTTCGGCGGACAAAACGCCGAAGCCTACTTCTCCTTCGACGATCGCTACCTGATCTTCCAGCACCAGGGCGGTAACGTGCCCTGCGACCAGATCTATACCATTCCGGTGGAAACGCCCGACGGCAAACCCGCGCAGCCTAAGCTGGTGAGCACCGGCAAAGGCCGCACTACGTGCAGTTATTTCTTTCCTTCCGGCAACAGGATCCTTTTTTCTTCCACGCACGCCGCAACGGCGGAGTGTCCGCCCAAGCCCGATTATTCCAAAGGATACGTGTGGCCCATCTACCCTACCTATGACATCTACACCGCCAAGCCTGACGGTAGCGACGTTCGCCGACTGACCAACTCTCCCGGTTATGACGCCGAGGCAACGATCACTCGCGACGGAAAGCACATCGTCTTCACCTCCATGCGCAACGGCGACCTCGATATTTACACCATGGATGCCGACGGCAGCCATGTCCGGCAGTTGACGCACGAGCTCGGCTACGATGGCGGGCCGTTCTGGTCATATGACGGAAAGAAAATCGTCTATCGCGCGGAGCACCCCAAAACACCGGAAGAGATTGCGGACTACAAATCGCTGCTGGCCCAGGGGCTTATTCGCCCCGGCAATCTGGAAATCTGGGTGATGGATGCCGACGGCAGCAACAAGCACCAGGTCACGCACAACGGCGCAGCCAATTTTGCCCCTTATTTTCTGTCCGACGGGAAGCGCATCATCTTCGCCTCCAATGTGGCCGATCCGAAAAACGGCCGCGACTTCGATCTCTACATCATCAATGAAGATGGCAGCGGCCAGGAGAGGATCACCTTTTATCCTGACTTTGACGCCTTTCCCATGTTCAGCTCGGATGGCAAAAAGCTTGTTTGGGCTTCCAACCGCAACGGCAAGGAGCCTCACGAGACGAATATCTTCATTGCGGACTGGGTCGAGTAGCGTCGGGCGGTCGTGCCACAATATTTCTGACATGAGCAACGTTATCCAAACTTCAGCCGCTTCACTCTCATCAGACACCCTGGCTCGAATGGTGGAAGAGGCAGCCGCGCGCATCCGCGATTTTGTTACAGAGACGCCGCTAGAACCGGTTCCTGAGCTCGCGCCCAACGCCGGCGTAAAACTCTTCCTCAAGATGGAGAACCTGCAACAGACCGGCTCATTCAAGCTGCGTGGCGCCAGTAACAAAATTCTGTCGCTGGACCGCGAGCGCGTAGCCAGGGGCGTCATCGCAGCTTCCAACGGCAACCATGGAATGGGCGTTGCAGCAGCGGCAAAGCGCGCGGGGATTGCCGCTGAAGTTTACGTCTCTTTTCAGGTATCAACTTCCAAGGCCAAAAAGATTGAAGAGTATGGCGTGCAGATTCGCCAGGTCGGAGAGGATCCGTTGGAAGCGGAGCTTGCGGCCCGGGCAGCGGCCGCAAAGCAGGGGAAGGTATTCATCTCGCCTTACAACGATCCGGAGGTCATGGCAGGACAAGGCACAATTGCCGTTGAAATGCTTCGCCAATTGCCGGCGATCGACGCGCTCTTTGTCGCTGTTGGAGGCGGAGGGCTGATCGGCGGTATTGGCGCATATATGAAACGCGTCTCACCGCGGACCGAGATCGTCGGCTGCTGGCCGGAAAACTCCCGCGTTCTTTATGAATCGATCAAAGCCGGCCGCATCATAGAAGTGCCCGAGCAGCCCACGCTCTCTGAGAGCACTGCCGGAGGTCTGGAGCCGGGGTCAGCGACACTCGACATTTGTCGCAGCGTAATCGATCGCTCGATCCTAGTGGCGGAAGAAGAGATCTTGAGCGCGATGCAGCGCGTACGCGACATTCGAGGATGGATAATCGAAGGCGCTGCAGCAGTTGCCGTCGCGGCTTGTCTAAAAGAGGCAAAGCATTATCAGGGAAAGACAATTGGCGTGGTGATTTGCGGCGGCAATCTTTCTGATGAAGTGCGGCAGCGGCTCGAGTTCAGCTAGCTTTTAACTCCGGCGACAATAAAGTCTCCGTAAACATCCTGCGCCGTGTGCAGATCGTCATAATGCATTGCAAAAGAACTATCTATTCCTGAGCAGCTGCGGTTTGCCAAAGCTGAGAGAAATGGGTTCAGCGCGCCTAAGATTCCCCGGACATTTTCTCCCAGCGATGTAAACAGCCGCGGGAATCCCGAGTGGATGCGCTGGACAGTGGTCATGTGAATCCCCTGCAGGTTTGCCAGATGGTCCACAAGCCGACTTTGCAACATTGGCTGATCGTAGATGCGTTGAAAAAAATAGGTTTGTTGATCGCCGGTTTTTCTCACCGCACCAGAAAAACCAATTCGCTTTTGTTCTACATATTCGCGGCCAAACGGAACACTCAAGATCAACAGGCCGCCAGGTTTTAAGACGCGGAGGACCTCGCCAATGGCGACTGAGTCCCCTCTTTCCCCGTCGATGTGTTCAAGCACTGACATCGAATACACGATGTCGAAGGAATTGGATGGAAAAGTGAGCTTGCGAGCATCCTCAAGTGAAAATGTCACATTGCTTTTGGCCCGACCCTGCAGTGCCCGCCACATGACCTGATATTCGTCGACGTTCAGTTCGCTGATGTCTGTCAGGTGCAGATCCACCGCATTCTGTGCGGCCAGGTACAGACCAAACATTTTTGGGCTTCCCACATCGAGGACCGCCGGACGCCGCCAAGAGGGAATCTTTGCCAAGTAACTTCGAATGGTACGGTCAAACCAGTAGTACTCTGGAAAACGCGTGTAGGAATTGATCGGCTGCATGATCTTGCCGGCGGTTTTCTTCAGGCCGAGTCGCAATCCATTGACCCGGAGGTTCGCCAGGCCCGCCCGCAGCCCAAAGAAATAGTAGGTGAATTCGCGATGAGGGAACAGTTTCATTTCACATATGCCGGGCGTTGGCACGCCATACGCTCTCTCTTTTCACAGACGCTTAGTTGGTAACAATAAAAGATTTTGGCAGAAATAAGAACCGCTCAGTCTTGATCTTGCATCCAGGAAACATTCCCTGCAGCTTGCGTTTAGAAATCCAGGTAACGTCGTAGCGATATGCCTTTTTCCATAGCCATCCGTTCAGAGTGAA
>DATBHX010000018.1:0-14260 GCA_036557225.1 Candidatus Angelobacter sp.
CGACGAAAAGGATCGCTCGCATGAAATGCCTCCAATCTCAAAAGGAAACCAGGTGCGCCGGACACGGCAGAGAGGCTCTAGCCTCAATTCTTTGTTTCATCATAGGCCAGAAAAGATGCCTATGGAAGATGGAATTTTCAAATATATCGCTGAACCCTTAATTTGCAACCTTCAGTGATCAAGGGCTTTACTGAGATTTCCTGATCCGAATGCAGGGCCGGACTGCTCCAGGTTCATGAATTCGCGATCTCTGGCCAACGCGAAAATCCGCGATTCAGTACCCAGCAGCCCGGGACGACGGATCTCTATTTTCCCGTAAACGCAACCAGGCCATCGCGATAGTTGATCAGCAGCTTCATCTCTTCCATGGCACTGAAGCCAAGCTGGCCGGAGATCTCGACTCCCAGGTCTTTGCTGACCGAATGCAGGTCCACCGTACTGATGCGTTCGCCCTTCTTTTGCACTTTCGCAAAACGAAGCGTGGCATCGTCAGCAATAAAAGCGCTGTTTGCCTGGCCACTGGCGCCGGAGACAGGAGAGTTAAACAGACGCATGTCCGGCACGGACTTGGCAAGCTCGGGCGAAATGGTGTTGGCGTTGGCTCCACTATCCACTACGAACAGCCCCGTAGCTTTCTTTCCGACATCGGTCGGCAGAAGCAACAGATGGCCCAGATTGTAAGCTTGAGTGAACGAATCAGATTCTGGAACAGACGAGCTTAGCGACGCGGATGGCAGAGGCTCCAAACGCAGCTTGCGCGCGGGAAAATCCAACATCACCAGGTATTTGATAAATACGTCGGTGCCAATCGTGCCGTCAGCCTGCGCGATCTCCCGCGGGCTGGCGTGTACAAAGCAATCATGAAATTCCAGGTCGCCGATGACAATTTTATCGACCCACGCTTTGTAGCCCACGTTGGTTGCGCCTTTGCCCACGCCTTCCAGTGACTGTTCGGAAAGCTTGCGCGCGCCAATCTTTTCCGCCAGTTTGCGCGTGATGATCACTCCGGAGGAGCCGGTATCGAGTAAAAGAGTTACCGTAGCGCGGTCATTCAGGCGCACGCGCACGCCGTATCCGCGCCGGACCATGCTGGCGCCGATCGTCAGCAATTCCAGCTTGATTTCCGTCCGGTCAATCTCCTTCGCAGGAATCCAGACGCGGCGGCCAGCCAGGGCCTTGACGAAATCTTTGTATTCGCGCTCATGGCGCTCCGTTTCCTCGTCATTGTGAAATTCAGCCAGGTGCTTTTCCAGTGCGGCAACGTTCTCCGGATAAGGCTGGCGGATGGCCCACTCATACAGCGCATCGCCATCTTCGGGGTCTAGCTCGTGGGCCCTGGTCACCGCAGCTTTTGCTTGATCGCGTCGCGTAAAGACTGCGTCCACCTTGCCCTGGCCCAGCCATGCGCGAGCGCATTTTTCGTCGAGCTTTAAAGCGGCTTTGTATTCATCCTGGGCTTCCGGGATCAACCCGCGACGAAAGTAGACATCGCCGCGCGCGGCGTGAACCGCGGCCGAATCAGGAAGCGCAGCCAGGGCCTTCTGCGAGCTATCCTCCGCTTCTTTGACGTCATCAAGCTTGAGCTGGCTCTCAACCAGGCCGGCATACGCTGCGGCGATTGGATGGCTGTCAGTGATCTGGCGGAATTGCGTGGCGGCGGCGTGGAAATCGCCCTGGCGAAAAAGCCGGCGTGCAGCGGCGAGGTTCTCACCGTCCCCGGTGGCAGGCGTTTGGGCCGGCTGCTGGGACAGAGGCAAAACAAACAGAAGCAGAGCGCAGAGCGTGGTCACAGGAAAAGAACGCACCAAAGCAAGGATACTTGCAAAGCTGGGCGAGCAAAAAGAATTATTCGCGGGATCTTCTGAGAGTCGCAGACTTGAGTGCGCGGGAGAACATTGCGGCCGAGGGGCGGGCGGTCTTTTGACCGCCCCTTTTTCACTGCGCGACACAGAACGTCTATTCCACCTTGGTCGCCGTGACTTCAACCTGAAAGCGCTTGTTGCTGTTCGGGTCATCCACGCTGGTGAGCATCAGCGGTTTTCCTGGAGTGAGCACGGAGCGCAGATGTTGTGAGATCGCCCGAAAGACAGGGCCCAAGCCCTCGGAGTGAGCATCCGCATTCTGGTTTGCTGTCGCAAAACTACTGAAACCCAATTCGATTCCTACAGCGAGTTTGTTGTTGGTGGTTTCAATCGCCGAGCATTCCAAGTCAACGCCGACATCCGTGTAGGTATACTGAGTGTTTCCAGCAGCGTTTCCAGTGACGATGGGAACTTTGGTGCCGATTTTGATTTTGCTGTTGGGTCCCCTGCCATCAGCCTGGACGAGAAGGCTGTAATCTCGCTGGTTCGTCCGCTTTCCCTCCACCAACTCATAAATGCTGAACGCGAACCGGTACGTAGGCGCAGCCTCTCCCTTGACTGTACCTGGGACATCTTTCTTAGGGGTTGTATCCTTGGCTGGTGGTGTGTCTTGGGCAATCAAGGCGGCGGTCGCCAGGAACATCACCAACAGAATGCAGAACCTCTTCATATAGCTTCTCCTCGTTAATTTAGATCGTTAGCGCTGCGGTCTCGCAGCAGCGGTTTGTAGCTCTTTCCAGAACTCTTCTTCCTCTTTAGGGTCAGGCGCTCGAAGCTGCGCAATGATCTCTTCTTTCGGCGTCTGCGCAAGGTACGCCATCATCAGCTTTTCCTGCTCGGAGAGGCCCATCGGCGTAGGAAAGACAGAAGGGCGGTCGCGTTGTGCCAACTCCTGCTGGGGCTTTGCGTGATGCTGAGGTCTTTCCCCGCGAACAGGCGTCGTCTTAGCACTTGCTCTCTCGCTGTTTGGGTGCGGCTGGGGCTGGATCGCCTGAGGATGATCAGGCCGGATCTCGACCTGCTGTGGCTTTTGCGCCGGCCGCAAAAACAGCATGCTCAGGACGATCACAGCGATCGCCGCGGCTGCCGCTCCTGTCACGAGCCAGCGAACAGTCCACCAAGGCGCACGTGGTTGCTCCGCAGCATCTTGAACGCGAGCGAGAATCCTGGCTTCCAGTCCGGGCCGTGGTTCCACCGCTGAATATTCGGCCAATGCGGAGTCGAGCAAGTCATCGAGTTTTTTTTCATTGTTCTGGTCAGACATGCTTTGCCTCCAACTGCGACGTCAGTTTTTCCTTCAGCAGCTTGCGTGCCCGGAAGAGCCGCGTCCGCACTGACCCTTCCGGGATCTCCATCACATCGGCGATCTCCGCCGAATTGAGCTCCTGCACGGTCGAGAGCTCCAGCGGCTGGCGCAAATCGTCGGGTAGTGTACCGATCAGTCGCTGCAACAATCGCTGTACCTGCCGTCCCGCAAGCTGATCGTCGGCCCGGGGCGCTGGGTCGGACAGAACCTCCAGCAGCGACTCGCCCGTTGTATCGTCATCGAGAGAAGCTGCTGCGGGCGGCAACGAACGCCGCTTGTCCAGCGCCGTGGTCCAGGCAACTCGCGCCAGCCAGGTTTTGGCATTCCGTACTTTGTGCAGCCGGCCCTGGTGTTTGAATACACGGAGAAAGCACTCCTGCACAGCATCCTCCGCATCATGGTGGTTGCGCAGGATGGAATAGGCGATACGAAACACCATTCCCGCGTGGCTGGCCACCAGGCTCTCAACCGTGGGCGCCGCCGCTGCCGTGGAGATCGCGTGATTCAGAACCATCTCTCCCAAAATTGCCTGCCCTGCCATTGCGCCTTCCCTGAAGAGAAAGACAGCCGGGGAACGAAAAGTGTTCTGATATTTTGCGGGATTTTAGCAACGGACGGAAGATCGAAAAAGGATTTTGCGGCTGCGCGACGCGGGCTGCGCCGGCAATGCCGGTTACTTGCTGGCCAGAACAGGTTGGATGGAGAGTGTAGTCGCCTGGAGAGGCAGTTCCAGGGTGATGCGTGCACCGTTGGGTTCGAGATTGGCCGCCGAGATCTCTCCACCATGCTCCTTGACGATGCCATAGCAGATGCTCAACCCCAGGCCAGTCCCCTTGCCCACGGGCTTGGTGGTATAGAACGGATCGAAAGCGCGATTCGTATCGGTGAAACCGGGGCCGCTATCGTCAAAGCAAAGGACTACGCGCTCACCGCGACGGGTGGCTTCAACGCGAATCGACTTGTACTCGCTGCTCTCAAGCGCATCAATGGAGTTGTTCAACAGGTTCAGCAGAATCTGTTTGAACTGGTCTTCATCCAGTGCCACCAGAGGCAGGTTAGGTTCGATTTGCAGCTGCACGTTCACATCGTTGTTGCGCAGGTGATATTCGCGCAGCGCCAGCACATCGTGCAGCAGCAGCTCAAGGTTGGCCCATCGTTTCTCAAGATTGTTCTGCCGGGCAAAGCGTAACAGGTTTTCGATAATGCGCTTCATGCGCTGGGCCTCGCGCAGCATCTTCTCCAGCTTTTGTTGCGCCGGTCCCGGCGGCAGATCGTCACTGATCAACTCAGAATAACCAACGATGGAGGCCAGTGGGTTATTCAATTCGTGGGCCACGCCCGCCACCAGTTGCCCGATCGCGGCCAGTTTCTCAGAGCGTGCCAGCTGGCGATGCAG
Organism: Candidatus Angelobacter sp.; assembly: GCA_036557225.1. Lineage (GTDB taxonomy): Bacteria > Acidobacteriota > Terriglobia > Terriglobales > Acidobacteriaceae > Angelobacter. Next base: position 4,565 of record DATBHX010000018.1, read on the forward strand.
AGCGGCATTGTCAATTGTGACGGCCAGATCGCCGGCCAGCAGTTCAATTTTCGACATTTCCTCGGCGTTTACACGGGTCACGTGGCGTGGATCGCTCAAAGAGATGCAACCCACGTGCGCGCCACGGGTCGACAGCAGCGGCACCAAAAGCTGGTTCCCCTTCTGCCAGAATTCCGTGGGATCATACTTCGTAGGGCTGGGCACTTGTCCATACTTAGACATTTGCTCCGGCGAGAGCAACACGGTGCTTTGCCCCACCTTCCTGCCGATAGTGCAGGCTTCCACCAGATCGCGAAACTTCCAGACCTTGCTGCACTTGTATTCAATCAATTTGGCGGCTTCGCCTTCGTAACCGGCATGCCCGGCGGCATACAGGTTCTCGCCATCTGCGGTAAGGATGATCACGACACGGTCAAATGTACTGGTCTCACGGATGGTCGCTGCGATTTCCGCACACATTGAGTTCACGTCAACGCCGCCCAACAGGCGCGAGGTGATTCCGGCAAACTTCTGCAGCTGGCGATTCACCGTGCGCTCACGCTGCCGGGCAAAGCGCAGGAACTCTGATTTGTCTTCCAGCAGGGTGAGAATCATGCCAAAGGCGACAAAATATTTCGGCGTGTTCCATAGCTCAGGATTGATTTTGAGCTGCGGCGCCCAATGGTCCAGAATGGCCCCCACCGGCCATACCGATCCCCACAATATGAAGCCGCCGGCGCTGGTGATCACGCCGGGCGTCCAGCGGCGATAGCGCCTCCAGAAAAGGAAACCAGGCATTCCGAAGCCGAGGGTGAGCAGGGCAAGAAAGCCGAAATCAAAATCATTGTGCCAGGCGCGGTAAATGGTCACGCTCCCGGTAATAAACAGGACGGGCGCCCAGAAAATGAATTCCGGGGTCAGCTTGCGGCGCAGCACCACAAACAGAATCGATCCATAAAAAATCACTGCCGTGCACGCAATGTACAGGCTGCGCCATTTCACCTCATACGCCAGGCCAACCGTATAAACGCTTACCGGGATCCCGGTAATCGCCAGCAGAGTCCAGGTGAGACTCTTGCTTTCGAAAAAAGAAGTCAGAGAAGCGACAAAAAACAGAGCGGAAAGCTGGAGGCATCCCAGATCGATGATGAACGTAGTGGGAGTAAGATTGCCGTCAGGTGGTTCAAAGATCTGGACAAAAAAGTGGACAAAGATCAGCCCCCACGCCGCAATCCATAGATGCAGGCGCGCCGATTTCACGTGCCGCCGGAGAGCAACGAAAATGCCCACCATCACGGCCAAAACTAGAATGGTTGGGAGCTTATCGAACAAAGTGGCCATTCGCGCGATTGTCCTGTCTTGGAACAGGCCGAGCGTATCACAGGGCAATTATCATCAAGCCAGCGAATCAGTTGCGATAGGGTGACCGACGTAACTGTGATCAGAAAGATGCTGGTTCCAATTTGGAAACGAGTTGGCGCAGGCTGGCTGATGGCCTGCTATACTCGACTGGACGGCCGGGGGAAGCTGGCTGTTTCGCCTTATGATTGCCCCCTTGGGCGGTTAGCTCAGCTGGTTAGAGCGCCTGCCTTACAAGCAGGAGGTCCGCGGTTCGATCCCGTGACCGCCCACCATGCAAATCAATGAGTTACGCGGCCCAAATGAACATTCCCAGAAGCCAAAGGCTCCGTTTTCCAAACCCTTCTTACCAAAATCTTCGCGGGAAAGTGGAAACCTGGTGGGAATGATATTCCAGGGCCCAACACCCATGCCTTGCAGTAAGCTGCCGGCCTGACCACCGGGCTATGGGTTGTGTCTGGTTTTGACCAGGCGACCAGTCTATCCGCCACCCTCCCCGAGATACTGGTGCCCAAGCAGCCGCAAAATCAGGAACCAACACCTTTTCCGTCATTTTGAACCAGAGTGATTGGCCCGTTGCCTCTGCTTGAATGTCACGCAAGCGGGCTACGGCCGCGGGCCAGAGGTGCACCTCAGGCTCCGTTGAAGACGGATATAACTACCCTTGTCGGCGTTCGGCTTGTCGGCTGGGCAATCGTATGAGCAAACCGGAAATCGTCAGAAGCAATCAGCAGCCAAAGTTGCCGCGGGACGAGCCGGATTTTTCTTTAGTGCTCGGCGGACCTCTGTATCAGCTTTACCTGCGCACACGGCTGGCACAGCCGCCCCTGAAGCTGCTGCACCGGCGCATGATTCTGATCCCGCTCATCTGCTGGCTTCCGCTGCTACTGCTTTCCGCGAGCCACCTGAATTCGGGCGTGCCGGTCCCGTTCCTCCGTGATCCAGAAGTACACATCAAGCTGTTGCTGGCGCTTCCAATCCTTATTGCGGTAGAAGTGCTGGCGCACATCAGGATACAGAAAGTGGTGGCCCAGTTCCGGGAGAGAGACATCATTTCCCAGGAGGACCAGCCGCATTTTGAAAGGATCGTCGCTTCCGCGATGCGCCTGCGCAATTCCGTGGCGATAGAACTTGGGTTGTTCGCAGTCGTGCTGGCTATGGGCTACTGGATGTGGGGCCAGAACCTTAAACTCACCGTCTCCAGCCTCTCGATGTCCAGCTGGTACGCGATGAATGACGGCTCCAGAATGCGTCTGACTGCAGCCGGCAGCTATTATGCGCTGGTTAGCCTGACGATTTTCCGCTTCATTCTACTGCGCTGGTATTTCCGGCTGTTTATCTGGTACCGGTTCTTGTGGGACGTTCGGGCCCTGCCCCTACATTACAATCTCTATCATCCTGACCGAGCCGGCGGACTGGGTTTTCTTTCTGAGAGCCTGACGGCATTTGCACCGGTATTCGTGGCCCAGAGTACGATTCTGGCCGGGGTCTTCTATGCCCGTATTCTCTATGCCGGGGACAAGTTGCCGGACTTGACCATGGAGATCGTCTGCGCAGTGCTGCTCTTTGTTCTCTTGCTGATACTTCCCCTGGGATTCTTTGCCGTCCAACTCGACCGGGCGGCGCGCAAGGCAAGGATTGAATTTGGCTCACTGGGAAGCCACTATGTTGACGAGTTCCGCGACAAGTGGATTCTGGGCAAAGGGCGTGGAGGAGAGGCCCTGTTGGGCACGTCCGACATTCAGTCGCTGGCCGACTTGGCAAATTCGTACCAGGTCGTAAGCGGGATCAGCCTCATGCCGGTTACCAAACAGGCGTTCATTCGTCTGGTTGTGGCGATCGTAGTGCCCCTGTTGCCGCTCACCCTGACGGTGTTTCCGCTATCTGAAATCATCAAACGGCTGTTCAAGATGGTGCTGTAGGGTAAGCTCACGACCGATACTCGTTCTCAGATCAGCGGGTCACGCGGCACGATCATAGAGTGTTTCTCCACGCGCCCGATGTCGCGGCGTGAAGTGGCGAAGAAACAGCCACGCTGCCAGGACGAACAAGGCTGTCATCAGCAATCCCAGCTCCAGTGCGCGGACAAAGAAATGATCGATCAGGCTGCGGGCCCGTATATCAAAGTCAGCGACCGTTCTGGCGCTGGCGGCGTTCAGGTCATTCATAAGCGCCGTGGCTTCCTGATGGAAATCATCGAGCACGATCTGCCGCTCGGCGCGAAGGTCTGCGGTGGCGGCCACACGTTGCCTTTGCAGGTCGGCCAGGGTAGCGATCCTTGCCTGCTCCAGCGCGCGCATGGTTTCCAGACGCTCCTGGCGCAGGAAGGCCTGGATAGCCAACCGCTGGCTATCGACGTCTGACAGAACGGCTTTTCGCGCCTGCTCCAGGTATTCCGGCATGTGCTCAACACTGCCTGATGTTTTTTCGAGCGTGGTCGAGAGAGCGGAAAGGTTTGACATGGCGGAGTTAATCTGCGGGTCGCGCGCCAAGTCGCTCAGCAGAAGCTCTGCCTGCCAGCGCGCCTGCTTGGGCAGGTAGGCGTTATACGCATCAAGGCGGGCGGTAAGATCCCCAAGGCTTTCGCCAAGCGCCTTGATCGACGCAACCGCACCCAGGTCAGACTGCTTGGTCCTGCGAACGAGATCGGCGTCGGCGGATTTTCGGCCGGCAAGACTCACCTCGATGGGATGGGCCTTAGCCCAGGCATCAACTTTTTGCCGCGCATTGTCAACGTCGGCCGAGGGAGCAGCGGCCTTGATCAGTTGCATCATCTCCGATTCCATTCGCTTGAGCGTTTCCGTAACCACCGGATAAGAGTCGCCCCATCCCTGCTTCACGGCCGGCTGCTCCATATAGGCCTGCATCTGCAGGATGAAAGCCCAGGCATCAAGGGTGGCGGCCACGGGATCTGTCCGGAGCAGTGCGGTTTGGAAGGCTGGAATCGCCTCCGCTTTCCACACTAATGCTTGTCTTCGCGCGACGGGAGAGGGAGAAGTAAGAATGATTTTGTCAGCGGCGTTTTCAATTTCAGCCGAATAGAGACCAAGCAGCGACTGGTTCCTTGAACTGAGTTCCGCAGCAGTGGTCTCCACATTCTTGCTGGACTTGATGAGAGCGTTTTTACGCGTGGTACCGGAGGTACAGCCAGACACCACCAAGAACAATCCGAGCAGCACGCAAAATAATTGCAGCCGGTTGCCCGCTGGAACCTGATAAGTCCACGTTTGCCGCTGGCCGGCAATGTGAACGGCAGGTCGCCCCGTCTGCCAGGTTGGCAGATGCCTGGCCATTTGCGACCTCCTGATTCATGGTATGAATCGGAGAATGGTTGTCGCAATATCAACGCTCCATTCGCGCGACACCACTTGAGCGAGTGAGCCGAAGTCTTACCGTTTGTTGAGCGTGGCTCAATTCGCGATCATCTGCCTCATGCTTTTCGCGCCGTTTCCGCTTCCATCGCAGCTTCAGCCTGCAGGCTCTCGAGGTCACGAAAGACAGTTACGACGGCCAGCGTGCGGCCGCCTTGTTGGTAAGAAACGGTGCAGTCCTTCGCATCGAGATCGCCGTCGATCTTGATCGAGTCCCACGTTTCCGCGTGGCCGACGTAGTTGATCGCCACATCGTAGTGCTGGCTCCAGAAGAAAGGCACTGCGTCAAATCTTTCTTTTTGTCCGAGGATGTTCCTGGCTGCGGTCTGACCTTGGCGTTCCGCCACTACCCAATGCTCCACACGTATGCGCTCACCGGAATGTGGATCAGGCCAGCGCGCGATGTCTCCAGCTGCAAAGATTCCCGGGCTGCTGGTTTCGAAGTATTCATTCACGACCACGCCACGATCGATGGTTAAGCCGGCTTTCTCCGCCAAGGCGAGTGATGGCCGCACGCCCACGCCCAGCACGATGAAATCTGCATTCAGTGTAGCGCCGTTGCTGAGCGTAACCTTGTTGCCGTCGACGCGGCTGACAGTTGATTCGAGATGGAAAACAACTCCCTTGCTCTCATGCAGGCTACGAATGAATTTCCCGACCTCCGGCCCCATCACTCGTTCCAGAGGCTCATGGTCCGGCGCCACCACATTCACGGCGATCCCACGCGCGCGTAACGACGCCGCTACTTCAAGACCAATGAAACTCGCGCCTACTACAACGACTTCCCTGGCCGATGCTGCCCGGGCAATGATAGCGCGGCTGTCAGCGTAGGTTCGCAGATAAAAAATCTGTGAACTGGTTGCGCCTTCCACCGGTAGCTTGACCGGATCGGCGCCGGTAGCCAATAGAAGCGCGCCGTATTCGTAAGACTTACCGTTTTCGAGCAGCACGCGCTTGACAGAAATATCGAGTGCGGCAACTCTGGCATTAAGCACCAGATCAATCTTCTTGCTGGTGTAGAAATCGGGCGGGCGCAAAGGGATCCAGTCTTCAGACGCGGTTCCGGCAAGAAAATCCTTGGAAAGATTGGGACGGTCCACGGGCGCAGATTCGTCTGCGCTGATCATGGTAACGCTGCCGGCGTAACCTTCGCGACGAAGCATCTCTGCTGCAGCGAGGCCGGCTGCACCGCCGCCGACAATCACCACAGACGCAGGAAGCTTTCCAGACGGCTTCTTCGGCGCTTCAGTCAGCTTCTCGCGCACAAAGACCGTGTCGCCAACGCGCTCCACGCGCCAGCAGGAAACCGGATCGAGCGCCGGCGCGCGCAGAGCCTCACCCGTCCGCAAGCTAAAGCAGGCATGGTGCCACGGACAGCGCACGGTATCGCCAACCACCAGGCCTTCGGCCAGCGGCCCATGATAGTGAGTGCAGTGAGCGCCGATGGCGAAGAATTGATCGCCGCGCCGGACAAGAATTGCTTCCTCGTCACCTACTTGACCGGCAACAGGGCCGCCGTCGCGAAGGTTCTGGATTGGAAAACCATTTTTGAAGTCGGATTTGGCAGTGTCTTCCATTTGTAAGCAAGGCCTCCAATCGATTTTGATTTTTGCAGCAGACCAGACAAACGACAGTATTCAAGATGCGATTTTCAGGACGATTTTTCCACGATCGTGCGGCGCGCCGGCCAGCATATCGTGAGCTGCTCTCGCCTGGCTTAGCGGCAGCACCGTACCGACGCTGGGAACAAGTTTTCCGCTGTCGAAAAGTTCGGTGAGATGCTTCAACCGCACTGTGGTGACCTCGACGTAAAAGAACACGGCCCTCACGCCATACTGCTTAGCCGTTTCCTCCGAGACTGGCGACACAACAGAAATAAGGATCCCGCCAGGTTTCAACACGCGGAAGGAACGGTCACGGGTGGTGCCGCCAACTGTGTCAATGACGATATCGACTTCATGGGCAGAGTCTTCAAAGCGCGCGAGGTGATAGTCGAGAACAAGGTTGGCGCCCAGGCTCTGCACATATTTAAGGTCGTTGGCAGAGGCTGTGGCGATCACGTTGAGGCCGGCATTGCGGGCAAGCTGTACCGCGTAAGCGCCGACATTTCCAGCGGCTCCGTGGATGAGCACTGTCTGGCCGGCCTGGGCGTGAGCGTAGTCAAACAGCATCTGCCAGGCGGTTACCGCGACCACAGGGGCCGACGCAGCCTCAAGGAAGTTCAGGCGTCGCGGCTTGGGCGCCATCATCGCGGCCGATGCGAGCGCATATTCGGCGTACGCTCCAACGAAACCTTCATTGGTCGAGCCGTACACTTCATCGCCAACTTTGAAATCGGAGACGCCGGGACCGATCTCGGCAACAATGCCGGAAAGGTCAGAACCAAGAATCAGCGGCGGTGCAGGGCTTACGGCGCTCTTCCCTTCGCGAATCAGCGCGTCCCACGGGCCGACACCGGCTGCCTTTACATGTACCAACAGCTGTCCGGCGCCGGGTTTAGGACGTTCAAGATCGTCAGTGACAATGACCGATGGCGGACCAAACTGCAGAATTCTTGCTGCTTTCATCGTATTCCGGTTTTTCGTATCCATAAATATGTTAATCCCTATTGAGTTGGGACGGCGATCACAGGTGACAAGTTGCTCTCGCCTTGCCGGTGCATATATGGTGAAGATCGCAAAACACCATGACCCAAGAAGAAATCCGCCTGAAGCAATCGCAAGGCCGCACGCAACACTGGAAGCGCTGGGGGCCCTACCTGAGCGAGCGGGCCTGGGGGACCGTTCGCGAAGATTACAGTCCTGACGGAGCAGCATGGGAGTATTTTCCGCACGACCATGCACGCTCCCGCGCCTACCGGTGGAATGAAGACGGGCTGGCAGGCATCAGCGAGCGCCACCAGCGGCTATGCTTTGCACTGGCCCTGTGGAATGGCCGCGATCCTATTCTCAAAGAACGTCTGTTTGGTCTGAACGGCAACGAGGGGAACCACGGCGAAGATGTGAAGGAATACTACTTCTACCTGGATTCCACGCCGACACACTCCTACATGAAGTATCTGTACAAGTATCCACAGGGCGAGTATCCATATGCAGACCTGGTGGATGAGAACCGCCGGCGGACAAAAAGCCAGCCTGAGTTCGAACTGATTGATACCGGCATTTTTGACGACGACCGCTACTTCGACGTGTTTGTGGAATACGCCAAGGGCGGGATAGAAGATATTTGTATCCGTGTGACGGTGGCCAATCGCGGCCCGGAAGGAGCGGAGATTCATCTGCTGCCGACGCTGTGGTTTCGCAATACATGGTCATGGTATGAAAGCCGCCACAAACCTTCCCTGGCATTTGATTTTGACTTCAGCGCAATTCACGCCATGGAATACTCTATCGGCAGCTACTGGCTTTACGCTGAGCCTGGCGGCCTGCCGCTCTTCACGGAGAATGAAACCAATTTCGAGCGGCTGTTCAATGTCCACAACAGTTCGCCATTTGTGAAAGATGCTTTTCATCGCTACGTGATCAATGGTGAAAGCAGCGCGGTCAATCCGGCGTTACAGGGAACGAAAGCCGCGCTTTATTACAAACTCACAGTCCCCGCGGCAGCGGAGAGAACGGTGCACCTTCGCCTGCAGCGATCAGACGACGCCATTCAGCATGAGCAGGCATTGGGAAATGAGTTCCAGAAGATCTTTGTCACCAGAAAGCAGGAAGCCGACGAATTTTATGCCACTGTGATTCCTGAAGATGCCAACCCGGACACACAAAACATCATGCGCCAGGCGCTGGCGGGGATGCTCTGGAGCAAGCAGTACTACCATTACGTGGTCCGCGATTGGCTGCATGGCGACCCGACCATGCCCAAGCCGCCGGATTCGCGCAAGAACGGGCGCAATATTGCCTGGGGACACATCTACAATGCCGACATCATCTCCATGCCCGACAAGTGGGAGTACCCCTGGTACGCCGCCTGGGACCTGGCCTTCCATTGCGTCTCACTGGCGCTGGTTGACTGTGAATTTGCCAAGGACCAGCTGGTGCTCATGCTGCGCGAGTGGTACATGCATCCCAATGGACAAATCCCGGCCTATGAGTGGGCGTTTGGCGATGTGAACCCTCCTGTGCACGCGTGGGCTGCGTATCAGGTTTACAAGATTGATCGCGCCAAAAATGCGGGCGTCGGCGACACGAAGTTTCTCTCGCGCGTCTTCCACAAACTGCTTTTGAATTTCACCTGGTGGGTCAACCGCAAAGATGTGGAAGGCATGAACGTCTTCCAGGGGGGCTTTCTCGGGCTGGACAACATCGGTGTCTTTGACCGCAACATGCCTCTGCCGGACGGGAGCCACCTGGAACAATCGGACGGCACCAGCTGGATGGCGATGTATTCGCTGGACATGATGGCGCTGGCACTGGAGCTGGCGAGTGAAGATCCGACCTATGAAGACGTAGCCAGCAAATTCTGGGAACACTTTATCTATATTGCACGAGCCATGAACCACATGGGCGATGACGGGCTGAGCCTGTGGAATGAAGATGACGGCTTCTTCTACGACGTTCTACATTCAACTGACGGCACTTCTCTGCCCTTGCGCGTGCGCTCACTCGTAGGCTTAATGCCGCTCTACGCCGTGCAGACGATGAACCCTGACCTGGTGGACGCCATGCCGGCATTCAAACGGCGTTTGAAATGGTTCCTCGACAACCGCTCTGATCTCACTGCCAACCTGGGCGCCATGCACGTCGAGAGCGAAACCGAGCCGCGGCTCTTCTCGGTGACGAACCGCAGCCAGCTCGAACGCATTCTGAAAGTCATGCTCGATGAAAACGAATTTTTGTCCCCGCACGGGCTCAGGGCCCTCTCTGCTTATCATCGGGAGAAGCCCTACATGCTCGAGTTGGACGGGCAATCACATATGGTGGACTACGAACCGGCGGAGTCTCAAACGGGATTCTTCGGTGGCAACTCCAATTGGCGAGGGCCTATA
>DATBHX010000019.1:0-27413 GCA_036557225.1 Candidatus Angelobacter sp.
AGATTCTGGAACGCAAGCTACTTGCGCACAAGTATCACATTCGCGACTTGAATGATCCGAAGCGTCCTGAGCAGGATCTTTGGGTATCGAGTACCGGGATCGTCCTCAAGGCGACGGCGGCGTATCCACTTCTCTGGAAAACTATTATTCTGACCACTTACGAAGGCCAGCCGCTGGAATAGTGGGTCAATGCGTCTGCATGTCTTTTGCGAAAGCAGTAAATTACGCCGTCAACCATTCGTCCCACCCCCTGGTACCAGCCGTATTAAGGCTGCTATATAATTTGCCGTATGAAAAGAACACTTATCCAACGCGTACTCTCTGTCGTGATGATCTATGTTTTGCTGGCGCCGCAGAGCTGGGCCACCTGCGGAGGCGGCGGTGGCGGCGGCATGGGCGGGATGACGGGAGGCAGTTCGTCTCAGACCTATACGGTGCCGTGGAAGTACATCAAGCCGGAAGAGGCGCCCAAAGAGGGCCTGGCGGTGTACTGGTTTCCTACCGGTGAAAACGAGTTGAAGAATTCCAGTCTGCTCCAATCGCGCACTCTCCAGCTCTATTCGCAGCAATGCGTAACTATGGGCTTCACCGACGCCCGCAATGCCATTGGGCAAAAGTATGTCCCGGACGGGAAACTGCCGACGGCTGTGCTGGTGCAGGTATCTGACGGCGCGGTGGTGGGCAAGCTGGAGAATAAGAACGGTAAGCTCGCCGTCGGCGACCTGGAGAAGGTCGTGGAGAGCGAGATGAAGAAGCGCGAGTCCGCGATCAAAGAAAAGATGGATGATGCCAAGGCCAAGGCCAAGGCCGGCGACAGCAAGGCGGCAATCGCCGAGTATCGCCAGGTAGCGGACCAGAAATGCATGTTCCCCGGCAAAGCCAAGGACGCCGTAAAAGAATTGAAAAAGCTTGGCGTGACCGACGCGAATGCTGAAGCTATGCCGGACCCGCCGAACTTTGATCCGGCTCTGAGCGCGAAGATCCAGAAGACGATGTCAGCCGGCCTGAAGGCCGAGAACGCCGCCAACTACGCCGAAGCGCAGAAGATCTACACGGCTGCGCACAACCTTGATCCCAACGATCCAACGCCGTTGCGCTACCTGGGCGAGCTGTATCGCCACCACACCGGTGAGTGGGAGAAGGCGAGAGACACCTTCAACCAGATCCTGGCCATGCCGGCTGATCCGCTGTCGCGCGCAGTGGCGCTGCACGGGCTGGGCAAGATGACCATCCATGAAGGTGACTTCAAGAAAGGCCTGGGCCTGATGGAAGCGTCTGTGAAGGAATATCCGCTGGCGCTGGCGTATCGCAACCTGGCCGTGTACTGGAACTCGGAAGGCGACAAAGCCAAGGCCAATGAGTACACCAAGCTGGCTCTGGCGCTCGATCCGCATGATCCCTTCAACCTGATCTTTGCCGCTGCGTTCATGGCCGGTAACGGTCACGGCGATGAGGCGTTGAAAATCGCCAAGGAGAACGAAGCACTGCTGTGCGCCTCCTATAACCTGGCCGCCATTTATGCGCAGATCGGCCAGAAGGACAAGGCGCTATCCCTGCTCAAGCGGCATTTCTTTGAGTACGAGCGCACCCAATCGGTACGCAGCAAGGAGATGATGGAAGCGCGCGTGGATGCGGTGTTTGCCTCGCTGTATCAGGATCCGCAGTTCGTGGCACTGACTGCCGGCGCCGACGGCAGGTTGCCGCTGCCCGGCATGAGCAGCAAGCCGGCTGGTAACTAAGCAGCTATAACAGAGTAACGTTGGATAACAGGGCACGGAAATGATCCGTGCCCTGATTTTTGGCGGGCCAGAGATAGCTATTGCGCCGCAGAGCGCGGCGTATCTTCGAGCACCACAACCTTCAGCCCCATCCGCTGTCCAACCTCAGCACAGGCAGTGACAGTCGCATTGTCACTCTTCTCTCCGCGAACAATCTCCAGCAACCGTTTCTGGTCGATGGCAGGAGGAAATCTCAGTCCAACTGTTTTCTCCGCGCGATATGTCACAGCCGAGATCTCACTCACGCTGAGCTCGCGAGTGGTGGTCGCAAAGAGGGTCGCGGGCCTGGCTACTTTGTCGAGCAAGGTCAGAATCTCCATCTTGGATTCCAGTTCATCGGGAACGGCCTCTATGATGAGGTCAGCGGCGCGTGCAGCTTGGTCCACCGAAGAAGCATATGCAATGCGAATCAGCGCTCCTTCTGCCGTGGTAGCGTTCATCGCACCACGCGAAATGGCCTCATCAAGAGCGGTACGGATTTCATTGCGCGCCCGGCGGAGGCTGGCCGGAAGGATATCTTCCAGGATGGTCGAGAACCCGCCCAATGCGGCCAGCCGGGCAATCTCCTGGCCAACTGCTCCCGCGCCTATCACCGCAATGGTTTGGACTTCAGCCACTGGTCAGGCTTTGTCTTTGTCCAGGCTCTCCAGGGTTTTAATGAAGCTGGGATCCGAGGTGCGCATATAGTCGGCCAGGCGCTTACGCTCCTCCGCGGTCATGGTGGAAATGCCGGCCTGTATGCGGCGCAGGGTGGCGGCAATATCGTCAACGTAGTTCATCATGCGAATCAGTTCACCGGTGGCTGGCATGCTGGATTAGTGGCTCCTTGTCCAAATAGTTATTTTCAACCGTGAGACATGAATTAGTAAAGGAGTTGAACATTAGCGCCAAGCCCCATACAAATCGTCTGACGCCATTCACGATTCATGCATCCAAGTACCTGGGAGTTTCCTGTCCTTGCGACCGCCTCGTCTGACCATGCATGCGAGCCAATCCAGCCATCCTGACCGCCGAATCCAGCGGCATTTCTGAATGCCTGGACCGTCTTGCGTCAGAGAAGCGCGTTGCCCGCCCGCTCTCTACCTATCGGCTGCAGTTTCATGCCGGCTTTCGCTTTGAAAACGCGCGCCGGCTGGTTGGATATCTGCATGCTCTTGGCGTCTCGCACATCTATTCGTCGCCCATTCTCAAGGCGCGCACGGGCAGCCCGCACGGCTATGACATCACCGATCACAACCAGGTAAATCCGGAGATCGGCAGCTATGAAGAACTGCAGGAACTGGTGCGCGAACTCAAAAACTATGGCATGGGCCAGGTGCTGGATTTTGTTCCCAACCATATGGGCATCGGCCCGGGGACAAATCCGTGGTGGAGCGATGTGCTCGCCAACGGGCGCGCCTCAGAGTTCGCGGAATTCTTTGATCTGGACTGGGACCCGCTCAAGCCCGAATTGCACAACAAGCTGCTGCTGCCGGTACTGGGCGATCAATACGGCGCTGAGTTGGAAGCCGGGCGCATCAAGCTGGTGGCGGATGAAGACGGCTTTCGCCTGGAGTATTACGACAAAGAGCTGCCGCTCGATCCACAGACCATGCCGATGATCTTTGAGCCGGTTGCGAACGAACTGCCACAGGACCTTCGCAACCTGCTCTCCGGCCTGCGCAATCTCCCGTCGCACAGTGCTACCGAGGGCGACGTTGTCCGCCAGCGCCGGCGCACAATACCTTCTTTACTGCAGGGTCTCAAAGAGCTGTTGGCCAGGTCATCTGAGGTTCGCCAGCTTTTACAGAATGCCATTGCTGCCATCAACGGCCAGCCCGGCGATCCCCGCAGCTTTGATCTGCTGCACCGCATTCTGGAAGCGCAAGTCTACCGGCTGGCGCATTGGCGGGTTTCCGGCGAAGAGATCAACTATCGCCGCTTCTTCGATGTAAATGATCTGATCGGGTTGAGCATGGAAAATCCGCGGGTTTTTGCCGCGACGCACCAGCTTCTGCGCCACCTGCTGGCCGATGATATGGTCCAGGGCCTGCGCATCGACCACTGCGACGGCCTGCTCAATCCCCGGCAATACATGATTCGCCTGCAGATGCTCTATGCCGCCAGCCAGTGCGCCGGAGAAGCGCCGCGCGCCCCTGTAGCAGAAAACGGGATTGAGCTGGAGCTGCAGCAGGTCTTCGGCCAGCATGACTGGATGAATCGCCGCGCCCTGCTTTACACCGTCGTGGAAAAAATCCTGGAGCCGGGCGAAGAGCTGCCGCGCGAATGGCCCGTAGACGGCACCTCCGGGTACGACTTCACCACGCTGGTGAACGGGCTCTTTATTGATCGCCGCAATGAGCGGCTCTTCACCAATCTCTATCATCGCTTTACCGGAACTTCGTATGACGTGGACTCGGTGGTTTACGAGAGCAAGAAGCTGATCATGCACGCTTCGCTGGCCAGCGAGGTCAATGTGCTGGCGCACCTTCTGGATACCATCTCGCTCACTGACCGACACGCGCGCGACTACACGCGCAAGGCGCTGCGCGACGTGATTCGCGAGACCATCGCCTGCTTCCCTGTCTATCGCACCTATATCGACGAGCGCGGGCAGATGACCGAACGCGATCGCACGTATATCCATGAAGCCATCAGCCGGGCCAAGCGCCGCAATCCTGACAAAGCTCCGGCCGCCTTTGATTTTCTGCGTGACATTCTGCTGCTCAAACGCCAGGAATCTGAAGACCAGACGGACGTTTATCGGCGCAAGCTGCATTTCACGCTCAAGTTTCAGCAGCTCACCGGGCCGGTGATGGCCAAGGGCATGGAAGACACCGCCTGCTATGTCTATAACCGCTTCATTGCGGTGAATGAGGTTGGCGGCTCGCCGCGGCAGTTTGGCGTCTCGGTTGACGAGTTCCACGCCGCCAACAGCAAACGCGCCACAGACTGGCCTCATTCCATGCTGGCCACCTCAACCCATGACACCAAACGCAGTGAAGACGTGCGCGCCCGCCTCGACGTGCTTTCTGAAATGCCCAGGTTGTGGGGAGCGCAGGCGCTCAACTGGCGCAAGGCGAATCGTATCCATAAGCGCCCGCTGGCCGATGGGCGGCACGTGCCGGACCTGAACGAAGAGTATTTTCTCTACCAGACGCTGGTAGGCTCGTGGCCTTTCAGATTTGAGAATGCCGGCGAGCGGAGCTCCTACATTGATCGCATCAAGCAATACATGGTCAAGGCCGTACACGAGGCCAAGGTGAACCTGAGCTGGATCAACGACGATCCGGCGTACGTGGAAGCGCTCGAGAACTTCGTGGCAAGAGCACTCTCGCCTGCCAGCCCGGGCCAGAGCAATTCATTCCTCACGCAAATCGAAGCTTCCATGCCGGCCATCCACTTCTTTGGCGCCATCAACGCACTGGCGCAACGTGTGCTGATGATCGCATCCCCGGGTAACCCTGACATATACCAGGGAACAGAGCTGTGGGACTTCAGCCTGGTCGATCCCGACAATCGCCGGCCTGTGGATTTTGAGCTGCGCCATCGTTTGCTGACCGAGCTTGACCATCGCGCGGAAACCGGCAACCTGCCGGAGTTATGCGCCGACCTGCTCCAGCATTATGAGGATGGCCGCATCAAAATGTGGGCCACGGTCCAGGCGCTGCGCGCGCGTCGCGACCGGCGCGACCTGTTTCATCTGGGCGAGTATCGTCCATTGCCGGCCGCGGGCCCACGGCAGCGGCATGTAGTAGCGTTTGCCCGCGAGCATCGCAATCAAGTGGCCATCGCAGCCGTGCCCCGGCTCAGCTACACGCTGGCCGCAGGCGCCATACGCGCTCCTCTGGGCGAACTGTGGCAGACCACAGAAGTCTCTGTGCCTCCACGCGCACCTGAATTTCTGGAAAACGTCTTTACCGGAGAAAAGATCAGGGTAAGTACGAACCGCTCACTCTCATGCCACGAACTCTTCGCGCACTTCCCGGTCGCGCTGCTCATCAGCGGATAGGATTTGCGGCGCGCGGTCTGACACATCATTGAGCTCCGCCAGCTTCTCTTCCAGCGCTCCAGTCAAAGCTCCCGCAGGAAAGCGCCAGCACCAATTGCCGTTACTGCGGGACGGCGTGTTCATGCGGGCCTCACTACCCAGGCCGAGAACATCCTGCAAAGGGACGATGGTGAGCTTGGCGACAGAAGAAAACGCTGCGCGGATGAAGGCCCAGTGCATGCCGTCCTGGGGGTGGCCCAGATATGCGCCGGCGTGCTGTCTTTCCTCTTCCGTGGCTGAGTTTTTCCACCAGCCCGCAGTCGTATCGTTGTCATGTGTGCCGGTGTAGACCACGCAATTGGGTTCGAAATTTTGCGGCAGATAGATGTGCGATCCCACATCGCCAAAACCAAACTGCATCACCTTCATGCCCGGCACCCCAAGCCTTTGGCGCAGAGCGTTCACGGCTTCAGTGATCATACCCAGGTCCTCAGCGACGAACGGCAGATCGCCCAGGCGCGCGCGCAGCGTTTCAAACAGATCATCGGCCGGGCCGGGGACCCATCTGCCGTGGACCGCGGTTGGCTCAGCTGCCGGAATTTCCCAATAGCTCTCAAAACCGCGGAAATGGTCGAGGCGCACAAGATCGCAGGTTTTGAGCGCCCAGCTCATGCGCTTCACCCACCAGTCATAGCCACGCGCTCTACAGGCATCCCACCGGTACAGCGGATTGCCCCAGCGCTGGCCGGTCTCACTGAACGCGTCGGGTGGAACCCCGGCAACTACCGTGGGCAACATGTTGTCATCAAGATAGAAAAGTTCAGGGTTGCGCCAGACGTCAGCGCTGTCATAGTTGACGAAGATGGCAACGTCACCCATCACCTTGATGGAGCGCTTCTCGCAATAAGATCGCAAGGCCTTCCATTGTTCGAAAAAGGCAAACTGGATGGCGCGTTCTACTTCCAATTCGCGCTGATATTGCAAACCGAACTTGCGCAATCCCTCTGCATCACGCCGCGCCAGCTCTTTGGGCCACGAGCTCCAGGTTTCGCCGGCGTGGATCTGGCGCATTACGTCAAACAAAACAAAATCGTCGAGCCACCAGGCGTTCTCGCGTTTGAACGCCTCAAAACGTTCGCGATCGCCAGAGCCGCGCTCAAGAAAATTCTGCGCGGCCTGCTGCAGCAACGGCAGCTTGGTGGCTTTCACCTCGTCAAATTCAATGCGTCCGGAAGAGTCGGGCAGTTTATCCAGCAGAGGCTTGTCGATCCAGCCGTGGTCTGCCAGCCGTTCCAGGCTGATCAGCAGCGGGTTCGCAGCAAAAGCGGAGATCGCAGAATAGGGAGAATTGCCCAGTCCCGGTGGCGAGAGCGGTAGTACCTGCCACAGCCCAATGCGCGAACGCGCCAGGAAATCCGCGAACGCATAGGCTTCCGGCCCAAGATCGCCGGTCCCACCCCGCGAAGGCAGTGATGTTGGATGGAGCAGGATTCCGGCCGATCGCTCAGGCAGCATGTTTTTCTTGGATGCAGATTTTAGCTGCGGGCTCTGGCAAGGTTATCCATCTCGCTCTTGTTACGTTTCACCTTGCCTTCTTTTTCCAGGCGCTCACCAAGGTCCTGGACAAACATGTTTAATATTTCCTGCTGCTTTTGCTGGGTCAACTGCTCATGCAGCTGATCGCGCTGTTGGGCAAACTCGGGATCAGAGGTCGAGGGCTCGTGCCTCTCCACCACCTGCAAAACGCCCTGGTTGCGACCGAAGTTCAGCGGGCCGCTGATCTCGCCCTGCTTCAGTGTGAACGCTGCGCTGGCCTGGCCGCCGCCCATGGAACCGATGTCCGGGACCTGTCCCGTGCGTCCTACCAGATCACTGGTCTTGACTGTTGAGCCAGCCTCTTTTGCCGCTTTGGCCAGATCGTGTTCGGCGTGGGCCCGGTCCGCCATCTCCTTCGTTTTGCGCCGCAGCAGGTCGCTCGCGCGTTCATTCTTGAAATCCGTCGCAACACGGTCTTTGATCTCCTCAAATGACGGGTTGCGCGGCGGCTCGACCTTGGTTACCTCAAACACCACAAAACCCGTGGGAATGCGGCCTGCTTGCGCACCAGCTTTTTCATCGGTGGTAAACACCGTATCCATGAACGCCGGTTGCGACCCGATGCCCGCTAGCGAATCCGTTCGCGCCACCAGATTGCTCTGCACGATTTGCGCTCCGTACTTCGCGGCGGCTTTCTCCAGCCCCTGTTTTTGCGCAAGGTCCGATACATCGGTTGAGATCTTGTTCAGCTGGCTGGTCACCTTCTCCTGCTTCACGGCTTTTTCGACATCGGCCTTCACTTCCGTGAGCGGCTTCAAGCGTCCCTCTTCCTTATCTTCCGTCTGGATGATGTGGAAGCCATATGGAGTTTGCACCAGGTCGCTGATTTGCCCCTTGTTCTGGGAAAAAGCTTTCGCTGCAAATGCCGGTTCCATCTGTTCCCGTACAAACCAGCCGAGTTCGCCGCCCTTCTTCGCGTGGGTCGCCGGGTCCTCGTTGCCAGGATCATTGCTGTATTTGTTGGCCAGCGCGGCAAAGTCTCCGCCTGCACGCGCCTGCTTCAGAACGTCCTCAGCTTTTGCCCGTGCCTCATCAACGCCCTTTTGGTCCACTTTGCCATCCGGGCCCGGCTTGGGCGTTTCAATCAGGATGTGGCGCGCCCTGACTCGTTCCGGCACGCGGAAGGAGTCCTGGTTTTTCTCGTAGAACCTTTGCAGGTCCGCGGGATCGACCGTGATCTTGCTCTCCGTATCCTTATCATTCAGGACAAAGTATTTAATCGCGCGCTTTTCCGGGATGGCATTCTGGTATCGCGCCTGGTTCACGTTAAAGTAGGCTTTCAGTTCCGTATCTGTCGGCTTGATCGTCTTAAGCACATCATCGAGCTTGATCAGCGCATACTGGAACTTGACTTTGGTGTTTTTGTCCTTGAATGCCTGCTCCAAATCCGCATCTGAGACCGTGGCATTGGCGGAGACCACGCTGAACAGCTTGCGCCGCAACATCTGGGTCTTCAGATCGCTTTCGAACTGTTCCACCGAAATGTCGTTTTGATTCAGAAGCTGCTTGTATGCGGCGGCCCCGATCCATTTTCCCCCGGGAAAGAAGGTCTCCTTGAATTGGCCATTGCGCAGCTCATCCTGAAGCTCCTGATCGGTAACCTTGAGACCCATGCGTTCGCTCTCATAGGTGACCTCCGCCTGCTGAATCAATTGCGTGAGAGCCTGCTGGGTAAATATGCCAAGGTATTGGGGAGGCAGGTTCTGTGTAATCCCCTGCTGCCGCAGCATCGCCTGGGTGTACTTCAAGACCTCGTCACTGTGGATCTCACGACCGCCCACTGTAGCAACAACACCGTTCGTGCTTACCGTATCGTTGCTGCTCATGAAACCAGGAATCAAATAGGTAACCATGCTGCCAGCAAGGACCAAAAGAAATCCGGCGAGGATGTATTTCGCGGCCCGATTGCCGCTTTGCAAGAACTTAATCATGGGTTGGTAAACTCCAGGGAAATAATGGCGTCTGAAACATTATAAATGGACGAGCTGCCGGAATTATCTCCAGCCTTTAACAAATCTTTACCCAACGACGCATGTCGCAGAAGCATCAGAGCTTAGCAACATACCTTTTATTCCCATGATGAGAGCGGAAACGCCGCCATAGCGCAACATGTGAGCAGAGTTCGTGTTTATTTGCTATTTGCAGTCTTTATGAGCTGTCATAAACCTATAGTGCAGGGCCAGTTGGGCATCCCGTTCGATAGTAGCGAACCGTGAAGTCAATGTCGTAAGCTTCCAGTTAAGCGCGAGGTCAAAAGTCATGGCGGTGAATCAGCGTTTTCCTCTCTTCTTTATTACAATCACAATTCTTTTGGTATTGGTCACCGGCTGCGGTGGAGGAGGCTCTCTGAGCTTTCCGCCGCCACAGGGCGGATTTACAAACGCCAGTCTTAGCGGCCCGTTCGCGTTTTCTTATACCGGCTCAGATGCGACAGGCTTCATTACCGTAGCCGGCAGTTTCCAGGCTGACGGCGCCGGCCACATTACCTCCGGAATGCAGGACCTGCGAAACGCCACCAGCGTGGCTACGAACGTCTCCACCACGGGCACATATACGGTCCGCGCTGATGGCCGTGGCTCCGCCACGTTAAACTCTTCCGCCGGCAACTCCACGATCGATTTTGTGCTGGTGGCCAGTGGCCATGGCTTCGTTACCCGCTTTGATTCGAACGCTACCGGCAGCGGCACACTCGATCAGCAAACGACTTCGGCTTTCTCCAATACTGCGCTGGCGGGCCAGTTTGCCTTCAGCCTGGCGGGAATCGACTCCGTCGGCAACCCACTGGGAGTGGCGGGCATTTTTACTTCTGACAACGCCGGCAACATTACCGGTATTGACGATTCCAACGACAGTGGCAGCGTTATCACCAACGATCCCTTAACGGGAACCATTCCTGTGGCCTCGAGCGGACGCGGAACCGCCACGATCAATACGGTCCGTGGCACTTCGACCTTTGCTTTCTACGTGGTTGACACCACACATCTCAAGCTGGTGGAGATCGATAGCTCGCTGGCTCTCGCCGGCGATGCCTTCCGACAGACTGGCCCATTCTCCAACGCCTCCGTCAGCGGCCCGTTTGCCTTCACCCTGGCCGGAGCGGACAACCTATCGGTGGCTCCTTTTGCAACAGGCGGCGTCCTTACCTCGGATGGCGCCGGCACCATTACCAGCGGGACACAGGATTTTAACGATGGCGGCTCGTTGACCACCAATGTCGGCCTCACGGGCAGCTACTCGATTGCCGCGAATGGACGCGGAACGCTCAGCATCGTCACCACCGCCGGTACCTTCACCTTCACCATCTATCCTTCATCCGGCGGTGTGCTGGTTCTGGAAACCGATATTGCCTTTCTCACCACCGGCACGGCGCTGTCGCAATCTCCGCCATTTACTGCCGGCTCGTTTAACGGCACCTACGGCATGAATTTCACAGGCGTTACCCCCAATGGCGGCCTGGATTCCATTGCCCAATTCACGGCTGACGGAGCCAGCAAATTTACCGGCATTATCGACGTAAACAATGCCGGCGGCGTCACCTTTGGGCAGCCGCTCTCCGCCACCTTTAACGTCGCCTCCAGCGGGCGCTCTGTCGTTACACTCCAGACTCCGCTGGGAACACAGAACATGGTCTTCTATGCCGTAAGCGGGACTCGCGCCGTGTTCATTGAGCTGGACACCAGCGTGGTTGCAATTGGCGAGATCAAACATCAATAGTTCGACCGTTTGAGCAAGTGGATCAGGGCGGCAGCGATGCCGCCCTTTCTAATTGCTGAGATCGCTCCGGATATTTTCGCGACATTGGCTAAGTCACGCGCAGAGAAAAACGGAAGGCTTCATGCCTTCCGTCTTTGCCGATCCGAACCAACGTTGAACGCTCCGGGCCGATCTTAGTAGACCCAGCGATAGCCATCCCAATATTGCCAGCGGTGGCCATCCCAGCGCCGGTTACCGTTGACGAATCGGCGATCATAGTCACGGTCAAACCGGCGGTCATGGTCTCGATCAAAATAGCGCCGGTCATCGCGGTGACGGTCGCGGTCATATCTCCGGTCTCGATCCCGGTCCCGGTCGCGATCGCGGTCCCGATCCCGGTCGTGATCGTGATAGGCCACATTTTGTGGCAGTGCCTGCGCTGAAGCCAACGCTGATCCCCCCGTCATGAGTGCTGCTCCAATCAAAAATATTCCCAATCGATTCATATTCCCTCCTCAGCTCAGGCCCGAGCTTTCTCTTCTCTTGAGAGGCCCTGCTTTTGTGTTACTAGTGCAAACCCCTCAGCACAGGCGTTGTTCCTCAAGCCGGGTTATGAACTGTCTGCTTTTGTAAAGGAGAGCTGCTGCTTCGTCGCGGGCACAAATAAATCAAATTTTTCTGTTCCGGCCGCAAATTTCCCGTGTCCAAGCATTCCAGAAGTGAATCGAGGTTCCCTTGGCATACATTTCCGGCAAGTCCAATCACTTTTTGCAAGCACTGCAACAATGCGACCACCAGCTTGAAACCTGGCTGAGCCGTTCCCCGGCCAACGCTCGTCTTCTGGTCCAGGATCCGGCTGCGGCCCTGCAGGCGGCCCATCTCGAATTAAGCCGTGAAGCCATGATCGAATTAATTGACGTTTTGACTGGGCTGGCGCGGAAGCTCAATCTCGATTTACCTGAATCGGCCGGCACCGCTTAAGACATTGCTGGATCAAACAAAATGGCCCGGCTGCCTGCCAGCTGCCGGGCCATTCGTTCTGAGTAAGGGGGTTCGTCTTACTCAAACCGCAACGCTTCTATCGGATCGAGTATCGCCGCCTTCCGTGCCGGATAGAAGCCAAAGAAAATTCCTACTGCCATGGAGAACACCACCGCCGCTCCCACCGCTGCCGGTGAAATCAGAATGCTCCAGCCAAGAACCTTGGTGATGGTGATCGAGGAAGCCACTCCAAACAGAATTCCCATCACTCCACCTGCCAGGCTGAGCACAACCGACTCGCTCAGGAACTGCCGCAACACATCTGACTCCGTTGCGCCGATGGCGATACGAATTCCAATTTCACGCGTCCGCTCCGTGACGGAAACCAGCATGATATTCATAATTCCAATGCCGCCAACGATCAGCGATACGCCGGCAATCGATGCCAGCAGCAGCGTCATGACCTTGGAAGATTCATCCGCCAGTTGCGCCACGTCAGCCAGGTTGCGGACGCTGAAATCATCGTCCTGTCCCGCACGAATGCGATGCCGGTCGCGCAGCAACGCGGTAATCTGACCCTGGGCCGCATAGCTTGCATCTTGCGATGTAGCCGAAACCATGATGCTCTGCAGCCAATCCTGCCCGGTAATTTTCTTCTGCAGGGTGGTAATGGGCACGAACACGCCATCATCCTGATCTTGCCCGATGCCTGACTGCCCTTTTGCCTGCAGCACGCCTACAACCTGGAACGGCAGATTGCCGATCCTCACCGTGGTGCCCGTGGGATCAGAATGGCCAAACAGATTTTGCTGCACGGTCGCGCCCAGCACCACAACATTGCTCGCTCGATTCACGTCATCCTGGGTAAAGTTGCTGCCCTGGGCAAAGGCCCAGTTACGGATATCAAAGTACTGCGGCTCCGTCCCGGTAACGCGCGTGCTCCAGTTCTGGTTGTCAGCGACCACCTGCACGCTCGATCCTGACACCGGCGCTGCCTGCGCCACGGTCGGTATCTGCTGCACAATGGCCTTCATGTCGTCATACACCAGGCTCTTGGTGGCCCCCCCGCCCAGCCGGATGCCGCCTTTGTTCACGCTGCCGGCGCTGATGAACAACATGTCCGTTCCCATCGACGCGATCTGGTCTTGTACCTGCTGCTGCGCGCCCTGCCCCAGCCCCACCGTTGCAATCACTGCTCCCACGCCGATCACAATGCCCAACATGGTCAGCAGGGAACGTAATTTGTTTCTGGTTAATGCTCTGACTGCTATTTTTAAAATCGCTAGTAAATCCATATGAACCCCCGTTCATCTGATCCAACTTCAACCCAACTCTCAATTTCCTCCGTGTCTCAGTGCCTCGGTGGTGAGAAGTTAATCCTCGTCCACCGTCGGCAGTGTCTTCAGCACATCCGCTGCGCGTGGCCGGTTCCGTACCGGATCGTCATGCCGGATCTTACCGTCGCGAAACACCACCATCCGTTTGGCAAACTGCGCGATGTCCGGCTCGTGCGTGACCAGAACAATCGTCAGCCCGCTGTCATTCAGGTCCTGGAAGATCTGCATGATCTCGACTGACGTCCTGCTGTCCAGATTGCCCGTAGGCTCGTCGGCCAGCAGGATCGCCGGCTGGTTCACCAGCGCTCGCGCAATGGCCACGCGCTGTTGCTGTCCGCCGGAAAGCTGCGATGGAAAGTGGTCCAATCTCTCTCCCAACCCCACCAGCTCCAGTACTTCCTTGGCCCGCGCCACGCGCTTTTCTTTTTCCATCTGCGCGTACAGCGTTGGCAGTTCAACGTTCTCGAGCGCCGTGGTTCGCGAGAGCAGGTTGAAACCCTGGAAGACAAATCCCAGCTTGCGATTGCGGATCGCCGCCAGCTGCTTCTTGTCCAGGCTGGAGACATCCGTGCCTTCCAGAATGTACTTGCCGCTGCTGGGCTTATCCAGGCAGCCCAGCATGTTCATGAAGGTTGATTTGCCGCTGCCGCTCGAGCCCATGATCGCCACAAACTCGCCCGGCTCGATCGTCAGGTTCACTCCGCGCAGCGCGTGCACCTTGGTCTCTCCCAGGTCGTAATATTTGTGCACGTCCTCCACTGCGATTACAGGAGCCTTCTCCATCAGCTTGCCCGGCGTTATCACCTCCGCCGCATTCATTTCGATTTGATTGATGGTTGCCATAGATCCTTCTTTCGCTTTTCCGATCACCCGATCACGCGCGGTCACCCGGTTTTTCTCCGTCCCTCGGTGTCTCCGTGGTGGAAGTTTTACCTTCCAACGCGACCGCCACCGCCCGCGCCCCGCGTCGCTCCCATTCCCGGAGCAGCCGTGGTGCTTGCGCTCTTGCTCGGCCCCGCTGCTCCCGTGATCACCTGGTCTTGCGGATTCAGTGATCCCTTGAGCACCTGCGCGACCTCGGTCGTAGTGTGGTCGGTGATGCCCAGCTTGATCTGCACCGGCTCGAGCGACTTATCAGCGTTCAGCTTCCAGACGACTGCAGTAGTGGCCTGCGCTGCAGACTGTTGCTGCGTCCCCTGTCCGCCCTTCTTGCCGCGTCCCGTGCCGCCGGCGATCCCGGCTTTCTGATATGCGTCGCTCAGTTGCTGCGCCGTCAGATCAGGCGTAAACCGCAACGCCCCGTTCGGGACTTTCACCACGTCGCTCGCCTGCGCCACTGGGATCGTCACGTAGGCCGTCATGCCGGGAAACAGTTTCATTTCCGGGTTATCGAAATCCACCACGGTCGTGTAGGTCACCACGTTCTGGACAGTCGTAGCGTTGAGCCGCACCGCGGAAACTTTTCCCTTGAACGTATCTTTCGGGAAAGCGTCCACGCTGAACTTCGCTTCCTGCCCGGTCTGGATGGAGCCTACGTCGCTCTCGTCGGTGCTCACGTAAACCTGCATCTTGGTCAGGTCCTGCGCGATGGTGAAGAGAGTCGGCGCCTGCAAAGAAGCGGCAACCGTTTGGCCCACGTCAACGCTGCGGGCAATCACGGTTCCGTCGATCGGAGATTTGATGGTGGTGTAGTCCAGGTTCGCCTTCGCCACGGTCACCGCGGCCGAGTTCTGCTGCACCTGGGAAGCGGCCTGCGTTACCGCAGCCTGCGCCGCACCCACGGCAGCATCATTGCTCTGCCAGGTAGCCTTGGCGGCATCGAGTTGCTGCGCAGGAATCACACCGTCATTCGCCAGCGCCACGCTGCGGTCGTAATCCAGCTTGGATTGAGTCGCGGCAGCCTGGGCCTTCACCAGGTTCGCTTTCGCCGCTACCATGTTCGCGTTCGCATTGGCCAGATTGGCCTGCGCCTGCAGCAACGCGCCTTTGAACAGAGCCGGATCAATCTGCGCGATCACCTGCCCCTTCTTCACGTGCGAGTTGAAGTCGGCAAAGAGCGTCTGAATGGTTCCAGATACCTGTGATCCGACCTGCACGGTCGTCACCGCATTGATGGTTCCCGTGGCCTGCACCACGTCCTGAATGTCGCCCTTCTGCACCTTCTCGGTGTAGAACTGGGGCGCCTTCTTGGTCTCAAAACTGAAAGCCGTGAGCAGCCCGATCGCCGCCACCAGCACGCCAATGATCGTCCACTTGTTTTTTATGAATTTCATGGTTGAACCCCCGAGCCCGATCACCTCTTTCGCGCTCTGAACGTGTAAACCCGGATTTTGAAAGGGAAAGGTAAAGTGCAGTAAGAACTGGGTTAATAATTGTCTAGACGGTTAATTCGAAAGAGACTGGAATCGGAGGAATGGTTAACGGAACTTTACAATCGCCTCGATGTGAGAAGCGCGACAAAAAGGGGCAGCATTTCTGCTGCCCCCGCTTGTTTCCTAAGCTGTGAATGAAGGTTAGTTCCCGCCCGACGCGGTCTTCACCCCTTCCCGCTTCTTGTTCTTCAATTCATCCTGCAGGACTTCGACCGCTTTCTCCAGCTGTGCATCGCGGCCAGCAAGAAAATCTTCCGGTGTGTTGTCGACATCCACATCAGGGGGCACGCCGTAATTTTCGAGGTTATAGCCCTTCACGTTCCACAGTCCGGTTCCCGGCGTACGGATCGACGAACCATCCAGCAACCTGAATGCGCCGGTGCCGATCACAGCCCCGTACGTTGTCTTGCCCACCACCTTGCCCAGGCCCAGCGTACGGAAGCCATCAGGGAAGACTTCAGCATCGCTGGTGGAGCGTTCGTTTTCCATTACCACCATCGGGCCAAAGAACGCCTGCTGTGGCCGCGTGATGGAAACCGAATCGCGCTGCTTGGTGTACTGATATTGCCGCTGGCTCAGGATCTCCAGCAGCTCCTGGTCAATGCCGCCGCCGGGGTTGAAGCGCTGGTCGATGATGAGCGCCTTCTTGTCGTGGTTCTCCACCAGGTCGCGTTCAAACTTGCGCAGCGACTCGGCATTCATCGAGCGGATATGCAGATAACCCACCTCGCCCTTTGATGCCTTGTCGACGATCGCCCTCCTCTGCTCCACCCAGCGCTCATACTGCAGCGTGGTGTACGCGCCCTGGTTGATCGGCTGAACTTTCAC
This sequence comes from Candidatus Angelobacter sp., assembly GCA_036557225.1. Classification (GTDB taxonomy): domain Bacteria; phylum Acidobacteriota; class Terriglobia; order Terriglobales; family Acidobacteriaceae; genus Angelobacter. The sequence continues at coordinate 16,556 of DATBHX010000019.1, forward strand.
CAGCCGGGCGCCTGCGGCCTCAGGTTTGGCGTTGACGGTGAAGTAGAGTTTTTCTCCACGCACGGCCGTCAGGTACTTCCAGTAGTTCTCGCCGGCCTTCACTTCGTGGCCGTCGATCGCCAGAACATAGTCGCCTTCGTTCAGGTTGACGTAGTCCTTGTCCGCCGGCCCGTTCTTGTAGATATAAGACACCTTGTAATAGCCGGAGGGATCGGCTTCCAGGTCAAAGCCGGGGAAACGGGTCTGCACCATGTGGTCGCGCTCTTCCTCGGTTGGCGCGGCGCTGATACCGGTGTGTGATGCGTTCAGCTCGCCGATCATCTGGCTCACGACGTTGTGCATCTCTTCCTGGTCGGCCACGTAGTCCATCAGCGGCTCGTACACGCTTTTCACTGCAGCCCAGTTCACGCCGTGCATCTCCGGATCGTAGAAGCGATGCTTCATCACGCGCCAGCTCTCGTTGAACACCTCTTTCCACTCTTCGCGATGGTCGACCTCGACGCGCACGGTAAACGCGATGCGCCGCGGCTCGCTGCGGCCTCCGCCGGCTGTGGGACCTCCGGCAGCGCCTGCGCCGCCGCGTCCGCCCGCAGCGCTTAACGCTGACTGCGGAACCTCGACGTTGTAGATACCGCCGCCTCTGCCCAGGAAATAGATGCTGCGTCCATCTTTGGCAAACTTGATTTCGCTGATCTGCCGTCCGCCGAATCCCCCGCCGTCATCGCCCTCGGCGCCGCGATTCACGGTAATGGTCGTTGTCTGCGTTCCATCTTCAGGAATTACATACAGCGTGGCTGTGGGACGGCCATCCTCATCGTTGATCGCCACAAACGCGTACAGCTTACTGTCCGGCGAAACCGCAACCGTGCTGATGTTGTCGCTCAGGTGCGTCACCTGGTGCGCGCGCCGGTTGATGCCGTCAAATTCGATCTTCACCTCCGGCTTGGGCGCTTCACCGCGCGCCTGGGCATCGCGGAAGCGGTTCAGCTTCTCCGCTGCCTGCGCCTGCTCTTCATCGTCAACACCGCGGTCGATCGGGTTCTTCTCTTCCTTCGTCAGCGACAAGCTATAGACCTGCACAAACGAGCGCCGTAATGTGGCGCTGCCGGCCTGCGCCAGCCCGGCCAGGAACAGCAGCCGTTTGCCGTCCGGCGTCCATACCGGATTGGTTTCGCTGAAGAGCAGATCGTCATTGCCAACGTGCCGTTCGGTGCCGCCGGTGGAAGGAATCACATAGACGTGCGGCCGCAGGTCATGGCCAAGCTTTGAATACGCCACCCACTTGCCGTCGGGTGAGAAGCGGGCGCCCTGGACGTTGCCCGCCTCGCCGCTGGCAATCACCGCTGTTTTACCGGCATCAAGGTCATAGCGATACAGCTTGTGGTCTGATCCCGAATAGATCAGCGCTTTTGAATCCGGCGCCCACTGAATGGCATTCTTCTCGCCATCGCCTTCCGAGAGCTTCTTCAACCCCGTGCCGTCTTCGTGGGCCATCCACACTTCGTCCATGCCGGACTTATCGGAGACAAAGGCAATCCACTTCCCGTCCGGCGACCACGAAGGATCGCTCTCGCGCGAGAAGCTCTGGGTCACGCGTTGAATATCGCCCCGGTCCGTGGCGATGGAAAAGATTTCGCCATGCGCTGAAACCGCCGCTCGCTTGCTGCTGGGCGAGAGATCGTAGCCCTCCGTCTCATTGCGGACTGTGATGGTTTCAATGTCGTTTTCTTTATCGTCAGAAACAATGTTCAGCTTGATCGGCGTTGATTTGCCCGTCTTCACGTCGAGCTTCCAGATACCGAAGTCCTGCTCATAGACAATCGTCTTGCCGTCGCTCGAAATCGAAGGGAAGAAGAGCCGTCCGCTCTCATGGTGCGTTACCTGCACAGCCTTGCCGCCCTCGGCCGGGATCTTCCAGATGTTGTTCGCGCTCTTCAGCACTTCGTGGCTGCCGGGCTTGATGTGACTCTCATCCGGCAGTCGGTCAGAGACGAAGTAAATGGCTCCGTCCGCCGCGTACATCGGCCAGAAATAGTTTCCTTTGTAGTCGCCGTCGGCCAGGTGCGTATACTTTTTGGCCTTGATGTCCATCACCCACAGATCAGCGGCGTAGCTGCCCCGATAGTGCTGACGCCACCACACCATGGGATGGCGATTGAACACCAGCTTGGCGCCGTCTGGCGAGTAGCCGCCCCAATAACCCCAGTCCGTCGGCACCGCGTGCTCCAGGCCGCCGTCAATCGAGACCTCATACAAATTCGGGATGCCCGGATACATCAGCCCGCGTGACGACTGAAACAAGACCCGCTTGCTGTCCGGCGACCAGTTCACCACGATGTCTGCCGCCGAGTGAAAGGTAAGCTGCTTCGCCGCGCCACCCTCTGCCGGGATCACAAACACGTCATAGTTGCCGTAGCGGTTCGAGGAAAACGCGATCCATTTCCCGTCCGGCGAAAATCGCGGATCAATCGAGCGCGCGCGATGCACCGTCAGCCGTTGCGCGTTGCTGCCGTCTTCATTGGCCACCCATATGTCGCCCAGATAGCTGAAAGCGACTTTGCCATTGTGATAGCTGGGATTCCGCAGCAGTTTTGTTTCCGCGGCACACCAGGTGGTAATCAGCAGCAACAGAGCAATCGCATACTTTTTCACGGCAACCTCCATGTGTTGTGAGTAAGAATTGGTGCGCTGTGATTCAGACAGACGCGCACTTGAGCGGACCGCTTGTACCCCGGCGCAGAAGTATAGCAGCCAGTCCAGTCTTAGATAGAAAACATTTACGTTTCTTAACGTGCACGGAAATCGCGGCTAAGAGCAACTGTGCAAACGGCGAGGCGGTGACCGCCTATGGCGTCGCGCGCGTCTTCAAGCTAAGCGCCGATATTGATGGGAAGAAATACGTTACTTGGTTTCCGCCGGCTGGATCTGCACAAACTGCCAGCCGAAGCGGCCTTTGATACATAGATTGCCGTGGGTCACGTTGTGCTCCAGCGGCGATGTCACCTTCACGATCTTTCCATCCTGCTCATGCACGGTAAGGTTGCAGCCTACGCCGCAGTAAGGACAGATCGTGGTCTCCTGCTCCTGTTTTGACTCGTCCCACGTACCGGCCTGGCGCATGTCAAACTCGCTCTTGAACATCAGCGCGCCCGTGGGGCACACGCCGATGCAATTTCCGCAGTAGACGCAGGCTGATTCCGGCAGCGGCACCTGGAACTCCGTGGCGATCCCCGCCGAGAAGCCGCGTCCGGAGACGGCGATCGCAAAGGTATTCTGCGCATCCACGCCGCACGCCTCCACGCATTTGTAACAGAGAATGCATTTGGAGTAGTCGCGAACGTAGAGGTCGTTATCGATCTTGACCGGCTGTTTCACCGTCTCGGCCGTTGGACCAAAGCGCTGCGGCTGCGCGCTATAGCGTTCCATGTAGCCGGCAAACTGCGGCGCCGTTGAAACGTCGACGGACGAAGCCAGGAACTCCAGCACCATGCGCCGCGAAAGGCGCACGCGCTCGGAATCGGTCTTGATCTTCATGTTGGGCTCAACCTTGCGCGAGCAGGCCGGAACCAGCGTGCGTGAGCCTTCCATCTCCACCACGCATACGCGGCAGACATTCACCGGCGTAAGGCTCTCGAGAAAGCACAGCGTCGGCGTGTCAATTCCCAACTGGCGCGCGGCTTCAAGAATCGTTGCGCCTTCAGGCACTGAGACTGCATGGCCATCGATGGTGATCTCGACCATCCTTCGTTCGCGTGGCGGCGGTGCTTGTGGTACCGGGCCGCGTGGAAGCGGTACGGTAGGCCTTGGCGCCGGATCGTTCACCGGGGCGACATTCGTGGTTGTTGTGGTTTCACTCATGCAAATAAATTCCATCGTGCCAGCGCCGATTCCAGCGCACTGGAGGCAGTCTGCCCCAGGCCGCAGATGGAGGCATCGCGCATGGCCTGCCCCATCTCTTTCAACATTGCGACCTCGTCGGACTTCGATCCCAGCGGATGGTTGTCCACCAGCCGCTGCAGCGCCTCCTGCTGGCGCACCACGCCGACACGGCATGGCACGCACTGCCCGCAGGTCTCATGACGGAAGAAGGCGGCAATGCGCAGGAGAATTCGCTTCAGATCGACGCTGTCATCAAAAAGCATCACCACGCCCGATCCCAGCGTGGCGCCAATGGCGCGCGTGCCTTCAAAGGTCAGCGGCACGTCGATCTCTTTCGGCGAGATAAATGTTCCCGCAGCACCGCCCAGCAGAATGGCCTGCAACCGTCCTGTGCCCGCGATGCCGCCGGCCATGGTGATCAACTGGCGCAGCGTGGTGCCCATGGGCACTTCGTAGATTCCCGGCCGGTCGACGTGCCCGCAGAGGCAGAACAATCTTGGCCCGGCAGAGTTTTCCGTCCCGATCGCCGCATAGGCAGCGCCACCGCGCTGAATGATCACCGGTACATTGACCAGTGTCTCAACGTTGTTGACTACGGTAGGCTGGCGGAAGAGTCCGGCTTGCGTGGGAAACGGCGGCTTGTTGCGTGGCTCGCCGCGCTGGCCCTCTATCGAATTGAACAGCGCGGTCTCTTCTCCACAGATATACGCGCCTGCGCCGCGCCGCAACTCGATCTCAAATTTCAGGCCGCTGCTCAGAATGTTTTCGCCCAGGAACCCTTCCCAGCGCGCAGAGTCAATCGCATGCGCCAGCCGCTCGGCCGCGAACGGATATTCGCCACGCAGATAGATATAACCCTGCTCCGCGCCGGTGACCAGCGCGGCGATCGTCATGCCTTCCAGAACGGCAAACGGGTCGCCTTCCATGACGATCCGGTCCTTGAAGGTTCCGGGCTCGGATTCATCGGCATTGCAGATCAGGTAGTGCTTGCGTTTGGGATCCTGCTTCAGGCGATCACGCTGCGTGTATAGCGCTTCCCATTTTTTGGCCGCCGGGAATGCAGCGCCTCCACGGCCCAATAGTTTTGACGCAGCAATCTCTTTCAGCACGCCTTCGGGGCCAAGTTCAATCGCTTTGCGCAACGCTTCGTAGCCGCCCAGCCGCTGATAGCCATCCAGCCGCGGTGCATTGTTCTTGCCTACGCGCCGCAACAGCGTGAGCTTGGGAGATCCTTCCTGGGGAACCGAAAGCTGGGGATTTAGCACATCCGGCGCTGAAGGCATGGTGTCATTGGTCGCATCTTTCATCAGCGACTCAACGCGATCTGTTGTTGCCGGCGCCAGCACACGCTCTTGCGGCTTGACTCCGGCCTTTGCGACCAAGACTGCCGGCGCACGCTCACATAATCCCAGACAGGCGCTGCGCTGCCACATGGCACGTCCACCCATGCAGGGCACGCCTTCCGGACCTAGTTTATGCTCCAACTGATCGCACAGTTCGTCTGCGCCACGGGTCATGCAGGCAATGTCATCACACACATGGGCGACGGCCGGCGGCCGCTGCTTGAGCGAGAACATGCCGTAGAAAGAAGCTACGCCGTAAGCCTCGGCAGGCGGGATATCCAGCCGCTGGGAGACGTAATTGAGAGCGCCTTCGCTGATCCAGCCAATACGACCGTGAAGGGCGTGCAACGTGGGCAAGAGCAGATGCCGTTGCGTGTTGGCTTTATGGGCTCCACCGACGGCCACGCGGCCGTCAGATTCCGCACGGCGTTCTCCGCCCTCCCAGCCTGATTCCGGCGCGCCCAATTTGGAATCGACTGCGGCTCTTTCCTCAAGTGTAGGTTGCGCGCCTGTCAGGTGAAGGTCCAATTATTCCTCCGCACACTTCTCAATACGGATCGCCGTGGCCTTGAACTCTGAGGTTCCCGACTTTGGATCAACGGCGTCGATCGTCAGATCGTTGGTGGCAATCTGCTCGTGCGCATGCACCGACAGGAAGGCCAGCCCCGGACGCAGTGCCGAATCAAAACGCACCGGCGCCACTACCGATCCCCGCCGTGAGCTGACGCGAACCGTTTCGCCTTCACGCAAGCTGTACTTGTGACCATCTTCCGGCGAGAGCCCCAGCGCCTCTTTGCGGCGCAGCGGCGAAGCAAATTTGTCCGTCTGCACGCCGGTGTTGTAATCATCGAGCCGGCGGCCGGTGGTCAATCGGATGGGATATTGCTCATCGAGCTTATCGACCGGCGGCACCTGCTCGACCACGTGGAAAGGAGCACGCGGTCCGATCAGCGGATCCGCCCACAGCCGTCCATGTAAAAAGATTTCGCCTGGGTGAGATTCGTCATAGCACGGCCACTGTATGCCACCCAGCTTTTCCAGCCGTTCATAGCTCATCCCGGCATTCATCGGGCTGAGTTTGCGCAACTCATTCCAGACGCACTCTGATTCGGCGCATCCCCAGTCGTGCCCCAGTCGACGCGCCAGATCAAAGATGATCTCAACGTCGTCACGCACTCCCGGAGGCGGTGGCACGGTGCGACGCACGCGCTGTACACGGCGTTCGCTCGAAGTTACGGTCCCTTCGCTTTCAAACGCTCCGGCCGTGGCGGGAAGCACAACGTCCGCCATCTCCGCGGTCTTGGTGTAAAAGAGGTCCTGCACCAGCAGAAATTCGAGGCGGCCCAGCAATTTGAGCGCATGATGGCGATCGGCTTCCGAATCCGCGGGATTTTCGCCAAGACAGTACAGCGTGGTAAGTTCGCCGCGCTCCATGGCGGCGAACATGTCGCTCAGATGCCAGCCCTTTTTGTCATGGAGCTTCACGCCATAGGCTTTTTCGAACTTGGCGCGTATTTCGTCATTCTCCACGTGCTGAAAGCCGGGGAAGCGGTCAGGAATGGCGCCCATATCGCCGCCGCCCTGCACGTTGTTCTGCCCGCGCAGCGGACAGACGCCGCTGCCGTAGCGGCCTACATGCCCGGTGACCAGCGCCAGATTGATCAGAGCAACCACGTTGTCGACAGCGTTGTGATGTTCGGTGATGCCGAGCGTCCAGCAGAGCTGCGCGCGCCCGGCCTTGGCGTAAGCATGGGCCGTTTTGCGGATCACCTCCGCCGGCACACCGCTGTCTCGCTCGGCGCGCTCCAGCGTGTATTTTTCCACGTGCGCCTTGTACGCTTCAAAATTGCTGGTGGCGTGCTGGATGAACTTCTCATTCGCCAGGCCGGCAGCGATGATTTCGCGCCCCATGGCGTTGGCCAGCGAGATGTCAGAGCCTACATCAATGCCCAGCCACACATCCGCCCACTGCGCCGAGGAGGTGCGACGCGGATCAACCACGTACAGCCTGGCGCCGTTGTGAATGCCCTTAAGAACGTGATGAAAGAAGATAGGGTGCGTCTCCCGGGCATTCGATCCCCAGAGCAATATCACGTCGGCGTCTTCCGCTTCGGTGTAAGAACTTGTGCCGCCACCCGCTCCAAAAACCGCCGCCAGACCGGCGACGCTGGGGGCGTGTCAAGTCCGGTTACAACTATCGATGTTGTTCGTCCCCATGACCGAACGGACAAACTTCTGCGCAACGTAATTTAGTTCGTTCGTGGTCTTGGAGCAGCTGAACATGCCGAAGTTGCGCGGGTCTTTCCGGGCGATGGAGTTGCTGAACGCCTTGACCACGCGGTCCATGGCTTCATCCCACGTGGCGGGGCGATGTCCACCGTTTTCGCGCACCAAAGGCTGCGTCAGACGGGTTTTTGACGATACAGGCATATTGCCCTCAAATAGGTGCTACCGAAATCGTAGCACTTTTGCCACTCCATGATAGAGGGCTTTTGCCGCCCTCCCTCATGGAATTGAGCCCTCAGACACTCAACAGTTACTTGCTATTTGGAGCAGAGGGTGTTGTTGCAGCCGGCACCGGGGCGGCCGCGGGCGGTGGCGACTGAAAAAGCTTCTGTGCGTTTTTCCAGAGCTGCGCCACGCCCCAGCCCCAGGGAACGCCCACAAACAGCCACGCCAACACGACCAGCGCTACAGGTGTCTTTTTTATGTTTTCCATGTGTGCTCCTTTGGCGTTAGCCGCGCACCGCTACCGGGCTCGGCACCGCGGCATCTGTGGTTGCCGTGCTATACCAGTATTTCGAATTCACCGGACGCACTGCCGCATTGGCAATCAATCCGACGATCAACAGCCCCACCATCACATAAAGAACGGTGGAGTAAGAGTCGGCCAAAGGAACGCCGCGGTTCTTTTCATACTCGCGAATGTAATTCACCAGCACCGGGCCCAGAATTCCTGCCACCGACCACGCTGTGAGCAGCCGGCCATGAATCGCGCCGACCTCCATGGTGCCGAACAGGTCGCGCAGATAAGCCGGAACCGTAGCAAAGCCACCGCCATACATGCTGACGATCACGGCAGCGACGATCACAAACAGCGGAACGCTGTTTAATCCGCTGATGCCGGTGCGCGGAGCCAGGTAGTAGAGGATCGCGCCCAGGACAAAGAACACGTAGTAGGTGTTCTTGCGGCCGATATAGTCGGAGACAGAAGACCAGATGAAGCGTCCGCCCATATTAAAGAGGCTGAGCAGGGCGACAAAGCCGGCCGCTGCCGTGGCGGTGATTCGCCCGCGGAACAACTCCTGGATCATGGGCGAAGCCTGCTCCAGAATGCCGATGCCGGCGCTCACGTTCATGCACAGTACAACCCAGAGCAGCCAGAATTGCGGCGTTCCAAAGGCGGTGTTGACCTCCACGTCATGCTGTGTGACCAGAGCCTTGGGCTTGGCCGGCGCCGTCCAGCCTTCCGGCTTCCATCCCGGCGCGGGGACGCGCACGGTGAAGACGCCGAACATCATGGCAACAAAATAGATCGCGCCCATCACCAGAAAGGTCTTTTCCACGCCCAGATCATTGTTGCTGCGGAAGGCGTCCATCAGATTTCTAGCCAGGGGTGCCCCGATGAGCGCGCCGCCGCCGAATCCCATGATCGCCATCCCTGTCGCCATACCGGGGCGATCAGGAAACCATTTGATCAACGTAGAAACCGGCGAGATATAGCCAATGCCAAGGCCAATGCCGCCGATCACGCCATAACCCAGATAGATCAGCCACAGCTGATGGACCTGGACGCCAATCGCGGAAATGAAAAAGCCGCTGGCAAAACAGATGGCCGAAGTAAACATGGCTTTGCGTGGTCCGGCTTTCTCCAGCCATTTGCCAAAAACGGCGGCCGACAAGCCCAGAAAGACGATAGCGAGGCTGAAAATCCATCCCAGATCGGTGAATTTCCAATCCAGGGGATTTGGGCTGTCAATGCCAGGCAAGGCTTTGAGCCCGCCGCCGGCAGTCTGTACCTGAATCAGGTAGTTCAGCGGTTTTTTGAAGACGCTGAATGCGTATGCCTGGCCAATGGCCAGATGAATGGAAAGAGCAGCGGGAGGAACCAGCCAGCGGCTGAATCCAGCTTTTGCGACAGAGTGACTGCGGTCAAGAAAGGAGAGTGCACCCATGGCCTTAGGTCCTCATCTTTTTTTGAAGTGACGTTCGTCGTCTTACTTTGGGTTACGCGAACCGCAGCAGGATCCGGCAGCCAGCAACCAAATAAGCTCCGGCTAGCTTTGCGATTCCCTCGCCCAGTATTCGTCTTTTAAAACCCAGGACACATCGATCAGCCCCATCTGCGGATTTCCGGAACGCGGCTGGCTGATCCGCCCGCGCCCGGCCGGAAGTTTTATATCGAAATAAGATGTTATCAGATCGTAATGCGATATACCAAAAGTTTATTTTTCGGGCTTTTGGCATAACTTGGCAGGCCCTTTTACATGCGAAATGGGCCGCCCTTGGCGGCCCATCCCTCAATCCGGCCATCCGATTTCCAGACATGACCATCCATACACCCATGGGGTGGATCCAGGAGCATCTTCGTCAATCCTCGCGAACTTCAGGAACTCAGGCCGGGGCTGAAGAGAGATTTGTCGCGGCGGCGCGTGAGCGCTGGCGCAAGCTGGGAGAAGAGCTGCGTGCCGACGTAGCCGAATTCAACTCCCATCAGCCTGGAGCAGACTTCGCCGCCAATGGAGAGAACCTGTATCGCGTCAACAACTCCGGCTCCGGGCTTGAACTGACATTGCTTGCCGACTTCGACAACCATACGGTGCGCTACAACTATTCTGCATTGAGCCGCAACGCCGGTGTACCGGAAGGCGGAATGCTGTCGATGAGACAGTCACGCACGGGATCGGTGGAGTTCTACTCCGCTGACGAGCGGCTTACTTCAGAGGAGACGCGACAGGTTCTGCTGGAGCCAATGCTGTTCCCACGTCAACCAGCAACTTAGGCGCTGGCGGCCTGTGTCAGCAAAGACAACTCGGCCAGGGTACGCACCTGATACGTGGGCGTAGCCGTTCCCGGCCTTGCTGCGCCGGAACCTGGCCGTACGGATGGCCGGTTCACCCAAACATTCGTGATTCCCAGCGCGTTGGCAGGTGCGATGTCATGGTAAAGGCTCTGGCCCGCGTGCATGACCTGGGATTTTTCCAGTCCGCTGCGGTGCACCGCCTCAAGAAAATTCTGCTGCGCAGGTTTGTAGCTCTTCATCTGCTGTGCCGTAACCACAAAAGCAAAATCCACCGGCAGTTTCTTTCGCGTCTCGGCAATTAGGTCATCATCCACATTGGAGATAATCGCCAGCTGGAATCTACGCGCCAGCGCTTCGAGCGCCGGCAACGTATCTACAAAGGGCTTCCATCGGGTGAGCGACTCCGCGAATTCCCTGCCCTGCTGCTGTGACACTTCCATCCCCAGCCGCCGGCCTATCTCTTGCGCGGTCTGCGCCAATACTTGTCGATACGGGAGATAAGGCCCAGCCTCCAGTTCAGCTTCAATCTCGCCATAGAGCTCCAGAAGCCGTGTGTCATCGGTCTTCCGGCCATCGCGGGAAAACAGTGGGCGCAAAGAGGCCAGCATGCCGT
>DATBHX010000020.1:0-14500 GCA_036557225.1 Candidatus Angelobacter sp.
CCTTCCCGATCAGTCGCGGCAGCCTTTGTGTGCCGCCCCAGCCGGTGATTACCCCCAGGCTGGCGCCACGATGTCCGAAGATCGCATTGGGTGCGGCAATGCGATAGTCGCACGCCAGCGACAGGTCCATGCTGCCACCCATGCAGTAGCCGCGAATCGCTGCGATGACTGGGACAGGAAAATGATCGACCATCTGCATCAGCGACTGGCCGCGCCGGGAAAACTCGAATGCTGCAGGACCGCTGAGCTGGGATATTTCATTCAGGTCCGCTCCAACTGAAAAGAACTTGTCATTGCCGGTAATGATCAGGGCTTTCAGCGTACCGGCTTCAGCTTCGGCCCGCAGTCCCTCGACTGCGGCATGCACGGCAGCCACACGGGCCATGTTGAGGATGTTGGTGCCGTCAACTGAGACCAGTTGCACCACGGCGCAGTCGCGTTCGCGGCTTAAAGCAAAATATTGATTGTCGGCCGGGTTAACGATTTTTTCTCCGCGCCTCCGCGTCTCCGCGGTGAAATCTTCGTTTTAGTAGAAGTCGCTGCAGCTCAAAAAGAAGCCGCAGGTCTTGCACACCATCTTGCAGCGAGAATCACGCATCTGGGAGCCGCAATTTGGACAATAGCTGGAAAGATCGGCTTTGGGCCGGGGTTGAGAATCTTCTTGCTGCAGCGGTGTTCTTGGGATCTGCGGATTCATCCTTTGCAGTGTAACTCCATTGCCCGTGCAACGCACCTTCAAAGACGGCGGCAACAGCGCTCCTGTAACCAACATCTCACCTTAGGCAGAGCTCTTTGACGGTTTGAATGAAACTTACTTTCTTCGGACTAACCATCTCTTCTTCCTGGGGCAACGGACACGCGACGCCGTATCGCGCCATCATTCGAGCGCTGCACCAGATGGGGCATCAGGTACATTTTTTTGAAAAGGACGCTCCCTACTACAGCTCCTGTCGCGACTTTGACACCTGCGACTACTGCACACTGACCCTATATCCGGATTGGAGCTCCATTCGTGAGAAAGCCCTTGCTGTCGCCGCCAAGGCCGACGCCGTAATCACCGCCAGCTTTCTTCCTGAAGGCCAGCGGATCAACGATGAACTGCTTGCACTGCCGCCCCCTCTTCACGTCTTTTACGACCTCGATACTCCCGTCACCCTCAGCAAACTTGAACAGGACGGCGTGGAGTACGTGCGCCGCGACCAGTTTCCTGAATTCGATCTCCTCCTGTCGTTCACCGGCGGCCAGATCCTGAACCTTTTGAGAAACAGGTATGGTGTCCGCCTCGCCCGGCCTCTCTATGGCTGCGTTGATCCCGACGACTACCTGCGCTGCGCCCCCAACCGGGACTTTTCATGCGATCTGAGCTACATGGGCACCTATTCCGCCGACCGCCAGGAAAAACTGGATGAACTGTTGCTGGAGCCAGCCCGCCGCAATCGAGACAAGCAGTTCCTGCTGGCGGGCTCGCTCTATCCCTGGCAGTGGCAGTGGCCACAGAATGTGCGCCGTATCGAGCACGTGGCGCCGGCTGAGCACGCACGCTTCTACTCCTCCTCCCGCATCACGCTGAACCTCACGCGCGGGGCGATGGCAGCCTACGGCTGGTGCCCCTCCGGCCGCTTTTTTGAAGCCGCTGCCTGCGGCACCCCTTTGATCACCGACATGTGGGAAGGGCTGGACTCATTTTTTGATCCCCAGAACGATCTGCGCGTGGTCACGAGCGCCGAAGACGTGGAACACGCACTCAAGGCGCCGGAGAGCGACTTGCAGGCAATGGCCAACCGCGCCCGCCAGCGCACCCTGGACGAGCACACAGGCCACGTTCGTGCCGGACAGCTGCTCAAGTACCTGGAGGAAGCTATTTCTGTGAAAACTGAATCCCTGCCGGCCGAGGTGGCTCGATGATCGGCATTATTCCCGCGGCCGGCGCCGGCCAGCGCATACAGCCACTGGGCTGCTCTAAAGAGTTGCTGCCCGTAGGCTCCCGGCTGGTCGATGGCGCAGAGCGTCCGAAAGCGGTCTCCGAGTATCTCGTCGAACGGATGATCGCCGCCGGAGCCGACCACATCTGCATGGTCATCTCGGCGGAAAAGACTGACATCATCGAGTACTATGCCGCACGTGACTACGCGGCGGAGATCTTTTACGTGGTGCAGCAGTCCCCGCGCGGCCTGTGCGATGCGCTCTTCCGCGCTGAGCCATTCGCCCGCCACCATGATCGCGTGCTGGTCGGATTGCCGGATACCATCTGGTTCCCCGAAAACGCCTACGTGCCAGCACTCGCGTCAACCGAAGCTGACTGCAGCCTGGTGCTGTTTCCGGTTGACGATCCCTCGCTTTTTGACGCCGTCGTCTGTGACGATCTTGGCTTTGTGGAGGAGGTCCAGGTCAAGACCCAAGACGCACGCTCCAACTGGATATGGGGCGCCGTAACCACCACAGGAGCGGCCTTTCACCGGCTGAAGCTGTTATGGGAATCGCGCCACCGGAGTGACGAATATCTGGGTGAGCTGCTGAATGCCTTCATCGCTGCAGGCAATGTGGTTCGAGGGACTTTTTGCGGCGAAACCTATATGGATGTCGGAACCTTGGAAGGCTACCACAACGCCCAGGACTATCTGCGGGCGCACATCGCACGGACCCGCCGCGCCGCTTAAGCACGGACCGGCAAAAACTCAGGCATTGGAGCGCAAAATGTCCCTGATCTCCCGGTTGATCTTGGCGCAGTCGCGGCTGGCCTTATCGATCAGCTCCGCCCACTTTTTGGTGTTGTCATCCAGCTTTGACTGGGCCAGCAGATATGAGGCCTGCATGATCGTCTCCACCGAATTGCTGAGGTCGTGAGCCAGGGCCCGTAGCTTGGTATTGATTTCCGCAGGAATCTTCGCCGAGGATTCCAGTTTTGGCTGCGCGCTCATATCCTTTTCCTCATGAGTATTTTGTAAGGCCACCAGACACCAATCCTATGTTCACCTTTGAGTTAGAAGCAAATCGCCCAGCGAACGGTTGTCCCGTGCTGCTGCTCCGACGGCTGGCCTTTGGGACGTGTCCTGCCCACGTAATCTACACTGCCCGGCCATTCTTCCTAACTCGCTAAGGTAAATCATCGGTGGAAGCTAGCTCTTTCTCCGATAGGGATTAAGGCTGACAGGCCCTAGAATCCGCCCACTCATACAGCAGTACAAAACCAAATTTTCTTAGACGGATGCAAGACTTTAGCTCGCCGCGCACGCTGGGCAGTGAGCCTTTGGGGGAAGTGTGCGCGAATTACCGATTCGGATCGTGTTGTTTTCCATTTTGTGGTCTCTGCCGGCGTTGGCCGCCGGGACCTCGTTTCAAGCCACCACCACGCTCACGGCTGAAACCTCCACCAACACCAGCATAGCCGCTACCTTCGCGACGCAAACCAACGGCAACCTGGGACAAGCCAACATCAGCAAAGTGCCGACGCGCAGCCTGCTCTATCCCGGCTCAACCGCCAGGCTTTATGCGCACTGGCTTCCCTGGTTCGGCTTTGGCGACCACATGAACGTCGGCTATGTCTCCAGCGACTCGCTGCAGATCCAAAAGCAGGTAAATGACATGATCAGCCGCGGGCTCGATGGGGCGGTCATCGATTGGTATGGCCGGGGAACGTTCAACAAGCATTTTGCCTCTTACGACCAGGCGTCGCAGGGCTTCATGCATGAATCCGAGCTGCACGCCGGATTCAACTTCGCCATCATGCACGATGCCGGCGCTCTCAAGACCTGCGCAGGCACCGTAGGTTGCGACGTAACGCAGACCCTCATCGACGATCTGAACTACGCCAACGTCACCTATGCAGCCTCTCCGGCCTATCTGCGCAGCGGTGGACGTCCCGTGATTTATTTCTTCGGCCATGAAGCTTATGCGATCGACTGGGCGCGCGTTCGCGCCGGCGTTGCCGGAAATCCGATGTTTATCTTTCGCAACGGTGGCGGCTTTTCTGCAGCCCAGACCAGCGGAGCGTTTTCCTGGGTAGCCCCGGAGACAGTTTCCGCCACCAACCTAATGGCGCTGACCTATCTCGACAATTACTACAAGACCGCGCTCGCTTTCCCGGCAGAATATTCCACCGGCTCAGCCTACAAGGGCTTTAATGACACGCTGGCCCTCTGGGGCACGGGGCGGATGATCGGCCAGCAGTGCGGGCAAACATGGCTACAGAGCCTGGCTGATGCGGGCAAGTACTATTCGTCTGCCAAACAGATGCTCGGCATCCAGTTGGTGACCTGGAATGACTACGAAGAAGGCTCGGAGGTTGAGACCGGCATCGACAACTGCGTTACCGTCACCGCCACGGTCGCTGCGACAACGGTTTCATGGAGCATCACCGGCCAGATGAATACGGTTGACCATTTTTCTGCGTTTGTCTCGCAGGATGGCGAAAATCTGATGTGGCTGGCCGACGCCGCCACCAGCGTAAGTTCTCTGAACCTTGCCCAGTTCAATCTGAATTCCGGCAACTACATTGTCTACGTCAAGGCCGTGGGCAAGCCGTCGCTCACTAACAAGATGTCCGCTGGCGTGCAGCTTACAGTGCCAAACCTGCCGCCAGTAGCGGCTTTGAGCGTGACGCCTTCAGGCGGGACTGCGCCGCTAACAGTGAGCGCATCGAGTAGCGGCTCCAGCGATCCGGATGGAAGCATCGCCTCAACCAGCATCAGTTTTGGCGATGGCAGCGCAGCGGTGACCAGCGCAGGCGCAACCCACGTTTACACAACGGCAGGAACGTACACAGTGACTGCGACCGTTACGGATAATCTTGGCGCAATCGCCAGCAAATCGGCCACGGTGGTTGTGACTTCGGCCGCTCCAAATAAGCCGCCTATCGGGGTGATTTTAGCTACGCCAGCGACTGCCTATGGTCCAGCCACCATCAGCGTCAGCGCGGCTGGGTCTTCTGATCCTGATGGAACCATCGCCAGCGCAGTGCTCAACCTTGGCGACGGATCGTCCGCCTCCGGTTTCACGGCGTCTCACACCTATGCCAATGCCGGAACCTACACGGTAACAGCGAAGGTCACGGACAATCAGGGCGCGTCGTCTTCCGCCAGTACAACCATTACGGTGAAAGCTCCTGAGGTCGTTGTGAGCAGTCCATCGAATGGGTCAACGGTCAACCTCCAGCCGGTGATTGTCGCCAGCGGGTTCTCAGGAAATCCGGTGGTAGCGATGCAGATCTACCGCGACGGAGCACTTGCTGCGACTGTAGATGCATCCAGCCTCAATACCAAGATCGCTCTGCAGCCCGGGCCGCACACCGTGATTATCAAGGGCTGGGACAGCGCCGGCCGCAGCTTCGCCAGGACATTGAGCATCACGGTTGTAAATCAGCCGCCAACGGCTGCTCTCAGCCTGAGTTCAAGCTCGATTCTAGTGGGTGGATCGATTACAGCATCGGCCGCAGCTTCCAGCGACCCCGACGGCTCCATTGCCAAAGCCACGATCAAGTTTGGCGACGGCACATCAGCCACCGGGTTCAGCGCTGTGCATCAGTACAAAAGCGCTGGGACATACACAGTAACGGCCACGGTGACTGATAATCTGGGCGCGACTTCAAGCAAGTCAGCAGCCGTCGTCGTCAAACCTCAATCCGTGATCGTCACCAGCCCAAAGTTTGCTTCCACGACCGCCACAACCGTTCGTGCAACTGGCAACGCATCATCCGGCTATCCCGTGGTCGCCACCCAGGTCTATCTCGATGGCGTGCTCAAATTTCAGACGTCGACGAGCACAGCCGACACAACGCTATCGCTTCCTGTAGGCGCGCATCAGATCACGATTCAGGGATGGGACAGCTCGGGAGCAACGTTCAAATCAGCGGTGACTGTGACGCGGAGGTTGTAGCGGCTAGGCTTCCCAGACAAAGGCGTCAAAGCGCCGGCGCGTCTCAAAGCCCAGCCGGCGATAGAGTTCCACGGCCTTGGTATTGGCCTCCGTCACCGTCAGGCTCAGGCCAATAAAGTTGCGGGTTCGGAGTTCCTGCGTGGACAGGCCAATCAGCGACTCACCAATCCGCTTCCCGCGATGCTCGGGCAGCACGCAAACCTGGGTGATATGTCCTACGTCTTCTCGCACACGCGAGCAAAGCAGCAGGCCGGCAATCGAACGCGTCGGTTTATGCAACGCGACGAACGACGCATTGCCGTCAAACACGCCGCAACCGGGAAAGCGAACAATGTTGTTCAGAAACCGCAGCGAGCCGTTCAGGTTGCGATATTGGTCATTGATCTCGGCATCAATGTGCTCGCGATAGGCCGTCGTGATCACGGCTGCCGCGGGCTGGAAGTCCTGCTCCACCCAGCGGCGGAATTCGAAGTCGGCATGCGGCGCGATTTGCGGCCGTGATCCATTCTTCAAAGGCAAGGTCATGAAGAGGCGGGGAAACTGGCGAAATCCGGCGTCCAGGAACGGATCGCTGAGCACACCGGACTCGTGCGGCAAGAGCTGCGCTTCAATGCGCTGAATCCCGGGCGACTGCTGCAGTGTCCCGATCACATGCACCGCCAGCCGGTGCTCCACCGTCTCGCCTTCGATGCGGATGGAATCATCGGCATAGAGGTCACCGATTACGCCCTTGCTGCCTTCATAGACAAAGAACGAGTAGCCGCCAATGCGATTGTCTTCCACCGCGGCATAGCCGGGTAGAATTTTGGAATCGATATAGCGGAGGATCATCTCGGCCGATGGACGGTAATCCCAGGACATCATCTGCGCCCACAAAAGCGTCTCCCGCTCCAGCAGCGGACGCAAGTGGTGCGAGCTGAAGTGCCTGAGATCCAGAATCTCCACGCCAAAAGGATGATGGATTCGGGGTGTTTCGATCGGGGTATGAAGGCCCATGGAACTTCCCTGTGCCGCGCTACCTACTACGGTAAACGGCGGCGAGCTAAGAGTCTAGCGTTGACCAGGAAATTAAGCAAAGCTTGTATCTACCTTAGGAACCAAAGCAGTAGGAACCAGCGGCGTCACTGTCCTTCTATTTTTCCGGTCCGATAAGAAAAAACTCCAGTTGCCGGGCTGGGAATTGTCCTATGGACGCAACACTCCTGTCGCCGACTACGGCTTGCACCGCGCCCAGACTTCCCATCCGCGCCACCACAATGTGCTGCCCGGCAGGAATTCCTGCAGGCAGATCAGCCGGGCCTTCCTGTTCATAATGGCTGATCGGCTGGTTGCGGTAGAAGTCCAGCCCATAGGCAATGTCGCGCTTCACATTGAAGGTTGCAACCGGCAAGCCCGCTGGCGCGCGGCGGCTCAGCTCTTCTGCAATGGGCCGGGCGGATTGCGTTTTGTCGATCACCGGAGCCGCTGGACGCAGCAAAAAAGCCACTCCCAGGATCGTAGGAACCAGCGTCACGAAGTGCAGCACGCGCACGCCCTCGCGACGCACCATCAGCAGCACCAGGAAGGCGATCACACCGCCCGTAACGATCATGCCGTAACCAATCAGAGAAGGCGGCGGCACCTTCACCATGATAAAAGGCGCCATGAGCGCCAGAACCAGCAGCACCGCGCACACCAGCGCATGCAGCGCGACCTTTAAGCGTGACACCGCCCGCGCGCGATGAAGATAGTCCGCAGTCAGCAGCGCGGCCGCGGGAATCGACGGCAGAATGTAGCCCGGCAATTTCGATCGCGAAATGCTGAAGAAGAGGATCGGCATCAGCGTCCATACAAAGAGAAAGCCGGGCAATCCATCGTCGGGATCGGGTGGCAGTTCCGAATTGGCGCGCAGTCGTTGGAAGGCTGAGCGTCCCGCTTCTACCAGAGCAGGCAATGTGAACACCGTCCATGGCAGCGTAGCCAGGATGAAGACGGGAATGTAATACCAGAATGGTTGCGAGTGCTGATACAGATTGGTTCCGAAACGCTCCAGATTGTGTTCGATAAAGAATACGCGGAAGAACTGCGGGACTTTGTGCTGCACGGCCACAAACCAGGGCAGGGCTATCGCAAAGAAGACCAGGAACCCGGGCAGCGACAGGCTGCGCACAAAGATCTTTCCATCGCGGCGAAGCACAGCATAGGCGCCAATCACCAAAATAGCCAGCGCTGGAGCAACCGGCCCCTTCGCCAGGGCTCCAATCCCCAGAAGAGCATAAAACGCCAGCAGCCACAGCTTCTTTCCTGTCTCGCGCCAGGTCCACCAGCTCAACATCGCCAGGCTGAAGTGAGTTGAGATCAGAATGTCGGTTGAGGCGCCGCGGCCAAAGGCAATCATTCCCGCTGACGAAGCGGTGATCATCGCAGCATCTAATTCGCCGGCAAAGCGGAAGCGCCGCATGAAAAAGAAAACGCCGACCACCAGCAACGTGGCATGAAAGGCCGCCGGCAGGCGCGCGGCCCAGTCAGAAACACCGAAGATCCTGAAGGCGGCGATCATTTTCCAATAGGCAAACACCGGCTTCTCCAGCCACGGTTTGCCGTTCAAGGTGGGGACAATGTAGTCGTGGCGGGTAAACATCTCGCGCGCGATCTGCGCGTAGCGCGGCTCATCGGCACCGACTAGGCCGAAGGAACCGAGCCCGAAAAAGAAAAAGAAATAGCAGACCCCCAGCACCAGGGCGAGTTGCAGGAGAAGAAGTTTGTTGCGATCAGTCATGGAGAGGCGGCTGTTAGTACTTAGTAGTTAGTATTTAGCTTTGCCTCGAAGACTTCAACAGTATTGGGAAGGCGATGCCGCCACGATCTTGCCGCTAAATACTAAGTACTAACTACTAAATACTGGTTCCGCCCATCCGTTCGCGTAGTTCTGCCAGAACACGCTCGGCCGCAGCCTGGACCGGGCCTTCCAGAGAGAACCCACCGGCGCACTCATGGCCGCCTCCGCCAAATTTTTCCGCGATCTCCGCCACATTGACCGCCCCTTTGCTGCGGATGCTCACACGGACCCTCTCATTGGCCAGTTCGCGGAGGAAGAATGCCACTTCCACGCCGGCGATCCCAAGCGCGTAGTTCACCAGGCCTTCGCAGTCTTCATCGAGCGCGCCACAACGCTCCATATCATGGCGCGTGACGGCCATCCATGTAACCGCTCCATGACGCCGCAGGCTGGAGAGGGCGGCGCCCAACAAAAGCATCTTGGAGGTCGGGCTGGAAAAATAAACGCTCTGTGCGATCTTTCCCGGATCAGCGCCATGCTCCACCAGAAACTTGGCCAGCTCAAAGGTACAGGCGTTGGTGCCGGCATAGCTGAACGAGCCGGTGTCAGTGAGCAGGGCCGTATAAAGGCAGGTTGCGATCTCCGGCGTAAGCTTTACCTGGGCTGCCTGAGCCAGGCGGAAGATCAACTCTGCCGTGGCCACAGCGGAAGGATCAATCCAGTTGACCTGCGCAAACGGCTTGGCGCTGGCATGGTGATCAATGTTGATGAGAAAGTGCTGCTCCAGACCGTGCAGGCGTGTGCGTTGCACGCTGTCACATTCCAGAATGATGGCGGCATCGTAGTGGCCGTTTACCTCAGAAGCATGAACAATGGTTTCCGCCATCGGGAGCGGCTTGTAGATGACCGGAACGCTGTCTCCCAGGACCACCTCAGCGCTCTTACCCATGCGGCGCAGGATCTGGGCCAGGGCCAGTGTTGACCCAATGGCATCGCCATCAGGGCGCGCGTGCGACGTCACCAGAAAACGCCGGCGCTGTTCAATTTCCTCTAATACCCGTTCTAGTTCGTCCATTGCTCTTTCTTATTTCCTGCGCTTCTTGATTCTGCCCAGGATGTCGTCAATCCGTGAACCGTATTCCTGTGACTTATCCAGCACAAAGTTCAGCTCAGGCACGTGCCGCACACCCAAACGCACCAGCAGCTCATGCCGGATATACCCCTTGGCCGCATTGATGGCTTTCAAAGTCTGCTCGGCCTCACGGTCGTCACCCGCCACTTCAATGTATACGCGGGCGCTCTTGCCGTCCGGCGCAAGAACAATCTCAGTAACGTTACAAAGGGCAATGCGCGGATCACCCAGTTCGCCTTCGATAATGACGCTGATCTCTTCCTTCAGCGTCTCACCCACGCGCTCCCGATGGTGCTGCCTGCCCCGCTGTTCCGGCATGGTTTTTTACATCCTGCGAAAAACCTATGAGAATACCAGAGATGACGCGAGGAAGGAATAGGGAGGATGGCTGGTATCGGATGATCGGGACATCGCCGTGATCGGGTGATCGGCGGGCCGGAGCTGCGCAGAGCAAACAAACTTCTGGTTTTACAGAAACTGGCGGCAGAGAAATTCACCCTAGTTCATCGATAGAGCACAATTTTCCGATCACGGCGATCGCCAGATCACCCGATTCCCCTTAGCTTTCCAGAAAATCGACGAACGAATCCACCACCTCAGCCCCGTTGTTGTTGGCCAGCTTCACAGCTTCGCGCTCGACATTCCGCATCAGGCCGTCAAGATAGTCGCGCGAGTCAGAGATGCTGACGACGCCCAGCGTAGCCCGCTGCCACAGGTCGGTAACCTCGATTTCAGCGATGGAGATGTTGAAGGAATTCCGCAGCCGGTCTTTCAGACTGCGGACCACATGGCGCTTGTCTTTGAGCGAGTGCGCCGCTTCGATCCGGATTTCCAGAGTAAGGTAGGCAATAGGCATTGGGGAAAAGCATACCGCGGATCAACGCGGATTTAGGAATAAGCCGTCAGCACTCAGCAATCAGCACTCAGCCAGTGAAAAAGCATCGGACCTGCAAAAAACCATTTGTTCATGGGTCTGACAGCAATAGAAAGCTGCCAAACTCCTTTCCGTCCGATCACCCGATCACGCGCGATCGCCAGATCATCCGATTCCTAAACGGCTTCGTTCCTTCACTTCTTCCGATGTCAGCCCATAGATCGGCGGCGTGGGAATTTCAAGCATGCCCAAATACACATAAATCTGTGAGCGATGATGAACCTCATGCTCCACCATGGCGCGCAGCCATTTCCACACCGTAATGGAAGCACCGCCGGGCGTGACGCATTTCTTCTGCAGATCATCAGCGGAAAGCCGGCTGAAAATCCCCATGGATTCCTGATGCAGCCGGTTAAAAAATGCCAGAACGTTCTCCGGCCCATCGGCCAGTTCCGGGCTGTGGCCGGGATAGCGGCTGGGCTTGAGCTGTGCATTTTCGGCATACATATAGCGCTCGATCGTCGCCAGGTGCCGGATGATGTCGGCAAAACTGAATTTGCCTTCAGCGTAGCGCCAGTCAAACCTCTCCGGCGGAATACAGGCCATCACTTTCAGCGTGCGCTGGCGGACTTTTTCGTAGTAGTCGAGGAATTCTCGGGTGCTGGTAATCTCCATAAAGATGCACTTATTGCATCTTTTGGATCATCTGACGAAACTCTGCGCTCCTAAATTTTTTCAGGCCATCCGCGGCAAGGCGCTGCAGTTCGGCAAAACAATCCGGATCGACGGCAGTGAAGTTAAAGCAGGCCTTCCCCTGCTTGCGCTTTTTCAGGGCCGGTGACATGGATTTGACCAGCTCGGGGCTGTAATACGCAGACATCAGGTAGAAGCTTACGTAGTTCTTGCCTGTCCGCACGCCGGCAAAGTAGAGCGGCTTACGGCGATGGAGGATGGAAGGAATTTCTATGTGGTAATTGCCGGGTTTGTCAGTCTGGACAGTCAGTTCTTCGCCGACAAATTCTTCAAGCATCTGGCGCAGCACGGCAAAGACTGAAGCAAAGTCTGGCGTGGCAGCTTGCTTAGTAGCTGGCGAGCTTTTCTCCCTGGCTGTTTTTACAGTAGGCATGGCGGCGGCAGTATAGCGCAGCCCTGGTCAATGAAAAGCAAAAAGCGAGGAGCGAGTTGGAGATAATCCCCGCTCCTCAATCGAGGGAAAAGCACTTAATCGCGGCCTGGACCTCGCTGGTTGTCATTCTGATTGGCGCTTGGCTCTGGCAGGGACAACATATATTGCACGAGATCTGTCTCATCTCCCGCATTTAGGCCCAGGTTCTTGCAGCTGTTGTAATGGTCGACCACAGCCAGCAGTGTGGGGAAGCGCCCATCGTGATAGAAGCCGCCCTTGGTGTGCGTCCACAGGCCGTTCAGGGGAGTGGTGCGATAGCGATCGTCTGGCGCGCGGCTGGCCTGGAAATCGTCGATGCAGACATCAGAAGCGGTGTGCATGTTCCAGCCCGGTTCGGTCATGAGGGGCGGTACGTGGCATGAACTGCACTGTGCCTTGCCGCTGAAGAGGGCCTTGCCACGGGCCGCAGCCGCGTGATCAAAGCTGTTCCTGGGCGCCGCCGGCGCTGCTAGATCAAGCTGATACACCTGCAGCGGCCCCAGCTTAGCTGTGATTTCGTCGTCGGCGTTGGTCACATGCCCAAAGCCATTCCGGGCCGCGACGGGAAACCTCGCGGGATCATCCAGCCGCGGATCAAAGAAGTTTCCTTTGCCATGCATCTCCAGGTTGGCGACAAAGGCGTTCCAGTAAGGCACTGAGCCCCAGCCGGTGTAGGTATGCAGGTTGACGCCAGCCAGGCCGAAGGCCGGCGGAATCAGAACTGCGGCGGTTGTGCCATCCGGACGGAAGCCCTGGCCATCCATGAAAAGTTCAGCATCGAACTTCCCCGGACCCCAGCCCGCAAGCACTTTCTTGACCGTGGGAACATCCACCCCCAATACATCTGCTACCGGCTGGAGGTTAGGCGCAAGCGAAACAATCGCGCCGACGTTCAGGTCCCGGTTCGCCCAGCCGTCAAGCCGATGGCCGATGCCCGGCGCGATGGCGTTATCTACCGTCGAATGGCAAAGTGCGCACTGAATGCCCATCGTCCTGAGTGAGCCATCAGAATTGAAGAACCCGGTAAGCCCGATCACAGCATTCAGCTTCAGCAACGCCAGCGTGGTTGCCGGATCGTTCAGATTGACCTTCCCTGCCTGGATCTGTTTGACCAGATCTTCCGGCAGGGCATCCTGGTCCACTTTGAGTCCGACGGCGAGCGCCGTTGCCGGAGACACGCCGGGGCCAACCCCGCCGTGTGCCGCGCCTTCAATGGCGCGATGCAGTTGCAGCGTGCCGCCCCAGAAATCCTGGTCGCCAAACGTATCATTGCGGAAAATGTCTCTGCCCTGGTCCGTGACATTCACAGCGTGCAGGTCGACTGCGGCGTCGGCCGCGGAGAGCCTGTGTTTTTGTTCTGCGTAAAGAAGAAGAACAGCAGCTGACAGAAGAACAAACATGAGGGGGTATTTCATCGGTTTCACGGAACGCACCTCTGGCCTCTGTGAGGGATTTGCTAGCAGAAGGCTCCCGGAAAGCTCTTTCTACTTACACCGAGTGGTGAGATGCGGTTTGGTTTCAGGAAAAGAGAAAGATAGTTCGTGTTACGACGTAAGTAGCTGCCATCGATCCTTTGCTTTCTGCGACTTCGCATCGTGGTCTAAAAATGGACCGGTCCGCTGGCGTATCTTGGCGTCAGTCAACCCAATTCCGGGCCAGCTTGGGCGAGTGTGATTTCAGCAAGAATCAAGAATCCTCGGTTTCGTACAAGGTAGTAAACTCTTGCGGTGGAGGTGCCTATGCCCATGGCCAAAACTGCAGCCAAAGACAGCTATGACGTCCACCCCAGCCTCGCCATGTTCCAGAAGACGCTCGACGGTCTGAAGGAAAAGACCGGCCGCAATCTGGAAGAGTGGATCAGGTTCGTCGACAAAGAGGGCCCAGCAACGGAAAAAGAACGTCGCGAGTGGCTTAAGTCCAAACACGGGCTGGGGACCAACTATGCCTGGTGGATCGCCGAGCGCTCCGTAGGTAAAGGCGACGATGGCAGCCCGGAAACTTATTTGCAGCAGGCTGAAGAGCACGTGGAGCAGATGTATTCCGGCGCCAAGGAGCCACTTCGCCCGATTTATGACAAGCTGCTGGAACTCGGACGCAGCATGGGCAAAGACGTGAAGGTTTGTCCCTGCCAGACCATGGTGCCGTTCTACCGTAAGCACGTTTTTGCGCAAATCAAGCCCACCACGCGTACCCGCATTGACCTGGGGCTGGCGCTCAAAGACACCAAAGCGCCTAAGCGGCTGATCGATACCGGCGGCTTCGCCAAAAAAGATCGCATCACGCACCGGATCGAGATCACTTCAGTGAAGGACATCGATGCGGAAGTAAAGAAATGGCTGAAGACAGCGTACGAGATGGACCGTTAATTTTGTCGCTTCGCTCCAAGCCGCTCCAGCGTTACCGCGTGCCTGTAAAAGCTTTTTGCTCCTGATGCGAGCGGCTCGGCGCCAACCGGGCCTCGCCGCTAAAGCTTTCGCCCGAGATCCTCGCAGATCAGCCGCTGCTCAAACCTAACCCTGATGAACATGGATGACACCGGTCAGATGAGGCACAAGAATCAACGACTCTTAATCACAGAAATGAGGGCGAGCCCGATCACGCGGCGAGCGGCTTGATTCAGGAGCAAAATCACTCTTGACGACGAGCGAAATGTAAAGCGGTGTGGAGCGAACTCCGCTCGCGAAAAAAAAAGATTGAGGA
>DATBHX010000021.1:0-74130 GCA_036557225.1 Candidatus Angelobacter sp.
GAGGCTTCAAGGACGTCTTTAGTAGCAGGTCTTCAATTTCTTCCGTTTGACGTGGTCTTCTTGCATGAGCAAGCTGGATAATCACCTTAAGACGCTTCTCAAAACTAGCCTTGGCTAAACGCCCTTCAGTCCGGCCTCCCCGCCAAGTCGTGACACGAACCACAGGTAGGATTATTTTTTGGCGAGATCCGCGAGGATTCCAACACCGTTCTGCTCGCGCCAGGGCTTTTTTGCACTAGTTGGCGGTATCATATAGTTATCCAAACCAACACCACTTTTCCTGTCCATCCTGTCCATAAAATGCGGAAATTGGTTCTACTGGATAGACAGGGCGGAAAGGGCAGAAAGGGCGGAAATCAAAGAATCGCCTGAATTCATGCGTATTTTGAGTTATGGTGCCGGAAATCAATCACTTGCAGAATTTGGGGTATGTCAAATCCCTCCCTCTCCGCCAGCGATTCTGAGGTCCCTCGGCTGCGCTCGGGATTTCGCCTCGCGGCTCAGACGCCGCGAACCAGGCTTAAGTCGTTCAGGATTTTCGCCTCAGGCTCTGAGCCCGCAACATCGCCTCACGCTTAATCGTCGATTTATTGCTGATCTACCTTTTACACCGGCTTTGTGATCTCTGATCACAGCGTTGCAGCATGACTGTCCTGAATTGGGACAGCGCTGAAAATTTCTACCCTGCACGCTTACGAATTCTCTCCCCATCTCTCGTACAATTTTTCTTGCGCGGAGGTCTCGAAACATAGCCTCAGTGGGACCTCTTTCATAGCACGAACCCCGGGCTCTTCCGGGCCTACCTATCAAGAGTTGCCTTTCTTTCTATCAAGCAAAAAGGAGACTGATCCATGAAGAAACTTACATTGCTTAAGTTTGTGTTTATTGTTGCGGCGGCCTTGTCTCTCTATGGACAGGCGACGCCAAAAACACCTGTTCCAGACGCATGCCCGGCGATTTGCACCCATTTGCTCTGCGGGGATGGGGAGCATGCGGTCTGTCGTAATGGAAAATGCATTTGCCCGTAAGGTCTGGTTCAGCCGAACCTGAAACTTACTGAAAATCACCTGCCGGCCTTCGGCAATGTGAGCTCGACTCTTTTCTGGGCTAATCGCATTCGCCGGAGGACCGGCTTTTGGGATGATAAAAAAACACCGCCGTTCCCGGCGGTGTCTTGTTGTAAGCGAGTGTTGCCTTACTGCGATATCAGATGCACGCCGTGCGGCACCAGGTGCGGCGCAACATAGGCATAGAACATCACGATCAGGCCGACAATCGTTCCCAGCGCAATCGAGTGCCAGACCACGAAGCGGAAGATCGTGCCTTCATTGCCAACCTGGTTGGTGGCCGCGGTCGCAACGCAGATGGATTGCGCGTCCACCATCTTGCCCATCACGCCGCCGGCGCTGTTGGCCGCCGTCATGAGGACAGGATCAAGGCCAAGCTGCTGGGCCGTGATCTTTTGCAAGCTGCCAAACAGTGCGTTGGAAGACGTATCGCTACCAGTCAGCGCGACGCCAAGCCAGCCCAGGAACGTACCGAAGAATGGATAGAGCCAGCCGGTATGGGTAAATGCCAGTCCCAAGACGGCATCGCTCCCTGAGTATCGCGTGACGAACCCCAGTCCCAGCATGCATGAGATAGCGAGAACAGCCCATCTCATTCGAAATAGGGTATGTCCAAAAACCTTCATCAGCTTTCCAAAACCAACTCCACGAATCAGGCCGCCGACAATGGCCGCGAGGAAGCAACCGGTACCTGTCGCTGAAAGCCAAATGAAGGCGAATTTTGCGCCCTCGGGCGTCGGCTTGGCAACTACCGGCTGCGCGCGAGAAATTTTGTTGTGAATTGGCGTTGCCCAGCCGCCGTTCGCTTTGCCCTCAGCGGTTAGCCAAGCAGGCGTGGTGTTGTTGTTCATCCAGGTTTTTACGGGTTTAAAGCCCCAGAGAAACACGAATACAGAGAGAATGATAAAGGGCAACCAGGCTTTGAGGATTTGACCTGCAGTATAGTTGCTGGAAGCGCCGGAGACGGAAGGAACCGCGCCGCCAGCTGATCCTGCGCTGGCCGACGCAACCACCGGATCGTCGGCAAAACGCCATACTTTCTTCGGCTTCCAGAAAACAAGAAACAGGCTTGTACACAACAACGAGAAGAGACCCGCAGTGATATCAACCAAATTGCTGTCCATCTTGTTGGACCAGAACCACTGCATGGATGCAAAGGAAATTCCCACTACCAGGATCGCCGGCAGAACTTCAAATGTCTCCTTCCACGGCACCATGGCGCGCACCAGCCAGAACGGCACGATGATCGCTGTAATGGGCAGAATGCGACCGATCATCGCATTCATGTCAGCTTCAGGCAGCTGTGTGACCTGATAGAGCATGTGGACCGGTGTTCCAATGGCGCCCCACGCCACAGGAGCGGTATTGGCAATCAGGTTGAGTGCAGCGGAATGGAACGGCTTGAATCCAAGGCCGATCATAAAGGCGCCGGCAATCGCAACAGGAGAGCCAAAACCCGCGCACCCTTCAATGAAAGCGCCGAAGCAGAATGCAACCAGAAGTAGTTGCAAGCGGCGATCATCGGTAAGGCGGCCTACGGAAGACTTCATGATCTCAAAATCGCCCGTGCTTACGGAGATGTCATAGAGATACACGGCCGCAATCACAATCCACACGATGTTCAGCAGACCCGTGGAGACTCCATACAAAAAGCTGCCGCCGGCCAGCGACCACGGCATCTTGAAAACCAGGCATGCGACCAAAATAGCCGTAATAGCGGCTGACAGGGCAGACCAGTGCGGCTTTACCCGCAGACCGGCCATGAGGGTGAACAGGACAATGATGGGCAGCGCTGCCACCAGAGCTGACAACCACCAGTGTCCAAGGGGGTCATAAATTTGTGTCCAAGTCGGCATTCGGCTTCTCCTGAGTTAAGAACTACTTGGCCCAAATGTGTTAAGACTGCCCTATCGCACCCAGCCCTGGGCCAGATTTAGACGATTTGAGGCGCAAAAGTGCGCGATAACTTTCCGCTTCCGGAGCGGTTCTGTCAAGTATTTTGTGCAATTCCCTGCATCTCTTAAAGCAAGTCATCCCTTCGCCAAAAAATCTCCTTAGACCCCTATCAAATGAAGCTTCGGCGAGCACGCAAGAATGGAAGGGTGGCTATCCTTTTACCGCTCCTACGGTAAATCCCGCGATAAAACGATCGAGGAAGAGGTTATAGATAAAAGCGATAGGCAGACTAGCGATAAGGCACGCGGCCATCAGCGATCCCCAGAAGTAAACATCGCCACGGACCAGGAAGATTGGAATGCCGACACCGACCATCTGCTGCGATTCGGGTGAAATGAACGTCAGCGCGTACACGTATTCTTGCGTCACCAGCGTGAAAGTGAAGATCACAACGGTAAGAATTCCCGAAAACGAGATCGGTACTACCATCTTGATAAACGCGCCAAATCGTGTGAGCCCGTCCACCATGGCGGCGTCTTCCAGTTCTCGCGGGATCGATTTGAAGAAGCCCATGAGCAGCCAGATGGAAAATGGCACGGTCACGCTGGGATAAACCAGCACCAGCGACCAGATGGTGTCTTGCAGGCCGAGTTCGGCCACGACCCGCGAGAGCGGGATGAACAGCAGAGTGGGCGGCACCAGGTAGGTAAGGAAGATTCCGATGCCCAGACGCTCTCCCCATCGTCCCGTAAGACGGGCCAGCGCGTAAGCAGCAGGAACGGCCAACAGGAGCGTAATAACAACAACAATCGTTCCGACTTCCACCGTGTTCAACAACCAGGTGAGATAGCGTGTCTGATTAAACAACAGGCGCAGATTGTCCAACGTGGGGGGCAGGTTGAAGATGAATGGATTGTTTTCCATTCCGTAGAGATCAATGTTTTGCTTAAAGGTTGCAATCACCATCCAGTAAAACGGAAATGCCAGCAGCACTGTAAAGACAGTGAGCACCAGTGCCTTCACCGTTGGAGGCCAGGGGTTTAGGCCGCCAAAAGCCCGCTTTACGCCCGCAGACCGCAAATACCAAAGCAGCGCCGCGGAAATGCAGATCTGGACCAGGAGCGCCGCCGCCAAACGATAGTGTGATGTGCGAAGCGCATACAAGAACAACGCCATCAGACAGCCGATCACGTCCACCGACAGCAAGAAAAAGATAAAGACGCGCGCTCCGTTGTGCAGTTTCCAGAGACCCAAGGCGATCAACAGCATGCCAAGCACGGCTATCAGGCGAAACACCCCGGTGAGTCCGCCAACATGATGCAGGAGCGTGAAAGCCAGCAGCGCGATGGCTGCTCCCAGCACAAAACCACTCAGAACCATGATGCCAGCCGGGCGTTTCCGGTCTGAAACGGTAGGTGCAGTCGCGGTCACCATCAGACCACCTCCGCGCGGTGCGCAACGCGCAGCATCAGGTAGGCAATCGCGACCAGCACGGGCACGAGAAAGACTGAGATCGCTGCACCCGCAGCCAAGTCACTGCCTTGAATGCCTTGCGTGAACGCCAGGTTCGGCAAGGTTTGTGTCGAATCGTAAGGGCCGCCGTTGGTAAGCAGGTTTACCACGGCCAGATCGGTAAAGGTAAAAATCGTTCCGAAGAGCACGGCCACGCCGAGGATCGGCGTCATGATGGGCAGGTTGATCTGGAACGTTGTCCGCCAGAAACCTGCACCGTCGATGGCTGCTGCTTCGGGAATTTCCTTGGGAATAGCGCTTCTGCCAGCCAGCAGAATGACGGTGGAAAACGGAATCAGACGCCAGCAATGCACCAGGATGACAGAAGTGATGGCCAGGCCGTCCTGCCCTAGCCACATCGGTGGTGAATACTTGTTGGCAAAGCCCAGCCAGACCAATACCCAGGTAATCACGCTGTAGATGGAATCCAGAATCCACTTCCAGCCGATGGTCCCGAGCGAAACCGGGGCGACCCAGGGCAGCAAAATCAGGAAGCGTACCAACCCCCGTCCGCGGAACGGTTTCTCCAGCGCAATAGAAAGAATATTTGCGCAGACCATCACAATGATCTGCGCAGCGACCGTAAAGATGATCGAGTTCTTCAGCGCCGCCCTGAAGCTTGGGCTCTGGAGGATGCTACGAAAGTTTTCCAGACCTACGAAGTGCAGTTCATTGCTGCCGATGCGCGCATCGCTGAAGGCATAGAAGATCGCCAGGCAGAATGGCGCTCCGATCAGCAGCAAGATGTAAAGCACCGCGGGACCAAACATGGCAAAGCCGAGAAGAGGGCTTTGCGCTGCGCCCACGGATTTGACCTTCGCAGCGTTTATTGCCATGTAAGCGGCCTCGGCGGGATTTTCTTTTCCGTGCTTCGATCAAAGAACTTCAGATGATGTTGGGGTACGGCAAACTCATACGTTGTACCGATTTCAAAACTATGGCCCAGCAACAGACGGGCGATCACTTTCTTGCCGTCGCCTTTGCCGCCAACCAGAATGCCCGACAGAATGAACTCCGCGCCCAGATACTCCACGTTTTCCACCCGAAACTTGAAAACAACTCTCGCGCTTTCGCGGATGTCCTCTGCCAGGCGGAAATGTTCCGGGCGGAAACCCACGATAATGCCGTCATTTTCGATCAGGTTCATGGGCGGAGAACCCAGGAATGTGGCCACAAAAGTATCAGCAGGATCGTCGTATACCTCTCTCGGCGTGCCGATCTGGCGAACGGCTCCCTTGTTCAGCACCATCACACGATCGCCCATGGCCATGGCTTCAACCTGGTCATGAGTCACATAAATCGTGGTCGTGCCGACGCGGCGATGAAATCTCTCAAGTTCCTCGCGGGCGGACAGACGCAGTTTGGCGTCGAGGTTGGAGAGAGGCTCGTCCAGCAGGAAAACCGAAGGCTCGCGGACAATCGCGCGCGCCAGGGCTACTCGTTGACGTTCGCCGCCGGAGAGTTCGCGCGGCTTACGCTGCAGAAGCCCGCCGATGCCAAGCAATGACGCTGCCCACTCTACTTTTGCTTTGTGCAGGTTGCGGGGAACGTTCTGGGCCTTCAGGGGAAAAGCGATGTTTTTGTAAACCGTCAGGTGGGGATAGAGCGCATAGCTCTGAAAGACCATCGCAATGCGGCGCTCGCGCGGCGTCAGGTCATTAACGACTTTGCCGCCGATAAGAATTTCGCCGGATGTGGGTGTCTCCAGTCCCGCGATCATGCGCAGGAGAGTGGTTTTCCCGGAACCCGAAGGTCCCAGGAAAACCAGGAACTCGCCTTCGCGCGTTTCCAGATCTACTTCGTTAACCGCTCCAAGCTCTCCTTCTTTAAATACCTTGGTCAATTTCCGGGTTTCGACGACGGCCATTCAGTCCTCGGTTTATTTGAATCTTTCAAAGATGCGCTTGTACTCGGCTTCCGCGGTCTTGGCCGCATCTTCCGGAGTGGCCTTGCCTTGCGCGACCGTAGCAAACATCGTCGGGATCAACCAGCTCTTGAACGCCTGGTCGATTGCGGCAGAACAATAGCCGGGATAGCCGACGTTGGTCGCCCAACTCAGGACGTCACCCAGCACAGCATACTTGTTCGCTGGATTCGCCCGCGAATCATTGGAAATTTCCTTCTGCAAATTCGGGACCGTGGTTGGGAAGCAGGGGAAATTGTAGAACTGGCCCGCGACGAACCCGTCATGAAAGGCGTCAATGTAATCGATGAGAAATTGCTGCGCGCCTTCTTTGTTCTCCGCGAAGTCCCAGATCACGTAGCAGTTCATTACGTGCTCGGCGGCGATGCGGCGCACTGGCCCCTTGAGCGCCTTGCTGATCATGATGTCCTTGTCGATGGCTTGATGCTCGCGCTCGGCCTGCCGCGTGATGGAGATGGCATTGGCCACGTAGGAAACTTTGCCACCCAGCATCGCGATGTTGTTCGACGGCGGCGTCCAGGTGAATACTTCCGGCGTTTCCGACTCCTGGTAGAGCGCCTTCATGTATTTCAGGGCTTCGATGGTGTTCTTTGAATTGATGGTCACGTTGCCGGCTTCATCCTGCTCAGCCCCGCCAAAGGACCAGAGCAGCGCCCGCATCGCCATGCTGGTGTCGAGCTCCTGAGACAGCCCCAAACCGCAGGGGTTACCCGTTGGTTCACCGGTTTTCGGATCTTTGGTTAGCTCGCGAATCTTCTTGGCGCCGGCACGCAGGTCATCGTATGTGTCCGGCCCGTTGGGATAGCCAACTTGCGACCACAGGTCCTTGCGCCAATTGCCAGGATCCGGCGCATAGGAATCAGAAAACGCATAGTATTTCTTGGTCTTGGGGTTGTAGGTGGATTTGTGCGCAAGATCAATCTTCTTGCCGTGCTTCTTCTCCACTTCCTGATAGACGTGCGTCATATCGACAACCTGGTTCTCATACGCTGCAGGCGGGGAGAGAAACATGAACAGATCGTGACCTTTTTTCGCCTGCGCCTCTGATGCAGCGCGCGTATTCAGGTCAACCAAGTTGATGTTATCGACGGTAACGTTGGTGTTGTGTTTTTGGCCCCATTCTACGGCAAACTTCTTGTTGAACCACTCATCGAATGCGGGAACAAAGTGGCTCCACTGCAGGATCTTGAGCGTTTTCTGCTGCGCGGCAGCCCGTTCAGGAAACAGAAATGCAGGACCCAGCGCTCCGGCGGCGATACTGCCGGCGCCGGCGATCTTGATGAAATCTCTTCGAGATACACCTTTGCCCTTTTTCTCGTCCTTCATACTCCCCTCCTAAGTTTCTTTAAGCGATCTCATGATCGCGAACTTTACTGAAACTCTTTCCGCGCGAGACTTACCGCTCTTCGCCAAAGCGCTTCAAATCCTCCGGAGCATCTTTGGTTACAACTTTCCTGGCCCCCTGAACCATCACGCGAATCTGTTCCACCACGTCTGGGTTGGCCAGCGTTGTCACATCGCCAGTGTCCATCGTATTGGAGATGGCGGCCAATACCCGGCGCATGATTTTACCTGAGCGCGTCTTCGGCATGTCAGGAACAACGTGCACTTTCCTGGGGCGGGCTATTTTGCCGATCTGATGCTCAATGGCTTTGGTTACGCTCTCCTGCACTGCCGTGGCGTTGCTTACGCCCGGTTTCAGGGACACATAAACTTCCGGAACACGGCCTTTGACTGCATCCACCACCGGAACCACGGCAGCTTCAGCGACTTCATTGCACGTCAGGCAGGCAGATTCCAGCTCTTTGGTGCCTAGCCGGTGACCGGCAACGTTGATCACGTCGTCCACACGGCCAAGAATGCGGAAGTAGCCATCGGGGGCCTGCACAGCGCCATCCCCGGCGAAATACGGCCAATCACGCCAGTCTTTGCTTTTGGGATCTTTGTTGTATTTCTTGTAGTACTGCGCGACAAAGCGGTCGCGATCGCCCCAGATGGTCTGGAAAATCCCGGGCCACGGGTTACGAATGCAGATATTCCCGGCTTTACCCGAACCGGCTTTCACGACTTTGCCTTCTTCATCGAAGATCACGGGGTAGATCCCCGGCAATGCAGGGCCGGCGCTGCCCGGCTTCATTGGATCAATGCCGGGCTTCGTGCTGCAGAGGAAGCCGCCAGTTTCGGTCTGCCACCAGGTATCGACGATCACCGCTTCGCCCTTGCCGACAACCTCGTGATACCACTTCCAGACTTCCGGCTCAATCGGCTCACCGACCGTTGTCATGTGCTTGAAGTGATAGTCGTATTTTGCCGGCTCGTCCGGGCCGGCTTTGCGCAGCATGCGGATGGCCGTAGGCGACGTATGGAAGATATTGACATTCAGTCTCTTGGCTACACGCCACGGACGGCCGGCGTCGGGATAGTTCGGCACGCCTTCATACAAAACGCTGGTCGCAGCCAGCGCCAGTGGTCCATAAACGATGTAAGAATGCCCAGTGATCCAGCCGATATCGGCCATACACCAGTAAACGTCAGTCGGATGGATGTCCTGAATGTATTTGGAAGTTCCGGCAACGTAAGAAAGATAGCCTCCGGTCCCATGCTGGCATCCTTTCGGGCGGCCCGTGGTGCCGCTGGTGTACATCAGGAAGAGCGGCGCTTCTGATGGCATGGAAACCGGCGCAACCAGTTGGGCGGAGTACTTCTTGAGCACATCGTCGACAAAGAAATCGCGGCCTTCAACCATCGGCTTCTTCGAGTGAAATTTCCCTGCCTCCCGCCGCCACACCAAAACTTTTTCGATAGTTGTGCCTTCACCCTTGGCCGTGGCCACGGCGATATCGGCCTTCTCTTTGTGGTCCGTCATGGCGCCGCTGCGATAGTAGCCGTCAATCGTGACCAGGACGCGGCTTCCCGAGTCGGCTGCGCGCATGCCGCACGCTTCTCCGCTAAAGCCGCCAAACACGACCGAGTGGACCAACCCAAGGCGCGCGCAGGCCAGCATGGTAATCGGCAGCTCCGGCACCACCGGCATGTGAATGGTGACGCGGTCTCCGGTTTTCAGTCCGGCAAAGTCGCGGAGCAACGCTGCCATCTCATTGACGCGAAAATAGAGCTCCTGATACGTGATAGAAACCGGCGGCACTTCTTCCGGCTCGCCTACAAAGATGAATGCCGCTTTGTTCTTGTATTTTTCCAGGTGGCGATCAACGCAGTTATAAGAGACATTGAGCTTGCCGCCGACAAACCACTTCCAGAAGGGAGCATCACTGGTATCGAGCGTGGTGTGCCAATAGTGGTCCCAACTCAGAAGGTCGGCGTATTCGCGGAAGCATTCGGGAAAATTCTTTTCGCTGAAGCGCTCGTCTACCGCAGGATCGGTCAGCAGGGCTTGTCCAACAAACGCTGTACTCGGATGAAAGTATTGCTCTTCTTTCCAATGGACGGCTATCTGGGCTTCGGTTAACTCTGTTTCCTGGTCTCTTTCGTTCATGACACGAGCGTCAGCCATGGTAACGACCTCTCTAGAAATCGAAACGCGCGAACTCGCCTGGCCCGCGTGGGGTGGGGGCCGCAATGACGTACGGGTGGCAACGGCTGCCACCCGCCAGTCCGAAACAGATTATCCTACACCCTTCCCGCGCCATCTGCGCGCGATGAGTTCTGTATCTACTTCTTGGTCGATACCTCTTCCCAGATCTTATGGCCATGCGTGTCATGCAGCGCAATACTGCCAATCACAAACGTGAGCGCAGCCACGGTAATCGGGTAGTAGAGGCCGTCAAATGGATTCCCTGTTGCAGCGGGAATCCAGACGCAGATCAGCGGTACCAGTCCTCCAAAGACGCCATTACCGATGTGATACGGCAGTGAAAGCGCGCTATAGCGGATCTTGGCCGGGAATGACTCAACCAGGAACGCTGCGATCGGCCCATAGACCATGGTGACAAAAATGACCTGGATGAAGATCAGGAACACCAACTTATTTTTGTCTGCATTTGCCGCAGGAGGCGCAGGCACGGTCTTTCCGGTCGCGTCTACAGTCTGAGCCGTAAGAACGGTAGCGCCTGTCACTGGATTCTTGGTTGAGGAGACGCCTGTCACATTGTTTCCGGCTGCGCGTTGCATCGCGGGATACAGTCCAATATTGGTTCCGGGAATACGATAGCTCACAGCCGCTAGAATCAATCCGGCCATAATGATTTTTTTACGGCCGATTCGATCAGAGAGCCAGCCAAAGAAAACAAACAACGGCATGCCCAGAAGCAAAGCCTTGGCGACGATAATGTTCGCATCGCGCGTCGGGACCCTGAGAATCGTCTGCATGAAGAAAAGCGCGAAGAATTGGCCGGTGTACCACACCACTCCCTGACCTGCCGTAGCACCAAATAACGTGATGAGGAAGCGCTTGAAGTTCTCGCCGACCGTGAACGCTTCTTTCAAAGGCGCGGCAGAGATCATGCCCGCCGTTTTGATCTGCTGGAAGATCGGCGATTCTTTCATCTGCAGCCGGATGTACAAAGAGATCATGACCAGGAGCAAGGAGGCGAGGAATGGAATACGCCAGCCCCACGCGCGGAAATCAGCGTCGCTCATGGCGTTCTGTGTTCCCAGAATCACGGCAATTGAAACAAACAAACCCAGTGTGGCCGTAATTTGGATGAAGCTGGTGTAGAACCCGCGCTTGCCGTCGGGAACGTGTTCAGCAACATAGATCGCAGCGCCGCCGTATTCACCGCCAAGGGCCAGGCCTTGCAGTATGCGCAGGGCAATCAGGATGATCGGTGAAAACCAGCCGGCCTGAGCGAACGTGGGCAGTGCTCCCACCAGAGCTGTCGCTCCGCCCATGATTGAAAGGGTAACGATGAACGCATATTTACGGCCGACCAGGTCGCCGATGCGGCCGAAAAAGAGCGCGCCGAAGGGTCGCACGGCAAAGCCCACAAAGAAGGTGGCCAGATAGGCGATGTACTGGAACAACTGGTTTCCGGGCGGATAGAACTTGGGGGCCAGATAGGCGGCCAGCGTACCGAAAATGTAGAAGTCGTACCACTCGATCATTGTTCCAACCGACGACGCCAGGATGACGGTCCAGATTTTCGAGGTTGAAATCTGGTCTGATGAAGTCACCGAAATGGAAGCGCTAGACATGTGGCCCTCCTGGAAAGGTAACCCGGCCGGCCTGACCTGGTTCCTGGGATTTTGAGCAAACTTCTTCGAATCGAAGCCGAACTTGAAAGTCCGGGCGCCTTCGCAACGCTCCGGAATTTCTTGGATCTTCCCAATCGCCTCGGGCCATCGACTACGCGATCGCTGGATTGATATAGGCCTTGGGAACGCACCGACCCATCTGGCTTGAAGTCGCCAAGCCACCGGTCGCCTGTTTGGCACCCTAGGGTAGCCGGATTACTGCAGATGTCAAGGGGAAAGCGAAGGCTGGGCATTAATCATTCATAGGCTTACGGTGGCAAAGCTGTTTGCAGAGGGAAAACACCTTGTGCAAACTTTACTTGTTAACCCGGCATAGCAGGCATATGATTGCACCCCTCTGATATCTATGATTGCCCGCCATGGTTATTCAGAATTTCTCAAAACTCTGGTCCGCGTCAGCTGGGGCCGCAGACTGCCTGGAGGAGTGAAGATGAAAAAAAGAGGGTTACGAACAGTCCAAACGAGGCTCGATAGCGGATTTACTCTCGCCTTGCTTGTAGCGTTTCTTACGGTTCTTGGAGCCACCACGCCGGCGGTTGCTGCGGCGGATGATGCGATCACCATCGGCATCATCATGCCCACGACCGGTCGTGAAGCCAAGCCTGGCCAGTTCCAGAAAGAGGGCGTTGAGCTTGCCATCAAGCAGATCAATGACCAGGGCGGAATTTTCGTAAAAGAAAAGAACAAAAAACTGCCGGTCAAGGAAGTGTTTTATGACAACGGTTCAGACTCGGCCAAGGCTGCGTCGCTGGTGGAGCGAGCGATGTCTTCTGACCACGTTACAGCGGTCATTGGCGGTTACTCTACCGCGCTGGGCGAAGCCGAGTCTGTGATGCCCGACCGCTATCAGACGCCGTGGATCACCGCCGGCGCGGCCGCCACCAGCATCTTCAGCAAGGGTTATAAATTCACCTTTGGCGCGCTCAGCCCGATCAAACTGCTGGGAGTCACCACGGCTGAGTTCCTGGGCAGCCTGGTCGATCAGGGCAAACTCAAGAAGGGGCTCAAAATGGCCCTGGTCGTCGAAAACACCGACCACGGCGTTGACTACGTCAACGGCATCAATGAATGGAATTCGAAGCACCCCGGCTATTTCACGGTTGTGCTGAGCGAAAAATTTGAACTTGGCGGCACGGATTTCTCCGGTCTTCTGCAGAAGGTCAAGACCGCCAAGGCAGACATCTTTCTCTCTGATGCGCATCTGCAGGACTACATCACCATGCAACGCCAGTATTTGCAGGCTGGATTGCACCATCAGGTAATCAGTTACGGCGCTCGTGGACCTGAGTCCGATGCCCGCAAAGCCCTGGGTGCCGGCACAGACTACATCCTGGCCGCGTTGTGGTGGTCGGACAAACTGCCTTATCCGCAGGTACAAAAATTCGTCACCGACTACAAACAGGCTTACGGCCGCGGACCCGATTCCTGGTACGCCGCTACCGCCTATGACGCTATGCGGATCATGGCGCAGGCGATTGAAGCTGCCGGCTCAACCAACGGTACCAAGATTCGCGATGCGCTGGCCAAGGCACAGCTGAAGAACGCGTTGATTCCGGGTGGAGTTCTGAGCTTTGGCCCGAACGGCCAGGCGGGATATCCGTTCCTGGTGACCCAGAACAAACCGGACGACAAGGTGGATATCGTTTATCCCAAAGATGCAGCAACGGGCCCCGCAGTGGCGCCGATCCCGTAACGGACTTGCCGGGTTCATGACAGCCTCTGACTACCTCGACCTGCTCATCAAGGCGCTGCTGCTGGCCGGTATCTACGCCGCCATGGCGGTGGGGATGACCGTGATCTACGGCGTCATGAAGATCGTCAATCTGGCGCATGCCGGATTTCTCATGCTGGGCGCGTACTTTGCCTTCGAATTGTTTCAACGCTTTCACGTTGATCCGGTCCTGGGTGCGGTGCTCGCCCTGCCGGTCTTCTTCCTCTTTGGCACGGGAGTGCACTGGCTGCTGGTGCGCTGGTTGCCGAAATCGGACACGCCCACGCTCGCCTCGCTGCTGCTGATGTTCGGCTTCTGGCTGGTGCTGCAGAACGTTGGCTATCTCATCTGGGGCAATGAAGAATCTTCCATCCTGATGCCGCGAACCTTTGCCGCCATCCACATGGGAGAGATCTCGGTTCCCAAGGTGTCTCTCATTGTTTTTGCTGCTGCTGTCGTTTCCCTGATCGTCCTGCAGCTCATCTTCAATCGCAGCTGGTTTGGACGGTCGATGCGGTCTCTGATTCAGAATCCTTATGCAGCGCAAATCGTCGGCGTGGACGATCAGAGGACGTCACGCCTTTCTTTCGGACTGGGCACGGCTTTTGCCGGATTCGCGGGTGCTCTGCTCTCCATGCTTTATTCCTTCAACCCTGATTTTGGCCGGCCTTTTTTGCTCCGTTCGTTTGTCATCATCGTTCTGGGCGGGCTGGAATCTGTTTCCGGTGTGGCACTTGGCGCTTTGATTCTTGCGCTGCTCGAGGTCTTTAGCGTGCAGGTGGTTCCCGCCAGCTATCAGCCAGCCATCTCTTTTGCCCTGCTCGTACTGGTTCTGCTGGTCATGCCTCGCGGCATCGCCGGGTTGCTGCAGAGAAAACGGCGGGTGGCCTGACATGCCGCTCGGCAAATCGCTAAAGCTCGCTCTCCCCGGGTTGCTGTTTGCGTTCTTGCTGATTCTGCCTTTGACCGGTCCCAGCCCGAACACGGTGCGTCTGCTTCTGACCACGGCAATCTGGATCATCACCAGCATAGGCTGGAACCTGCTGGGCGGTCTCACCGGCCAGGTGTCATTCGGCTTCGCGGTGTTTTACGGACTCGGCGCATATGTAACGGCACTCATGATCACCGCCGGCCGCAGCCCGTACTTCGCTTTCCTCGGCGGCATGGCCATCGCGGTGCTGGCTTCGTTCCTGGTAGGGTTGCCGACATTTCGCTTACGCGGACCGTATTTCGCCATCGCCACCATCGGCGTTGGCGAAGCCACGCGCGTGATCATGAACAATCTGGACATTACCGGCGGCGCCAGCGGATACCGCGTCATCGAGCACACGCCGTTTCGCCAGCTTGAGCACTACTACTCAGCAGTGATCATCGCCGCGATCGCGCTCGCTATCTCTGCGCTGGTCTTTCACAGCAAATTCGGACTCGCGCTGCGCGCCATCAAGCAGGACCAGGAAGCAGCCGCCGATCTGGGCGTGAATCCTTACTACTCCAAGCTATGGGTGCATGCGATTGCCGCCGGTCTTACCGGCGTGGCCGGCGGACTCTACGCTCGCTATCACGCATTCATCTATCCCGGAGATGTTTTCGCCTTCCAAACCAGCATCTACATCCTGCTGATGCCGGTGATCGGCGGAATTGGCACGGTCTGGGGGCCGGTGCTGGGCGGCGTGATCTTCGGCATGGTGGAAGAAGAGTTAACCGTCCACTTTCAAAATACGCATCTATTGCTGTATGGACTGTTGCTAATATTGATCATCCTTTTTGAGCCCGACGGCCTGATGGGACTGTTGCGCAGGCTGAGGAACTTAACAACCCGGAGACGTCGTGAAGATCCTGGAAGTAACCAGCCTGAGCAAGTACTTCGGCGGAGTAGCAGCGCTGAAGGACGTTAGCTTTGACATTCCGGAAAAGCACATCTGTGGTTTCATCGGCCCCAATGGCGCCGGCAAAACCACGCTCTTCAATGTGATTACGGGGACATTTCGTCCTTCCGGCGGACGGGTCAAGCTGCGCGGACGGGATGTGACCGGCATGTCTTCCTCAGCTCTGGTCAAGCGCGGTATAGCGCGCACACACCAGATCGTCCGCCCGTTTAAAGCCATGACTGTGCTGGAGAATGTGCAAGTGGCAGTGCACTACGGCCGGCATGCCGTCAATCGCACATCCGCTGCTCGCGAACAAGCCATGGAGACACTGAAACTTGTCGGCTTGGAGCGCAAGGCCAACTTGCTGGCATCAGCTCTCTCTCTGGGCGAACAGAAGCGGCTTGAAGTAGCGCGCGCCCTGGCTACCGCGCCGGAACTTCTATTGCTCGACGAGATCTGCGGCGGCCTCACCGGCGCTGAGACACGGGCCATGATGGACTTGCTGCACCGCATTCGCGAGAATGGCGCCACGCTCATGTACGTGGAACATGAGATGAAAGCGATCATGTCTGTATGCGATCGCATCACAGTGCTTAACTTCGGAGAGAAATTGGCGGAAGGCAGGCCGCACGAGATCCAGAATGATCCTTCCGTGATCGAGGCCTACCTGGGCACCGCCGCAGTAGGAGGAACGCCAAAAGCATGAAGCTCTCAAGATCCTGAGACTTTTTGCTTAGCCTCTGATAGAGTTTGCGGCGGCCTTATGACTCCAAACATTCCCTCGACTGAAACCATGTCCACTCAGGCAGCCTCGAACGGTGACAAGCTTCTCGTCGCGGAAAAACTTGATGTCCGTTACGGCGTGGCCCAGGTCCTTTGGGGTGTGAGCTTCTCTGTCGCTCGGGGCAAGGTTACCTGCATCATCGGCTCCAACGGCGCAGGCAAAACCACCACGCTCAACACGATCGCCGGGGTCCTGCCCACCGCGCAGGGACGGATTCTCCTCAATGGTGAAGACATCACCCGGCTGCCGGCACGCGCGCGAGTGAAACGCCGCATCAGCCTGGTTCCTGAAGGCCGCCAGCTCTGGCCCGGGATGTCAGTCGAGGAAAACCTGTTGATGGGTTGCTTTCTTCCCGCCTTGCGCGCACGCGCTCACACTGGCCTGGCTCGGGTCTATGAGATGTTCCCGCGCTTGAAGGAGCGCCGGCACCAGCTCGCAGGCACACTTTCCGGCGGCGAGCAGCAGATGTGCGCCATCGGCCGCGGCCTGATGCCGGAACCGCAATTGCTTATGCTCGACGAACCGTCTCTCGGCCTCGCGCCCAAATTGGTGGATGAAATTTTTCAGTTCATCACCAACATCGCGCGGCAGGGCGTCACCATTCTGTTGGTGGGACAAAACGTGAACTACACCCTGCAAGTCTCCGACTATGGATATGTGATGGAGACCGGCCGCATCAATCTTGAAGGCACAAGCCAGCAGTTGATGAATAATGAGTTTGTACGGCGAGCTTATCTTGGCGTGAACGAAGGCGAGTAAGAGACCTGTCCCAAAGGCTGATGCGCGAGAGCGGGTCAGTTCACACTGACCCACTCCCCAGCAACTTCACTTGACTATTCAAACATATCACTGAGGTCATTCCCCAGCTGGTTTCTTGCGTTGAGAGCAGGCAGGCCGAACGTACCCTGAATGAATTTCAGAATCGAAACATCATCCAGCAATACGTGCGAGATGTAGTTCTTCTTCGCGGCAGGTGATATCACCAGCATGGGGACGCGCGCCCCAAAGCCCTGGGGATCGACCGGCGGTGGTGGCGCGTGGTCCCACCAGCCGCCGCTCGAGTCCCATATCACGATGATGGCTGAATTCGACCACAGCGGAGTCGCCTGGACCTGGAGAATGAACTCATTGAGCCAGGCAATTCCATTGGTGATGGGTCCGCCGCCTGGATGCATGCTATGCGTCGGCCCAGGCTGAATAAACGACACCGTGGGCGGGCTGGCAGAGGTGATGTCGCCGGCAAATTTCGAAAAATCGCGAATGTTGGGCGAGGCATGGCTGTCAGTAAAGAATTGGAACGGGTTTTCCTGCGAGACGTAGGTGGCGCAGACGCCGAGATTTTCCTGGTACCACGCCCAGGTGAATCCCTTTGCCGCAAGCTGGTCTCCAACGTGTTGAAACGTGTAACCGGCCTTAGCTACCGCCACATCAGTATTGCAGGGAGGGAAGAAGGGATCGAGCGAATCAGGCGTGTTGTTGTCATCTGCAGCCACCAGATAGAGCTGGTTTGAAGGGGCATCGCCCATCACCGAGGGGAAGAAGTTATCCGCCAGCGCAAATTGCTGCGCCCACGTCCACAACGTTTGCATACCCTGGGTGGTGTTGTCGTAGTGTCCCATGGAAATGTCCCCATTGTAGAAGGCATATTTGTCCATGGCGCCGTTATCCCAGACGCGCACAAAGTCGCTGCGCATGTGGGGCAAATCAGGAGTAGAGAGTGTCGTCAGCAGTTGCGG
This sequence comes from Candidatus Angelobacter sp., assembly GCA_036557225.1. Taxonomy (GTDB): domain Bacteria; phylum Acidobacteriota; class Terriglobia; order Terriglobales; family Acidobacteriaceae; genus Angelobacter. The sequence continues at coordinate 17,710 of DATBHX010000021.1, forward strand.
TGTAACAGTTGCGCCCTTGGCGTCAACCTGGCTGAATCCGGGAACTCCAGGCTTGATGCCATTTGTACCAGGGAATGTGCCAAACAGATGGTCAAAAGACCGGTTTTGCATGATCACAACAAATACGTTCTTGATTTGAATCTTGGTTGTGGTTGGCGAAGGCGTGGGCGTGGGAGACGAAGCAACAGAAGACGAAGAGCCTACACCACCGCAACCGATGATTAGGGCCAGAATGGGGAAGCTGAAAAAAAACAAAAAAACTCGTCTCAAGGTTCTCGCACCTCATGAATCTTTTGAGAGAGCCTTTGGCTGCCCAGTTGGCTTTATGATGCATGGTTTTTTAATAAAGGAGTTGTTCACCTTAAGTCTCTTGAGTTAAGGTGATGCGTTTTCATCATTATGGACGGTTCCGAGCGGCAGGTGTAAGCTCAGCAGCAAAAGCTCATGCCAAGTGCTCTGCGCGATTTTCTACTGTCATTTTGCCCTGCGGCCGTGCGACAGGCCTTTCCTCCAGAGCACCCCCATCGGACGCTCCGTTCTGCAACCTGGGGCGGCTTAGCGCAGTTCTTCCTGGCGTCCTGGGCCTTCTTGATTCAGCTCAAGGCTTATCTGGTCCATCGCGCGCAACAGATAGCGCCGCAGGTGACTGGACAAGGGGAGGTGGTCCAAGCCGGAATCACTGCGATCGTGGTCCTGGAATTTCTGCTCCATCCGCTCTCCCTGCTCTTGCTCTATGTGGCGATTGAAGGCCTTCTCCGATTCATGACCGGTCTGGTGAGTGGCGAGGTCCTGCCCAGCCTTTTCTTCTTCCTGGCTTTTAAAGCGGCAAAGCTGCAACACAGGCGGCGCGAGCGACGGCAAGATGCAGGCCTGGCGCCCGATTCGCTGGAGAAGCTGCCGGATGGACGTATTCGCATATCATCGGCGCGAGCGAAAACTACGTGGAATGCAAGCATCACGATCGGATTGGATGGAGGGTGGTTTGAAGTCGAGCGTACGGAGCAAGCCGATCCGCCGCGTGCTTATGTGTATTGCTTGCATCCCTCGCCGCCGGGAAAAATTCTGCGCGGCTACGAAGAATACGATACTGCTTCGGCGATCAAGATAGAGGCGAACGATCCATCAAGTGCGCAAGCCCAAGAGTCCGTCACAAGATCGGAGTCTGTCGCAAAAAAATGAGTTGACGGAATTTCCTCCGACACAGGTACAATCCAAATTAAATATGGCAACCCCAATTGCTCCGATGGTTCCGGCAGATCCTCCGGTGATCAAGGCAGCCGGTGGTATTTTGCAGCGTACAACCTCTCGCGGTGATGAAGTAATGGTGGTTTACCGCAAACGGCATCAGGATTGGACGCTCCCACGCGGCAAGGTAAAGGATGGGGAGTCATTCCAGGAAGCGGCGATGCGCGAGGTCCGGGAAGAGACGGGCTGCTCCTGCAGCATCGGCAATTATCTGGGCACCATCAGCTATTCCGACAAAGGCGTGCCCAAGGTTGTGCTGTTCTGGAAGATGACGGTCCTCGACGACCGGGGGCCGCGCAATCAGGATGAGATCGGCGAAGCAGCCTGGCTGCCAATCCCTGACGCCATTGAGCGTCTCACCCATCCACAGGAAAAAGCGCTGCTTTCGCGCATGGGAATCATTCAACGCCAAGCCGCGCCGGCTGAAACCGCAGCCAGAGTGGAAACACCTGCGCCGCTCCCGCCAGGAACACAAAAGCCGAAATCATCTTCGGAAGATAATCGCGCCCACGCGCGCCTGTTGCGCGAAGCTGAGGCCTTCCGCGTGGAACTTAGCTTTCTGGAGCGCCGCAATCTGGGCGCCAACAATGCCTGGGCCCCGGCGGCGCATGAGCAACTCAACAACGTACAGCGCTGCCTGGAGAGCAACGACATTGAAGGCGGATGGTTTTGCCTGCACGCCGCCCAGCGTTACGCCGTCTTTGGGATGAACCAGACCGAGTTGGCCAATCGCGCCTACGTTTTGCGCGAAGAAGCGATGAAGATTTCTTCCTGGCGCGGTGAAGCCATCGACAACCTGCTCGCCGTTGGCCACGGACAGCTCACGGCCGAATCCGTGGCAGACGCCATGGCCCTGCGCAATGAGGATTCCACCAACCAGTACTACAAGACGCGTGTTACCGGTGACCAGCTTCGTATTCTGGTGATCGTCTGCGGCCTGGCAGCCGTGGCTGCAGCGCCGTTTCTGTTCCTGCCCGGCCGAATTCCGGTGATCGCAGCCGTACTCTTCTTTGGCCTTTTGGGCGCTACGTTTTGTTCGGCGCAATCGCTGATCCTGGGGCGGAATGAGTCCAGGATTCCCAACCTGTTTGTGACGCTCACGCCGGTGTTCTTCGGCGCGATCGCGGGCTTGGCTGGATATGCCGTTTACGAGTACATGGCGTTCCTGACCTTCAATTCAGGTAGCCGGCACATCAGCGGGGTACTGGGCGTCGCCTTTCTGTGCGGCTGCCTCGGCCAACGATTGCTCGCGCGGATCGCCAAGGCAAGGAAGAAAAAAGGGCGTGTTGCCGCGGCCTAGTGCAAGTCGTCGGCGATGCGTTTGGCAATTTTTTTCATTTCGTCCGCGGATGCACGATAGTCAAGCGTGGCAGATTCCAAGGCAAAGGTGTTCTTCCCTTTACGAGCGAGAACGCCTCCGATCGCGACTTTTCCCTTTTGAACGTTGCCGTCAAACCAGGCTTCATCGCCAATGCCGCTCAGCTGCGTGATGTTTTTCTCACCCGGCTTCAGACGCCGGACGACTTTGGTGTTGTTCCACGTGCGATCTGCCTCTTCCACGGATTTACGCACGTTGACCATGAGTGAAACCTTCGCGCTGGTAGCGGGCACTTTGGGAGACGCTTCTTCGTACATGCAGACAATCGCTCCGTGGCCTGGAGATCGTTGCATAGGCACCCCTATGATGGCCTGGGCATCGGCAGCACTGAACAAGGAGCAAGGATCGATTTCGGCGGCCGGCGACTCCGGCTGAACGCTTGATGTCGAGGGCGAAGGTGGCGTCGGCGAGGGTGGACCGGCTTTGCTGGAAGGTGAGCCGCTACATGAATACAACAGGAATGACGACAGCAAAGCAACGAATGTGGCCGTGGCGGTCAGAGTCCGGTTCATGCTTCCCTCCAGGACGAACGGCAGATTCTAAATCAAATTAGATGCCGGATTTACTACCTTTTCTTACGCAGCTCGCTTAATATCTGTGACTCGGGCGAAATCACATTTGAGTTCACCTATCGCGCAAACCGAACAGAACGCCCAACCGTTAGCGCGCCGGCTCGGCGTGTTTGACGCCACCATGCTGGTCATGGGCGGCATTATCGGCTCCGGAATTTTTATCAACCCTTACGTTGTGGCGCAGCGTGTGCACACGCCGGTTCTGGTACTGGCGGCATGGTTGAGCGGCGGCCTGGCCGCGCTGACGGCAGGCTTTATCTGGGCAGAGTTGGCGGTCCGTATGCCCAGCGTCGGCGGACAATATGCTTACCTTCGCGAGTCATATCATCCGCTGGTTGCGTTCCTCTACGGCTGGGTGCTGCTTCTGGTGATTCAAACCGGAGGCATGGCCGCGGTCACCGTCACCTTTTCACGCTACTTCATGGACCTCACCGGCGTCCACAGCAGCCCCTGGCAGGTAGCCCTGGTCTCCCTTTCCATCCTGACGCTCATCAACTGCATGGGCGTGCGCGCCGGCAGCACGGTGCAAAGCACGCTGATGGTGTTCAAGATTTTTGCTATCGCCGCACTGGTTGCTGTGGGAATGTTCATTGTTCGGGGAAAGATTGCCTGGTCGCCGGTCCTCGATCAGCGCTTGTCGCCGGCCTTGCTCTCCTCGTTTGGAGCGGCTATGGTCCCTGTGGCATTTGCCTACGGAGGGTGGCAAACCGCAACCTTCGCTGCGGGTGAAATGAAGTCCCCGCGGCGCGATCTTCCCCGGGCCCTGATTCTGGGCATGCTGGGTGTGACCCTGCTCTATGCCGCCGTCAACTACTCCTATCTGCATGCGCTGGGAGTGGCGGGGCTCGCCGGCACACAAACGCCGGCGACATCCGTGATGCGTATGGCCCTGGGCGAAAAGGGTGCTACGGTCATCGCGGTAGCGATTGCTATCTCTACTCTCGGCTTTCTCAGCCAGAGCGTTCTGACCGCGCCGCGTGTTTACTTTGCCATGGCCCAGGACGGCCTGTTTTTTCGCCGTCTGGCCTGGGTCCATCCCCGCACGCAGGCGCCTGTCTTCGCGATTATCCTGCAAAGCGTCTGGACGATGGTGATTGTTCTCTCCGGCAGCTATGACAGAATCCTGAGCTACGTGATCTCGATGGATGCCACATTCTGGATGCTCACTGCGGGCTGCCTCTTTATCTTGCGCCGGCGCACCGGAACGGTTTCCGACTTCCCCATGCCCGGGCATCCGTACACCACCGCTCTGTTTTGTATTCTCTGCGGCGCGCTTGTGGCCAATACGATCTATCAATTTCCGGAAAACACACTGATCGGCGTGGCCATTCTTGTGACCGGCGTTCCTGTGTATTACTTTTGGAAGCGGACCTCACGTCGATGACCTATTCACGAAGCACGGCGGTTTCTCCTTACATGGAATGGGCCAAGCTGCATTCGGCTGCGCGATTCAATCTGGCCAGCAGTGGCATGCTGAGTTTGCCCCTGGCAGAACTGGGCGTAACGATTGACCAACTCGAGATCAACGGCGCCTCGATCTACGGTTACGAACCGCTTCTGCAGGCGATTGCCCGCCGCTACCGCGTAGCCCAGGAATGCGTGGTAAGCACGGTCGGCACTTCGCTGGCGAATTATCTGGCGCTGGCTGCAACCACGGAGCCAGGCGACGAGATCCTGGTGGAGCAGCCGACCTATGAATTGATCGTAAGCACGGCCCGCTATCTCGGGCTGGAGATCAAGCGTTTTCCACGCCGCGCAGAAAACAATTTCGCCATCGATCCAGCCGACGTTGCCCGCAACCTCACACCACGCACCCGGGTGATTGCCATCTGCAACCTGCATAATCCGAGCGGCGCGCTGACGTCGGACTCAACTCTCGGTGACGTGGGCGCACTGGCACGCAAGTCCGGCGCTTACGTCATGGTGGATGAGGTGTATCGAGAGATGCTGTTTGAGTCCGCACCGCAATCTTCATTTCATATCGACCCCGAGCGTTTCATCGTCACCAACAGTCTCACCAAGGGGTACGGTCTGAGCGGCTTGCGCTGCGGATGGGTACTGGCGCCGGCTGACCTGGCAAAGCGTATGTTTCGCATCAATGACCTGCTTGGGGCAACCTTCGTTCATCCAGCCGAACTACTGAGCGTGGTCGCATTCGCTCAGCTGGCAAAGATCGCCGCTCGCATGAAGGCCGTCCTGGATGCAAACCGTCTCTTGCTGCGCGAATTTCTACAATCGCGCGATGATCTGGACTATTTTTGGCCGGAATATGGAACAGTCGTCTTTCCGCGCCTGAAAAGCGGCAATGTCGAAGGGCTGTGCAAGCTGCTCCGCGAAGAATTTGAGACGTCGATTGCGCCGGGCAAATTCTTTGAGAACCCTGACCGCTTCCGGATTGGAGTTGGAACCCAAACGGCGGAGGTGCGGGAAGCCTTGCAGCAGTTCAGCCTCGGATTGGACCGGTACAAGGAAGCGCTGCGCGTCCACGCATGACGCACAACTGGTTTTCAGAATGAACAAAAAGAGCCCGCTGCCGAGGCAGCGGGCTCTACAGTCTAGAAGGTAGAGTGATTGGGCAATCAGAAGGTGAGTTTGCCTCCGACAAACAGAGTGCGGGGCTGGCTGTTGGTAAGCGCTGGGTTGCCGAACCCCGTAAGTTGCAGTTGCAGCCCTGCATCCTCAACAAATGGATCCACGCTGAGGAAGTTGGGATGGTTGAATACGTTCACCGCAGTGGCGTGCATCTCAAAGTTCACATGCTCTGAGAACTTGATCCGCTTGTAAACGGAGAGGTTGGCGATATTGGTGATGGCATCCTGGTTGAAATTGCGCGGTGCAGTGCCGAATGGCGTGCCAAATACTGTCTGGGCTTGGCCGCCGTTGACAATGAACCGCACCTGATTGTTCGTCACCGTGGTTTCAATCGGGGTACCGCCGGTTGGAGTCTGGTTGAGGGCATTCAGGCTCAGCACTGCCGAAGGATTGGAAGCGGCGGTAGTACACGCTCCAAACAGCGTGCAGGCATCCGCAGCAAAGATACCGACACTAGACGACGGGGCCGAGCTGTTGCTCAGGAACGGACGCGCTGAATCGACTCCGGAGTTGAAGGAGCCGAGGAATGCCGAATCAAAGAAGTTGCCGGCAGCGCTGGCCTGTGCAGCAAAGAGCTGCGAAGGCGTGTAGCGCTGGCCGGAAGCCAGGATGTAATTGGCCGAGACCGACCAGCCACCCAGCACATGTCCGGTAAAACCGTGCTGGTCCTTAAAGAAGGGCAGCTGTTCGGTCGCCAGGATTGACCACTGATGGGGATAGTCAATGCCGGAGAAAGAATACTCGCCGGCAGTGGTATTGAACGGGTTCTGGGCAAAGGCGACGCTGTTTCCGCCGGCGAAGGTGCTGAAGATCTCGCTCACGTTATCGAGCGTCTTGCTGTAGGTGTACGAGGTCCGCATGGTCAGCTGGTTGAACAGGTTGTTGGCACGATATTCCAACTGCAGTGCGTTGTAGTTGGAGAATCCGCCATTGGTGCGCGCGCGCAGCACGCCGGTACCGCAGTTCAAACGGCCCAGATCAGGATTGGTGGTTTGTCCTGGCCCGGGAGGTACCACTGGCGTAGCGCAGGGGGTAACGTTGCCTGGAACCAGACTGGGGAATCCGGCCTGCAAGTCGGCAACGAACGGATTGGCATTCACCGTCTGGAACAGGTGGCGCGCCGCGTTTCCGGCATAGCGCGCCTCGATCGCCGAGTTCTTCGAGAGCTCTCGTTCGACGCCAAAAGTCCAGGTGTGGATCATGTCCGGACCGAAGTTAGGACTGATGGTGGTTTCCGCCGCGCTCCGTGGATCCAGAACGCCTGGCGTGAGCGAAGGTGAAAGCAGCGCACGCACGTTTGGACCAATAGGATCGGCCGGCAGACCAAACGAGGCGGTTGGAAGACCAGCTGAACCGGCCGGCGCCCTGAAGCTCTGCAGGAAGACCTGAGGCGACGACGTGGCTATATTCAGGTAGATGTTGTAGAACGGCGGATCATAGAGCAGACGATATCCGCCGCGGATTGTGGTCTTGCCATGCCCGGTGAACATACCGCCACCCTGCGGCGAGTAGGCAAAACCAAAACTCGGTCCATAGCTACTCGTAGGCGCAGAAATTCTGGGGAAGGTACGGACAGAGAGAGGCAACGCTGGGTTCCAAAACGCGGTAGCCGGATTGCTCTCACGGTTGGTGGTCAAGTCATTGAACAGGTTGGCCGGCTGCCCGTAGTAGGACCACGTCAGTCCGAGGTTCAATGTCAGCGCTGGCGAAACCTTCCAGTCATCGCCAATATAGACGAACGTATCGTACTCACGGAAATCGAGCGAGGATGCGCCTTGCGCAATGTTGACCAGAGAGGGCGTGTTGGCAAAGTACTGGTTCCAGTCAGCGAAGCGGAACTGCCCGTTGATGTTCGGCAAAAAGACGTTTGGCGAACGTTGATAGGTAAAGTTCACGCCGGCTTTAAGCTGGTGCTTGCCCATCACGTAATTGAAGTTGTCCTGGCCTTGCCAGGTGTTCACAATGCGGCCTTGCGGAAACGCTGTGTTAGGACCATAGCCAAGCAGTCCTCCACTGGAAAAGCTGACGTTGGTCACGGCCTGGTCAATGCTTCCTATGTTCGGTAACGTTCCGATGCTATTGCCGCCGAATTCAACGTTCGTACGGCCAAACGAACCACGCAGCTCATTGACCATGCGCGAACTGAGGTTGTGTACCCAGCTCATCAGCACTGCCTGGCTCAATGCGGGAACGCTAACCACGTAGCCTGCGGCGCCATTGTCTTCGGTGTTGAAGAAGTTGTCTCGGTTGAAAAGATAGCGGCCCGTGATCGTGTCCTGGCCCAGTTGAATGTCCGTCCGGGCAATCCAGTCAAAAATATGAACCGGGGTTTGCAGCGTGCGCGATACGCCGGCAAATTCAGCACCCGGACATCCGGTAACTACTCCGGTCACGGGCGTTCCCAGCGGCGTTGGACTACCGCCGGAAATTCCATAGGGGCCCGCGGTGGTAAGCGCCGATAAACTTGCGCTGCCCGGGAAACAACCGGCAAGCGTCGTCAGGCCGGCCGGTGTTGGCGTCAGACTGTCCGACGAATAAACTGTCTTGGAAGAAATGATATTCGTATCGAAGCCGCCGAAGAAGAACATCTTGTTCTTCACGACTGGCCCGCCGATGGTGAAACCGCCGAATGTATTTTGAAGTCGAGGCGGTTCTTCGAGTTGCTGGAATTGTTTCTGGAAGTTCGACATCGCGTTCAATATGGAATTATTAACAGCGCCGAAAACGCTTCCATGCCAGCTGTTTCCACCTGATTTGGTAACGATATTTACGACTGAGCCCGAGTTGCGGCCGTACTCCGGCCCAAATTGATTCGTCACCAGCACGTACTGCTGGACAAATTCCGGGTTACTGACAAAGAGTGCCGGACCGGCAACGCTATTGTCATTGTTGTTCTGTCCGTCGATCTGCTGGTCATTGTTCCTTCCTCGCAGACCGTTGGAAGAGAATCCCGAGCCCCCATTGAAATTGGAAAAATTATTATCACGGCTGGCAACTACGCCAGGAACAAAAAGCGCGAGAGTGTCCAGACCCTGATTTTCCTGAATGCCGGAAAAGGTCGCCAGTTGCGTTCCCGTGATGGTATTGGTGACTTGCGCTTGCGTTGTCTCAATCAACGGAGCGCCGGCCGTGACTTCCACCGTGGTGCTGGCCTGTCCGACCTCCAATTTAATTGTGCCCAGACCAGTATCCCTTCCTGCTGTGACGGCAATATTGTTTTGCGTCGTGGTGTTGAAGTTCGTGGCTGAGATTTCTATCTTGTATTCTCCCGCCGGAATCAGACTGAAGCGAAAGAGTCCTGAGTTGTCTGTGGTGGTGCTGAGTACCGTTCCTGTTGCGATGTTGGTAGCTTTCACCTGGGCGCCAGGTATTACTGCTCCCTGAGGATCAGCCGCGCTACCGGAAATGGAACCCTTGAGCACCTGGCCAAAGGACGCTGCGGCAAACGCTACGACCACAATGACGATAAGTGCTAAGAGATGATCCTTGCGATTATGCATAGTCTACTTCTCCTGTCTCTATCAACGTAAAGAAGCAATAAGCCACTACTCTGGCTTTTACTGACCTATACATCTGCAGGTTGCGTGCCATGACCTTTCTGAGAGAACGCACGCGATGATCTTCCATATTTGGAGAAAGCAGAAATGCACACTCTAGGTTTCTGTAGTCAGAGATGCAGCTCATCCCCACACTCTTTACAGTTCTTAAAAGCATGATATGAAGATTCAACGTTCACGCTGCAGCTGAACTACAGAAACATTTCCAGGGTAGAAAAAGTGAAGCATCAATCGAGGAATGCTGAGGAATAAATTTCGCGGGCAGACAACTCGGCAAGCTTCACACAACAAAATATTTTGCCTGCGGATGATGCACAACAATCGCCGACGTCGACTGCTCCGGCTCCATATGGAACCCGCTGGTCAAGCGGACGCCGATCGTCTCTTCCGGTTTCAGCAAGGCAAAGATTTTTGTCTGATCTTCAAGGTTCGGGCAAGCAGGATAGCCAAACGAGTAACGTGACCCGCGATACTTCTGATGGAACAAATCCCCAATCCGCGTCGCGTCATCGCCTGCAATTCCCAGCTCTTCACGCATCTGTTTGTGGAACAGCTCGGCCAGCGCTTCAGCCGTTTCCACGCTGAGGCCGTGCAGATAGAGATACTTGGTGAACTCGCCGGCATCAAAGAGTTTCCTGGTTTCCTCTGAAGCACGGCTGCCGATTGTGACCACCGATAATCCAATTACATCCATCCGTCCACCGCTCCTGGGTTCGAAGAAATCAGCGATGGAAAGCTTTCGGCCTTCGCGTTGGCGGGGAAAGGTAAAGCGCGCAGTCACGGTTTGTGCCTCCGGCTCATAAAGCAGAACGTCATTACCTTCTGATTGGCAGGCAAAATAACCGTACACTACCTTCGGCTCAAACCATGCGCGAGCTATCACTTCCTTCTGTAAATCGGCCAGCACAGGAATGTATTTTTCCTCGACCAACCGCGCATAATCTGACTGAGATGCTGTCTTCAATTGCCACTGGTTTTTGAACAACGCAGTGTGATTGATGTATCCAAAGACTTCGTTCAGATCGAAGTCTTTCTTCACCCGCACCCCATAAAACGGCGGAGTTGGAATATTCGGCGCCGGGTGCACGACCGGCGATCTCTCCGTGCTCGCCGAAGGCTCTGCTCCCGCAACCGCTGTTGTCTTTGCGAACTCTTTAACAGTCCGGCCCTCCAACAATCGCTTTTCCCGTGCTCCGTTGGTTGACGTCAGATCATCCATCAGGTGCAGACCGGTGAAGGCGTCATCGGCATAGAAAACAGAATTGGAATATTCGCGGCGCAAATCGTCTTCCACGTACTTGCGTGTAAGGGCCGCGCCACCGCAGATGACCGGATAGTTGAGTTCTTGCGCTTGCAAATCCTGGATCACGTACTTCATCTCCAGCGTCGACTTCACCAGCAGCCCGCTCAGCCCAATCGCATGCGCGTTGTGCTGTTTGGCCGCGGCGATAATCGAATCCGACGGCTGCTTGATCCCCAGGTTCACCACCTTGTAGCCGTTGTTGGTGAGGATAATATCCACCAGGTTCTTTCCGATATCGTGGACGTCGCCCTTCACCGTGGCCAGCACCAGCGTTCCCTTCTGCGTGCCTTCGGTCTTTTCCATCTTCGGCTCAAGATAGGCGACCGCCTGTTTCATGACGCCCGCGGAATCCAGCACCGACGGCAGCTGCATCTTGCGCGCGCCAAACAACTCGCCCACCGTCTTCATGCCGTCCAGCAGAACGTTGTTGATGACCTCGAGCGGCGAATATTTCAGCAGAGCGTCTTCCAGCACCTGCTCCAGCGACTGCTTCTGCGCGCCTTCGCCCAGCGACTTCTCGCCATTGATGATGCAGCGCTTGAGCTTATCTTCCACCGTGAGCGACTCCAACGGCGCAGCTTCTGCCTGCGGCTGCTTGTCCAGTCCGCTGAAGTGCTGCATGTAAACCTGCAGAGGATCGCCCGCTGATTTCTCGAAATAGATGAGCTTGCGTGCCAGCTCCACTTCAATTTCCGGGATCTTGTATAGAGGATAAATTTTGGCGTAATTCACAATCGCCATATCCAGCCCGTGGTCCACGGCTTCTTTCATAAAGACGCTATTCAATACACGCCGCGCATAGGTATTCAGGCCGAAAGAGATATTGCTCACGCCCAGGATGGTCTTCACGTCAGGCAGCTCCCGCTTGATTCCCTTGATCGCGTTCAGCGTCTCGATTCCTGCGGTGCGATACTCTTCCTGCCCCGTCGAGATCGGCAATGTGAGCGCGTCAAAGATCAGGTCTACCGGACGAATGCCGTACTTCTCAGTTGCCAGAGTGAAGATCCGCTTCGCGATCGCGACCTTCTTTTCCGCCGTAAGCGCCATGCCTGCTTCGTCAATCGTCAGCGCGATCACGGCAGCGCCGTACTTCTTCGCCATGGGCAGGACCTTGGCTGTACGCTTTTCACCATCTTCCAGGTTGATGGAGTTGATGATGGCCTTGCCGGGAATGCGCTTCAGCGCCTCTTCAATCACGTCGGCTTCCGTGGAATCCACCAGAATAGGAGCCGGCACACGCGTGGCGACGCGATCCAGTATGTTGCTGATGTAGCCTTTTTCGTCTTCACCGACGATGGCGCAGCACAGATCGAGCATGTGCGAGCCTTCCGTCACCAGCTTCTTGGCCAGCGCCAGAATGTCGTCATACTTGCCGCCGCGCACCATGTTCTTGAAGTGCTCAACGCGCGTGGTGGTATTCATCTCTTCCGCCACGATCAGCGGCTTGGGATCGAGATCGAGCGGCACCATGCTGTACGCGCTTGCCGCCGCAGGAGTAACTTCCACGTCGCGTTTCGCCGGCTGGAGGTTGGCACAGAGGTCGGCTACCGTCTTGATGTGCAGCGGCGTTGTCCCGCAGCAGCCGCCTACAATGCGCACGCCGTATTCGGTGATGAACTTTTTGTGCCAGTCAGCAAGGTCCTGTGGCGTTAAGCGATAATGCGCCACGCCACCGACATTCTCCGGCAATCCGGCGTTCGGCAGGATAGAAATTTCCTTCGGCGCGTTGTGGGCCAGATAGCGCACCGCATCATTCATCTCTTTCGGGCCGGTAGCGCAGTTCAGCCCGACGATTTCACAATCAAACGGCTCCAGTGCGGTTTCCGCAGCCCCAATCTCTGTGCCCAGCAACATCGTGCCAGATTCCTGCAGCGTTACCTGCGCCTGCACCGGAATCCGCTTGCCCGCCTGCTTCATCGCTTCGAATGCCGCAGCCACGGCAATCTTTGTCTGCAGGATGTCCTGGCAGGTTTCGATCAGCAGAATGTCGACGCCGCCTGCGAGCAGTCCCGCCGACTGTTCCAGGTAAGCATTGAACATATCGTCATAAGTGATCTGACCCAGCGACGGCAGTTTGGTCCCCGGGCCGATCGAACCGGCCACAAAGCGCTGCTTGCCGTTGCCGGAGAAGTCATGCGCCACTTCGCGCGCCAGCTCCGCAGCCCGCTTGTTGATCTCGTGGACTTTGTCGATGAGATCAAACTCACCCAGCACGATCCGGCTGCCGCCGAACGTGTTGGTCTCCACGACGTCAGCGCCGGCCTGAAAATAAGTCGCGTGGATATCTTTAATAATGTCGGGGCGGCTCAGCACCAGGACTTCAGAGCAATTCTCTTTGCCCCAGAAATCATCCAGCGACGGGTGCCGCTCCTGTATCTGCGTGCCCATGGCACCGTCATAGATGACGACGCGTTCGCGAACTGTCTCAAGAAAGGATTTCATCTTCAAAAAGTCGAGACCTGGTTACTTTTCGCCTAAATCCGCAGCAACTACAGATGATCAAACAAGCCAATTGGCTTCATACCATCCAGATAACCTGGGTTCCCGCTACTCTCTTATTGTAAGGGCTCTCCGCCCAACATGCCCCAATCCGCGCATTAATCGTACTGATTCCACCGCCGACCAGCGATTTCCTGGTGTTAACCCGAACCACGAATGTGCATTGGTAAACCTGCCTATGCCTCACTCTGGATCGAATTCACGAGGTCCGAATCCCCTAAAAAGCGACTGGGCACAACTTTGGATCGTTGCGCCCAGTCAGTTCTTGATGGGTTTGCAAGTACAAATCGCGCATCAAAAGATGCAGCGACGGCCTGCAGCCCACTGCCGAACCAGGTTCATGTCCCACTCAACTACGCTACCGATCAGCGAGCAGGATAGGACAGCCTCTTCACTTAGTTCCGTTCTTCTGGCTTGGGTTCAGCTGGTTGGGGATTTGTGGAACCCGAAGAAGCCGGTTCATCTTTCAGCGCTTTCTTGAAATGGCGGATTCCATCACCCAATCCCTTGCCGAGTTCCCCCAGTTTCGACGGACCAAAAAACAACAATGCAATGATCAAAATGACCAATAGGTGCATGGGTTGCATAATTCCTTCAAACATAGTTCCTCCGTATGAACGTTAGCGTTTGCGGGCCGCCGACGCGCGCGACTTTGGCGCGTTGGAATGCAGACAGAACGTCATCGCTTTTTAGCGACGACACTGTCGACAGTGAAAAACTTGGTGACTAACCAAGCTGCGGCGGAGGACGTCGCGTAAGAAGAAACGAAAGATAGGAATGAACTGGAGGCCGGTAATCAGGTTGTATTTCTATCTCATGACGAAAGGACGAAGCGTTTGGATCGTAGACCAGAATCCACGGCCCGTCAGCCGCCAGAGAAGGCGGAAGCAGGGCAAGCTGCATCGTCTCCGGATCGGCTGGACTGGCGCTCAGATCATCGGTCATCGAGATGACCGGGAACAATGCGCAGATCACGCATGCCAGTGCGATCAGGGCAAACGCGGTACGCCGCTGCTCAGTAAACCCGAAGCGCCGCCACAGGACCAGCAGGATGGCTGCCACGCCGGCCCAAATGAGATTGAGTGTGAGTTCCACAACGTTGCGATGTTAAGAGTATGCTAACAGGAAAGGCGTCTTCAATGTGACGAATGTAATGCGCTGGATCGTTGCGACGATTAGGCCGTGGCGGGAACCGGCGGCTGTTGCTAAAGCCCGGGCTCTCTAACTATCATTCGGCTGCGGCGTAGCGCAACAAAGTCAATGACGTGTTGGCGCAGGTCTCACAAAATCTCTTATGCCGCTGGAACGCCTCGTCGGCTTCACGATGCTGCGCGCCCAGCACCTCAATGTGCACCATCTCCCGATCATCTCGGTATGTGTTGGAAAAAAACTGGACCAGCTTGGTTTTGAACTCTTCATCAGCCTGGCTTGCGACGGCAAACAACTCAATACCTCGTGGACACAGCTTTGGCGACATGCGGTTGCCCCTTGGTGGATGGTTGATTGTTGGCCTCTTCGTATGAAAAGTCCATAGGCTTTACAGGGTTTTTACATCACCTAATCAAAATTTACTTTGGAGGTTCATGCACTCTTGCGAGCAAGCGCTCACGCCACAAACTTGTAGCCGAGCCCAGGCACGGTCACAATCAACGCCGGCTGTTTGGGATCCTTTTCCAATTTCTGCCGGAGACTGCCCACATGCACGTCGACGGTGCGTGTGAATGTGTCTTCACTATAGCCCCACACTTCTTTCAGCAGCACTTCGCGTGAGAGCGTTGTTCCCGGATTCTGGGCAAAATAGCGGAGCAAGCGGAACTCGCGCGCAGAAAGCGGCACCGGTTTTCCCTGGCGCAGGACTGTGGTGCCGCGCAGATCAATGTGTATCGCCCCAAACTGCAGAACGTCAGCTTCTTTTGCAGCGGGAACTGTGGCCCGCCGGATATGCGCCTCAATGCGGGCGAGCAATTCCAGAATCTCGAAGGGCTTGGTCAGGTAATCGTCTGCTCCAATCTTCAGGCCCAAAACCTTGTCCACCAGCTGTCCTCGTGCGGTGAGCATGATGATCGGTGTGACGATCCCCGCGTTGCGAATATCGCGGCAGACGTCAAAACCGTTTTTCCTCGGAAGCATCACATCCAGGATGATGAGGTCGTGTGCGTTCTGCGTCGCCTTGCGCAATCCCTCTTCGCCGTCAGCGGCGGTATCGGCTGAGTAACCTTCCGCCTTAAGCCGGTCACTCAACGTCATGCGCAAATCTTCTTCGTCTTCCACCAGCAGGATGCGCTCAGTCATGAGGAGAAATCCGGCTCCGCACCCGCGTGTGGATCGGCTGCATGTTCCTGCTCCGCCACGGCGCGCGGGCCTGCTACTTGCAGGTGGATCGTGAACAAGCTTCCCTTGCCCATCTCACTCTCGGCCGTAAGCCGTCCGCCCATGGCTTCCACAATCTTGCGCGCCAGCGGCAGTCCCAATCCAGTGCCGTGAATTCCCGACTCTGCGACCGCGGGGCTGCGATAAAACGGCTCAAAAATCTGATGGATCTCTTCCTTGCTGATGCCGATACCTTTGTCCTGCACGGAAAGAGTGATTTCCCTGATTTGTCCTTTTCCTTTGACGGCCATGGCCGCGACTCGTAACCAGCGGCTTTCCCCGCCGTACTTCACAGCATTGGTGATCAGGTTTTGCAGCGACTGTACCAGCCCACTGAAATCGCCACTTACAGGAGGAAGATCTGGCTCAATGCTGCGTTCCACGGTAAACCCTGCTGCGGCGGCCATGGCCGCCGTGCCTTCCAGCGCTGCGTCCACTACGCCGGAGAGATTGACTGGACCTGAATGATTGTTTCGCGGCGCCTGCTGCGTGGCGGCAAACTGCAGAACCTGTTCCACCAGCTGCGTGAGCTGGCGCGTCTGCTTCACGATCGTATTCCCGTAGCGCACTAAGTGCTGCTTGTCTTCCACCACGCCGTGAGCAATGTTCTCCGCAGCGGACGAAATGACAGCCAACGGGGTGCGCAGCTCATGCGAAACGCCGGTCACAAAATCCATCTGCAACCGCGCTAACCTGCGTGCGCGCTGGCTTGCCATGAGAATCAACGCCATGGTCACACCCAGCAGCACCAGAACGCCGAAACTGGCCATCAGGTTGCGCCGGCGCAGGCCGCTGACTGCCGCTTCCACCGATCCACTCTTGTGCTTCGCCGCTACCTGCCACATGCCCTGGTCGCCGGAGTGCAGGAAGACTTCAAGACGAGGCAGGCGCTCAGGTCCGTTTGCTTGCGCGGAACGATCCGTGGCCGATGGCCGGAATGTTGCAAATATCTCCGGAGCCACATCGGGCCCGCTTCGCCCCAGTGGCGGACCAAAGAGGTTGAGCGATGCATCCATCTGTTGATTGTCATCGCCGCCAAAGCCAGCGTCGGAGGCGTATATAACATGCTCTCCGGCTTTGTCGCTATCGCGGACCGCTACGTGATAATCCAGCCCATACTGTCCGCGAAAATACTTTTGCGCCAGCTCAGGAAAAATCTCTTTCTCCAGAACGTTCCGGTTCAGCTGAATCACCAGCCATGTAATTTCCCGGGTTCCCGAACGATCAACGTGTCGCACGGGGTACGCCATTGCAGGAATCGATTGGTCCACAGCCCAGGGAGCAACGAAGTCTGGCCGGTTGCGGGCAGGGCCTCCCCGGCGTCCACTGGAATGATCACTGGCACGGAAACGATCGTGATCGTGCGAGCGCGGCGGTCGTTGCCGGCCTGGCGTTGCGTCCCGTCCACCGGGACCGCGGTCCAGTGAATGCAACGCTGAAAATGCACTGAATTCCTGCAGATGCTGCTGTAGCGAGTCAAACTCCGCCGGCCACGCGGTGCGCTCCAGTTTGTCCTGGCCGGGATCAAATCGCAGAGGCTGCTCATGACTGGGGTCCTGCCAGACGTAAATGTGTTCAACCAGGTTGGGATGCGGCGCAGTTTGCTGCCAGTGCTGAAATTGCTCGGTAAATTGCGCCGGATTCACGGCCGCAGAAGGATCGAACGCTGACCGCATCTCCATGCCGGCTGAACCCAGCTCGCGCGCAAAGTCCTGGCGGAATCCCATCAGCGACACCTGCAGATTGGACTGCATCTGTGCCTTGGTGGCCTCGCTCACCTGTCCGCTCCACTTATATTGGAGCACCGCCAACAGGGCCAGCACTCCGGCCAGTGCCGGTACGGCAACCCATCGGAAAAGCCGTTCTTTGATCTCTGCTTT
This sequence comes from Candidatus Angelobacter sp., assembly GCA_036557225.1. Lineage (GTDB taxonomy): Bacteria > Acidobacteriota > Terriglobia > Terriglobales > Acidobacteriaceae > Angelobacter. Next base: position 35,106 of record DATBHX010000021.1, read on the forward strand.
TGCCATTCACTCAAGCTGCATTGTCGTCGTACGCCAAAGCCTGGCGTTCACGACATAGTTCTTCAACCCTCATTATTATATGTGTTCGCTGTACGCGCGCCTCTGAAGCCTAAACTCCCACGCCAAATACCGCACGGGCTCTTTGCAGCGGCGCGGAAAGGAACGTGCGCAGTTCACGCAGGAATTTTGGCTTGTAGATCATGGCGGTGGCGCCACAGCCGGCGCAGGCTGCCCGAAACTGCGTGCTGGTGTCCATCGACATCAAAATGATCTCAATCTGAGGATGCATTTGCGAAATCAACAGAGCCGTTCTCAGTCCGCTCATGCCGGGCATATCTGCGTCCAACAGGACCATCTCCGGCTGCAACTCGGCGATGCGGTCGATCGTTTCCGGCCCGTTTTCCGCCCGCCCTACCACTTCCACCACCTTGTGATGCTCCAGAAGCGTGCAGATTGCGTGCAGAATTGTAGTCGAATCGTCGACTACAAGCGTTCGCCTCCTTCGCGGCGGCAGAGGCCTGGCGGTGCGTGCTGTGGTATACAGGCGAACCGTTGTAGCTGACATATAAATCCTTCAATCCTAACCACATCTAGGTTAGGCCGAACCGGTCGCAGGCGGGGTAAACACCCCGACAAGAGACTGTAAAGTTTCTGTAAAGATCAATGCCTTGTGGTAGGCAAATCAATCATCCGGGTTATGAAGCAAGGACAAGCGGGCCGTGAAACGCAAGGAGAACGTAATAGCCCGCCTGTCCTTGAACGGCGGCAGGAGGTCACTTGAAAGAAGCGCCTGGAGGGGGCCCCCCCGGCCGGCCGTGCCCGCGCAAACCCCACCCATGATGGCTCTCCATCTGGGTAAACTTGCTCTGTTGGTCTGGATGAAGAATCTGGAACATCGCGGCATCCGCCTTGGCATGCGTCAACGTCATCTGCCCTATCAGGTTGCCGATGGTGTTCGAAGCCTGCTCAATCGCCGCCGTGTCGTTCTTCTGGATAGCGGCCTGCAGGTTCTGTTGTGCGGTGTGCATCTGGCCATGCAGTGCTTTCGCGCCGCTCATCTCTTCCGTATAAATGCTGGTGGCCTGCTGCTGTTGCTGCGCATCCAGAGATAAGTGTTTGGTCAGCATGTCCACATGGTGCTGGACCATCTGCGCCGGATCAGGCGGCATTCTATGTTGCGCCGTCGCCAGCGCGCCGGCCAGGACAACAAGGGTAAATGCTTTCAGGAACGTTGTTCTCATCGCCTCATTTTCTCCATTTTTTGCAAACCCAAAATAAACTCATGCTGTAAATCCAATTTCAATGTCGCGCTCGATCATTGCGTACTATCACGCTTCTGATTCACATCTCAGACGTTCCAGAGCGGCGCAGAACTCCTGCCGGAAATTCTCTTTATGCACAAAATCCATGGCCCCGGAATCCTCGCAGGCGGCGCGCAATTCGGGCGTGTTATCGGTGGACATGAGCACCACGCGGGCGGACGGAAATCTGTGCCCAAAAAACCATGCCAGTGTCAGGCCGTCGAGATAGGGCATGTGCACATCCATCAGCACCATGTCGGGCTTCAGCTTCATGACGGTCTCAATGGCTTCTCCGCCACGATCGGCGCGCGCCACGACATCCACCAACGGATCGAGCTCCAGTAGTTCGCAGACCACTTCGAGAAAGGTTTCAGAATCGTCCACCACGACGGTCCTGATTCTCTTTGTGCCGGTTGCAATGGAAATCGGCTGCGCTTCGATTGCACTGAAAACCGGTTCCGCTACAGTTGCCATCATGCCTCCAACAACGTGATGTTGTTATAGGAACATCTTTCGCTGTGGAGGTGGGTAAAATGGCTGGCAATGCAGTGTAAAGAGCTTGTAAATCATGCCGATGCGGCACGTCCCTAAAGTCCGCTCAGCGCTGACCTTTAGTGAATTTGCTCCGCCTGAGTTCCGAGTGTTAAGATCGCTGGATTGTGGAGGTCGTCTGATGTCGGATAGAGATAGCAGCAACAGCTTCATGTGGTTTCTGGCTGGTCTGGGCTTTGGCGCGTTGCTGGGCGTGCTCTATGCACCCCGCTCCGGGCGCGAAACCCGCGAAGCCATTAAGAACTCAGCCCAGGAAGGCGGCGAGTATCTGCGCACCCGCGGCCGCGAAGCCCGCGAGACGATGAATCAGTGGGTCGACCGCGGCAAGGAAGCCATGGGCCAGCAAAAAGAAAAGATCAGCGCCGCCATCGACGCGAGCCGCCAAGCGTATCGCGAGGCCGCCGCAGAAGGCAAAAAAGGCTCCTAAGGAGCTCCACAGCGAGTGAATATTCCGATCATCACGGTCTTCGTGGTCGTTGCCGCGGTTGCCATTGTGCTGCAACTGGTGGTTCTGTTTGCCATGTACAAGGCCCTGCGGCAGAGCTCGGAAAGAGTTGAAGGCATCGCTGCGCGCCTGGAGCAGCAGGCCTCCCCGGTGCTGGCCACGGCGGCTGAAATCCTCGATGACGCCAAACCCAAGCTGGCGGAAATTACCACGAACCTGGCGGAGAGCTCCGCCACCATCCGCGCGCACGTGGCTGAGGTTGGAGCTGCGACCAGCGAAATTGCGGAACGCGCGCGCCTGCAAGCTGCCCGCCTGGATGAGTTCATCATTACTGCGGCGCAACGCGTTGAGGCAACTTCCGAATTGCTGCAGCACAGGGTCTTCTCGCCCATGCGGCGCGTCCGCGCCATCGTAAGCGCCCTCAATGCCGGGCTAAGCTTCCTGCGATCCACCCGCTCACGTCATCGGAGCAACGGCAGCGAGGTGGAAGACGAAGAGATGTTTATATGAAATTGGTAAATGAGTAAATTGGTAAGTTGGTAAATTTTGAGCCCGCCCGAAGAACTTCGCTTGAGAACAAAGAAGTTTGCTCTCCGAGTTATCCGCCTTTTTCAAGCTCTTCCCAGAACTACAGAAGCGCAGGTTCTCGGCAAGCAGCTTTTGCGCTGCGGCACATCCGTTGCTGCCAACTATCGTGCGGCGTGTCGTGCGCGCTCTAAGCCAGAGTTCATTGCAAGACTTGGAATTGTTGCTGAAGAAGCGGATGAAAGCGTTCTTTGGCTGGAACTGCTCGGAGATGCACACATTCTCAAGCAGGAAAAACTCGAGGATATTTCAAAAGAAGCCAAAGAGCTTGCCGCAATTTTCTCGACATCAATAAAGACTGCAAAAGGAAACAGACAAAGTTTCTAAATTTACCAACTTACCAATTTACCCATTTACCAATTCCGGTCATCTTCCGAACTGCACCGTCACGTGCCCGCCCGGGGGAATTCTGGTTCCCGCTATTGGCGATTGCGTTTGACCGACGCCGCTGCCGCTCGCGTCTAGTTCAAGCCCCGCTTCTTCTGCGGCTTCTAACGCCGTGCGCAAAGACTTTCCACGAAAGTCCGGGACCAACACTCCTCCGGCGACATCCACCACCACCGTTCCACGGGCTGGTTCTGGAGGTCTAGGGATCGCAGGCGCGGGAGCTACAGGCGCGGGAAAACTTATCGGTTTCGCAGCCGGTGCGGGTTGCGGTTCAGACTTGCTGGTCGCGGCCACTGTCTTTACCTGAGCATTCTGCGGTCCAGGCAACGCAGGCGCGGGCGTCGGCGCCACGGTCGAAGCCGGAGTGTCCGCCGGCATTTGCTCACTGGCGATGTAGTCCGGAGCGCCTTCTGAGACATCGTCCTCTTTCGCATGGGCCCGCAGATACATTCGCCGCGGGTCCTGGAATTCGACATCGTGCGGCACGTTCATGTACGCCAGCACTTGCTGCGCAATGCGTGAGAAAACCGGGGCCGCAGTCTCTCCCCCACCATCGCGCGGGTAACCGCCCTGAGGAGAATCGAGCACTATCAGCACTGTCACCGCTGGACTGTTCACCGGCGCAAAACCGCCGAACGAGGCAATATGCTTCTGGTGAGAATAATGACCGCTGGCATCAATCTTTTGCGCTGTCCCGGTTTTACCGGCTGAAGTATAGCCATCCAGAATGGCGCGCTTACCGGTGCCTCGCAGCACCACACCTTCCATCATTCGCTTCAACTCTGCGGCAGTCATGGGTGAAACAACGCGTCGCCCGAGCGCCGGGCGAAAGGCGATGAGTTGTGGCGTGCTGCGCGGCGGAGTTGTTCCGGCCAGAATTCTCGGCGGGATATATACACCGTCGTTCGCAATGGTCGAAACCATAGCTGCCAACTGTACCGGCGATACGCCGATCTCCTGCCCCATGGAGATCGCGCCAATGCTCACCTTTGACCAGCGGCTTACCGGTTTGGTGATACCGCGGGTCTCCCCCGGCAATTCAATGTGTGTCTGCGATCCAAAGCCAAATGCGCGAATATAGCGGTCGAACCTGTCTTCACCCAGACGCAACGCGACTTTGATTGCTCCCACGTCGCTCGAGTGCTCCAGAATCTGCGAGATCGTCAGTCCGGCGTAGGGATGATGATCGTGAATGCGTAAACCATTCACCACAATCGATCCCATCTGGCAATCAATGACCTCGTCCGGATTGGTGATCTTTTCTTCCAGCGCACCCGCCAATGTCACCAGTTTGAAGGTGGAACCTGGCTCGTAAATGTCGCTCACAGCCCGGTTTTTCAGGGCCTGTGGATTCACCTTATTAAAGATGTTGGGATTGAATGTAGGCCAGTTCGCCAGGGCCAACACTTCTCCCGTATGCGGATTCTGTACGATCACCGTGCCTGCTTCAGCGCCCGTATCAGAAATGGCCCTGGCCAATTCACGCTCAGCGATGTATTGGATTTTTTCATCCAGCGTCAGCACAACATTCTCGCCGGGGTCGGGATTTTTTTCCGTACGTCCCAGCCATTTGCGGCGATTGTCCATTGTGATCAGCATCTTTCCAGGCTTGCCGGTCAGCTGAGTATCAAATTCACGCTCGATGCCGCCTAACCCTTCATCATCCAGCCCCACATAGCCCAAGACTTGCGCCGCCAATTCACCTTTGGGATAAAAACGTTTGGATTCTTTTTGAAAGTAAATTCCCTTAAGATTCAGCGCACGAATGCGGGCACTGGCGGCGTTGTCGACTTTGCGCGCCACCCAGGCAAAGGCCTTGGAGTTGCCGAGGCGATCTTCAATCTCGGAGGCATCGCTCTGGAGCACCCTGCCCAGGATTCGCGCAGTGGTGTGGATGTCAGCAATTTCCGACGGCACGGCAAAGATCGAGTCCACGCTGACGGTCATCGCCAGCTCATTGCCGCTGCGATCATAAATGTTGCCGCGAACCGGGGCTACTTCGATGGAACGCTGCTGCTGGCGCGCCGCACGCTGGGTGTAATCGCCGTAGTGGACCACCTGCAGCCAGACCAGGCGGACACAGATTGCCACAAACCAAAATGCCAAGAACCCGGCAAGAACAAGAAGTCGTCTGACTCTTCTGTCGCTGCGCTCCAAACCGCTCAACAGCATTCCCTCCATTGATTTGTCAGCGCATGAGCAGCAGGCTCGGCGGGCAAGCCGGCCTCGCCTTTTGCTTTTAAAAAAATGAGGCGGCCCCAGCTGGTTTTCCGGAGTCGCCATTCAAAGCTCCGGAAACTCCGGGGCCAAGGTTCACCAACCAAAGCTTATTGCGCCGCGATCACCGCCACCGGCGTTGCTCGCGCCATGATCGGAGCGCCGGCTTCATCCGGGTTCATCTGCATGATCTGTCCCGGCTCGGGCGACCCCAAACCCATCTGCCGCGCCAACGCATCAATGCGGCTGGGATCGCGCAGCGATGCGGTTTCCAGCTTGAGCGTGCGGTTCATCTCCACCAGCCGGTCGCGTTCGGTTTTCTGCGCCTCAATGCGATAACCGTATTCAATGGAGCGAAAATGCTGCCAGGCATAGACCATCATCAGCAGGAAAAGCGCAGCCACGCAGGCGGAGAACATTCTGATTTCGCGCCTGCGCTGCGGATCGCTGATCTTGACCAGCCGGGAATTGTCGATGGTCTTCTGGAAATAGAATTCCGGCGTAATGCCGGCGACGCTGCGCCGCGACGAGGCGCGAGCGTCCACCGGCGTGATCATCCCTGTGATGTGCATTGCCCCTGCGGCCATTTACGCTACCTCAATCATTTCCCGGCGCCATTCAAAGCGGCGCAACGGCTGCTGGCGTTCCCGCTCCACAGCCTGTTTCTGTTCCCGCGCATGCTCTTCCGCGCGCTGTACGCTGTTGATCAACTCTTCAATCGTCGTTCCTTGAAACATCTTCTTGTCCTCTTTTCTCGAGGGAACTTTTATTCCGGGGCGACACCGTTACTGAAGGTAGGTGAAGTTTTCGCCCAAGTAGGAGGAAGGCAGTGCCTCCCCGGAAACTTGCTGTCTCGCCTGCCTACCACGGCCAGCGAAACGAACCTCATAATCTCTCCGCGGCGCGCAGCTTCGCGCTGCGCGACCTTGGATTGCGATCGATCTCTTCTTCCGTCGCCGTTAACGGCTTCTTTGTCAGAACTGCATAGATGCCGGCTTTTGCGCCGTCCCGCAGAGCGTCTTTCACGATGCGGTCTTCCAGGGAGTGAAAGCTGATCACCACCAGCCTGCCTCCCTTGTTGAGGACCTGCGGCGCTGCCGTCAACAGCGCCTTCAGGTCATCCAGTTCGCGGTTTACGAAGATTCGGATAGCCTGGAAAGTTCTGGTCGCCGGATGAATCTTTTCCCGAGCCCCGTGATCGTGTTTCATTGACCGGAGCGCAGCCGATAGTACTTGTGCCAGATGAGCGGTTGTTCTGATCGGCCGCGCCCGGACAATGGCTCTGGCGATTCTCCGCGACCTCCTTTCCTCACCGAATTCGTAAATCACATTCGCGAGGTCTTCTTCGCGCATGTGGTTTACCACTTGATCGGCGGTACGGTCTCCCTCGGGGTTCATCCTCATATCCAGGGGACCCTCCGCCTGAAAGCTGAATCCGCGCGCCGCGTCGCCAAACTGCAGAGAACTTACGCCCAGGTCCGCCAGCAGCCCGTCAGCGGAAGCTGCCGGGACATGCTGGGGGACTTCGGCGTAAGAGCTGTGCAGCAGCGTGATCTTCGGAGCATCACCTCCGATCTCCGAAAACCGCCGGCGCGCCAGCGCCAGCGCGTTGGTATCTTTATCGAAGCCAATCAAATGACCCTGTGGGCCGAGGCGTTTTGCGATTTCTAAACTGTGCCCGCCCAAACCCAGGGTCGCGTCGATATAGGTGCCGCCGCGCCGGATTGCCAAAAAGTCGATCGCTTCTTTTAAAAGAACTGAAACATGGCCAACTTCGCCACTGCCATGCGCTCCCTGAGGAGCTTTTTCCGAACCAAAATCGTCGTCCTTCTGTGCCACTAGATGCCCAGTTCGTCGAGAGTCTTCTCATCGTCAGACGTGAACGGGTTCTCTTCGATGTCCTTCTTGTACGCCTCGATGTTCTGCACTTCGAGGTAGGTCAAATTGCCGACCACTGCCACTTCGCCCTTGATCCCCGCCGAATCCCGCAACAGCGCCGGTATCAGCAGCCGCCCTTGCCCGTCGATCTCCACTTGCTGACCGTAGTAGTTGGTGCGATTCAGGAACTTCTTTTTGGTCGGGTTGAAATTCGACAAACGCGCCAGCTTCTCTTCGATCCGCTGCCACTCCTCGAAGGGATACACTTGAGCAACCTTGCCGTCGAGCGAGGTGATGTAAAATTGCGTGCCGTACTTCTCGTCGATCAGACGCTTGAATTCCGCGGGGACCTTTAGACGTCCCTTCTCGTCGACGCGAGTTGGATGGTTGCCGCGAAACATTGTTTTTTCTGGTTGCTGCTAAAACCGGCACTACCAAGGAGGCAAAAACGGTAATTTCTAGCTGTTTTTCGGGCTCAGTCACCGCAATTTGGGGGTTTTTCTGGTTCATTTGCCCTTTTGTCCGCTTTGGACCACTTACCCCTCGATCGCACTCAGCTTCTTACTGTCGTTACCACTTTTGACCACTTTAGACCACATCCTACGCCTAAACGGTTGCCTGTCAAGGACTTTTTTCTGGGTGAAGTGTGGAAAAGCGAGTTGACGCAGTCGAAGGCTGACCCTTGTGTCTGGCCACTGGCAGCAATACAACTACTGGTGTTTACTCCGCTGGTTCGCCTGCATCCCCTTGCGGTTTGGCGCTGTCATGTAGAAGAAAACGGCTGGCGTGACGATGAGAGACAGGACCATGGAGATCAAAATTCCCCCAATCACGGCAATAGCGAGCGGCTGAAGCATTTGTGAGCCCGCTCCGAACGCAAATGCCAGCGGCAACATCCCTGCCACGGACGCCATCGCCGTCATTACGATGGGCCTGAGGCGGCGGCGGCCTGCCTGGATCATGGCTTCTTCAGCTTCAAATCCTGCGTGACTGAATTTGTCCCGGGCATCGAGCAACAGAATTCCGTTCTTGGCAACGATGCCGACCACCATGATCAGCCCCATGAATGAAGCGACGTTAAACGTCGTACCGGTGATGAGCAGCGCCAGAAAGACCCCTGCGGTGGAGAGAAGAGCGGAAGCCAGGATTGCTGTGGGCGCGGAAAAGGTCCGGAACTCAAACAGCAGAACGGTAAACACCAGGACCAGGGCCAGTCCCAGCACAAGCAGCAGATCGCGGAATGACTTCTGCTGCTCCTGGTAGGTGCCACCATATTGCACGCGAATCGACGCCGGCAGATGCAGCCCTGCGATCGCCTGTTTTACCCCGGCGATGCCGGTGCTGAGACTCACATCCTCAAGCTTGGCTGTGACCTCAACCTCGCGCTGCAGGTTCTCGCGGCGGATCTCATTCTGGCCGGGCAGCTCTACTAAGTTCGCAAGACCCCCCATGGTTGCGGTCTTACCGGTCGCGCTGGTCAACAGCGTATTGCTCATAGCCTCTAATGAAGCCCGGTTGCGCTCCGGGAAAATCACGCGGATGGTATAGGCCCGATCATTGACCACCATCGGCACCGTCGCAGGCACGCCCTGGAGCAACGCCGTAGCGTCACTGGAAACTTCTTCTGTGGTAAATCCTGATCGCGACGCCACCTCCGGATCCACATTGAAGACCACGGATGGTCCGCTGATCGTGTTGTCAATTCCGTTCTTCAAATCCACCACACCGCGCACTTTGCTGATCGCATCGGCCACGCGCGGCGCCTGCTCCTGCAGTAGTTTGGGATCATCGGAAAAGAGTTTGATCACAACCGGCTCCGGCGCGCTGGTCAGATCGCCGATCATGTCCTGCAAGACCTGGATGATCTCGATATCTGCCGCCGGCTCCTGCTTGGCGACTGCGCTGCGAACGTCGGCGATTATTTCGTCGATGTCCCGGCTGCGCTTTTTTTTGAGCTTCACGGATATGTCGCCCGTGTTTGCCTCGGTCACTGCAGCCAGCCCCAGTTGCATTCCTGTGCGCCGTGAGGTGCTCTCCACTTCCGGCATGTCATGCAGGATTTGCTCAATATGCGAGATGATCCGGTCAGTCTCTTTGAGGGAGCTGCCGGCCGGAGTAATGTAATCGACTACAAAGCCTCCTTCATCCATTTCAGGAAGCAAATCGGATCCGAGGGCAAAATATGCAGCTCCTGCAATCAGCACCAGCAGCGCGCATGCAGCTGTAAGCATCCAGGGGCGCTCAAGACAGCGCCGGAGCCATCGTTCGTAGAAATCCACCACGCGCCGGAACGTGCCCTGGATCGATGTTTCCTCCGCCGTCATCAGGCGGTGCATCTCCTGATCAATGTCCAGTGAGTCCTGGTTTTCCACTGCACTCTGCTTTCGCCGGATCAGGAACTGGCTTAGAGTCGGCGTCCAGACAAGGGCCAGCACCAGCGACGTCAGAAGCGCAGCCGCCATGGTGATGGCCAGCGCGCGGAAAAAAGTGCCGGTAACGCCGGTGATCGAGATGAGCGGCAGGAAGACAACAATGGGCGTGAGCGTTGAACCTATCAACGGGACCGTAATTTCGCTTAAAGCGCTATTGATCGACTGCAGTGGCCCTTCGCCGGCATCGCGATGGAGCACGATGTTTTCCACCACGACAATTGCGTCGTCAATCACCAGTCCCACTGCGGCGGCCAGACCGCCCAGCGTCATCAGATTGAAACTCTGTCCCAGCAGTTTAAGCACGATGAGCGTGACCAGGATCGTTACCGGAATAACCAGGCCGGCCACAACCGAGGTGCCCCAATCGCGCAGAAAAAGAACCAGCACCAGCGATGACAGCACCAGACCGATCAAGATCGCGTCGCGCACGCTGCTGATGGAGTCCCGCACGATCCCTGATTGGTCATAAAAACTATGCAGCTGAATTCCCGGCGGCAGAGATCGCTGGATTGCCTGCACTTCCCTGTTCACTGCATCAGCCACGGCAACCGTGTTGCTGTCCGGTTGCCGGTTGACGTTGATCAGCACAGCCGGCTTTCCTTCCGCGCGGACGATGGTATAAACCGGTTTCACCGACTGCTGCACCGTGGCCACATCTCCCAGCCGCACGGGAACTCCCGCTGCCGTCAGCTTCACCACGACTTGCGCCAGCTCTTTCGGGCTATGCACCTGCCCGCTCACCAGCCCCAGCACCAGCTGATGGTTGCGCTCGAACAGGCCCGGTGAGTCGATCACGTCGGTAGCCTTGACCGCGTTAAGAAGGTCGGTGATGGTCACTGAAGCTCGAAGCAGCCGTTCGGAATCTGCTACAACGTGAAATTCCGGCTCCTGCCCGCCCTGCACTGTCACTGTGGCAACGCCTTCCACGCGATTCAAGCGCGGGGCAAGATCGTAGGTGGCCATTTCCCAGAGCTGAGTCTGAGGAATATTCTGCCCAACAAGACTGTAGCCAAGAATAGGGAATGACGCGAAGGTAAGCCGGTTCGCCGTGATCTTTGTGCCCGGAGGCAGTTCAGGCTCTACACGCGCCAGGGCCGCATTCACCAACTGCAGGGTCTGGAACATGTCGGCGTTCCAGTCGAAAAACAGATTGAGTTCCGCGGATCCCCGGCTGGTAGTCGAACGCACAGACTGAAGCCCTGGAACGCTGTTCACTGCCTGTTCCAGCGGGCGCGTGATCGTCACCAGCATCTGGTCAATAGGCATGACGCCGGCATCAGCGCCGACCACGATTCGGGGAAAATTTGTCTCCGGAAAGACTGACACCGGAATGGTGAATCCCAGATACCCGCCGATGCAGGCCACCACAACGATCAGGAAGATAATGGATTCGGCGTTGCGGCTGAACCAATATCTCCGGGAATTTGCGCCCCTGGCCTGCTGCTCGGATACGCTCAGCTCTCGCGACATATCAGTCTTTGTCGTCCTTGCCGGCCTTGTCTTCCGAACTTGCAGGCTTTTGCGCTGATTCCGGTTGCTGAACTTTCACCTTGGTTTTGTCAGGTAATCCATAAGCGCCGACAGTAACCACATTCTCCCCCGGTTGCAGCCCGGAGATAATCTGCGCCTGATCAGGCGTAACAATGCCGGTCTTGACTTCTCGCTGCTGAGCAACTCCCTGAGTATCCACAACCATTACATTGGCCTGTCCCTGGGCGGCATCAAGCAGCGCGGACGCAGGAATTACCAGTGCATTCCGCACCGTCTGTGTCGTGATCGCCACTTGTACGCTCATTCCCGGACGCAGCTGCTGCTGTGGATTCGCGGCTTGCACCCAGACTTCCACGGTGGTGCTGTTCGGATCGAGCGCCGGGCTCACCAGGCTCACGGTTGCGGCAAACTTTTGATCTGAACCGCTCAGGGAGATGCTTGCCTGGTCGCCCTTGCGCAGCAGGACGGCATCGGATTGCGGCACATGCGCCTTGGCGATAACCTGCGAAATATTCATCACCGTCATCAACGGGGTCGCATTTGTGGCCATCTCCCCCGGATACACTGGACGATCTGTGACCACCCCATCAATAGGGCTGAGAATTCGCGAATAACCCAACTGCGCTTCTGCGGCCATCAGTTTGCCGCGCGCCGAGGCAAGCTGCCCGCCGGCAGACTTCACTGTGGCCTGCTTTCCCACTGCGTTCAATGATTCCAGATGCTTCTTGGCCGAGTTATACGCCGTCTTTGCCTGAGCCAACTGGACTGCTGCAGCGTCCAGGTCCTTTCGCGGAAGCGCGCCCTGCCGGAACAGCTCCTGGCGGCTGGTGTAGAGCTTCTGCGCGGCATCCAGTTCCTGCTCCGCGGTCTGCACCTCCATCTCGGTCTTTTGAACCTCTTCCGGGAGTGCGGCGTTTACGCTGTTCGAATAGGAGGCTTCCGCCTGATCGAGCGCGCCTTTGTTGTCCATGGTGGCGGCGGAAAGGTCCCGGTTTTCCAGCTCTGCCAGCAATTGTCCCTGGCGCACTTTCTCTCCGCGGTTCACATAAAACTTCTTCACCGGCGCGGTGATTTTGGGTGTGATCACAGACTGCGCGATGGGAAAAAGCACCGCCTCAGTATTGACGACACGTGAAATCTCACCCTGCCGAGCCGCGGCAACCTGGACCGCGACTTCCGGCTTTTGCTCCTGCGCTTCCTTGCTGCAGCCGCTCGTGACCCAGACGGCCAGCGCCGTCAAAAAGATCAGCGGCGTACTCGAGTTAGGACTGTTCATGATCGGCTTCACATTGAGCCTATCAGGGTCTGCAGATTGGCTAACGCGGTACGATATCGCACCGCGCCGTCACTCCAGGCGTTGCGCGCCTGGGTCAGCGTGTTCTGCGCATCCACGATCTCCAGCACACCGGCCTCGCCGCCTCGATAGCGCAGGTTGGTCAGGCGCAAGCTCTCCGCTGCCAGATCTGCCGAATCTTTGAGCAGATCGAGTTCAGCCAGAGCAGCTGAAGCTTCGGCATATGAAGTACGAATGTCGGCAAGCATCCTGCGCTGCGCCAGCGAAAGCTCGCGTTCCGCCTGCCGGCGGCGCAACCCTGCCTGCACTACTTTGCTGTGCGTCGCGCCCCAATTCCAAACAGGAATATTCAACGTTGCCTGTGCCGCATACCCCAGGTTGCGAGTGCCGTCCGGGGCATTGGCGGCAAACTGCGGAGCATCGATACCGTAGAAATAATCCAGCGTAAGCGCGGGCAGATAACCAGCGCGCGCCGAGGAAAGCTCGTGGCCCGCGGCGCTCAGACCGGCAGTAGCCGCACGCACTTCAGCGTTGTTGGCCAGCGCCAGCCGCGAGATTTCTTCGAAGCTCTCCAGCGGCGGCGGGAGAGAAGCATCGTCGATCACAGTAAAGTTCTCTTCAAATTTTGGAAACAGCAGCACAGCCAGTTCAAGCCGTGATTTGTCCATGGCGAGTTGCGCCTCACGCAGGTCGCGCCGGCGATCGTTGGCCTGGATCTGCGCCTTGAGCACATCTGAGTGGGCCACCTCGCCGCCTTGCTCCAGCTTCCGGCTGAGCTCAAGGAACTTCTCCGCTTCTGTGACAGCTAGTTGTGCATTGGCATACTTTCTTTGCGCAGCCAGAAAGCCGTAATAGTCCTGGACTACTGTGACTACCAGCCCCCGCCTTGCGATCTCTGACTTGGCCCTGGCAACCGCTTCAAGCGCCTTGGCGCGCTGATAGTCCGAAACCTGCGCCACGCTGATGGACTGCTCCACCACACCCTGGCTCAGGTATTCATGCACCGCATTATTCGCGATAAAGCGCGGCGCGGATTCTGCGCTGACGCCCGTTTGCTGGAGCGGGCTGCCCGGTTGCGTGTAAATGAATTGATTGCGAAATGTCACGCTCGGCAGTAAGCCTGCGCGGGCCTGTACGGTGTCCTGATGCGCCACAGCCTGGTCCGTCACGGCTGCCTGAAACTGGACCACGTTCGCCCGCGCGCGCGAAAGAGCGTCCTGCAGAGTGAGCGTGAGCGGCGGAGGCGCGGGCTGTTGCGCCATCGCTAGAATGGAAAAGCAGCATGAACCGAATACGCACAAAATCCGCCGGCAGAAGTGTGGCACCGCGCCCTCCTGTAACACTCATTTTTCTCATCTATCTTAATCAATGCAGGAGCGTCCGGCGAACAGAGACGGCTGTCTCCACCGCACTGAACAGCCACCATCTTACTCGACCCGGCGACTCTCGCGCGCGCCCGGGTCAGGTGAACAGAAACCCTTTCTTCAGCCGATCACCTACCGTATCGCGCAGCTTACCGGCCGTTCAAACTCGAACTGCTTGCACAGTGGAGCGGTACTGATCGCGAGAATTCGTTTACCATAACCAAGGCCTAAGACTCTTCACGCCGTGAGCAATACAGCCGTCACTTCCGCCCAATCCCGTGGAGGCATCTCCTTCACTCCGGAACAAGTCCATGCTTTCCGTTTGCGGCGGCATCATCTGGTCGACCCGAAAGGCGTAGACCTCCTCACAATTTGCGGCGATCTCTGTGGCGTGCAGGCGCAGATGATGTCGGCAGCGCATCTTCAGCTTTGGGCCCGAAATCCCGCCATCACTCCCGCGATTGTGCGCGAAGCGCTGTGGCAGAAGCGCTCGCTGGTCAAGACCCTGCTCATGCGTCAGACGCTGCATCTGGTCCTCGCCGCAGATTTCCCACTTTATCTCGCCGCGCAGAAAAGCACGCGCGTACGAGCTGTTCTGGCAGTCATGGCCAGGCTCAAAATCACAAACGACGAAGCCGACTCGTTCAGCGCCTTGATCCTGGAGACGCTTAACGCCGGCCCTATGCCGCACACCGCAATCGCATCAGCTGTGCGGCCCAAAGTCAGCAAGCGCGTCCGCTCCTGGATGGACAAAGTATCCAGCTGTGTGCGCCTGCCGCTGGTCGAAGGCTCAATCTGCTACGGCCCAGGCGAAGGCAACCAGGCTACATTCGTCCGCACCGATCACTGGTTGCCCGCGCATCGTGTGATCGATGAAGTGCAGGCGCGAGCCGAGTTGTTGCGCCGCTATCTCCGCGCCTATGGTCCGGCGACTCTCAGAGATTTTGCCTACTGGTGCGGCATCTCTATGACGGAGGCCCGGCTGGTTCGGCCACTGCTTGACGCAGAACTCATGGAGCAAAACGGCCTTATGCTTTTGCGCGCTGATCTCGCTGCCATGAAAATGAAACCAGCACATTCCGCAAGCGTCCATCTGCTTCCCTACTTCGATGTTTACCTGTTGGCCCATTCCCTCAAAGACCATCTCATCGACTCGCGCTTTTACAAGCACGTCTTCCGCAATCAGGGATGGATTTCTCCCGTCGTCCTGATCGACGGAAAAATTGCCGGAGTCTGGGCCTATGAGCTTGGACGGAAAGACATCCAGGTCAGCATTGAACTCTTTACCCGCGCCGCCCGCGGCCATCGCGGCGCGATCAGAGCTCGTGCTCAATCCCTGGCTGACCTTTTTCAGCGCACTTTGTCGTTCTCCTTCAAGACCTAGGGAAGCAGAGATCACGTAAACAAAAATTCTTTTGTGCGCAGATCGCGCACTGTATCGCGCAGCTTGGCGGCCTTTTCGAACTCAAACCGCTTGGCTGCTTCGCGCATGTCGTTCTCGAGGTTCGCGATGTACTGGTCCAGTTCGTCCTGCGACTTGAAATCGGGCATTCCGTCCGATCCCTGGGTCACGTCGACATAGTCCATTTCCGCGATCCCGGCCAGCGACATGGCCAGCGGCCGGCTGATCGACTCTGGCGTGATGCCATGCTCCAGGTTATATGCCTGCTGAATGGCGCGGCGCCGGTCGGTTTCGTCGATCGCCCGCTTCATCGAATCAGTCATATTGTCGGCATAAAGGATCGCGCGGCCGTTCAGGTTGCGAGCGCAACGGCCGATGGTCTGGATCAGCGAGCCGCTGGAGCGCAGGAAGCCCTCCTTGTCGGCATCGAGAATCGCCACCAGCGAGACCTCAGGCAGGTCCAGCCCTTCACGCAACAGGTTAATACCGATCAGCACATCGAACTCGCCTTTGCGCAGATCACGCAGCAGCTTGATGCGCTCCAGCGTCTCGATCTCCGAATGCATGTAGCGGCAGCGTACGCCGACCTCGGCGTAGTATTCAGCCAGATCTTCCGCCATGCGTTTCGTCAGTGTCGTGACCAACACTCGCTCGCCCTTGCTGACCCGGTCGCGGATCTCATGCAGCAGATCGTCAATCTGGCCCTTTACTGGACGCACTTCCACCGGAGGATCGACGAGCCCGGTCGGACGGATGATCTGCTCCACCACCACGCCGGAGGACTTCGTCAGCTCATACGGGCCGGGCGTAGCGGAAACGTAGATCAGTTGATTGGTACGTTCCTCAAACTCTTCAAACTTGAGCGGACGGTTGTCGAGCGCCGAAGGCAAACGGAAGCCGTACTGCACAAGGTTTTCCTTGCGCGAGCGATCGCCATGCCACATGCCATGCAGCTGCGGTACCGTCTGGTGTGACTCGTCGAGAAACATGATGAAGTCGCGTGGCACATAATCGAGCAGGGTCGGCGGCGGCTCGCCCGGCTGGCGTCCGCTGAAGTGACGCGAGTAATTCTCAATGCCATGGCAGTAGCCGACCGACTTGATCATCTCCAGGTCAAAACGGGTGCGCTGGTGCACGCGCTGCGATTCCACCAGCCGGCCTTCTTTTTCCAGCTCTTTCTCCCACCACGCCAGCTCTTCCAGAATCGTTTCAATGGCATGGTTGCGCGTCACGTTTGACATCACGTAATGGCTCTTCGGGTAGATCGGCAGCCGCGTGTACTTCTGCTTGACCGTGCCGAAGAGCGGATCGATCTGCGAGAGCGAGTCCACTTCGTCCCCAAACAGCTCGATGCGATAGGCATTGTCGTCGTAGGTGGGAAAAACCTCAATCACGTCGCCGCGGACGCGAAAGGTCCCGCGCTTGAACTCGGTGTCATTGCGTTCGTAAAGAATCTCCACCAGCTTGCTGAAGATGTCCTGGCGGCGGATCTTCTGCCCCTTTTCCAGGAAGATCAGCATGCCGTAATAGGCCTCCGGCGATCCCAGGCCGTAAATGCAGCTTACCGAAGCGACGATGACACAATCCCGACGCTCAAAGAGTGACCGCGTCGCCGAAAGCCGCAGCTTGTCCAGTTCGTCATTGATGGTGGCTTCTTTTTCTATGTAGACATCGCCGGCGGGGATGTAAGCCTCCGGCTGGTAGTAGTCATAATACGAAACAAAATATTCAACCGCGTTGTTGGGAAAAAACTGTTTGAATTCGTGATAGAGCTGCGCCGCCAGCGTCTTGTTGTGCGCCAGCACCAGCGCCGGCCGATTGAGCTGCTCAATCACCTTGGCCATGGTGTAGGTTTTCCCTGACCCGGTCACGCCAAGCAACACCTGGTGTTTTTCACCGGCGTAAACGCCGCGGGTCAGTTCGTCGATGGCGTTGGCCTGGTCACCCTTGGGCTTGTAATCACTGACTAAACGAAAATCCATTCAACCCTTTCACCGAACGTCACTGACTTGCAGTACAAAAGACCGGACAATCCGCTTCCATTCGCGGTCAAATCCTTGCCTGGCGGCTGATGACAAACAGCTCAGTCGCATTCGAGATTCGGCCCTTCCTCTAACCCCGGGTTCGTCCCACTTTGGTCCCGGGTAGTCCCACTCTGTCCCGGCCCGGGATATCTTGGGACGATCAACAGAAGGCCGCAGCGCTGCCTGAGGACAATAATGCATGTGTATTTTATCGCTTTACTTTCGCCGCGTCAAACCACGCTGTAGAGCTAGTGGGCACGTTGCATTTCCAAAGGCAAGATCGAGAAATTCTTATCCGTGTCATCCTGAGCGGCACCTCGCGATCCCGGAAGGCGGGAGAGCGAGGTAGAGTCGAAGGACCCCGAGAATGTTTCCCGCTGCCATGCCGCAACAGGGAATTCTATCGATGATCTGCTTAGCCTTTGCTATCGTTTCGGGCAAACAGCTTAGGATGCGGAATGCCTGGGTAGAACTCCCTGAAGCAGCATGCCGGTCCCAAAATGGGACGGCCACTCTTGCCTTCGCCCATCCGTACACTCCGTCCTCCCTGTCCTTATTAAATTTTATTAAAACGATTTTGCGGATATAATTTGTGCCCCGTGGAGAATGCCTTTCTGTCAAGAGTGAAAGGAGAAACTCCTGATGATCCGCAAATTCCTGATCCTGCTGAGTCTCGGCATTGCGCTGTGCTTGGCCTCGCTTCCCACCTTCGCCCAATCTGTTCCTAACTGGCAACCGAACACCGCTTACGCTGTAGGCGCATTGGTCATGTTTAATAGTGTGGAATACAAGTGTATTCAGGCACACACATCGCAGGTGGGCTGGGAGCCACCCAATGTTCCGGCCCTTTGGCAGCCGGTGAGCGGCGCACCAACACCAACTCCCACGCCAACAGCTACACCTACCCCGCCACCGCCTACTCCAACTCCCACGCCCCCGCCAGGCGGTGGAGGCACATGTGCTCCGGCTTGGAATTCCACCCTTGCCTATTGCAACACCTCGACCACCACTTGTAATGGCGGAAACAAGGCCAGCAAGAACGGTTTGAACTTTACTGCGCAATTCTGGAACCAGGGCCAGGACCCGACCGTTGCCGGCAACGCCGGCCCGGCAGGATCTGGTGATCCATGGTTTACCGGCGTTGCCTGCACTACCGGCGCGCCGACGCCTACTCCAACTCCCACTCCCACACCCAAGCCCACTCCGACGCCAACTCCGCCCCCGCCGGGGAGTGTGATCTTCGCCGCGTATAAGGACGTGACGCTCAACGCTGACTTCAATACCGGATTGCAGCGGTCCGCTGTAACCGGCACCGTTCAGCCCGTGACCAGCGCCATGCCGAACTCGACTCTGGTCTGGTCTTTTGCCACCGGAACCTGCGATGCAGAATCGTGGGCCGGCATCACACCCGCGCAGGAAGCCACCAACGTTCAGGCCTTTGTGAACGCCGGCAAGAAATACATCATCAGTACAGGCGGCGCCAATGGCTCGTTCGATTGCTCCAGCGGACAGGGGCTGATCAACTTCATCAATCGTTATAAATCGGCAAACCTGGTCGGGATTGATTACGACATCGAATTGGGCCAGTCACAAGCGCTCATCGACGATCTCATCAACGCTACCAAGGTAGCCATGGGAACATTCCCCAACCTGCAATTCAGCTTTACCATCCAGTCGCTCGGCTCCGGCTCAGCCAATCCCATCACGGGAGGAAGCGCAGGCACGACCGTGGTGAATGAGATCAAGCGTCTCGGGCTGACCGGCAACTACGTCGTCAACCTCATGACCTTTGACTACGGTTCCACGACGACCAGCAACTGCGTCGTGGTCAACAATGCGTGCGACATGGGTCAGTCCGCGATCGCAGCAGCACAGGCGCTGAACGCGCAATCGGGCATACCCTTTACTCACATCGGACTCACGATGATGATCGGAAAGGCCGATACTCAGGATGAGATCACAAGCTTGCACGACATCGATACGGTGAATGCTTTCGTGATCTCCAACCACCTGCCGACCTCGCGCTTCTGGGCGTTCGATCGCGACACGCCTGGCGCCGGCGGCAGCTCCAGTAGTGGCACCACGAATCCCGCGCTTGCCTATACGCATGAGTATATGAACAGCCTGGGCGTGCCATAAACCTCAAATTGCTTCCGCAAAAAACGGCAGTAGGTCAGCTTCTCACTGACTTACTGCCATTATCAGCTATAGGAATTTCGCTAACGGGATGCCCGACGCGCGCGGCGTTCTCAAAGCCGCCCGTGATTATTCCGACTTAAACTCCAGCCTGCACTGCTCCCTTTCTCCCAAAACCGTTGCCAGTTCGTGCGGCTTATCGATCAACACATCCGGTGGCGCGTCCTCCAGCGTGTGCGGAGCCAGGCCGTAAGTCACGCCGACAGAAAAGATTCCCGCATTACGAGCTGTAAGCACGTCAATGTCGGAATCGCCGACAATGACCGTTTCTTCTGGCTTTGCGCCGGATTCCTCGAGCAAAGCCTCCACGCCGGCTGGATCAGGCTTTTTGGTGTGAAAGCTGTTACCACCGTAGATCTGAAAGAAATATGGCCCCAAGCCAAGCGCCTCGACGATCGCCCGTGAAGGCCCGACCGGCTTGTTGCTGAGGACAGCCATCTTCAGCGGCTGGCCGTTACGGCTGGCACGGATGGAGTCCAGTGACTCCCTGATCCCCTCGTAAACGTAGGTGTGGTCAAGCTTGTGCTCGCGATACCAGGCCATAAAATACAACAGCGCGTCCTGCACGTAGCCCTCGTCGTCAGGATCGCCCAGCGATCGCCGCACCAGCATCGGCGCGCCGTCACCAATGTAACTGGCTATTACCGGGTGCGGCAGCTCGGGTTTGCCAAAGTGCCGAAGCATGGCATTCACCGAGTTGGCCAGATCTTCACGGGAGTCGACCAGCGTGCCGTCGAGGTCAAAAATGAGCAATTTGGCGGTATGGCCGGGGATGGGCCGATTTTT
Source organism: Candidatus Angelobacter sp. (assembly GCA_036557225.1). Classification (GTDB taxonomy): domain Bacteria; phylum Acidobacteriota; class Terriglobia; order Terriglobales; family Acidobacteriaceae; genus Angelobacter. The sequence continues at coordinate 55,460 of DATBHX010000021.1, forward strand.
GCGAATCATCCACTTTCAGTATATCCCGGTAAACACCTTACGATTTAGAATGGAAGGTACACCAAGTGCGCCCACCCACCCGAACAACCAGAGGAGAAACATGGCTGTAACCAAGATCGACTCCCGGAAAAACGCGTCCGCAGTAGCCGACATCGCCAGCAAAACTGAAAAGACTTATGAAGGGCTCACACGCCAGCAGCTGGTGGAAATCTACCGCCTCATGTATCTCTCGCGCCGCATGGATGACCGGGAAAAGGTTCTCAAAAATCAGCAGAAGATTTTCTTCCAGATCTCCGGAGCCGGGCACGAAGCCTTGACCGTCGCTGCGGCCTTGAATCTGAAGTCGGGCTATGACTGGTTCTATCCTTACTATCGCGATCGCGCCTTGTGCCTCGCTCTGGGCATGACCCCCTACGAGCAGTTTCTGCAGGGCGTCGGCGCGGCCGATGATCCCGCCTCAGGTGGGCGGCAAATGCCTTCGCACTGGGGGCACAAGAAACTGAACATCGTGACCCAATCTTCGCCCACAGGCACGCAGTTCCTGCAGGCGGTGGGATGCGCTGAAGCCGGCCGCTATTTCAGCCGGCATCCTGAAGCCGCGGCGAAGCATGACGGCGACTATCGCCAGTTCAAGGACGTAACCTTTCAAGGCGACGAAATTGTCTACTGCTCCGCCGGTGACGGCACCACCAGCGAAGGCGAGTTCTGGGAGGCGATGAACTCAGCTACCAATCTGAAACTGCCCGTGCTGTTCATGATTGAAGACAACGGCTACGCGATCTCCGTGCCCGTAGAAGTGCAGACCGCGGGAGGAAGCGTTTCGCGGCTGGTGAGTCATTTCCCCAACCTGTTGCTCGAAGAATGCGACGGCACTGACGTCATGGCTTCTTATGCTGCCTGCAAGCGCGCCGTGGAATACATCCGCGCCGGCAAAGGACCCGCTCTGGTCCACGGCCATGTGATCCGGCCGTATTCGCATTCGCTTTCTGACGACGAAAAGCTGTACCGTCCCGAGTCTGAGCGTGAGAAAGACGCACAGCGTGATCCGGTCACGCGACTGCAGATGTTCCTGGTACGTGAAAACATCCTGGATGAAGCCGGTATCAACAAGCTGGAAAAATCCGTGGACCAGGAAGTGCAGGCCGCCGCCGACCATGCCCTGAAAGCAGCTTTCCCCTCGACTGACTCCATTTACAACCACGTTTATTCGGCCGATCTGGATCCGCGCGAGATGCGGTCCGAGCCGCAATCCCAGGGCGCCGACAAGACCATGGCCGACCTGATCAATGTCTGCCTGAAGGACGAGATGCGCCGCGACGATCGCATCGTAGTCTTTGGTGAGGACGTGGCCGACTGCAGCCGTGAAGAATACCTGAAGCAGAAGCAGATCAAAGGCAAAGGCGGCGTCTTCAAATTGACCGCCGGACTGCAGATGGAGTTTGGCGGTGACCGTGTTTTCAATTCGCCCTTGGCGGAAGCCAACATTCTCGGGCGCGCGGTAGGTATGGCGACGCGCGGATTGAAACCGGTGGTCGAAATCCAGTTCTTTGACTACATATGGCCTGCGTACCACCAGATCAGGAATGAGCTGTCACTGGTTCGCTGGCGCTCGAATGGGAACTTTTCCTGCCCGGCAGTGGTTCGCGTCGCCATTGGCGGCTACCTCACCGGCGGCGCCGTCTATCACTCGCAGTGCGGCGAGAGCCTGTTCACGCACATACCAGGCCTGCGCGTCTGCTTCCCTTCCAATGCGCTCGATGCCAACGGCCTGCTCCGTACGGCTATTCGCTGCGACGATCCCGTCATGTTCCTGGAACACAAGCGTCTCTATCGTGAAACCTTTGGTCGCGCGCCGTATCCAGGCCCTGACCACATGATCCCCTTCGGCAAGGCGAGAATCGTAAAGGAAGGCACAGACATCACTGTGATCACCTACGGAGCTACTGTTCCCCGCGCGCTGCAGGCAGCGCAGAAGATCGAACGCGAGCACAACGTGAGCGTAGAGCTGATCGATCTGCGCACCCTGAATCCATACGACTGGGAGGCGATTGCAACATCTGTTCGCAAAACCAGCCGTGTGATCGTGGCCCATGAAGACACGCTGAGTTGGGGCTATGGCGCTGAGATCGCCGCTCGCATCGCCGACGAGCTGTTTGAAGATCTGGACGCTCCGGTGAAGCGCGTGGCCGCAACGGATACTTTCGTCGCCTATCAGCCGGTATTGGAAGACGTGATCCTTCCCCAGGCCGATGATCTGTACCAGGCGATGGAGAGTTTGGCGAGATTTTAATATCACCATACCGCGCGGCCGTGTTAGGCTGCGCGGTGCTTTATCTGCAAATACCCTCATGAAAAAATCGAAGCGGCGTTTCCCACTGCTTGTATTTCTACTCTTGTCGTTGATCGCGGCAAGCAGCCCAGCCCAGCCAAACTCGCAGCCACCGGCAAAAAAGCCCAAACTCGTCCTCGCCATCGTGGTCGATCAGTTCCGCTACGACTATTTGTTGCGCTTTCGCGCCGACTATCACAGCGGGCTTGCCCGTCTTCTCTCCGAGGGCGCCGTCTTCGCCGACGCTCGCTACATGCACTATCCCACCGTGACTGCGGTGGGCCACTCCACGGTTCTGACCGGCGCCACTCCTTCGGTCAGCGGGATCGTTGGCAACGCCTGGTTTGACCGTGAGGAAAACGCGCATGTGACCAGCGTCAGCGACAAGTCGACGGTGCTGCTCGGTGGCACGCCGGCAACGAAAGGCTCTTCGCCGCACCGGCTGCTGGTAAGCACGGTTGGCGATGAACTCAAAATGTCCGGACGGCCCGCCAGGGTGATTGGCATTTCCATCAAAGACCGCAGCGCGATTCTACCCGCCGGGCACATGGCTGATGCCGCATATTGGTTTGATAACGATTCCCAGCACTTCGTCACCAGCGACTATTACATGAAGCAACTGCCCGTATGGGTGGCCAAAGTGAATGCTGACCGGCCCACCTACAAATATCTCGGCGCAGACTGGAACGCACTGGACGCAAAGCCCGGCGACAAGCCTTTCTGTTCAATGCGGGCCGGAGGCAACATACGTTTTTGCGGCCCGATCGAAAACACTCCGTTTGGCAATGAGCTGCTGGAAGATTTTGCGGAAAAGGCAATCGAACAGGAGCAACTGGGCACGCATGACGGCACGGACATCCTATCGTTGAGCCTTTCCTCGAACGATTACGTTGGCCATGCGCTGGGGCCGGATGCGCCCGAAGTCCGTGACATCTCGCGGCGAACCGATCTGCTGCTGGGAAAACTCCTGGATTTCATCAACACAAAAATAGGCGAGCACAACACACTGGTCGTCTTTACCGCCGATCATGGCGTCGCGCCGGTTCCCAGCGTCAACAATGCGCGCAAAATGCCCGGTGGCTGGCTCCCGGGTTCAGAGTATTCGGCCAGGATCACCGCCCAGCTCGTGCAGAAATTTGGCGCTGGCCAGTGGTTTCGCTATAGCGAGTACGGTTTTCTTTACCTTGACCCCGCCGTGGTCGCGCAAAACAAGGCCGATGCAATCGAAGTTCGTCGCTTTGCTGCGGAAGCAGCGCGCACCCTGCCGCATATTGCCCGCGTCTACACCCGCGATGACCTGCTGCGCGGAGACGCAGCAGTCGACTGGCCAGACCGCGCCGTACGCCTTGGGTTCTATGGACCGCGCTCTGCTGATCTCGAACTGCTGCCCGAGCCCTATTACATGTTCAGTTCGCCCCCGGAAACCACCCATCAGACTCCATACAGCTATGACAACCACGTTCCGCTCATCTTTTATGGACCAGGAATCCGTGCCGGAGTGCACTACGAGGCCGTAACGGTGAATGACGTTGCTCCGACTTTGGCCGCAATTTTGGGCATTGAGACGCCGAGCGGATCGGCGGGAAAGATCCTGGCGCAGATTTTCGAGTAGGCGGCCGTGCTGGCTACTTTTGCTGTTTCACGCGGTCCAGCACAAATCTGTCCAGCGCCAGCAGGAGCTCCTCGCGGTTCGAATACGGACCCGGCTGATACCCTTTGGAACTGATCCCCTGCTGCGCCAGATCTGACAATTCCCAGTCCTGCTTGTTGGTGATGTCCCAGAACTCGACGGCATCGTGCGGGTTGAAACCTGGTTTCCTGATCTCCTCCGGATGAAAATGCCATTCGCAGACGATCTCCGTGTTGTCCACCGCGCGCGGCCACATGGTGAACGTCAGCATGTAGTCCGGATGCAGGTTGAGAAAGAAATTCGGAAGCAGGCAATAGTAGTAGACGTGCCTCTGATCGTCGGCACTGAGCCCGGGCAGCGAACAACGCTGCGTCGTGCCGTCCATGGTCAGGCTGCTGATGCCTTCACGCAGATCCATGCGGCCTCCGAGGTACGTCGGCTGCGGGGGATCATTGTCACCGCTCATGTAATGCGACTGCTTCTGCAGCAGCGGATGCACAATCGGACAGTGCAGACACTCGGAGTAATTCTGTATGATCAGCTTCCAGTTTGCTTTGAGCTGATAGACGCGGCGCTCAACCATCCGCAGCTCTTCCATGCGCCATGGACGGAACTTCTGATCGAGCCCGGCCAGGTGCTGCGCAAATGGAATTGGATGGGCCGAGAGATTGATAAAGATATGTCCATCCCACTCTGCGGTCGCAACCACCTTCAATGGATAGTGTTCTTCGCGAAAACCCTGGACTCTCTCCATGTGCGGCGCATTGGAGAGCGTGCCATCGAGCCGGTAAGTCCAGGCATGGTATTGGCACTGGATCCGGCCGGCAAACTTTCCCTGTTCCGCGTTGCACAGCAGCGTGCCGCGATGGCGGCAGACGTTGTGAAACGCGCGAATGCTGCCCTGCTCATCGCGTGTGACGATTACGCTGGCATTGGCCACGCTGCGGACAAAATAATCCCCTGCATCCGGAATCTGGTTCGCTCGTCCCGCGCACAGCCACATGTCAAAGTGAATGCCTTCCATTTCGCGCTGGAACCATGTGGGATCGGTGTAGTAGCTCTGCGGCAGCGTGGTCGCATCAGAAACCGCAAGTTCAGGACGCGTGTTGGAATAAGAAGCGGACATCTCTACAAGATTCTAGCAATTTTGGCATTGCGACACTCCGGTCAAATTTAAGCGCTGCGGATGATCAGTGCCGTAGCTCTTTCAATATCTCCCGCGCCGCGTTCGCCCCGGAACCACCGGTGAGTCCAGCCCCTGGATGCGTACCTGATCCGCATAGATAAAGGTTCTGGACCGGCGTCTTATAGCGCGCCCAGTCGAGCAGCGGTCGCATGGTGAAAAACTGATCAAGCGCCAACTCGCCGTGAAAGATGTGGCCATCGGTCAGGCCATATTTGTCTTCCAGGTCTTTCGGCGTGATGATCTGCGCATCTTCCACCAGGCCGGGCAGGTTCGGCGCATATTGGCTCAGCGTGGTGACCACAGTATTGCCCAGCGCGTCGCGCTGGCTGTCCCAGCCGCCAGACTTCAGCTTGAAAGGCGCGTACTGCACGTAGACCGACATTACATGCTTGCCCGCCGGCGCCAGCGAGGGATCCGTCAGCGATGGAATGGTCAATTCAAGATAAGGATGGGGCGAGAAGTTGCCGTATTTGGATTCATCAAACGCGCGCTCCAGGTAGTCGATCTCCGGTCCGATGTGAATTCTTCCCTCCAATGCTCGATCGCCGGCCTCGCTGAGCGCCGTGAATTTAGGTAATCCGGCCAGCGCGAAATTGACTTTGGCCACAGTCCCAGACATGCGGTAGTTCCGCAACTTCATGACAAAATCCGGCGTCAGGTGCGTGGGATCAACCAGCTTAAGCAGCGTGCGCCGCGGATCGGCATTGGAAATGATTGCTTTTGCCCCGATCTCTTCCCCGCCCGCGAGAACTACGGCTGTCGCTCTACCATCTTTGACGCGCACTTCTTTCACATCCGCGTTGGTACGAATCTCCGCTCCCGCGGCCTGTGCTGCGGCTGCCATAGCCTGCGTGACTGCGCCGGCTCCGCCAATCGCAAACGCCGCCGAACCTGCTGGATGCGAATCACCCGCCGCTCGGATCAGCAATACCAGGCTGCTGCCGGCCGACCATGGCCCTAAAGATGTCCCGAATATTCCACGGGCCGCAACCACAGCACGAAGCAACTCGGTCTCGAAGAACTCTGCTACCAGATCGGCCACGGCCATCGGTCCCCAGCGCAGCAGGCGATACATGTCTTTTTTGCCCAGCTTGCGCAGGCTTCGCCCCGTCTGCAGCATCGACCAGAGATCAGCGCGGTTCGGATGATCGATATCCGGTGGCGTGAGCTTGAGCGCCTCCCCGATCACGCCACCAATCTTGCTCAGCGATTCCTGCAGCACCGGATATTGGGCTGCATCTTTTTGTGAGAATGCGGCAACTTCCTGCGCTGCTTTGCGCACATCGTTATATAAGCGCAGTGCGCGACCATCCGGTGAGAGCGCGGTCACGCCGATTTCGGGGTTCACCAGCTTCAGCCCATGCCGTTCCAGTTGCATGTCGCGGACGACCTCCGGCAGCAGCGGACCCGCGGAGTGTGCGAGCGTAGAGCAGCGGAACCCGGGAGAGAATTCCTCCGTGACGGCCGCGCCACCGACTTGCCGCCGGCGCTCCAGCACCAGTGGTTTGAAGCCGGCTTTGGCCAGATAAAATGCGGTCACAAGCCCGTTGTGGCCGCCGCCAATCATGACGACGTCGCGAGTCTCAGCCATTTCTTAGCCGGCCTCCTGGACTTTTGGCGCGCGTTGGTTCGCTCGTTGTGGCGACGCTTTTACGTCTTTCAAGATTTCCAGAGCAGCCAGTCGCCCGGGCGCGCCCATAATGCCGCCGCCGGGATGCGTCGCCGATCCACACATATAAAGGTTCTTGATGGGCGTGCGGAACTGCGCGTATCCGGGAACGGGCCGCAGGAAGAAGAGCTGTTCGAGCGAAAGCTCGCCCTGGAAGATGTTGCCCTCGCTCAGGCCGAACTCGCGCTCCAGGTCAAGCGGGGTTAGCACCTGCTTGTTGATGATGATGTCTTTCAAGTTCGGGGCATATTCTGAGATGGTATTGATCACGTTGTTGCCAAAGGCTTCGCGCTGCTCGTCCCAGTTCAATCCCGGACGCAGCTTGTACGGCGCGTATTGCACAAAGCACGACATCACGTGCTTTCCCGGTGGCGCGACCGAAGGGTCCGTGAGCGACGGAATCACCATATCAATGTACGGTCGACGGGAGAAGTTGCCGTACTTCGCGTCGTCATAGGCCCGCTCCATATATTCAACACTGGGCGAGATGGAGATCGCGCCGCGCAGGTGCGCGCCCGGGCCGGGCAGGCATTTGAAATCCGGCAAAGCGTCCAAAGCGATGTTCACCTTGCCCGAAGAGCCGCGAAACTTGTAGCGCCGCACGTCCTCCAGAAACTCGCCCGGAAGCTGGGCCTCTTCGATGAACTTGAGGAAGGTAAGCCGCGGATCAACGCTCGAAGAGATCACATCGGCATAAAACTCATCGCCGTTCTGGAGCGCCACGCCCTGCGCCCGGCCGTTTTTCACGATGATCTTTGCAATCGGCGACTGTGTGCGGATCTCTGCGCCCAGCTCGCGCGCCGCATCGGCGATCGCATTGGAGATTGCACCGGTACCGCCGCGAGCAAAGCCCCAGGAGCGAAACGCGCCGTCAATCTCTCCCATATAGTGATGCAACAGCACGTACGCCGTTCCCGGCGAGCGCACGCCAAGAAACGTGCCGATAATTCCCGAGGCAGACATCGTCGCCTTGAGCACATCGGTTTCAAACCATTGGTCCAGGAAATCAATGGCGCTCATGGTCATCAACTGCACCTGGTTGTACTTGTCCTCGCTGGCCAATCCCTGGAAGCGTTTGCCGAGGAAGAGCAGCTTCATCAGCTCGCGTGGATTGAGGGTTGAAGGATCAGGCGGCACCATGCTCAGGATCGGTTTCACGAAGCGGCACATGGCCTGCATGGCTTTGCCGAACTCTTCGTACGCCTCGGCATCAAGCTTGGAATGGCGCGCAATCTCACGCCGGGTCTTGCCGTGGTCGTTCACGCGCCATAGATAGTCGCCGCTGGGCATCGGGGTGAAGGTGCCGTCGAGAGGAAGGACTTCGAGTCCGTGGCGAGGCAGGTCGAGATCGCGAATGATCTCCGGCCGCAGAAGCGAGACCACGTACGAACAAACGGAAAACTTGAAGCCGGGAAAGACCTCTTCCGTGACGGCTGCGCCGCCGAGGACGTGCCGGCGCTCCAGCACCAGGACTTTTTTGCCGGCGCGCGCAAGGTATGCGGCATTGGTTAGGCCATTGTGCCCGCCGCCGATCACGATCACGTCATATTTGTTGGAAGCCACTCGCTTTCAGCTCCTGGCTTCTGGCTCAATCAGGACAGAAGCGAAATGAATCAAGAATTAGTGTAATTCGCAAGGGAAACTGTGCGCGTAGAACCCTCCGAACGGCTCAGAGGCCGCTGAACAGGACGCTCCATTGGATCAGGCGAAGCATGTGGATAAATGATTTTAACACCCCTTGCTGTCAAATGGCCGCATCTCAGGCAGGAGGATGAATGCCATCAGCGGTGTGGTTCCGTATAATCGGAAGGTCACTTAGCTTAACTTCTGAGGTCTTCATTTGCCCGTTGGTACTGCATTTCATGAGCGCACCTTCGCCCTGTGCCACAGCCTGAATTATCGCGAGTGGTCGGGCTACTACACGGTCAGCACCTATGAGGTGCATCACGAGCACGAGTACAACGCCATCCGCAACGCCGCCGCGTTGATCGATATTTCTCCGCTCTACAAATATCTGGTCTCAGGCAAGGACGCCACCAAGCTGGTAAACCGGGTGATCACGCGCGACATTAACAAGGTGAAACCCGGCCAGGTCATCTATTGCTGCTGGTGCGACGAGCAAGGCAAAGTGATTGACGACGGCACTATCACCCGCCTGGAAGAAAACAAGTATCGTTGGACCGCCGCCGACCCCAGCCTGCGCTGGTTTCGCCAGAACGGCCTCAACATGGATGTCCAGATTGAAGACATCTCAGAGCAGGTCGCCGCGCTGGCGCTGCAGGGTCCGACTTCCGGGAAGCTGCTCAAATCCGTGGCTGAAGGCGACATCGCCAACCTGAAATATTTTCGTGTCACCAGCGGCAAAATCGCCGGCATTCCCGTGGACATTTCGCGCACCGGTTATACCGGCGACCTTGGCTACGAAATCTGGGTTCCACTTCGCGATAAGAATGACGCCGTAAAAGTCTGGGACACGCTGATGGAGCGCGGACGCCAATTCGATATTCATGCCGCGGGAATGCTGGCGCTTGACGTGGCGCGAATCGAAGCCGGGCTGCTGCTGATTGAGGTGGATTACATCAGCAGCAAAAAGGCGCTGATTTCAGATCAGAAGTATTCGCCCTATGAGCTCGGTTTCGGCAAAATGGTGCACTTGGACAAAGAGAATTTTGTCGGCAAAGCGGCGCTGGCGCAGCAGCATAAAAATGGCGTTCCCCGCCAGCTTGTGGGCCTGGAGATGGATTGGGTAGAGGTCGAAGAGCTCTATGAGAAATTTGGCTTGACCCCGGCGGCGCCCGCCCAGGCTTCACGCGTCCATGTACCGGTCTATCTCGCAGGTAAACAGGTTGGGAAAGCGACATCTACCACCTGGTCGCCATTGCTGAAAAAAATGATCGCACTGGCCAGCGTGGATACTGCCCGTTCGCGGCCTGGAACCAGGCTGCAGATGGAAATCACGATTGAAGCCGTCCGGCAGAAAGTGACGGCCACGGTCGCGAAGCTGCCGTTTTTCAATCCGGAACGCAAGACCAAAACTCCGGTGTAAACAACCCAGTCTTACTGTTGCTGCGCTCCCAACTGCTTGAGTTTTTGCTGCGCGCTATCGCGAATGCCATTCCGGCGGTCTTCAGGATCGGTTGTATCATTGGGCAGCAACTCAAGCGCCTTGCGCGCATTTTGCGCCGCCAGCTCTTTCTGTCCATCCGCCAAATAAGCGTCAGAAAGGCTGTCATAAACATTCGGCGAGTTGGGAAAAGCTTCAACGTTGAGCTTGAAGATCTCTATTCCACCTTTGATGTCGCCCGCCTGCATGTGCTCATAGCCCATCACATTTACGATCGCTTCAGAAAACAAGACTGCTTTGGGACCAAGCTTACGCAACGCGGCCAGCTTCTGTGAGACCCGGCTGGCGCCTCCCGGCTGATCAATCTGATTCAGTACTTCGACTGACGCAGGAACAGGCCATGCCGTTGTTGCCGAAGGAGCCTTGCCCGGAGTTTTGATCAAGGTGGTCACATACCAGTCCATGATCTTGTCGCGCAGCTCAGGGTGCTCACGAAACATGTCTGCTCCGTGGCCGCCGGTGGCGTAATGCACGATTTGCTTGCCGGGGTTGGAAGAGATGCTGAAGATCCACTGAATGGAGTCTATCGTCGGCTTAAATTCATCATCGTCGGCGTAGCCGGCGAACAGAGGCAGATCCCCAGCCTGGCGTATAAACTGGCGGCCCGTGAAATCTGTACTGCCGGAAAGAAGCACAATGGATTTGATCTCTTTCGGATGGCGGCGGGCGGTTTGCACAGAGTTGTTCACACCGCAGCTCGCGCCGCCGACTCCCATCACATCGCGCTTGATGCCCGGCTGCGATTGAAGATACTGAAAGGCAATATCAATATCGCTCGGCCATTTCTGGCCTTCAGTCTGGGCTTCTTGCGGGGTGAGCTTATCGATCGGAGTGCCGCCGCTCTCGCCGAAGCCGCGCAGGTCCAACGTAAGGACGTTGATTCCGGCTGTGGCCATCTGCGTAGCTAGCTCGTCCCAGACCTTGCGCTGCCGGTTGCATTGATGGAGCAGCAAAACGCCCGGGCCGGATTTGGCAGCGGGAAAATATGTTGCTTTGAGATGAATGCCGTCTGCAGCAGTTAAATCAACAACGCGGCTTGATGACGTCGGTTGTGCCGAACAGGTCAAAGCCAGCAGAAGAAAACCAAATACAAGAGACGAGCAAACTGGTCGGCTCATGGTGACCCTCGCACCCAATAGTCTCTATAAGACCCAACCTGAGGTCAATATCTACTGACAGCTACCACTTCTTAAAAATAAAGAATGCCGCCACCACAATAAAGAAGAAGCCAACCGCGTGGTTCCACTTGATGTCCTGCTTTAGATAAAGAATGGAGAAAACCGCAAAAACAATCAGTGTGATGATCTCCTGAATGGTTTTGAGCTGCGCTGCATTGAAGGTATGGCTGCCAATACGGTTAGCGGGCACTTGAAAGCAGTACTCAAAAAACGCGATGCCCCAACTCACCAGTGTCACCTTCCACAGCGGGACTTCCTGGTACTTGAGATGGCCGTACCAGGCAATGGTCATAAAGATGTTGGAGAGGGTCAACAGAACAATGGTCAGCATTTTTGTCCTTTTTTAAATTTGAGGGATGAGCTTCCACGTCATCCAATTCCGAGATCGGCCGACGATTCCAGCGGCGTTCCGCAGACACGGCAGATCACCGCGGAGCAATCGCCACAGATCAGCGGATCGATGACCTCGCGAGCGCAGTTGGGGCAGTATAGCGCTTCGGGCGATGGTTGGCCGGGATTCGCGGGCTCTGCCATGGTAGCGTCCAATGGAGAAGTCAAACTCCTCAATGTAACATAGATGCATGGAACCCAAAGTCGACACGCTCCCCTCCCAGGCTGATCAAAAACTGCAACAGGAATTTAACCAGTGGGCCGCCGCCGGTCGCGGCGACGAGATGGAAGACCACCACTCTGATATCACTGACCAGACCCTTGTCCTGATGGACCTTCACGCTGCCGACCGCGTTCTTGACCTGGGCTGCGGGACCGGATGGGCTTCGCGCCGGATGGCCAAGGTCGCGGGCGAAGTCGTGGGCCTGGACGTGGCCGACGAAATGCTGCGCCGTGCCGAGCGGTTTTCTTCCGCCTTCCGCAATATTCGCTATCTCTGGGGATCAGCGGAGAGTATTCCGACAGCAGATCATTACTTCAACAAAGTTCTCTCCGTGGAGTCGTTTTATTACTATGCCGACCAGGGCAAGGCGCTCGACGAGCTGCGCCGCGTGCTGGCCCCCGGGGGAAATCTGTTTATCCTCATCAACCTCTATAAAGACAATCATTACTCTCTCCGCTGGGTTACCGAGCTGAAGGTCCAGGTGCAAGCGCTTTCAGAGAAGGAATATCTCGCCTTGCTGGAAAAGCATGGCTTCAGCAACGTGCAAGCGCGGCGCATTCCCGATCGCAGCCCGACTCCGGAGACGTATTCCGGAAAATGGTTCAAGAATGCCGAGGAATTGCGCGACTTTAAAAGAATCGGGGCTTTGTTGCTGATCGCGGAAAGAAAATGATCCCTGATTTGTACGCCGGATCGGCGGGCGGTATCTCGCTTTGTGCCGCTCGCCAGAAATGATAATCTTATGACTGTCTCACCTGCGCGCCCGTAGCTCAGCTGGATAGAGCGAATGCCTCCGGAGCATTAGGTCGGGAGTTCGAATCTCTCCGGGCGCGCCATCAAATCAATCAGTTACCCCGTTAAAGTTTAGTTACGCTTTGGTTACTGTGCCGCAAAATGTGCCTCCCACAAAACATGGGTGCCATAGAGCTATTGTGTGACCGATTCCATGCTGTGGCAAAGCAGCTACGAAAACGCCATGACAACCGATCCACGCTTGGTGTGAATGATGAATGCGATGTTCAGGATTTTCATGCGCTGCTTCGCATTTTTTTTTAAGGATGTGCGGCCGGAAGAATGGACTCCCAGCTACGCGGGAAAATCATCCCGCATGGATTTCATCGTCCCATCGGAGCAGATAGTTATTGAGGTAAAGAAGACCCGCGCAGGGCTCGGCGCTAAGCAACTAGGAGACGAGTTGATTATTGATATTGCTCGCTATAAATCGCATCAGTCGTGCAAGATGATCGTGAATGGCATTACGGGGAAGGTTTAGGCGAATGACGGATCAACGGCTGGAAGTTTTCATCAGCAACCTCTTGCGAGCGGGGGTTCTCACCGCAGCGGTAGTGGTCATGGCCGGTCGCGGGTTCTACCTTGCACAACATCACAGTCAGTCCGTGAGTTACCGGACATTTCACGCACCAGGTGAAGACTTGCGGACTGTGCCGGGGATCTTGCGGTCGGCGATTCACATTCACAGCGAGGGTCTCATTCAACTGGGCCTGCTGCTGCTGATTGCCACACCCATTGCGCGGGTGATTCTGGCGGCTGTGGGCTTTTATCTGGAAAGAGATCGGTTGTACGTGATCGTCAGCCTGACCGTGCTAGCGATTTTGGCGTACAGCATTATGCATGCGACGTAACCGTCATTTTCGTCCCGCCACAGTTTGCCGACGGATTTGCGGCCCTAAAGATGCGAATAATACTTCTGCACTGCCAAGGGTTGCGGCGGGGTTTATGTAGATCAGGATCAATGAAGAATGCCAGTTTCCCCTCCCCAGCAAAAATGCCCGCCAAGTGTCGAAAAGGAATTCTGTCTCAGCACTGGGCTACCCCTTGGCGCTGTAGACGATTTTGTAGCTGCCAAAGCCTCAAAGAACCACGAAGCTCAACAGTGTTCAACGAGCGGTGGGGGTGCTGCCGGGATGGATCGTGGGAACTGGAGGTGCGAAGAGATACGCTTTGCCTTTGACGGCGAACCAAGCCGACGATGCCCGGACGAATGTTTACGGCTATTTGCTCGGGACGGTCCAGCAAGACGGCATGATCAATTTCTCTTTTTAAGGAGATAAACAGAAATGATATGCCCGCGAGCGTCCTTAACCGGTATTCGCAAGACGTCATTGATGATTGCTTCGATAAAAACAGCCAATCGCCCAAATAGCTATGCTCTAAGCCGGGCCGCCCACTCCGTACCAGTCATCAAGCAGCGCCTTCAGCGTGCTGCGTTCGCTGCTTGAATCGTGCGAATTGAAACGCTTGAACAAGGGCGCTGGCCGCCGAAGCGAGCACGGCTCCTAGCCCGCCAAGCGTAGCTGTCAATGTCCCGCGATGCACCATGTTGGCCGCCGCCGCAGTTGAGCTGGCGCTGCTAACCAAACCACCGACTCCGCTGACGAGCAAAAATCCGGACTGCCCCAGATACCGCTGCGCTAGCGTACCAGCGATGCCAATCAGGAGAAAGATTGCGCCAAAACTGAATACATACCGCAAAGACACAGGCGAGCCTAGCTCGAGTTGTTCGCTGTACACCGTCTTCGCGTTACGACCGTGTCGAAAAACAAGAAGTAGGGCCGCAACGATCATGACTCCGAGAGGGATAACTGCCGTACGGAATGACTGCGGAGCAAACACGACAAGCAATACAAGGTTACGAACACACATCGCAAGGACGGCGAGGACGACGACTGGCAGAGCCATGCTCTCTAGCTCAGGCTGAGCGCTCAATCGCTTGGTTAACTCGGCGACGGTCGCGGTGCTGTTAACAAGCCCGCCCAGGACAGCTCCGAAATAGAGTCCGCGCGAGCTATAAACTCGAAGCAGTACGTAGTTAACAAACCCGATCAGCGCGACGATGACGATCGTGATCCATGCTTCGCGCGGGTTCAGTAAATGCCATTGATCAACATATTCGTTGGGTAGAATCGGGTAAATTACAAATCCCAGCAGCCCGAGCAGGACGGCGCTGCGAATCTCCTCTGGTTTCAATCCTCCAGCGAACCGATGCAATTCCATCTTCCACGCGAGCAGCATAGTCATGACGATAGCGCAGGCAACTGGCGTGAAAAGATGACCCTGGCCGACAAGGACTCCCAGCGTTACCGTCACCAACAAGGCGGTAGAGGTCGTTATCTCTAACGAGCCATCCTTCACTAGGCTCCGCCAATTCACGAATATGACCAGCACGATACCCGCCAAGAAGGCACCCAGGGCAAACTGAAGACCGAGCAAGCCACCCAGCATCCCCAGCATGCCGGCCAGCGAAAAGGTACGGACTCCAATGTCTTTGTTGGCCCACTCTCGCTCCAGGCCAACGAGCATGCCCGAGCCGATTGCCGCAGCAATTTTCAGCGCGATCTCATCGAAGGGAAATCGGTTGATCATGCTCAGGATTATGACAGCACCACCTATGCAATTGAAACATTGCCGTGCTAATCCCGTGGCAGCTACGAATACAACACGGCACCCGCCGGCACAACCTTAGCTGTTTAGACAGGTTCTTCGGCGATCTTTTTGACGTGGCTGAGACCCAATGATTTCATCTATATTCAGCAAAATTAAAGTTTTTAATTCGCTTTGACTAGGTTCTGCACCTGCGCTAGACTTCGCAAAAGTAGGATTCAATTTCAAGCAGAAGGCGCGCGGATTCGGTCATTACCGCTGGCTCTTGCCAATTGAATTTCGCAATGCGCGGCTAAAAAATTCCCGATTTTATTTTTCGATGGGCCCAGCAAGTTAGTTCATCGAAAAAAAGGATGATGTGCCGCGATGCAATTAAAGGGTGTGGCCCGCAAGGAGCAGGCGAAACGCCAGCAACGGAAGGCGGCGTTGGGGTTAGTTTTTTTTTCATCTGGGATTCTGATTGTCGTCGGCGCCCTTGAGCTGTTTATCTTGCGTCATGATCCTAGATTGAATCGCCAAGCCAAACTCACGGCGCACGCGACGATAAAGGAACCATTCATCAAGGACGGTCCTCCCAAGCTTGTCACTACGATCAGGAACGCTGGGTCGATTGATGCACACGAGCTCTCCGTGGCCAATCGGATGGTTACTGGCTATTTCAAATCAGAGGCAGAAGCCTTCGATAAGATGCGCACCGTGAGCCCGGGCATATCCACTACACGTCTAATTCTTGTCGCGGGGGAGTCTTTCTCTGAGACCTTGGAGTACCCTACGCCATTGACACAGGAAGATCGCGCCAGGCTGGCAATGGGCGCCCTGAGAATGTACTTTTTATCGGAATTAACGTACTCCGATGGGTTCGGATCGGTCCATCGCGATCAGGTTTGTGAATACTTCGATCCAGCAATCTCTGCTATGGCTCAATGCGATTCGCGGAACTCTTCCAACTAGCTCCATCTTGCCGATCGCATCGCCGGCCGGGAGGCTCCTTGATCACCTAGGCGCGTTGTGACCGCCACAAACCTATTGATATGAGGCCTTCAGGCTTCAGCTCTTCACACTGCAACCGCTGTTTTGCACACTCCCGATAGGCTGCTTTCACTTCATCTATCTTTCGAACCACTGTACCCCTGCCACACCATCCTCAAGATTAAAAGGTTTAACACTCTGCTAATGAGCGTCTAATTCGCACCTATCAGAATGCCACTGCTCGATATCAGAAGCGGTCGCAGAGCCGCGCGGGGATATCGGGCTGACACTTAGGAGAAAATACGATGAAACGGGCTTCCGGGATTCGTACGCTTTCACGCGTATGTGCATCTGTCGTGGCTATCGTTACAGCGATAGGCTACTTCAGTCATGTTCGTGCCCAATCAGCCTCTTTACCGGAGCAGGGGATGGTCATTCCGCTCCGCCCACTCGCCGCACTCTCAACAGTTCCAGTTCCTCCCGTCTTCGGGATGGAAGGCATTCTCGCCGACAGGACCGCTGCAATACAGCTCGGCAAAGCTCTGTTTTGGGACATGCAGGCCGGCAGCGACGATACCCAGGCGTGCGCGAGTTGTCATTTCAATGCAGGCGCGGATAGCCGCGCCATCAATGAAGTCAATCCCGCCGGCGACAACCAATTCGACATGGGCGGCGCTCCCAACTACCACCTGAAAGCAGGGACATCAGCAGCCGGCTTTGGCGGATACCATGACGGCGACTATCCGTTCCGCAAAGTCGCTAACCCTAATGATCGCTTTAGCGTGATTTCAGACGTGAACGACATTACGGGTTCACAAGGCGTATTCGCCACAACCCATGCCCAAGTCATCGTGAACGGCGGCCAGCCTCAAGATTCCGGAGACGGCAAGGGCTCGAATAACCCGAAGTGCATCACCAGTGGCAGTGACAATGACGGTGGCGACGGCGATCAGGGTATCACCCCGACTTTTGGTGACCGGAGCGGTAACAACTCCGGCAGCCACTCTCCTTCTCGTGGTCCCGGCAAATCCAACGTCACCACGACCTGCGTGGCCCAATCCAGACCCGCAACAGTCTCGATCCGCAACAGCGTGGAAACCGGCAGTTCGGTCGCCGATCCGGTTTTTTCCGTTCCCGATCCGAACGATCCTACCAAGCGGATTAACACACGCAAGGTAACCGGGCGCAACACCCCCAGCGCGGTTGATGCAGTGTTTAATTTCCGGAATTTCTGGGACGGTCGCGCGCAAAACGAATGCAACGGCGCCAATCCTTTTGGCGCTCGTGACGGTTCCACGCACTTGCTGGCGGTGGATGGCGACGGAAAACTCGGCCCGGCGCACGTCGCCATGGCAAATTCCGCACTGTGCTCGCAATCACTCGGCCCGATTCTCAGCAGCACGGAAATGTCCGCGGACGATCGCAACTTCCACCAGGTGGGCAAGAAGCTGCTGGCGCGCAAGCCTCTGGCGAAGCAGTTTGTAGATCCAACTGACAGCGTGCTGGGCGCCATGTCCAACGCTCCTGGAAGAGGGCTTACTGCCAGCTATGCCGAACTGATTCAGAAAGCATTCCTGCCGGAATGGTGGCAATTCCAATCGCAGCTTTGCCTGGCCGCGGACGGCTCTCTTGCAACGCAAGTAGGCCAGAAGGATGCCTGCCCCGGCGGAACCACTGGCTACAGCCAGATGGAATACAACTTCTCGCTCTTCTGGGGCGTGGCGATCCAGATGTATGAGAGCACTTTGATTGCCGATCAAACGCCTTTTGACAAGTTCATGGAGCAACAGAAGACGTACAACTTGATTGGCGACAACCACACCCAGAGCTATACGATCCAACTCGAGCCTGGAATTCAGCCCTATTCGGTTTCCGTTATTGCGCTGGATCCGCTGGCGGATTTCAGTGATCAGGACATGGCGTATGCCTTTGACTACGGCGATGGCCGCGTGATGGGCGTAGGTCTTGACAACGGACAGATCGATTACGCGAGCGGTAGATTGACCCTGCTCTTTGGCCTTCCGCCGGTCTCTACATTCCCGGTGAAGATCAGCTACTCGGTCGGGCCAACGCCTCTCACCACAGGTCAGCTTCGTGGGCTTCTCGTCTTCCAAACTAAAGGCCGTTGCGTGAATTGCCACGGTGGCCCCGAACTCTCCAATGCATCCGTCGGGACCGTCAGCACCGTTGGTCCTTCGGAACGTATGGTCATGGCCGATATGCAAGTCCGTGTCTATGACACCGGCTATTACCACATTGGTGTGCGGCCAACGGCGGAGGACCTGGGCCTGGCAGGAACGGATCCAATCGCCGGCAAATCGCTCTCGCAGTCGGAATATCTGCGTGAGAGAGTCTGCAATAACCCCGCGGAAGCCATCATGATTCCCGGTCGCCCCAGCGACGGAATCTCCATGGCGCCATTGAGTTGCAGCGACCAGATTGCGAACGGCGGCTTCTTTAAAGCTCCGCAACTTCGCAATGTTGCCCTCACCGCTCCGTACTTTCACAACGGCAGCCAATTAACGCTGGAGCAAGTGGTCGAGTTCTACAACCGTGGCGCCGACTTCAACA